>NZ_CP117835.1:3000000-3600000 GCF_029094545.1 Alkalihalophilus pseudofirmus | reverse complement strand
TCAGATAAGCTTCGGGTGATATGCAGGGGGACTGCAGCGAGTAAGAGGCTTGCAGAAATTAACCTCATGCCAGATCACGTGCTGGAGGAAGAAAGCACATCAGAGGAGATCGCTTTAACTTTACTGGACAACGACGCCTTGGCAAAAGGAAGCTGATTAATACCTTATAAGAAAATTAGCTTCTAACTATATAGAACCTAAAAAAGGAGAGGTTTAGCTTGATGCGAGAGAAACTAGTTCTGATTGGGAATGGGATGGCAGGAATTCGAACGATTGAAGAAGTGTTGAAAAACGATCCAGATCGCTTTGATATCATAGTCTTTGGCGAAGAGCCTCATCCAAACTACAACCGCATTATGTTGTCATCTGTGCTGCAAGGGGATGCGAGTGTTGATGATATTGTCCTAAATTCATATGAGTGGTACGCAGAGAATCAAATCACGCTGCATACAGGAGATGCAGTGAAGAAAGTCGATACGAAAAAGCAAGTCGTTTACAGCGAGAAAGGGATTGTCCAAAGCTATGACAAGTTGATTATGGCAACAGGTTCGAATCCATTTATGCTTCCGCTGCCGGGGGCGGATAAAGAAGGAGTTATTGCGTTTCGTAACATTAAAGACTGTGAAACGATGATTGAGACCTCAAAAAACTATAAAAAAGCAGTTGTAATCGGCGGGGGGTTACTTGGACTTGAAGCTGCAAGGGGGCTGTTAAATTTAAATATGGAAGTAGATGTTATTCATATAGCAGATTTCCTAATGGAAAGACAACTCGATGAGCCTGCTTCGAATATGCTGAAAGAGGAGTTAGAAGCACAAGGGATGAGATTCCATTTAAAGAAAAATACCGAGCAGATAATAGGCAGAGATCGTGTAGAAGAGGTGCGGTTTACAGATGGCTCGAGTCTTAAAACCGACCTAGTCGTCATGGCTGTCGGGATCAAACCGAATATTGAGTTAGGGAAGAAAAGCGGCCTAAAGACAGAACGTGCCATTCTCGTTAATGACTATATGCAGACAAGTGCTGAAAATGTATATGCGGTCGGGGAATGTGCCGAGCACCGTGGGATTGCGTACGGTTTGGTTGCGCCTCTTTATGAACAAGGCAAAGTGCTTGCTGCCCATCTTTGTTCCGCGGATGCTGCATCAGAACCAGGCTATAAAGGGTCGATTGTTTATACCCAGTTAAAAGTATCAGGAGTCGACGTGTTCTCAGCCGGGGTGTTTCAAGATAATGAAAAAACAAAAGCCATTCGCGTGCATGATGAGTTTGAAGGCATTTATAAGAAGGTCGTCGTTCAAGACAACAAAGTAGTCGGGGCCGTCCTGTTCGGTGATACCGGGGATTCCCCGCGGCTGTTAAATATGATGAGGAGCGGAGAAGACATTTCTCAAATGAGCAAAGTGGCGATCCTGCCGTCTGAATCTTCCTCGGATTCAAAAGTGAGTCCAGTTGTTGCGATGGCGGATGGAGAAACGATCTGCGGCTGTAACGG
This sequence comes from Alkalihalophilus pseudofirmus, assembly GCF_029094545.1. NCBI lineage: Bacteria > Bacillati > Bacillota > Bacilli > Caryophanales > Bacillaceae > Alkalihalophilus > Alkalihalophilus pseudofirmus. Next base: position 3,598,505 of record NZ_CP117835.1, on the reverse strand, counting down.
TGTCTCAAAAGGAGAGATTTGTACGGCGATAACCGACCTTGGCTTGCAGTCTGTGGAGCAGGTGAAGCAATGTACGAATGCCGGCCGATCCTGCGGAGGGTGTAAGCCATTGGTTGCTGATTTATTGGAGTTAACGACGGGTGAAGAAGTTGGAAATGTGAAAGAACCGATGTGCGGCTGTACGGAATACACCCATGAGGAGGTTGTAGCTGAGATCCGCGAGCTTGGGTTATCGCACCCGCGAGAAGTGATGAATGTACTTGGCTGGGAATCGGATGAAGGCTGTTCGAAGTGTCGTCCGGCGATCAACTACTATCTGCAAATGGTTGATCCGATTAAAAATGCTGATGATCCGTCTTCTCGTTTTGTTAATGAGCGGGTTCATGCCAACATCAATCATAATGGGACATTTACGGTTGTGCCGAGGATGTACGGCGGCGTAACGAATGCCGATCAGCTCCGCAAAATTGCTGATGTGGCAGATAAGTACAGCGTTCCTCTCCTGAAAGTAACTGGCGGACAGCGTATCGACTTATTTGGCGTAGAAAAAGAAGACCTGCCGAAAGTGTGGAGTGATCTAGGGATGAGATCCGGTTCGGCTTATGCCAAAGCGCTTCGTACCGTGAAAACCTGTGTCGGCGAGCAGTTCTGTCGTTTCGGTACGCAGGATTCCATTGGTCTTGGCATAGAGCTTGAGAAGAAATTTGAATACATCAACACCCCTCATAAAGTGAAAATGGCTGTCTCAGCTTGTCCGAGAAACTGTGCCGAATCAGGGATCAAAGATTTTGGTGTTGTCGGCGTCGAAGGAGCTTGGGAGCTTTATGTCGGCGGCAATGGCGGGGTCGACCTGCGCGGCGGCGACTTGTTCTGTAAAGTGAAAACGAAAGAGGAGATCATTGTTACGATCAGTGCCTTCCTGCAGTATTACCGCGAACACGCCCGCTACCTCGAGCGTACCTCTCATTTTGTGGAGCGAGTCGGACTTGATCATATGAAGCAGGTTGTCTTAGAAGATGTTGAAGGGCGAAATGCTTTAATCGAGCGCTTGGAGATTGCTTTATCGACTGGAAAAGATCCGTGGAAAGAAATCGTTGAAAATGAAGAGAAGCAAAAAGAATATCAAAAAACGCATGTGACGATGTCCTAAGGAGGAGACCTATGAGTACAGTAAACAGCGTAAGAAAGGTATTGGTAGCCACAATTCAAGAGCTCTCAGTCGGGATCGGAAAACGAGTAAAGGTAGAAGGCATTGAGCTTGCTTTGTTTAAACAAGAAGACCACACCGTTCATGCCGTCGAGAATAAATGTCCCCATAAAGGAGGACCACTTTCAGAAGGAATTGTCAGCGGTGAACACGTCTTTTGCCCGCTGCATGATTGGAAGGTGAACGTTCGTGACGGACAGGTGCAGGCGCCGGATCAAGGCTGTGTGAACCGCTATGACGTAGAGATCGAGGGCGAGCAGGTATATGTATTTATTGAATAGAAGGTGTTAGAACATGAGCATAAGTTCCTTATTTGGGAGCTTGTGCTTTTTTGTGGTGAAAAGAGGGGTGCATGCTTGGTATACTAAGAGGAGCAACTGCATAAGCAAGGTGGCGGCTGAACTCCCTTTATGAAAGGGGGTGATGCTTATTACGACATACGAGGCGCTTAGTTTATCGGCACAAATGATTGTTGTGCTCGTTTCAGTACTCGGCTTAGTGATCACGATCGTCGTGGAGTTAAACAAAAAGAAATAGCCACCCTGCCTGCCAGTAAGGTGAGCTATTTCTATGCAATAACCTGATGGTCAGTCGCTCCATTAGCGACATGTAGTTGCGTTTGCAGGGTGTTTGCCGCACCCTGCTTTTTTCGTTTTGTTCTGTTAGATCTATTATACAAAAAAATTTGCTTTCTATGCAATAAAAAGCAGCGCATAAAGATACGCTGCCAAACAATTATTATTCTGTTTCTTCTTCCTCTAGCTCAAACTCTGTCTCATCAAAGTCTTCAAAGCCGCCGAAATCAAGGTCTAATTCTTCTGCAGAATCAATGATTTCTTGTGGGACTTCAATGTTTTCAATTTCGTTGAAGTTTGAGAATGTTCCTGTTGAATGCTGAATCATCGAGATCTTCTCGCCTTCAGCTTCCATTGAGAATTCCATCATCATATCGATTGCTTCTTGATAGAATGTTTCTTTATTGATGTGAAGCGTGTAATCTAGCTGCGTAATGTCCATCATTGATGTTAACTCACCGAAACCTTCGCCTAAGTTTTCGCCAAACATCATATTTAGCTGGTCAGCCATTTGATCAATCGTCTGGTCAGATCCTTCCACTGTAATAACGTAGTGATCGCCATCCTCTGTCATTGTTAAATTCTCAGAATAGCTTTTTAAGATCTCAAGCTGCTCTTCAGGCTGCATTTGCATTTCTTGAAGGGCAAGCAAATCTTGTGTGAAGTCATCTGGATACTTGAACCACACATCTTCCATGCCGTCATTCATATATGCGCCGTCTTCCGTAAAGTATACTTTCGCCATTAAGTCACCTTCATCAAAATCAGGAACTTGCATAGACGTTTCTTGATAGAGGCCAAATGGATTTTGTGTTGCATCCATTTTCATTGTCATTTTCGTTGCAATGGTCTCTTCCTCACCTAGTGTCGTTTCTTGATCGACTTCCATCTCAGTAGAGAAGCTTTCAACACCGTTCATTGCTTCAATTGATTTAGCTAAAACATCTTCTACTGTAAGCTCCTCACTCAATTCTTCTTCAGCAGGTTCTGCTTCTTCAGCTGCCGGCTCTTCAGCAGGTTCCTCTCCCTCAGCAGGTTCAGCCGCTTCTACTTCTTCTGGTTCAACTACTTCTGTTGTAGAGCTTTCATTACAACCTGTCATGATCATCACAGCAGCAATACCAGCACCTAGCCATTTCATTTTTTTCATTTGTTCATCCCCTTTGTGTTGTTGCTCCATATGTCATGTTCCATTTTACCAGAGAGTACCAATTGATGATAGGTCATTCTTATAATCATTTGGTAAAAAGAAGGGAAATCATTCTTTCTGCTCATGAAAAGAATAAGAGGAAGGACATAGTAGAGACAGTGGAATATTCCCTGATTTAGGTAAAACGAAACGTAAAAAAGCAAACGTTTACAACTATTTTAGTATTGTATTTTCTAAATTTACTATTTTTTCTGTAAATTAAAGATGAAACCGTTTGACAACAGAATCTGACGCTGCTATAGTAAAAGTGTGGAAATTATTCCACATGAATTAAGTTACGAAGGGAATGTGAAAACATGCAAGGAAAAGTAAAATGGTTTAATGCAGAAAAAGGTTTCGGTTTTATCGAGCGTGAAGATGGAGACGACGTATTCGTACACTTCTCAGCTATCAATTCTGATGGATTCAAGTCTCTAGACGAAGGTCAAGACGTTGAGTTTGAAATTGTTGAAGGTGCTCGCGGACCTCAAGCTGCAAACGTAGTTAAGCTTTAATTCACATTCCTGGGCAGGAAATGAACTATAGCTATAACGATTCAACCCATTCCGGTTTCGGGATGGGTTTTTACTTTTTCAAGATAGCTTATCCCATTGTTTTCAATCACGTTTGTCGAATGAGGGAAGTTTTGGTATGTGTGTGTGGATCAATTTTGGAAATGTTATAGATGTGGCAAGTTCTTGCGTAGAAAGGTTTCTGCGCCATGGGATTGGTGGGGTACTTGCGTTATGTGAACACCGTATGAACGGCTATGTAGAATGTTGTCACATTATTAAATCTTTTTAAAGGTTTAAGAAGGAATAGATAAAGGGTATGTAGAATATTAAGTACATAGAAAAGGAGGAGTTCTTTATGAATTATAATATTCGTGGCGAAAACATCGAAGTAACTCCAGCATTACGCGACTATGTTGAGAAAAAGGTTGGGAAGCTCGAGCGTTATTTTGACACTACCCCTGTAGCGGATGTCAATGTACGCATGCAGGTGTTAAATAACCAGCATATTATTGAGATTACAATCCCAATGCCGCAGCTCTTACTACGTGGTGAGGAAACTCATACCGACATGTATGCTGCTATTGATAATGTGATTGAAAAGCTTGAAAGACAAATCCGCAAGCACAAAACAAAGGTAAACCGTAAGTTCCGTCAAGAAGGAAGCTTAAAATATATGTTCAAGAATGAGTTAGAGCCTCTTGAGCAGGAAGAAGTCGAGCCGGATGATGATGAAATCGAAGTGGTTCGTAAAAAGCGCTTTAACTTAAAGCCGATGGATGCAGAAGAAGCGATTTTACAAATGGATATGTTAGGCCATAATTTCTTCGTCTTCTCAAATGCAGTAAATGGCGATACAAGCGTTGTCTACCGTCGTAAAGACGGTAAGTACGGCTTAATTGAGCCAGAAGCTTAAAATAACGTGAAAAGGAGTGCAGCTCACCAGCTGTGCTCCTTTGTTTTGTGTATGGGGTGGGGGAGGAGATTGCGTCTGTCTGGCTGGTTATTGGATGGATTGCTTGTGCTATTGCGTCGGTTGCCGGCAGATATGCGTGAGTCTAAGCTTGGACTGCGCTGGTTGGGTGATTAAATGCGCTTATTAGGTCCTAATTGCGTTAATCTCTACCCTAGGGCCTCGTATAGCCTTGTTTCCATTAAGACGGTATCAATTGGACAGTTTTCTGAGTCGCGGCCGTATTGCCATGCCCAAACATTGGCATCACAATCCGGTCTGGCTGGATTATAGCGCGGAATTCGGTTTTTAGGCGTTGTGCCGGGCTCTGGCTCCGCGCTTAAGATGACTGCTTGCTGGCGGATGCTCTCGCTTGCTTCAGACGCATTACAATACGCTTCATTAAAACCGCCTTCTACCGGATCGCCGAAAAAGCCTGGACGGTAAGGACTCGTGTAAAACGCTTCGGACCAAGCAATCAGCCATGCTGGATCCACATTGAAGAAGTTTTTAATATTAGCGAAAATGAAGCTGCCTTCTAAAATACCGAGCCGTCTTGCTTGGAAGATCGCATTTCGAGCGGCCACTGCTCCGGCACGTTCGCCGACTGCTTCACTGAAATTATTGTAGATCGGCATAATCTTTATCCCTTGATCGCGGATAAAGCGTATCTCTTCAGGAGTCAGACCGTCACTTACATTTTCAATCGTGGTTAGGTAGCGGCCCCAAAAGTCAGGCTGTCCGTACGAGGAGGTGACGCACTCATACAGCTCTTGTGTGACAGCTGCGGCCGAGTCCACCCCCCAATTGATACTGCGTTGATTTCGATACATATGATGACCTCCTTCTTAATCACCACGATATGCAAGGGGTGCCAAGTTGGAAGGATGTCTAAATGAAAAAAGAGGAAATCGCCTAGAAAAGGTGATTTCCTCTTTGTACTTATAAACTGAATCCAGCTGGTACTACATTTAGATCAATGCCCCAGAATAGCGGCACCATGAAGTACACGGCAAGGACGATAAGGAAGGCAGCAATCAAGTTAATTAAGAACCCGACTCGTACCATCTCGATGATTTTTAATTTACCCGTACCGAAAATGATTGCATTTGGCGGTGTACCAACCGGAAGCATGAATGCACAGTTAGCAGCCATCGCACAAGGAATCATAAGGGCAAATGGGTGAATATTTAACGCAAGTGCAAGCGACGCAACAACTGGAATGATCATTGTCGCTGTTGCTGTGTTTGATGTGATCTCTGTTAAGAATAGAACGAACAGCGCTGTTGCAGCAATCATGACGATTAGGTGTAAGCCGTCAAGCACTGTCAGCTGCGTACCCATCCAATCAGATAAACCCGTTTCTCTAAATCCAGCAGCAATTGCAAGACCGCCACCGAATAGAAGAAGCACGCCCCAAGGAATATCACGAGAATCTTTCCATTCTAAAATACGAGAACCAAATTTACGTGAAGTTGGAATGACAAACAGCATAACAGCTGCTAATACGGCAATCATACCATCACGTAATTCAGGAACAAGATCGACCCAGATGAATTCGCGGGAGATCCACATGAATGCGGCAAATGTGAAGACAGCAGCCACTGCTTTTTCTTCAAATGACGTTTTTCCAAGCTTCGTACGTTCGTTTTGAATTAAGTTTTTGCCTCCAGGAAGACCTTTAATGCTCATCTTAAATGCCATGCGTCCAAGGTACATCCACGCAATGACTAATAGAAGAATAACAACAGGTACCCCGACCAACATCCATCGTGCAAATGAAATTTCAACATCAAATAATTGCTGTGCTTGTGCTGCTAAAATAATATTTGGCGGCGTCCCGATTAATGTACCAAGACCACCGATTGTACCGGCATAACCTACACCAAAGATCAGCGCTTTTTCAAATTTCGGCAAGTCGCGCTCTTCAGGCTTTCCTTTAAGAGCTGCTGCTACCTGAGCCGTGATAGCAAGTCCCATCGGCACCATCATCATAACGGCTGCCGTATTCGATACCCACATTGATAAAAACGCTGTTGCAATCATAAATCCAAGTAAAATACGTTGTGTGCTTGTTCCGATAAAAGCGATAATCGCTAGAGCCATACGCTTGTGGAGGTTCCATTTTTCCATCGCCGTGGCAATAAAGAAACCACCTAGGAATAAGAAAATGATATCGTCGCCATATGCAGATGTTACGGTCCCCCCATCAAGTGCGCCGGTAATTGGCAGTAAGAATATCGGCAGGATCGACGTTGCCGGAATTGGAATCGCCTCGGTGATCCACCATGTGGCTACCCATAACGTTATTGCAAGAACAGCTCTTGCTTCAAAGCTTAATCCTTCCGGAGAGAAGAATAAGATCGTAAGTAAAAAGAGTGCCGGACCTAGGACCAGGCCGATCATTTGTGCTTTTGAATAGGATTTTTTTGGTTCGTTATCATTATAACCCGGCTGCATTGACTGCCCTTCACGTGAGCTTGTGGCGCTTGCATGTGCAGCTTTTGCAGCTGATCCTTTTTGATAGGAAAAGACATTGAGTAGTTTTTTCGTTTGACGGTGTGAGTGCCATAGGCCGTTCCAAACATTCGCTACCATATTTTTCATGTTTAAAGCCTCCCTCTCTTGAAAGCGGTTTCTTTCTTTATATTCTGAATCATTTGAGTCTTATCGTACAGTTTTAGAAACTATTATGCAGGGTTTTGTAACTAAAGAAAGTGAGATTAAGTAGGTGTGTTCCAATATTTGTTAGTATTTGCTGAAATAATTGAAAGATTTGCTAGAAAAGTCACCTAGTTTGCTAGAATAAATGACGCCTTTGCTAAAAAACACAACAAATTTGCTAAAAAAACCCCTGCTGAGTGCTCAGTCCTCCCGCATAAAACAACGCACCAAACTAAAAAACTGCCGCAAACACGGCAGTTCCCGTTTATTTCTCTTCCTTTAACACACTCACAATATAATCATAGCCTTGGTTGGTCAGCTTATATTGATGCAGCGGGCGCCCGGTGCGCTGATAATCGACATCGAACAGGAGAATATCGGAGTTTGTTAAATATTGAAGGTACTTACGCAAAGATACTCGGGATATCCCGGTTGCTTCTACTAGATCATTGGTTGAGAACCAGTCGCTATGCTTATTAATTTCCCGCAGCACGCGTATGTACGTTTCTTTTGTGATTCCTTTTGGCAAGGGGAGGTCGGCTTTTGGGACATCTTTATTTGAATTGCCTTTTGTTAAAAATAAACGATCAACCTCTTCTTGCTGGATGGCTTCTTTTTTCATATCTTGAAAGGTCTGCTTATAGCGCAAGAGCGCATCTTGAAAACGATCAAATTCAAATGGCTTAATTAAATAGTCCACCGCACCAAAACGGAGGGCGGTTTGAATCGAGCCGCGGTCATTGGCGGAGGAGACGACGATCACATCGACCGGATGATTCTCGCGCCGCAGTTCCATTAATAGATCCAGCCCGTTCTCATTCGTCATATATACATCTAGTAAAATTAAATCAACAGCTTCTTCGTTTAAATAGGTCCAGCCTTCCTCGATGCCGCGCGCGACGCCAACAAGCTTAAACTCTGGAATTCTTTCAACGAAGATCGCATTAAACTTAGCTACCATCGGGTCATCTTCAATAATGAGTACTCGTATCATGATTGGTGTAGGGAATGCGTGCCTTAAACGTCATTCCTTCTCCTTTCTGTGAATCAATTTCAAGCTCTCCGTTTGTACGGCGGATTGCTTCATTAATTAGATACATGCCATAGCCGCGGTCGCCGCTTTTTGTCGTTTGCTTTTTCTCCAGCCAATTTCTCGGATGGTCTTCATCAAGCCCCGGTCCGTTATCTTCTACGGTCCATTCCAAGTAACCATCTTCGGAATAGGAAACGTCAATATACAATTCCTGCACATCTTGCTCTTTGATCGCTTCATAGGCGTTATCGAGCGAGTTGCCGATGACGGTAATTAAGGAATCAAGGACCTCAGCTTGTCTAATCGAAGGCCACGGCATCTCACCGCATAAATCAACTTCGACGCCTTGCTCTTCTAGGAAACTTAATTTGTTTAGAAGGTAGCCTGCTAAGACAGGATCCTTCACGTAGTCTGAGATCCAGCCGACATCTTTTTGATAGAAGTCAGAGATCGTTTGAATGTAAGATTGCAGCTCATCATAAGACTCGGTAAAAACCATCGCCGAGATAACATGAAGTTTATTCATAAATTCATGGGTGTGGCTGCGCAGTGTTTCAGCATATGTTTTCGCACCGGATAATTGCTCTAGCATCATTGTCAGTTCTGTTTTATCACGGAAGGTAGCCAAAGCGCCGACTAATCGGCCGGACGTTTTAACAGGGACATGATTAATGACTATATCGAGCTTATTCAGTTTTTCCGCTTGGTCTAATTTCATCTCTTTATGGACTAATACTTCATGCAGGCGTGAGTTAGGCATGTAGGATGCGACATGCTGTCCTAAAGGGTTACCCTTAAGCCCGGCACGTTCAAACATGCTGAGTGCGGCGCGGTTTGCAACCACAATCACCCCTTTTTCATCAATCGCAATAATCCCTTCCCGAACAGAAGCGAGCATTGCCTCGCGTTCTTTAAGCAGCTGTGATATTTCACTCGGTTCAAGTCCGTTTAAGACATTTTTAATCTTCTGGGCTAAAAACAGGGCCCCGATCAATCCAGCTAATAAACCGAGAATAAGGCCGTAAATGATGCTTGTTTGACCTTCAATGATCGTTGAGCGGATCTGGCTTTGCAAAATACCGGTAGAGACAACGCCGATTTGTTCATCTCCGTCATAGACCGGTACGAAGGCACGCATTGATTCTCCTAATGTTCCTTCGGCAACCGACGTATAGGATTCGCCTTGCAAGGCACGGTCCTCATCACCGCCGACAAATCTCTCACCTATTAATTCTTCATTTGGGTGTGAAAGCCGGATACTGTTCATGTCCATGACGACAATATAATGTACATCTGTCAGGTCTTGAACCTCTTTTGTAAAGGCTTGTACAGAACCATCTTGATCCCCGTTTCGCAGGCCGTAAATGACATCTGGAGTCTGCCCGATGGTGGCCGCGATGGTCCGTGCTTTCTCTTCAAGTGTCCGCTCGCTGCGCTGGGCTGTATCATAAGCAACGAGAAGGCCGGTTAAAAGCAGTGAACTAACGACCACTATCGATACTAATAGGATGATGAGTGTTCGCAGTTGGTACGGTTTCTCCTTTTTAAAATAGCTAAGCGGGTTCTTCATCAGAATTTCCTCATTTTTTTTACAATTTCCTTTACTATATCAAATGAAAGCGTTCAAGAAAATGAGTTTATTCCGTATATTGGGTGCAGGGAACCAAAATTAGAAGCTTGGTGAATAACAAGAAAGGCTAAGGTTCAGTAAAGGCTGAAGTAATCTCTCACTATTTAATAAAGTTTTACTTGATCAACGAGTCATGCTGTCGATTCACTGACTGTAAGGCGGGTTCGTGTCGACATCTTCTAGGCACCGTAGCGGTAATTACCTTGTAAGGGCAGATTTAACCTGTTAAAATTGAGCATATGCGAGATAAAGCTTCACGTTCATAGAAAGTTGTTGTTATGAGCTGAATGAAGAGAGGGCGAATTCAATGCTAGGACTACTTAAAAAAGTCATCGGTGATCCAAGTCAGCGTCAAGTAAAGAAAAACGAAAAGATCGTGGACCAAATTGATGCGCTAGCCGATGATATGAAAAAGCTATCAGATGATGGTCTTCAAAAGAAAACGTTTGAATTTAAAGAGCGTCTTGAAAAAGGCGAAAAACTAGATGATTTATTACCAGAAGCCTTCGCAACCGTTCGCGAAGCTTCAACACGTGTCCTTCGTATGACACCTTACCGCGTCCAGCTATTAGGCGGTATTGCACTGCATCAAGGAAATATTTCAGAAATGAAAACAGGGGAAGGTAAAACATTAGTTGGAACACTCCCTGTTTATTTAAATGCGTTAACAGGAAAAGGCGTTCATGTTGTGACCGTCAATGAATACTTAGCTCGCCGTGACTGCGAAACGATGGGTGAGTTATACCGTTTCTTAGGGCTGACTGTCGGGCTGAATGAATCGGGTCTTACAAAAGAAGAAAAAGCAGAAGCGTATCGTGCAGATATTACGTACAGCACAAACAACGAGCTAGGCTTTGATTATCTTCGTGACAACATGGTTCTCTATAAAGAGCAGATGGTACAGCGTCCGCTTCACTTTGCTCTTGTCGATGAGGTTGACTCGATCTTAGTCGATGAAGCAAGAACACCGTTAATTATTTCTGGATCAGTTGAACGTTCAACCCAGCTGTACACGCAGGCAAACTCATTTATCCGCGTGTTAAAGGCAGAGGAAGATTACACGTTTGATGAAAAAACAAAAGCGGTTCAGCTGACAGAAGAAGGGGTTTCAAAAGCAGAGCGTGCGTTTGGAATCGAGAACTTATATGATCAGAAGCATGTTCAGTTAAACCACCATTTAAATCAATCATTAAAAGCACATGTCGTTATGCAGCGTGACGGGGACTATGTGGTGGAAGACGGTGAAGTGGTGATTGTTGACCAATTCACAGGCCGTCTGATGAAAGGCCGCCGCTATAGTGATGGTCTTCACCAAGCGATTGAAGCAAAAGAAGGCATGCAGATCCAGCGCGAGAGCATGACACTTGCTTCAATTACATTCCAAAACTACTTCCGTATGTATGAGAAGCTTGCCGGTATGACTGGTACTGCGAAGACGGAAGAAGAAGAATTCCGCAACATTTACGGCATGGACGTTATGGTGATTCCAACCAACAAACCAATTGCCCGTATTGATAAGCCGGATCTTATCTATAAGACGATGGAAGCGAAGTTTAGAGCGGTTGTTAACGAAATTGAAGAAATCCATAAAAAGGGACAACCTGTACTGGTTGGTACTGTAAGCGTTGAGACATCTGAACTTGTTTCAAAGCTTTTAAATAAACGCCGTGTACCGCATCATGTATTAAATGCGAAAAACCATGAGCGTGAGGCTGAAATTATCGAGGGCGCAGGTCAACAAGGTGCAGTAACGATCGCAACGAACATGGCCGGCCGTGGTACAGATATTAAACTAGGCGAAGGTGTACGCGAGCTTGGCGGTCTTCATGTTTTAGGTACAGAACGCCATGAGAGTCGTCGTATTGATAACCAGCTTCGTGGTCGTGCCGGTCGTCAAGGGGACCCTGGTTCATCTCAATTCTATTTATCAATGGAAGATGAATTAATGCGCCGCTTCGGTTCTGATAATATGCGTTCTATGATGGAGCGTCTTGGCATGGAAGAGGATCAGCCAATTGAAAGCCGTCTTGTTTCACGTGCGGTTGAAACGGCTCAAAAACGAGTAGAGGGTAACAACTTCGATGCTCGTAAGCAGATCCTTCAATATGATGATGTAATGCGTGAGCAGCGTGAGATCATTTACAAGCAGCGTATGGAAGTACTTGAGTCTGACAACCTGCGTAAAATTGTGGAGACGATGATTAAGGATGTCATTGATCGCACAGTCCGTCTGCACACACCTGAGAATGAAGTGCCAGAGGATTGGGATCTTATGGCGATCGTCAACTATATGAATGCAAACCTTCTTCAAGAGGGCGAGCTTGAAGAGAAAGATATTAAAGGCTTAGATCCAGAGGAAATGGTTGAGGCTATTACGGAGAAAGTGATTGCTCGCTACAATGAAAAAGAAGAGCAGTTCACACCTGAACATATGCGTGAGTTCGAGAAAGTTATTATGCTCCGCACGGTTGACCGTAAATGGATGAACCATATTGACCAAATGGATCAGCTGCGCCAAGGGATCCACCTGCGTGCATACGGGCAAAACGATCCATTGCGTGAATACCGCTTCGAAGGTTTCGAAATGTTTGAAGCGATGATTGCTTCTATTGAAGAGGAAATCTCAATGTACATCATGAAGGCACAAGTGCAGCAGAACCTTGAGCGTCAAAAAGTAGCTGAAGGAAAAGCAGTTCATCAAGATACATCTAAACAAGAACCGAAGAAAAAGAAGCCAATCCGTAAAGGCGAAACGATCGGACGTAACGACGCGTGCATTTGCGGAAGCGGCAAGAAATACAAAAACTGCTGCGGAGCGGGGAAATAACAGCTCTAACGCATAATATAGGTTTGAATGGAGCCCCGCTTATGCGGGCTCCTTTAGCCTTTTCGGCAATGAATTTATGTAGGGAAATAATCAATGAGGTGAGCGTATGGAATTAGTAGAAGTGAAGCAAGAACTAGCAGCAATGGCCAAACGATTAACAGACTTTAGGGGGTCTCTTTGACTTAGAAGCAAAGCAAGAGCGCATGGCTGAGCTTGATGAGTTTATGACTGCCCCGGACTTCTGGGATGATCAAGAGGCTGCACAGACCGTGATCAACGAGTCAAACGGCTTAAAAGAACAAGTAAATGTATTTTTAGAGCTTGAAGAAGAGTATGAGAACCTTGAAGTCTCCTATGAGCTTGTGAAAGAAGAAGCGGATGAAGAGCTTGAAAAAGAACTTGAAGCAGGAGTAAAAGAGTTAATCTCTCGTCTAAATGACTTTGAACTGCAGCTTCTTTTAAGTGAGCCATATGATAAAAATAATGCGATTCTTGAGCTGCACCCAGGTGCTGGAGGTACGGAGTCACAAGACTGGGCATCCATGCTCCTTCGTATGTACACTCGCTGGTCTGAACAGCGCGGCTTTAAAGTCGAAACAATGGATTACCTGCCAGGTGATGAGGCTGGGGTGAAAAGTGTTACACTCCTTATTAAAGGACATAACGCATACGGCTACTTAAAAGCCGAAAAAGGGGTTCACCGCCTCGTCCGTATTTCTCCGTTTGACTCATCAGGACGCCGTCACACATCTTTCGTATCCTGCGAAGTAATGCCGGAGCTTGATGATAATGTGGAAATTGATATCCGCACCGAGGACTTAAAAGTCGATACGTACCGTGCAAGCGGCGCCGGCGGTCAGCATATTAATACAACCGACTCTGCCATCCGTATCACTCACTTGCCGACAAACACAGTTGTTACATGTCAAAGCGAACGCTCACAGATTAAAAACCGTGACCAAGCAATGAAGATGTTAAAGGCGAAGCTTTACCAATTAGAGATTGAAAAGCAGCAGCAAGAGCTTGCCGAAATCCGCGGGGAGCAAAAAGAAATCGGCTGGGGGAGCCAGATCCGATCGTATGTGTTCCATCCATACAGTCTTGTAAAAGACCACCGAACAAACTTCGAGATCGGAAACACAAATGCCGTTATGGACGGCGATTTAGACGGATTTATCAATGCATATTTGCGTTCATCATTGAAGATGTAATCTAGCAGGGAGACTGTTCTTTAGGGAACAGTCTTTTTTGGTGTGGTGCGGGGAGCAGAGCGACGCAATTATAGCTTGAAGCGACGCAATAAAAGGAGACAGCAACGCAATAATTAACACGACCCACGCAATTACAGTTTGAACCGGCGCAATTAACTCGTAATTGCGCCGGTTGAGGAACTTATAGCGTCAGTGTCGGCAGGAATTGCGCCGCTATTTTAGTTATTGTATCAACTGAGCGCTCAGTCTCGAGGTTCTTCTGTTGATGCTCAGTCGGGGCGCGGGTGTTGTGAATCCCTTCACCGCATTAACGAGCTCGCGTTTACAGCATGAGGCCGTGGTGCTATACTACCGTAGGATTTAGGACATACTACGAAGAAAAGAGAGTGGGACAAGCATGGTGAACACAAGAAGACGGCCTGAGCCACGCAGCCGTTTAATGCAAGGAATGATTGATTATACGTATATTTTAGTTGGATCAGCAATCGTGGCATTGGCATTTAACTTATTTTTACTACCTAATAAGATCGCATCAGGCGGAGTGAGCGGGATTAGTACGCTGCTGACGTATACTGTCGGTTTTGAGCCGGCTTATACGCTATGGGCGTTTAATATTCCTTTATTTATTTTAGGGGTGCTGATGCTTGGCGGCTTTAAATACGGTATAAAAACGTTAGTCGGGACGATATTTTTGCCGTTTGTCGTTTTTATTTCAAGGGATTGGTCAGTTGGGATTGAGGATCCTTTACTCGGGGCTTTGTTTGGCGGGATTGGAGTCGGTTTAGGACTCGGGACGGTATTCCGTGCGAATGCGAGTACAGGCGGAACAGATCTTGCAGCTCAAATTTTCAATAAGTACACTGGAGTATCGCTCGGCTTATGTGTATTTGTGATTGACGGCCTGATTGTAGCGACTTCAGCTGTCGTTTTTAGTCTGGAATTAGCACTTTATGCCTTAATTGCATTATTTGTTACAGGAAAAACGATTGATTTAGTGCAAATGGGGGTAGGATATGCAAAGGTAGCTCTTATTATCTCTGATCATCAAGAGGAAGTTCGCCAAAGCATTTTAAAAGATGTCGATCGCGGCGTGACGAAGCTTAGCGGACATGGCGGCTATACGGATGCTGAACGTCCTGTGCTGATGTGTGTGGTCAATCAGCAGGAGGTCACAAAATTGAAACAAATTGTCCGAGCCGTTGATCCAAAAGCGTTTGTCATTGTTACGAATGCCACAGAGGTGCTTGGGGAAGGATTCAAGCGAGCGTAAGGGGTAATAAATCGGCTATAATAATGTGTGATGGGTTTCTACCCAAATCTATCCAATTAGTTCTAACAAAAAGGAGGAAACACAGATGAAAAAGTTTTTATTAGCTCTTGGCGTAGTCGTTGCTCTTACAGCATGTGGCGGCGGAGATGAAGCAGCTCCACCAGTTGACGAGGAGTCTCCAGCAGTAGATGAAGCTCCTACAGATGAGGCTCCAGATGAGGCAACAGCTGGTGATTACGATGCAGAATCAGCTCGTGCTACATATGAGCAAAGCTGTATCGGATGTCACGGCGGCGATCTTCAAGGAGCATCTGGTCCTGGTCTAGAAGGAACGGGCTTGTCAGCTGCTGAAATCGAAGACATCATTCATAACGGGCAAGGTGCAATGCCTGCTCAAAACTTAGAAGATGAAGATGCAGCAAATCTAGCTGCATGGCTTGAAGCTCAATAAGCAATAAGATCTACTCTCATGATGAGGGTAGATCTTTTTTTTGACAAAAATGCGTTAAACCTCTCATCCTTTTTTACAATTATGCTATCTGTTGAAACGAAAATGTAATATAAATGAACATGCACAAGTTTTAATAAATGGTATAATGGGTAAGCGAGCCGACAAGAAAGGCCCGTATTCTACAAAAAGTACAGGCGTCTAGCGCCGTATTATGTTGCTTATGAAAGCAGCGTTCGTAGGAATCATGAAGGTTAACAGACAACATGAGAGACTGAACGCAAGGAAGTGATTAGGTTTGATCGAAATGAAAGATGTTTGGAAAATGTATCCAAACAATGTTTCCGCAATTAATGGCATAAACATAATAATTGATAAAGGTGAATTCGTTTATGTGGTTGGACCCAGCGGTGCTGGTAAATCAACATTCATCAAAATGATGTACCGAGAAGAACGCCCGACAAGAGGCGACATATTTATTGATAAGACGAACTTGTCTACCTTAAAAGAGAAGCAAATTCCACATCTGCGCCGCAGAATTGGTGTAGTGTTTCAAGACTTTAAACTTCTTTCAAGTCTTACAGTCTATGAAAATGTTGCGTTTGCTCTTGAGGTTATTGAAGAAGATCCATCAGTCATTAAGCGCAAGGTGATGGATGTATTAGATATCGTTCGCCTTAAACATAAAGCAAGAGCTCTGCCTGATGAATTATCTGGAGGGGAGCAGCAACGTGCAGCGATTGCACGTGCGATTGTTAACCAGCCGGAAGTTCTTATTGCAGACGAGCCTACAGGGAACCTTGATCCTGATACAGCATGGGAAATTATGGACATCTTAGAAGATATCAATCACCGCGGTACAACCGTTGTGATGGCTACTCATAACAAGGATATCGTAAACACGATCAAAAAGCGTGTTATAGCGATTGAAAATGGACGGGTAGTGCGTGATCAAATAAGGGGGGACTACGGCTATGAAGTTTAGAACCCTCGGACGTCATGTAAAAGAAGGAACGAAAAACCTTGGACGAAACGGCTGGATGACGTTTGCATCGATTAGTGCTGTAACGGTCATGCTGCTTGTTGTAGGAGCGTTCTTACTTTTAATTTTAAATGCCAATAATTTTGCAAGCAGTGTTGAAGATGATGTAGAAATTAGAGCGTACATTGAATTAACGGCAACACCCGAACAACAAGAGGAATTAAGAACTCAAATAGAAAACACTCCAAATGTAGAGAGTGTAACCTTCTTAAGTAAGGATGAAGGTCTCGATCAGTTGATTGACAGCTTAAATGAAGCAGGAAGTGCTTTTGAATCGATTCGAGAGGAAAACCCGCTTAATGATGCATTCATTGTCAGAGCAGCGAGTCCGCAATTAACAGAATCTATTTCTCAGCAAATAGATGAAATGCCTTATGTAGAGTCAACGAATTATGGACAAGATTTTGTTGAGCGCTTGTTCGCTTTTACAGATCTTGCTAGAACCATCGGCGTCATTCTCATTGTCGGGATGATGTTTACAGCGATGTTCTTAATTGCGAACACGATTAAAATTACGATTATCGCACGTAAACGAGAGATCCAAATTATGAAACTAGTAGGGGCAACAAACGGCTTTATCCGCTGGCCTTTCTTTGTAGAAGGACTGCTGTTAGGTGTTGTTGGTTCCTTAATTCCGATTGTCGTATTAGGCTTTGGTTATTCCTATCTTTACTCTGCGTATGGATCACAGTTTGAAACGTTATTTTTCTCACTGTTAACGCCATTCCCGTATATATGGCAAATCGCTGCTCTGTTAGTCGGCATCGGAGCGTTTATCGGTGTATGGGGAAGCGTAATGTCAGTTCGTAAGTTTTTAAAAGTCTAAATAAATGTAATAAAAGGTAGCAGCTTCTTGCTGCTGCCTTACATATGAGGAGGAGCAAGGTCGAATGAGGAGAAGAATCGGATTAGTCGCAGCAGCCGCAATACTTACATTCAGTTCGTTTGGATTTTCGCCGAAAATGGATGTAGCCCATGCCAACAGTGAACTTAAACAACAAATCTCTGATGTTCAACGTGAGCAGCAGCAAAACTCAGAAAAAGCAACTCAGACGGAAGCGGAATTAGAGAAAATTGAGGCGGAACTCGAGTCAGTGAATGCTGAAATGCAGGAAATTGATGAGCAGATGTCAGAAACAAACCAAAAGATTCGTGAAAAGCGCGGAGAAATTGAAGAAACACGTGCTCATATTGAAGAACTTCAAGAAGAGATTGCTATTTTAGAAGAGCGCATCGCAGAACGTGATGAACTATTAAAGGATCGTGCTCGTTCAATGTATCAATCTGGCGGATCTATTGACTATTTAGAAGTCATTTTAGGTTCAAAAGATTTCGGTGATTTCCTTGATCGTGTCAGTGCGTTAACGGTTATTGCACAGCAAGACCGTAGTATCCTAGAAGCACATATGGAAGATCACTTAGCTCTTGAAGAAGCGAAAGAGACCGTTGAAAGCGAGCTTGCTAATTTAGAGCAGCAGCTAATCGAGCTTGAAGAGTTAAGTGCTGAACTTGAAGCACAACGTCAAGAAAAAGATCGTCTTCTCGGTCAGCTTGAGCAAAAAGAAGGCGAGCTTCATACCGATCTTGGTAACTTAGATAATGAAAATGAAATCCTAAAACAGCAACAAGCAGCACTAGAACAGCAGCTTGCAGAATATGAAGCAGAACAAGAGCGTAAACGTCAAGAAGAAGAGAAGCGTAAAGCAGAAGAAGCTGCAGCAGCAGCGGCTGCAAGCCAGCAATCGACTTCAAGAAGTTCTGGTTCAAGTTCAAATTCTAGTTCAAGCTCAAATGCAAGCAACAATACACAGCATAGCGCACCAGCAGTAACAAACTCTGGGTTTATGCGTCCGGCAACAGGTACAATTACTTCAACATACGGACCACGTGCGACATTCGGAGGCCGTATGCACCATGGTATTG
This sequence comes from Alkalihalophilus pseudofirmus, assembly GCF_029094545.1. Lineage (NCBI taxonomy): Bacteria > Bacillati > Bacillota > Bacilli > Caryophanales > Bacillaceae > Alkalihalophilus > Alkalihalophilus pseudofirmus. Next base: position 3,580,022 of record NZ_CP117835.1, on the reverse strand, counting down.
ATATTGGTAAGAACGGGCGTACAGGTGACGTGCCAATCGTAGCAGTAGCAGATGGACAAGTTGTTCAATCTTACTATTCATCAAGTTATGGTAATACCGTCCTAATTTCTCACATGGTGAACGGACAGCAGATCACAACACTTTATGCTCACCTTGAAAATCGTGAAGTGAGTACAGGGGACCGTGTATCAAAAGGGCAGCGCCTTGGTATGATGGGTAATACAGGTCGTTCATTTGGACCTCACTTACACTTTGAAGTACATGAAGGCGGCTGGAATAATGCAAAATCAAATTCTGTTGATCCATTAAAATATATTCCACGTTAATCTGTAGTTAAACGTGAAAAACACAACTTGTATTCTTACAAGTTGTGTTTTTTTGTATTCTTTTAAAAAAGAATATGTTAGTTGATCTGACATAAATAAAGATTTTACACTAACTGGTTAGATAAAATAGAAATGATATGTATATGAAAATGAAGCAGACCGATTTTTTATGAAAGAACATTAAAAATAGGAGGGGAATAATAATGGGGAAGGAACGATTAGTGGTAATAGGAAATGGGATGGCAGGAGTCAATTGTCTAGAAGAGATTTTTAAGCTTCAGCCTGGCAGGTTTGATGTTACCGTATTCGGAAGTGAGCCGCATTTCAATTATAACCGCATCCTTTTATCTTCCGTTTTACAAGGCTCAGCGAAGGTACAAGATATTATTTTACATGATCGAAAGTGGTATGAAGATAATCATATTCAGCTGTATACAGGTGAGACAGTCACAGAAATTGATCATACTCATAAGTTTATCCGTACAAATCTAAATAAAGAAGTTCACTATGATAAAGTGATTATTGCAACGGGTTCTACTCCTTTTATCTTGCCAGTCCCAGGGTGTAAAAAAGAGGGCGTTTTCACTTTTCGAACGATAGAGGATTGTTCTCAAATGATAGAGAGCGCAAAGCTTTATAAAAAAGCTGTGGTCATAGGGGGAGGAGTTTTAGGGCTGGAAGCTGCAAGGGGGTTATTGGGCTTAGGAATGGCTGTAGATGTGGTCCATCTTTCTAACTCTTTGATGGATAAACAGCTAGATACTACCGCATCAAAAATGTTGCGGCATGAGCTTGAGCAACAAGGAATAAATTTTTTGCTTGAAAAGGAGACTGCAGAAATAACTGGTGAGCAGCGGGTAGAAGGTATTCTCTTTAAAGACGGATCAGAAGCAGCTGCAGATATAGTCGTCATGGCTGCCGGTGTCAGACCTAATATACAGTTAGCGATAAATGCTGGAATTGAAACAGGAAGAGCGATCATAGTGAACGATTATCTTCAAACTAGTGCGCCTGATGTATATGCAGTTGGCGAATGTGCAGAACATCGAAATAAAGTATATGGACTTGTTAAACCATTGTATGAACAAGGAAAAGAGCTAGCTAAACATATATGTGAAGTTGATTCACACGGTTATCATGGTTCTACTTTATCAACTAAACTAAAAATATCTGGAGTGGAAGTGTTCTCAGCCGGAAACTGGCTAGAGGACGATACAACTAAAACGATTATTCATTATGACGAAGATGAATATATTTATAAAAAAATTGTTTTAAAAGATGACAGGGTTCAAGGAGCCATAATGTTTGGAGATGCCAATGCCTCAAATAGATTAATTGATTACATTTATAAGAAGAAAGCAATAACAGCTAAGGAAAAGAAGCTTTTAATGCAGGAAGGTTCAAAAGAGCTTTCAGAGATAACTACAATGGAAGGTACAGCGATTGTTTGTAACTGTAATGGGGTTTCAAAAGGAGAAATAATTGAAGCTGCTCAAAAACAGGCGTTAACAACAATTGAGGAAGTGAAAAAGTGTACGAAGGCTTCTAGTGCATGCGGCGGATGCAGACCCTTGGTTGGTGATTTATTGATATACATGCAAAGTGATACGTTTAAAGAAGTAAAAGAAGAACGTTCCTTATGTTCTTGTACTTCATTAACAGATGAGGAAGTAGTAACAAAGATGCAAATGCTGCAGCTTGACTCTTTTGAAGAAGTCACCTCTAGGCTGGGCTGGTCAAATAAAGAAGGATGTTCACAATGTGTTGCGGCGATCGATTATTATGTGAGAATGCTTAACCCTGGCTATAATCAGGTGGAAAAATCACTAGTTTTTTTTGATCACTCTAATGCGGTAAGGCAAAATGATGGATCTTACATCATTTCCCCACAAATGAATGGAGGGTTCACAAATGCAAACCAACTAAGAAGAGTCGCAGATTTAATGGAAGAATACCTTATTCCACAAGCTTTCATAACAGAAGAACAAAGACTTTCATTACTAGGTGCTCCTGAAGATGCTCTATATGCAATATATAAGGAAACCGACCTTCCATTAATGAGGAAAGATGCAAATATAGTTCAAGTGATTAATTTATGCAAGGAGAATCATAATTGTACATGTACAAAGCAGGAAGTTTTCGAATTAGCTATAAAAATGGATCAAATAATTAGTGATGTTAAGACGCCCCATCGTATAAAAGTCAGGATGTCTGGCTGTTTAAATAATAAAACAAGAATTGGATTAGAGGATATAGGGATTGTTCGCTCTGATCTTGGTTGGGAAATTTATGTAGGTGGACTGTGTTTAAATGAGTTTAAGGATGAACAGCTGCTATATGTAGCCAATTCTGAAAATGAAGTCCTAGAAATAGTACTATGTCTGATTGAATATTATCGCCAAACCGCGAGATATAGTGAACGGCTTTTTGAGTGGGTGGACCGAATGAACCTTTTACATGTACGGGAGATTTTAATAGATAACGAGCTGCGGACAGAATTACAAGAAAATTCAGAACTTAAAAGTGGATACGTAGGTAACTAAGGGAAGGTATCAGTTACAGCGTGCACTTTACAATAACTATAATACATTTTGAAGGAATGATCGTAGATGACTGAACTTTTATTACGTTATTTTAGAAAAAAGCAAAAAGAGGCCGAAACTGAAAAGATATACGATACTCAATGTCCTTTCTGTAGTATGCAGTGTAAAATGCAGCTGATTGAGCAATCGACAGTTACACGCAAAAAATATCAAACAATTGCTAAGAATAATCCAACGTCAGAAGGGCGCCTTTGTATAAAAGGGTTACATGCACATCAACATGCCCTACATAAAGATCGAATAAAAACACCATTATTAAATGTAGACGGGGAATTCCAGGAAATCTCATGGGAGGATGCTCTTAAACTAATTAAAGAGAAGTTCACAGCCATTCAATCCTTCCATGGGAAAAATGCTCTTTCTGTTTATGGCAGTGCAACCATTACAAATGAAGAAGCCTATCTGCTTGGCAAGTTTGCACGTGTTGCTCTTCAAACTAAATATATCGACTATAATGGTCGTCTCTGTATGTCATCAGCAGCCTCAGCCGCGGCTCGGACGTTTGGAATGGATCGTGGTTTTACCAATAGCATAAAGGAGATTGAAGGTACAAGATGTATCATATTAGCAGGAACTAATATTGCTGAATGCCAGCCAACGATGATGCCTTACTTTGAAAGAGCAAAAGAGAATGGCTGCTTTATCATAGCGATTGACCCAAGAGAGACGATGACAACAAAACTAGCAGATGTCCACTTGAAGGTAAAACCTGGGATGGATGCAGCATTAGCAAATGGATTATTAAAGGTTATTATTGAAAAAGGACTAATAGACAACTCATTTATAGAACAAAGGGTAGCTGGTTTTGATGAAGTGAAAAACCATGTAGCTTCCCTTGACCTTGAAGAGATTGCAAGGTTAACAGGTGTTGAGAGCAAACTAATCGAGCAAGCTGCTACTGTGTTTGGAAAAGAAGAAACAGGCATGATTTTTACAGCAAGAGGAATTGAGCAGCAAACAGATGGTTCGATCTCAGTAAGGAATTTCTTGAATATTCTTTTGACTACTGGAAAGATTGGTAAAGCTTATTCAGGGTTTGGAGCTGTTACAGGTCAGGGCAATGGTCAAGGCGCTAGAGAACACGGCCAAAAAGCAGATCAGCTTCCAGGCTACAGATCAATTGAAAATGAAGAGCACCGTAAGTACGTGGCAAACATCTGGGGAGTTAAAGAGGAGGATTTACCTCGCAAGGGGGTCTCAGCTTTTGAGATGTTTGAAAAAATGGATGAAGGCGACATAAAAGGTTTGTTTCTTATGTGTTCAAACCCAATAGTATCCAATCCTAGCTCTGCTTTTGTGAAACAAGCTATAGGGAAGTTAGACTTCTTCGTAGCTGTAGATATGTTTATTTCAGAAACAGCCCGCTTAGCCGATTTGATATTACCTGCAACTTCTTATTTAGAAACCTCAGGCACAATGACAAATGTTGAGGGCAGAGTGACTTTAAGGGAGGCGAGCTTTCCATTATGGGCAAATGCTAAGCATGATTGGCAAATTATTTGCGAAGTGGCTCAAACACTTGGATATGGTGACTATTTTTCTTATAGTACTTCTGAAGAGATCTTTGAAGAATTAAAGGAAGCTAGCAAAGGTGGAATAGCTGATTACTCTGGGATTACGTATGATCGTCTTAGAAAGGAAAAAGGAATATTATGGCCTTGTACAGACGAGCTGCATCCTGGCACAGAACGATTATTTGAAAAAAGTTTTGCCCATTCTGACGGGAAAGCAAAAATGATTCCCGTCCCTAATAAAGCAGAAGTTGAAAAGGAAGCACCATCAGAAGAGTTTCCTTTGTATTTAACAACAGGAAGAGTAATGTCTCACTATTTAACAGGTGTTCAAACACGTAAGAGCTCTAGTCTTGCTGCACGAGAATTTGAGTCTTTCATGGAGATTCACCCAGTAACGGCGAAGAAATATAATATTAACGACCAAGCTTTGGTTAAAATTGAGTCAAAACGAGGAAATATTATAGTTAGGAGCAGGTTGAGCGATTCAATTCGTGAAGATACAGTCTTTGTGCCGTTTCACTGGGAAGAAACCCAAAATGTAAATCAATTAATCTCAAAAAAACTAGATCCTACTTGCAGAATGCCAGGGTTTAAGGTTAGTGCAGTGAGAATACGTTCAGTTACAACATGATAAAACAATCTATTAAAAACCGCTCTCAGATTTGCTTTGAGAGCGGTTTTTAACGACTATAAAGCTTTTCTTTTAAGCTCTTTTCCATTGATTATTTGAGGAATTTCTTCTTCTTCTCCTGATGTTAATTCATCTGAGGAAAGATAGTATTCCTCACTAAATGAATTTTTAGGTTCTTCTAGTGTAAAGAAGCAAATAATAAAGCTGGCTAATGCCCCTGTGGCAAGGATAAAAAAGAATTGTTGAGGCGTTACAAAAGTGTAAAGAGTTAAGTAAATAGTAGCCCCAACGTTTCCGTATGCTCCAGCCATTCCTGCTATTTGACCTGTTACTCTCTTTTTAATCATGGGAATCACGGCAAAGGTAGCTCCTTCTGCACCCTGGATAAACATTGAAGTTAAGACGGTAATGGCAACAGCAAATATAAGCGGCCAGTTAGAGTCCATAAAACCCATTCCAAAAAGACCGAGGGTGATTCCAAACATGTAAATAAGCATAACTTTTCTTCTGCTGCCCATTCGATCAGATAGTATTCCGCCAAGAGGTCTAGCTAACAAGTTAACAAAGGCGAATGAGGCTGCTATTAGTCCTGCTTGAGAGGCAGAGAGAGAAAAGGTTAATTGAAAAAACATCGGAAGCATTGAAACGATGGCTAATTCAGCACCGAAATTAGCAAAGTAAGTACTGTTTAGTGCACCGACATTTTTAAAGTTATAGCGGTCATCCTCAGGTACTCCTTTTTTCAAGATAGGTATATTCACTTTTAAAATCATAAAAATTTGATAGACAAGTGTGATGCCTATTACTGCATACACAAGATAAAGAGCCGTATCTGAGATGAAACCAAGGTTTGCTAGTCGCCACGCACTAAGGGCCAATGCTCCACCAAGAGGTAACGTCCAGAAAATTAATTGAACGAGATCCCCCCAGGTGCTTACTTCTAAAGCTCCAGTTCTTTTAGGTCTAATAAACTCTTTTCCATCTGGAGTATCTTTAACATTAAAGTAATAAATGAATCCATAAACAAAACAGATGACTCCTGTGAAAGCTAATGCATATCTCCATCCTTCATCTCCACCTAATAGAGTAAGGGCGAACCAAGGAAGAAGCATAGCAGCTACTGCTGAACCGAAATTTCCCCAGCCTCCATAAATACCTTCTGCAAATCCAATACTTTTTGGAGGGAACCATTCGGCAACCATTCTAATTCCAATTACGAAACTTGCACCAATACTTCCAAGCACTAAACGGGCGATCATTAATTGTGCCCAACTATCTCCAAAAGCAAATACGATAGCGGGAAAGGACATTATAATCAGTAAGGCTGAATAGACCTTTCTAGGACCATATTTATCTAATAACGTACCAATAATAACGCGTGCAGGTATGGTTAAAGCAACATTACAAATGCCAAGCGCAGCAATATGCTGAGGTGTTAACCAGTCCATTGTTTCAAGCATTGTTGTTGCAAGAGGCGCCATATTATACCAAGTGAAAAAGGATATAAAGAAAGCGAACCATGTAAAATGCAATACCTTGATTTTTTCATTCTTGAATCTGAAGAGCTCAGTTACAGTCATTTAACTAGTCCTCCTAAAAGTAGGTTTATTCGCTAAGTATGTTTATACATTAAAAAAATATAATTGTCAGAATATTCGGCAGGAAATGTCACATAGTTTCTATCCATTTTTATTTGTAAAGGAATTCGCAATCGTTCTTTGACAATCTTTCATACTATAAACACTCATCCTCTTTTGACTTACGAAACGTCCTTGTTTAAAATGGAAGTATTAGATAGAAACGACATAAAACGTACAAGCCACACATAAGATGAAGGTAAAGTAGGGCATTGCACATGCGCGTGTAATGCCTTTTATTGCACATGAAAGAGTGTTCGGGGAAATTAATGCACGCATACCGCTCAACATATGCGTTTTTTCTTGAAATGTTTTGCAAAATCGTAACAAACAAGATAATCAATCGGCCCTTGTGGTTTGAGGTCAAGTGGGAGTGGTGAGGATGAATAGCAAGAAATTGCTTCTCATACTAGTCGCTGTAGTGGCGATCGGCTTAGGAAGTATCTTTTTATTTACAGGCTCATTTGCATTAGAAGGAAATGAGAGGGCGTCAACAACTGATCCAGATAATCAGCCTGCAGAAGAGGTTCAGCTAGAGGATATTGAATCACTTGAGAAGATTGCGAAGACATTCGCCATTATTCAAGAGCAATATGTAGAAGATGTGAGTGAAGAAGAGTTGATTCAAGGGGCCATTGAAGGAATGCTTGATACGTTAGATGACCCTTATTCAGTGTATATGGATCAAGAAACGGCAAACCAATTTGTCGAGTCATTAGGTTCAAGCTTTGAAGGGATCGGAGCAGAGGTGAGCATGACAGACGGCACGGTGACAATTGTTGCCCCGTTCCGTGAGTCACCGGCAGAACAAGCAGGTCTTCAGCCAAACGATAAAATTATTGAAATTGACGGAGAGTCAACAGACGGTTTATCGCTTTATGAAGCCGTGTTGAAGATCCGCGGAGAAAAAGGAACAACTGTAACGCTTACAGTAGACCGTGCAGGAGCAAGCGAATTTTTAACGATTCCGGTTGTACGAGATGATATTCCAATTGAAACAGTAAGAGTCAGCACGATTGAGCGTGACGGGAAAACGATCGGAATGCTCGACATTACCTCGTTCTCTGTTGATACAGCTGAACGTTTTGAAGAGGGTTTGGCGGAATTAGAAGCACAAGGTATTGATGGACTATTAATTGATGTTCGCGGAAATCCGGGTGGCTACTTAGATAGCGTGGAAAAAATCGGTAAGCTGATTATTCCTGGTGGAGAACCAATTGTTCAAATTCAAGATCGTGCAGGAGAGCGTGTTCGTTACGTATCTTCATTAGATGAGAGAAAGCCGTATCCGATTGTCGGTTTAACAGACCGCTCAAGCGCATCAGCATCAGAGATTTTATCAGCTGCTTTAATTGAAGCAGGTGATTACGATGTAGTCGGTGAGACGACATTTGGTAAGGGGACAGTACAGCAAACAATTCAACTTGGTGACGGAAGTGAATTGAAGCTCTCCTTATTCAAATGGCTGACATCAGCTGGGAATGATATCAATGGTGAAGGGGTCGAACCTACTGTTGAAGTGAAGCAGCCAGATTATTTCTATTCTGCACCTCTAACAGGGGATGAGACACTGACGCTTGATATGATGAACGAACAGATCCGTAGTGCTCAAACAATGCTTAAAGGACTTGGTCATGAGCCTGGCCGCACAGATGGGTATTATGATGAACAGACCGAGCAAGCTGTTCGTGCGTTCCAAAAAGCACAAGGGCTGAGTGAAACAGGTGAAATTGACGAAGAAACAGCAGGCACATTGCAGCAGCTCATCGTTGATGAAGTCCGCGATGAGTCTAATGACAAGCAGCTGCAAACAGCGATTGAGTTAATTTTGAAACAAGCGAATTAATGACGAAGAGGCTTGGATGAAACGAAGTCTCTAACTGGGCCCTTATGGTGTACTTTTTAGTACTGATAAGGGCCTTTTTTATGGAGAATTCAACCTCGTTTTTAAGTTCATGGGTTAGAGCGGACTCGCCGCTCCTGAAATATGCTTCGCTTTTCGCGGTGAGCTGCTGAGCCTCCTCGGGCTTTAGCCCTGTGGGATCTCAGCCCTGCTCTAGGCACCGCAGAAGTCTTCGCATATTTCATCCGCTAGGTTATTGCATTGAGTAATCCTTATGCGGGGCCATTAAGTTGTAGTTCGGTTCAATTTATAAAAGGGCATACATCCATTGGTTTATTTTCTAAGATGATTGATCAGTTGTTTGAATAGGAGCACTATATAACCTCCTCGCTCCGTTGATTGGAGCGGAGGGGACTCGACTCCTGCCGGAAGTGCGTGGCCATGGGAGACCCCACAAGAGTGAAACGATGAGGAGGCTCCCGGACCGCCCGCGGAAAGCAATTGCCTGCAGCGGAAATCAACAATTATTGCAGGTAGGGCGCTTTAGTAGCTTTAGGTGCGTGGCCATGGTGATCCCGTATGAGTGAAGCTATAGGTATGCTCCCGGTCAGCCTGTGGAAAGCGTGTGCTTGCAGCAGAGATCAACAAATGCTGTCAGGGGGAGCTGTTCACCCTCTTCTTTGTAGGAAATTATCAAAAATCACAATTTCTCATAGATCCTTTATCTCTTTTCCCCTTATATAATGTAGAATAGAGAGAAAGAGTTCTGGAGGCGTTAGATGTATGATGATCGACATTCTGAAAAGCTTGGGACTTACGATTGGCTCATTTTTCGCCAACCCCATCTTGTACATAGGATTATTTGTGATTTTTTTAATTGCGCATCGCCGCGTTCAAAAAGAACGGGTAGCATTTCATACGCGTGTGACAGATAAGATTGCTGACTTTGTCATACCGTTCTTGCCAGCATTATTGATCGGTCTTCTTATTTCAGCCGCAACGCTTGGAATCGGAATTGTGATCACGATGGAAGTGGTTTTTGTCATGATTGCGGCTTCGATTGTGATGGTATTAACTACATCAGTCAGGTGGATGTCACCTTCTTATATTATCGGCCTGACACTTTTAGCTGTGGCGTTTGCACCCGTATTTACTGAGGTTAGTATGCTGCAAAATATCGCTGCTTTTCTGAGCGGCTTCCCGCTGCATTATATAGCTGTTATTCTTGCTCTGTTAGCAATTGGGGAAGGACTCCTTATTTACCGTAATGGAGATGTGTATACATCGCCTGGTGTTGAACGAAGTAAACGCGGTAAATGGGTAGGATTTCAAGAGGCTAAACGATTATGGATTGTTCCGGTCTTCTTCTTTGTACCGACAGGAATCATTCCTGGCTTTGAGTATTGGCCGGTATTCTCTTTAGGTGAGACAAGCTTTCAGCCGATCCTGTTCCCTGTCCTAGTAGGGTTTGGCCAGCGTGTTCGTTCCGCTCTTCCGAAAGAGCCTATTAAGATGATGGGCATGCGAGTGGCAGGGCTTGGGGTGTTTTTAGGCATTCTTGCAGCAGCGAGTTATTGGTATCCGTTTGTAGCAGTACTGGCTGCTTCCCTTGCGATCATTTTACGGGAAGTATTATGGATGCTTGCCAAGGCTCGTGATGAGGCAGGTCCATCATTTTACGGCTCAAGGGATAAAGGCTGCGTCATTTTAGGGGTGATCCCAAATAGTCCTGCAACCAAAATGAAACTGCAAGTAGGAGAGACAATAGTTAAAGTGAATGGTCAAACCGTCCATGATGAGAACAGTTTCTATGAGGCGCTTCAGCTTAATGCTGCTGCCTTCTGTAAAATAGATGTGCTTGATCATTCCGGGGAAGTTCGATTTACCCAAGGGGCCCTTTATGACGGAGAACATCATCAGCTAGGCGTATTATTAGTAAAGCAAGACTATCAATTGCAAGATTCGGTGGTTTAAGCTTGAGATAAAGTAAAGGAGAAATCGTATAGAGCATGTCAGAAATATTATTAGCACTGTTCGCCCCGTTCTTGCTAATGGTCATCACCACAAGAGTAACCTTTAGTTTGGTCGGAGCAAGTATTGTCACATGGATGGTCATTCTGTCTGTCATCAGTGTGTATGATAAACCTTGGTGGCTTTTGCTGATCGCCATCCCATCATTTGCAGCAGGAGTTCTTATCGCTAAAAAAGTATTAATCAAACGTCCAGGTATGTAGCAGAGAGTCGAGAAATCGGCTCTCTTTCTTTATTTAAATACTACACAGTTTCAAATTTAAGGAAAATAAATGGGGACGTACGTTCTTATTATTTGCTTTTAACCTAGCTGGTTGTGATATACTATTGCTAAGAGATCATAGGTTCGTGAGGAGGTTTTTTGGTGGATCAGACATTTGAACTTAACTCGCCTTATCAACCAGATGGCGATCAACCCGCTGCGATTAAAGAGATTGTAGCAGGGATAAAAGAAGGAAGAAAGCATCAGACTTTGCTTGGTGCAACAGGTACAGGTAAGACATTTACGATGTCTAATGTTATACAAGAAGTAAACAAGCCCACATTAATTATCGCCCATAATAAAACTCTTGCAGGCCAGCTTTATAGTGAGTTTAAAGAGTTCTTCCCAAACAATGCTGTAGAGTATTTTGTCAGCTATTATGATTATTACCAGCCAGAAGCTTACGTCCCTAGTTCTGATACGTATATTGAAAAAGATGCAAGTATAAATGAAGAAATAGATAAACTTAGACACTCGGCTACAAGTGCGCTTTTTGAGAGGAAAGACGTCATCATTATTGCCAGTGTCTCTTGTATTTACGGCTTAGGTTCGCCTGAGGAGTACCGCGACTTAGTCGTGTCTCTTAGAACTGGAATGGAGCTGGACCGTAATGCTTTATTGCGTAATTTAGTAGACATTCAATATGACCGAAATGATGTCAATTTCACGCGTGGTACGTTCCGAGTTCGCGGCGATGTCGTAGAAATTTTTCCGGCATCTCGTGATGAACAATGTATTCGTGTGGAGTTTTTTGGTGATGAAATAGACCGGATGACAGAAGTAGATGCGCTGACAGGTGAAATCAAAGGCGAGCGAAATCATGTAGCCATTTTCCCGGCATCCCACTTCGTTACCCGTGAAGCAAAGCTTAAAAAAGCGATTGCTAATATCGAAATAGAACTTGAAGAACAGCTGAAGAAAATGCATGAGGAAGGGAAGCTTCTAGAAGCGCAGCGTCTTGAACAGCGAACGCGCTACGATTTAGAGATGATGGCTGAAATGGGTTTTTGTTCAGGAATTGAGAACTACTCACGTCACTTAACATTGCGCGAAGCAGGGGCTACCCCTTACACGCTGATTGACTTCTTTCCTGAAGACTTTTTACTGATTGTCGATGAGTCTCATGTTACACTTCCGCAAGTTCGGGGAATGTATAACGGAGACAGGGCTAGAAAAGAAGTACTCGTTAATCACGGATTCCGTCTGCCTTCAGCGCTCGATAACCGGCCTTTAAAATTCGATGAGTTTGAAAAGAAGGTTTCCCAAAGCGTCTACGTTTCAGCGACACCAGGTCCGTATGAACTTGAACACACGCCGGAAATGGTTGAGCAGATTATTCGTCCGACAGGCTTACTCGACCCAACCATTGACGTGCGCCCGATCGAAGGCCAGATTGATGATATGATCGGCGAAATTAATGCTAGAGTTGAGAAAAATGAACGAGTGCTTGTCACGACACTGACGAAAAAAATGTCTGAGGATTTAACGGATTACTTAAAAGAGATCGGCATTAAAGTACGTTATCTCCACTCAGAGATTAAGACGCTTGAACGAATCGAAATTATTCGTCAGCTGCGGATGGGAACGTTTGATGTGTTAGTCGGCATTAACTTGCTGCGTGAAGGGCTTGATATTCCTGAGGTGTCTCTTGTTGCGATACTCGATGCTGATAAGGAAGGGTTCTTGCGTGCAGAACGTTCATTGATTCAAACGATAGGACGTGCTGCTCGTAACTCTAATGGTCATGTCATTATGTATGCAGATAAGATGACTAAATCGATGCAGATCGCCATTGATGAAACGGCAAGACGCCGCAGCATTCAAGAAGAATATAATGAAAAGCATGGCATCACCCCTAAAACGATTCAAAAGAAAATTCCAGAGGTGATCCAGGCAACAATTGTATCGGATGAAGACGGCGAAACAACAGCCGCACCGAAGACGAAGTTAAGCAAGAAAGATAAAGAAGCGATGATCGAACGAATGGAAAAAGAAATGAAGGATGCTGCCCGCGAATTAAATTTTGAGCGTGCTGCAGAGCTTCGTGATTTATTATTAGAGCTAAAAGCGGAAGGGTGAACAGGATGGCATTAGAAGAAATCGTCGTAAAAGGAGCTCGCTCACATAACTTAAAAAATATTGACGTGACGATTCCGCGCGACAAGCTTGTCGTATTAACAGGCTTATCAGGCTCAGGTAAATCTTCACTTGCCTTTGATACGATTTATGCAGAAGGGCAAAGAAGATATGTTGAATCCCTTTCTGCCTATGCTCGTCAATTTTTAGGGCAGATGGATAAACCTGATGTTGATGCAATTGAAGGCCTTTCACCAGCTATCTCAATTGATCAGAAAACAACAAGCCGCAATCCAAGATCTACTGTCGGTACAGTAACAGAAATCCATGATTATCTGCGGCTTTTATATGCACGTATCGGAAAACCAGTTTGTCCCAAGCACGGGATTGAAATCTCTTCGCAGACGATTCAGCAAATGGTGGACCGCCTTATTGAATATCCAGAGCGGACGAAAATGCAAATTCTAGCACCGCTCGTATCAGGGCGGAAAGGAACGCATGTGAAGGTGCTTGAAGACATTAAGAAGCAAGGCTTTGTCCGTGTGCGTGTTAACGGAGAGATGCGTGAAGCAGCCGAGGAAATTGAGCTGGAAAAGAATAAAAAGCACAGCATTGAAGTCGTTATTGACCGAATTGTGATCAAAGAGGGCATTCATACTCGTTTAGCTGACTCACTTGAAACGGCGCTGCAATTAGCAGACGGACGTGTACTTGTTGATGTAATTGGTGAAGAAGAGCTGCTCTTCAGCCAGCATCATGCATGCCCTGAGTGCGGCTTTTCGATCTCAGAACTTGAGCCGCGGATGTTCTCGTTTAACAGTCCATACGGCGCGTGTCCAACATGTGATGGACTTGGTTCAAAGCTTGAAGTGGACTTAGAGCTTGTGGTTCCTGACAGATCAAAAACACTTCGTGAGCATGCAATCGCAGCCTGGGAGCCGACGAGTTCACAGTATTATCCGCAGCTCTTAGCGGCAGCTGCTGATCACTACGGGATTGATCTCGATCAGCCGGTGGAACAAATACCTGAAGCTTTATTTGATAAAGTGCTCCATGGAAGCGGACGAGAGAAGATCTTCTTCCGATATGAAAATGAATTCGGACAAGTGAGAGAAAATGAGATTGTTTTTGAAGGGGTAGCGAACAATATTTCACGCCGCTATCATGAGACAAGCTCTGATTATATCCGTGATCAAATGGAAACGTATATGACGCATAAGCATTGTCCTAGCTGTAAGGGCTACCGTTTAAAGAAGGAAGCTCTAGCTGTAAAGATTAATGGAACACATATTGGTGAGGTTTCCTCTCTTTCAGTAAAAGAAGCGAAAGAGTTTTTTGAAAACCTAGAACTGAGTGAGAAGGATTATGCAATTGCTCGCCTTATTCTAAAAGAAATTAATGACCGTATCGGTTTTTTGATAAATGTTGGGCTCGACTATTTATCTCTATCGCGTGCAGCGGGTACCTTATCAGGCGGTGAGGCGCAGCGTATTCGTCTGGCCACCCAAATTGGATCATCGTTAATGGGTGTTCTCTACATTCTTGATGAACCGTCGATTGGTCTTCATCAACGTGATAATGACCGCTTAATTCAAACGCTTGAACATATGCGGAATCTTGGAAACACCCTGATTGTGGTTGAGCATGATGAGGATACGATGATGGCAGCTGACTATATTATTGATATTGGTCCAGGTGCAGGCGTTCACGGCGGACAGATTACGGCACAAGGGACGCCAGAAGAGATTATGAAAGATAAAGAGTCACTTACAGGCCAGTATTTATCCGGTGAAAAATTTATTCCGCTGCCAACAGAACGCAGAAATTCTGACGGGCGCTCATTTACTGTGAAAAAAGCAAGCGAAAATAACTTGAAAAATGTTTCGGTTACATTTCCTCTCGGGCTATTTATGGCCGTAACAGGCGTTTCAGGCTCAGGAAAAAGTACCCTTATTAACGAGATTGTGTATAAATCGTTGGCTCAAAAGCTTCATCGTGCGAAGGACAAGCCAGGGAAACATAAAGAAATTGCTGATATCGATGAAATTGATAAAGTTATTGATATTGACCAGTCGCCGATCGGCCGTACACCTCGTTCAAATCCGGCCACGTATACGGGAGTGTTTGATGATATCCGCGATGTGTTTGCGATGACAAACGAGGCAAAAGTGCGCGGATATAAGAAAGGCCGCTTCAGCTTTAATGTGAAAGGCGGCCGCTGTGAGGCTTGCCGCGGAGATGGGATTATTAAAATTGAGATGCATTTCCTGCCTGATGTATATGTGCCTTGTGAAGTGTGCGAAGGGAAACGTTATAACCGTGAAACACTTGAAATTAAGTACAAAGGAAAGACAATTTCTGATGTGCTTGAAATGACGGTGGAAGAGAGTGTAGAATTCTTTGCTAACATCCCGAAAATTAAGCGGAAGGTTCAGACCTTGGTCGATGTTGGGCTTGGCTACATTAAACTTGGCCAGCCGGCAACGACTTTATCAGGAGGGGAAGCGCAGCGTGTGAAACTTGCTTCTCAGCTTCATCGTCGTGCGACAGGCAGAACATTATATATTTTAGATGAACCAACAACAGGGCTGCATGTGGATGATATTGACCGTTTATTAAAAGTGTTGCAGCGACTTGTCGATAATGGGGATACAGTCCTTGTTATTGAACATAATTTAGATGTGATTAAAACGGTGGACCATATTATTGATCTAGGACCTGAAGGCGGGGACAAAGGCGGTCAAATTGTCGCTGAAGGGACACCAGAGCAAGTGGCTGAAACAAAAGCTTCTTATACCGGCCGCTATTTAAAGCCGATACTAGAGCGTGATCGTAAACGGATGGAAAATCAAATGAAGGATCAAATGGAAGAAAAAGAGTTACAAAAAAGCTAAAAGATGAAACATGATCGCAGGATCATCCGTAATACAATAGAAGATGACAACAGAAAAGGTGCGTGCTTTTAGTGCGTACCTTTTCTACTAAGTATTATAGAAAATCTGACATGAGCTACATTAATTAAGGAGGCTTTAACGATGGAAGAGCGGAAAATGATTTTGAAGATGATCGAGGATGGTAAAATTACAGCTGAAGAGGGCATTAAGCTTTTAGAAGCGATGGATACGAAAGCAGAACCTGAACAAAGGCGTGCTGAGCCAGCTTCTCTAATAACAGATGTGAATTGGGATGAGGGAGAAGAGTATAAGAAGCGCAACCGACAATCCTCTTCTGCTGAAAATCGATTTGCAAGCTTCATTGATACGGCACTCCAGAAAATTAAAGACTTTGATTTAGACTTTAACTTTGGTTCTTCTGTTGTGGTGGACCACATTTTCCAGCATCGTGACCTAGCACCTGCTAATGTGGACATTTCACTTGAAAACGGGTCGATTACCTTTGTTCCTTGGGAAGAGCCAGATGTTCGAATTGAATGTCAGGCACGTGTTTACCGCGTGAAAGATTCCGAGGAGGCACGTCGTGTGTTCTTGCAGGAAGCGACGTTTCGCGTGAACGATCAAAAAGTATTATTCCATACCAAGGTGAAATCAATGAAAGTACAAGCGACTGTCTATGTTCCTAAAACAACGTTTGAACACCTTAAGCTCTATACGTTTAACGGCCAAATAAAAGGGGAACAGATTCATGTCGATACATTTGATGTAAATACATTAAACGGAGCGATTTCTTTTAAATCCATCAAAGCGAAAAAGATTATGGCAGAAACCGTAAACGGGGCAATTGAACTTGAGCATCAGGAGTCCGATCTCGTGGATGTAAAAACGGTCAACGGAAGCATTACGTTATCTGGAAAAGCTCAGGATGTGGATGCGGAGACAGTTAACGGTGGCATCACTTACAAACTAGATGCCTTGAATGAGTCCGGATATGCTGACCTTAAAGCGACAACCGGCAGCATTCATTTATATGTACCGGAAGATATCCGCGTTGAAGGTAAGCTGAAAACGAATGTGGGCGGCTTTACAATGGACTTAGCCAACCATGAAATTCTTGATGAGAAAAAAGAATTTGCCCAAAAAAGCACAAGCTTTGTAGGGAACCAGCAGTCCTCGCCACGTGTGAAGGTGAATGCTGTGACCTATACAGGTTCTATTTTGGTAAAAGACCGCTAAGTTAAATACTTGTGAAGCCGTTCAGAAAATGAGGTGATATGAGATGAAAAAATTAGTCAGAACACAATATGATCGCAAATTAGCTGGTGTATGTGGAGGACTTGCGAAATACTTTGGCATTGATTCAACGATTGTACGAATTATCTTTATCGTACTTTTCTTCTTGTCAGTCGGTTTCCCGCTACTCCTTGCATACTTTATCGCCATCTTCCTAATCCCTAATGAAGAGGATGTGCGTTAATCAATGAGATGGATCATAGGTCTTGTTATAAATGCTGTCATTTTATTACTCATTGCATATGTCTTTGACGGCTTTGAGCTTGCTGGATTTTGGGCTGCAATTGTCGCCAGTGTACTGCTTTCGATTGTGAACGCGATTGTTAAACCAGTCTTGGTCGTGTTGACACTCCCGATTACCATTTTGACATTAGGGTTATTCTTGTTTGTGGTTAGTGCGCTAACTTTAATGTTGACAGCGGCCCTTATGGGTGATGCGTTTGTGATTAATGGATTTGGCATGGCGCTGCTTGCTTCTATTCTAATCGCTTTAATCCAAACGTTTGTCGTTAAGCCGCTCCGTAATTAATTGACAAAAAGGTCTGGCCTCTAAAGGTCCGGCCTTTTTCTAGTGAAAGAAATGAGCAGTGCTTCTCATGTTCGTCTTGCTCCTTAAAACATGATAAAATGGAAAATAGGTTTTAAAACTGGATTAGAGATTTTAAATCGGCATAAATGTGGGAAAGTGACGAGGTGGGAATAGTATGGCTAAAGTAACAGCAAATGATTTACTAGAACAATTTCAATTAGAGTTATTAGCGGGTGAGGAAGGAATCTACCGTCCGATTACAACGAGTGATATATCGCGTCCTGGTATGGAAATGGCAGGCTTTTTCACGTATTACCCGGCAAAACGTCTTCAGCTGTTAGGTAGAACGGAGCTCACGTTCTTTGAGCAGCTGACAAAAGAAGTTCAACAAGAGCGGATGCTTAAATTATGTACATATGATACACCGGGAATCATTATTTCACGTGGGAACGAGGCACCTCGTGCGCTACTCGAAGCTGCTGAGCAAAACGGCGTTCCTGTTATGCGCTCGAAGCAGACAACAACTCGTTTGAGTAGTAAATTGACGAACTATCTTGAAAGCAAGCTCTCCCCAATGACAGCTGTACACGGGGTGTTGGTCGACATTTATGGGATTGGTGTGCTGATTACAGGAAACAGCGGCGTGGGTAAAAGTGAAACAGCTCTAGACTTAGTTCGCCGTGGACACAGATTAGTAGCGGATGATTCGGTAGAAATTCGCCAGGAAAATGAAGATACACTGGTCGGCCGTTCTCCTGAGTTGATTCAGCATTTATTAGAAATTCGCGGGCTAGGCATTATTAACGTGATGACGTTATTCGGTGCCGGGGCGGTTCGTCCATTTAAACGAATTGTGTTATGTATTCATCTTGAGCTTTGGGATCAAAAGAAAGCCTATGATCGCTTAGGGCTAGAAGAAGAGACGATGAAAATTATGGATTCAGAAATTCAAAAGCTGACTGTGCCTGTACGTCCGGGTCGTAACCTTGCTGTTATTATTGAAGTTGCAGCGATGAACTTCCGTTTAAAACGCCTTGGCTTTAACGCGGCGGAAGAATTTTCTGAGCGCTTAACGGATGTAATAGAAGAAGGAGACCGTGACGAATTCAACTAAACGAATAAAACAAGAGATAGAGAGGATGTTTTAAATGGAAGAATCGATTGAACCGCTTAGTCGGATCTTTTTAGATATAGGTCCATTTACGATTTATTGGTACGGGGTCATTATTGGACTCGGGGTATTTCTTGGCTACATCTTAGCTTCAAGAGAATCCGTTCGCTTAGGCATGCCTAAAGAAACCTTCGCTGACCTCTTGCTGTTTGCGATTCCAATTTCAATTATTTCAGCTCGTATATACTATGTGACCTTTAGGTGGGAACAGTTTGCAGACGATCCAATTCGTGTTTTCTACATATGGGAAGGCGGAATTGCGATTCACGGAGCTCTTATTGGAGGGGTCTTAACGGCCTATGTGTTTACAAAAAGACATAATCTTTCCTTTTGGCAGCTCGTTGACGTAGCCGCACCAAGTATTTTATTAGGTCAGGCGATCGGCCGCTGGGGCAACTTTATGAATCAGGAAGTTTACGGCGGACCAGTGACGCGTGAGTTTCTAGAAGGGCTTATGCTGCCTGAATTCATTATTAACCAAATGTTTATAAACGGTACGTACTATCATCCGACTTTCCTTTATGAGTCAATTTGGAATCTGCTCGGGGTAGCCTTGTTACTGTACTTACGTAGAGTAAACTTGAAACAAGGGGAGATTTTCTTTACGTATGTGATCTGGTATTCGGTAGGGCGTTTCTTTATCGAGATTATTCGTTTAGATTTTTTACTTATTTTTGGCGTGTTAAAAACAGCTCAGGTCATTTCAATTGTATTAGTCCTTGGAGCCGTTATTCTATGGATTTACCGTAGAAAACAGCCTGGTACAAAACGATACTTAGATCCTGCACTGCCAGAAACAAAAGCAAAAGCTTCTTCTAAAAAAACAAAGAAAAAGAAGAAGTAAATAAGGAGTTGGAGGGAGAGGGAGCACATGCTGAAAAGAGGTTTCTTAGTCGGTCTCAAAACGACGTGGACACTTGGGAAAATCATTTTTCCGATCACGTTAATTGTAACGATACTAGGCTATACACCGCTGCTTGGATGGCTGGCTGATTTGCTTGCACCGTTAATGAGATTTATTGGTCTTCCTGGGGAAGCAGCGATTCCGCTCGTTCTTGGAAATGTGTTAAATCTGTACGCAGGGATTGGAGCCATTTTAACGCTTGATTTAACAGTGAAAGAAGTGTTTATCCTCGCTGTTATGCTCTCTTTCTCTCACAATCTTTTTGTAGAGTCTGCGGTTGCGACCAAAGTTGGTATCAGAATGAGCGTCGTCTTAGCGGTGCGCGTCGGGCTTGCTTTATTTTCCGCTTTTATGATCAATCTTTTTTGGAGCGGAGGAGGCGAGCAGGCACAGTATGGGTTTGTTTCAACGACTCCAAGTGCTGAGCCGACAACATGGCTAGGAATTGCCTGGTCTGGCGTGGAAAGTGCGACACTTGGTATCCTGCAGCTTGCTATGATTGTCATTCCGTTAATGATTTTTGTGCAGATTGCAAAAGAAATGAATTGGCTGCAAGTGATGTCACGCTGGATGGCGCCTTTTACGCGGCTGCTTGGCATTCGTGAAAATACATCCACTACACTCGCTTCAGGTTTGGCATTCGGCTTGGCCTACGGTGCCGGGGTGATGATCCAAGCGGTGAAAGAGGACAATGTCTCGAAGAAAGATTTGTACTTAGTATTTATTTTTCTCGTGGCCTGTCACGCGGTAGTTGAAGATACGTTGATCTTTATCCCGCTTGGCATCCCTATTTGGCCGCTGTTAATTATCCGTCTTGTCACGGCAATTGTTCTCACGATGGCAGTAGCCTTCATCTGGAACAGGCTTGAAAAAGATCAACAGGTAAATCGAAAGGAAGCGACGACCTATGAACATTAATACAAACACTGAAACAGGTATCAAAACACTATTATTTGATTTGGATGGAACATTAATTAATACAAATGATTTAATTATTGCTTCATTCTTGCATACACTTGAACAGTTTAAGCCTGGGGAATACACTCGCGAGCAGGTAATCAATTTTATCGGCCCGCCTTTAATTGACAGCTTCAGAAAAGTAGACCCTGAGCGTTATGAGGAAATGATTGACGTGTACCGTACGCATAACCATTCCTTCCACGATGAGCTAGTCAAAGAATACGCGGGCGTTTATGAGACCATTAAGGAACTTCACGAAAAAGGCTTTAACCTAGCGATCGTGACAACAAAAATCCGCAAAACGGCCTTAATGGGGCTGAAGCTGATGAAGCTCGATCAATTTTTCGATGTTGTCATTGGTCTTGATGATGTTGAAAATGCGAAACCGCACACAGAGCCGCTTGAAAAAGCATTGAATGCCCTTGGTGTCACAAAAGAAGGCGCGATGATGATTGGCGATAGTCCTCATGACATTCATGCCGGCAAAAATATGGGGATCCCAACAGCTGCAGTCAGCTGGTCAATCAAAGGGGAAGAAGCGATGCGCGCCTTAGAGCCGGACTACATTTTAGCAGAAATGAGTGATCTGCTAGATATCGTGGAGGCGAGATAGTGAGCCGAAAAACTGAGAGCTATCCGGTGAAAACCGCAAATTCCTTATGGCATATTTACCGCACAGTTCCGTTTTTTAAAGTTGTTAAAAATTTTATTGTCATCCAAATTGCCCGCTACACTCCTTTTCTAAAGGTGAAAAATTGGCTGTACCGCACGTTTCTCCGAATGAAAGTCGGACCTGAGACGGCGGTCGCCTTGATGGTGATGATGGATGTTATGTTCCCAGAACGTATCTCGATTGGGCGCAATACGATTATCGGCTATAATACCACGATCCTTGCCCATGAATATTTGATTAAAGAGTATCGGCTTGGAGATGTCGTGATCGGCGATGAAGTGATGATCGGTGCGAATACGACAATTCTTCCAGGTGTAACGATTGGTGACGGGGCTGTCATCTCAGCTGGAACGCTTGTCCACCGTGATGTACCAGCCGGCGCATTTGTTGGTGGCAACCCGATGCAAATAATAAAAGAACGAGTCTAGAACCGCTTCAGCGCAGATAATGTGCTGGAGCGGTTTTTCTGTTCTAGAGGATTTATAGGAGAAAAAGTCGAATACTAAGCAGAATGGAAAAGTCATTGGTTTGTGCGGAGCAAGGGATTATGCGGTGGAGGGAGATTGCGTCGGTTGGAGACGTAATCGCGTCTGTTCAAATGGTAATAGTCTCGCTTGCTCAAGTAATTGCGCCGCTTCAAGGCTTTATTGCGCCTATTGGGTGTAATTGCGCGGGTTGGATGGATTATTGCGTCGGTCTCAGAGTAATTGTATTCGTTCGAGCTACAATTGCGCCGCTTGACCTCACTACACCGCACCCCTGAATCCCCAGCTTCTATTACCCTATAATCTCAAAAAAATCAGTCTTTTCAGTTGACGGTATGGTTATCGTCGTGTAGACTACATATAAATTCTTTATTTCGGTAGTATATTAGCGAACTAAAGTAAAAACAAAACGAACTAGTATGAGGAAGACGCTTAAGCTGACTCACATTATAAATAGAGAAATCAAGGAGTGGAACGTGATGTCGAAGCCATTTATGTTTGAAAAGCCGATTGGAATGAGAGATACCTTACCTGCTCTTTATCGAACGAAAAAGTTGATTCGCGATCAGCTGACAACAGAAATGTCATTATGGGGCTATCAAACAATTGATACGCCAACACTTGAATTTTACGATACGGTTGGAGATGCGTCTGCGATTTTAGATCAGCAGCTCTTTAAATTACTAGATTCAAAAGGAAATACCCTTGTGCTTCGTCCAGATATGACTGCACCGATTGCAAGACTTGTTGCATCAAGCTTAAAAGAAGCAACATTCCCAGTGCGCCTCAACTATCAGTCAAATGTCTACCGTGCGCAGCAGCACGAAGGCGGCAAGCCGGCTGAATTTGAACAAGTTGGTGTAGAGCTGATTGGTGATGGGACGGTCAGTGCGGACGGTGAAGTGATTGCTTTAATGATCGCAAGCTTAAAGCGTGCCGGTCTTGATAACTTTAAAGTAGCGATTGGGCATGTCGGCTATGTCGATGCTCTTCTTTTAGATGTCGTCGGAAATGAGGAACGAGCGCTTGTTCTCCGCCGTTATCTGTATGAAAAGAATTACGTCGGCTTCAAGGAGCATGTGAAAGAGCTCAGCCTGTCATCAATAGATAAAGACCGTCTCTTAAAATTGCTTAAGCTGCGCGGCGGCAAAGAGGCGCTTGATCAAGCACGTGAATTGATTCAAACAGAACAAGGAGAACGCGCCCTTAATGAATTAACACAGTTATGGGGTGTGCTTGAGAGTTACGGTATTGATTCGTATGTGAAGCTTGACCTAAATCTTGTGTTGCACCTGAGCTATTATACGGGAGTTGTATTTGAAGGCTACGGCGGTGATCTCGGTGTGCCGTTAAGCAGCGGCGGCCGTTATGACCAGCTGCTTGAAAAGTTTAACCGTCCGGCGCCTGCAACAGGGTTTGGTGTGCGTTTAGACTTATTAACGGAAGCGATCGGAAAAACAGCACCTGCTAAGGAAAATGTATGTGTGATTTTCAGTAAGGAACGCCGCACGGAAGCAACAGAGTTGGCAAGCCAGAAGCGTGAAGAAGGGATTTCTGTTGTCCTGCAAGATCTCTCTGGTGTCGGCGATGTCGATCAAATGAGCGAGCAGTATGATGATGTAATCTATTGCATTGGAAAGTCTAAAAAAGGAGGCGAGTAGAATGAGCGAAGTGTTAACAGTGGCAATGCCGAAAGGACGTATTTTTGAAGAGGCGGTTGAGTTATTACGTAAAGCCGGCTACCGCCTCCCAGAGGAATTTGATGATTCAAGAAAGTTAATTATAGATGTCGAAGAAGAGAATTTGCGCTTCATTCTAGCAAAGCCGATGGATGTACCGACTTATGTGGAGCACGGGGTAGCTGATATTGGGGTAGCTGGAAAAGATGTCATGATTGAAGAAGAACGTGATGTGTACGAGGTGCTTGATTTGAAAATCAGCGAGTGCTACTTAGCTGTGGCAGGACTTCCGGGGTATGAGAAAAAAGACATTAACCCTAAAGTAGCCTCAAAGTATCCTAATCTTGCGGCACAGTATTTTAAAGAGCAAGGCGAGCAGGTCGAGATGATTAAGCTGAATGGTTCGATCGAGCTGGCACCGCTTATCGGCCTGGCAGATCGCATTGTTGATATTGTTTCAACGGGGCGCACGCTAAAAGAAAACGGTCTGGTTGAGTTTGAAACAATTGTGCCGATCACCTCACGTCTAATCGTTAACCCAGTCAGCTACCGGATGAAAGATGAGCAGATTGACCGCATGGTTGAACGTTTGTCAGGTGTTGTGGATGGTGTGGAAGCATGAGAATTATAGAGGTCACAGATTCGGTCAGTTTAAAAAGAGACTTGGATGCTGGTACGAGCGAGCAGCGCGAGGCTGTCGATGCGATTATTGAAGAGGTTAGAAAACGTGGTGATCAAGCCTTGTTCTCATATACCGAGAAGTTTGACGGGGCGAAGCTTGACGCGCTTCTTGTTGAAGAGTCAGAATTTCTTGCGGCATATGAACAGCTGGATCCAGGCGTCTTAAAAGCTATTCGAGAGGCGATTGAGAATATCCGTGATTTTCACCAGCGTCAGGTGCAGCAGTCTTGGATGACGACAAAAGAAGACGGAACGATCCTTGGCCAGAAAGTCACGCCGCTTGATGCTGTCGGCTTATATGTGCCAGGCGGCAAGGCTGCTTATCCGTCCTCAATCATGATGAACGTCATCCCGGCGCAGGCAGCGGGCGTTGGAAGAATTTCGATCGTTACTCCGCCGCAAAAAGATGGCACAATCCCAGCAAGTGTCCTCGTCACAGCGAAGGAGCTTGGTGTTACCTCTATTTATAAAGTAGGAGGCGCTCAGGCCATTGCCGCTCTCGCTTACGGAACAGAGACGATCCAAGCTGTCGATAAAATCACAGGACCAGGCAATATCTTTGTCGCTTTGGCAAAACGCGCGGTATTTGGACGAGTGGATATTGATATGATTGCAGGACCGAGTGAAATTGTCGTCTTAGCTGATGAGAATGCGAATGCGCAATACATTGCAGCGGATCTGTTGAGCCAAGCAGAGCATGACGAGAGAGCATCGGCCGTATTAGTAACGCCTTCAAGCGACCTCGCGGAAGCAGTAAAAACTGCCGTAGAGAAGCAGCTTGAAACACTGCCGAAGCGTGAGATTGCCGAGGCATCAATTCGCGATTACGGGGCGGTCTATGTGACGAAAGATTTAGATGAAGCTGTGGATGTAACGAATGAGTTAGCCCCAGAACATCTTGAACTTTTAACAGAAGATGCGATGGCGCTTGTCGGACGGATCCGCCATGCTGGAGCAATCTTTGTCGGACCATACAGCTCAGAGCCTGTTGGAGATTATTTTGCAGGACCGAATCATGTTCTGCCGACGAACGGCACTGCGCGTTTCTCAAGCCCATTAAGCGTGGATGATTTCGTGAAAAAATCAAGCATCATCAGCTACAGCAAGCAGGCGCTAAAGCAAAAGGGAGCGAGTATTTCTGCCCTTGCTAGATTAGAAGGATTAGAAGCACATGCTAGAGCAATTGATATTAGGTTGGAGGATGAATAGATGAGACAGGCAAGACTTGAAAGACAAACCGGTGAAACAACTATCGATTTAGACTTTACCATTGACGGGGAAGGGGTTTCTGAACTCGAAACGGGTGTGCCTTTTCTTACTCATATGCTCGATTTATTCACAAAGCACGGTCACTTCAATTTAACAGTGGATGCGAAAGGTGATATTGAGGTGGATGATCACCACACAACTGAGGATATCGGAATCTGTCTAGGAACGGCTTTAAAAGATGCTCTAGGTGATAAAAAAGGAATTAAGCGTTATGGCAGTGCCTTTGTTCCAATGGATGAAACGCTTGCCCAAGTCGTAGTGGACTTAAGCAACCGCCCGCATCTTGAATTCCGTGCCGAGTTCCCGAGCCAGAAGGTCGGTACCTTTGATACGGAGCTTGTGCATGAGTTTTTATGGAAGCTGGCGCTTGAAGCGAGAATGAATCTGCATGTCATTGTTCATTACGGACAGAACACTCACCACATTATTGAGGCAATCTTTAAAGCATTGGCGCGTGCCTTAGATGAGGCAACAACTATTGATGAGCGTGTTAAAGGAGTTCCATCCACGAAAGGAATGTTGTAGATGATTGGCATTGTCGATTATGGCATGGGGAATTTACATAGTGTCAGTAAAGCATTAGAGCGTATGGACATGCCTTATTTTCTATCAGCGGACCCGGCAGAACTGGAAAAGGCAGATGGGCTGATCCTCCCGGGTGTTGGGGCGTTTCGTGATGCGATGAGTATTTTAAACGAAACAGGTCTCGCGCTGTTTTTGCGCAACTGGGCAAATGAGGGCAAACCGCTGCTTGGTATCTGCCTTGGAATGCAGCTGTTATTTGAAAGCAGTGAGGAGCATGGCCTTACATCAGGACTAGGCTTGCTTCCTGGCCGTGTTGAGCGCTTCAGCGGTGTCGATGAGGCAGGTCAAGCGTATAAAGTGCCGCATATGGGCTGGAATAAGCTGACGTTCAATAAAGATAGCTTGCTGCTTCGCGGGGTAGAAGAAGGACATGTGTATTTTGTTCATTCCTATGTTGTGAAAACAGACGATAAGAATGTACTCCTTGCTACAAGTGATTACGGAAGGGTTGTTCCTGCGGTTGTTGGCCGTGAGAATGTATTAGGGACACAATTTCACCCGGAGAAAAGCAGCACGGTCGGAATGGCAATTCTGAAAAATTACGGGGCTTATGTAGAGAGAGGAGCGATTGCACGTGGCTAAGTTTGAGATCTATCCAGCAATTGATATGCGTGATGGGAAATGTGTGCGTCTTGTTCAAGGCGATTACAACCAAGAGACGGTGTACGGCGATTCACCGTTTGAGATGGCTGAATCATTTGCTGAAGCAGGAGCAAAGTGGATTCATATGGTCGACTTAGACGGGGCGAAGGCGAAGACTCGCATTAACCATGAGCATGTCGTGAAAGTAGCGAAAGAACTTAATGTGTCCGTTCAAGTCGGCGGCGGCATTCGCACGGCTGAAGATATTGCTTATTATTTAGAGCGCGGGATTGATCGTGTCATTTTAGGAAGTGTCGCAGTTAATAATCCTGCTTTCACTAAAGAAATGCTTTCTACATACGGCGGTGAGAAAATTGCAATCGGCTTAGATGCGCGCGATGGCTATGTGGCAACTGACGGCTGGCTTGAGACATCTTCTGTTCAGGCAGTTGATCTTGCCAATGAGCTCGCACGTCACGGAGCAGAAGTGTTTATTTTCACTGACATTTCACGTGATGGGATGCTGTCCGGCCCGAATACAGAAGCGATTGCCAAAATGGCTGAGGAAACAGGGAAAGAAGTGATTGCTTCCGGCGGCGTCAGCAACTTAGCGGACTTAAAAGAACTTCGCGAACACCCGAGTGAGATCGGCGGAGCCATTGTCGGTAAGGCTTTGTATACGAATCAATTTACCCTCAAAGATGCATTAAAAGGAGAGTGAAACACGTGCTTACAAAACGAATGATTCCATGCTTGGATGTAAAAGAAGGACGTGTGGTCAAAGGCGTTCAATTTGTGGACTTGCGTGATGCAGGGGATCCGGTTGAACTGGCTGCCTTTTATGATGAGCAGGGGGCAGATGAACTAGTATTCTTAGATATTTCCGCCTCGCATGAAGGACGTGAAACGATGGTTGAAGTCGTTGAAGAAGTAGCTGGAAAACTTGCGATTCCATTTACCGTCGGCGGCGGGATTAATACGCTAGAAGATATGAAGCGAGTGCTGCGGGCCGGGGCTGATAAGGTATCACTGAATACAGCAGCAGTAAAACGCCCAGAACTGATTCGTGAGGGAGCGGACTTTTTTGGCTCGCAATGTATTGTCGTGGCCATTGATGCGAAATATGACGAAGAGCTTGGCTCATGGAGAATTTATACCCATGGCGGCCGCCAAGCAACCGAGTGGGAAGTGCGTGATTGGGCGAAGGAAGCAACACGTTTAGGTGCAGGTGAAATTCTGCTTACAAGCATGGACCAGGACGGGGCTAAGACTGGATTTGATCTTGCTTTAACAAAAGCGGTCAATGAAGTGGTCAGCGTACCGGTTATTGCTTCAGGCGGTGCAGGAAAAAAAGAAGACTTTGCTGATGTGTTTAAAGTAGTCAATGCGGATGCAGCACTCGCAGCGTCGATTTTCCATTACAAAGAAACATCTGTAGAAGAAGTAAAAACATACTTGAGGCAGGAAGGGGTGCTCGTTCGATGAGTGTAGAAAAAATCAAATTTGATGAACGCGGACTAGTGCCAGCGATCGTTCAAGATGCAACAAGTAAAGAAGTACTGACATTAGCTTATATGAACGAAGAATCTCTGCAGAAATCTCTAGATACTAGAGAAACGTGGTTTTACAGCCGCTCTAGAGAAGAGCTGTGGCATAAAGGAGCAACTTCTGGCAATACGCAGCAGATTGTTGATATGCGGTATGACTGTGATGCTGATTCCATTGTAGTGCTTGTCACACCGGCAGGTCCGGCATGCCATAAAGGAGATTACACATGCTTCAGCGATTCGCTTTTTGGCGAAAATATCCGTACTAATCCTACACGATTTGCAATTCTTGATGAGTTAGAGCGTGTCATTGCCGAGCGTGAGGCGGAGATGCCAGAAGGAGCTTATACGACATACTTGTTTGAAAAAGGTGTGGATAAAATCCTCAAAAAAGTCGGTGAAGAAGCGGGCGAAGTGATTATTGCGGCGAAAAACCGTGACCCAGAAGAATTAAAATGGGAAGTAGCCGATCTTCTCTATCACCTTCTCGTGCTGCTAAGAGAACAAAAGCTGCCGTTAGACGAAGTATTATCAGTGCTTGAGGAACGCCACAAGCCAAAATCATAAGAGGGAGAGACTTATTCACATGTGGATAGGTCTCTTTTTTATAAGTACCATAAACTTTGCTCAATATTTCACAAAGTGGTCACAGAAAAATGAGAATATGTGATTAACTTCACAAATCGATCGTAGTATACTATGAGTGTAAGGAAGTTAGTGATCACTAATCCAAATCAATTTTTTTAACTTATCATGTGAAATGTTTCACAAACGAATTTGCAAACTGAAATCATACCAAAAGGAAAACAAGAGGAGGACATTACGATGTTTATGAATTTTTTACGGACGAACCGCTATGCAGCAGGAGCTCTAACTTTGATCCGATTATATATTGGCTGGATGTGGGTGACAGCCGGTTTTGGTAAAGTAACGGGAGGATTTAGTGCTGAGGGATATTTAATGGGAGTTGTGAATAATCCCGCTGTGCTTGAGCAATATCCAACATACCATGCTTTTATTGAGGGGTTTGCTGTTCCTAATGCAGAATTGTTCAGCTACATGGTGGCATGGGGAGAATTGTTTGTCGGTCTTGGATTGATCTTTGGGGTATTTACAACAGCAGCAGCCTTCTTCGGGATTATGATGAATTTTGCCTTCTTATTTGCCGGAACGATTTCTTCTAATCCGTGGATGATCTTATTTACCATCTTCATCTTGGCAGCAGGAGCGAATGCTGGCAGATACGGCGGCGACCGCTGGGCTATTCCTTATATGAAAGGGTTCATTAACAACAAACGAAATGGCGGCCAAAGGATTCAAGGTGATGTAGCGAATGCGGCTTAACACTTTATAAAACTCAGGAGCATATCCACATGCTCCTGAGTTTTTTTAGTTGAAAGGGACTTCGGCATCCGGCGGAAGAGGTTCATAAACGACGGTCCCTTTTATATCAATGCTTTTAGCGATAATCACTCCGGTAAATGTAGCATTATTATCAATGGTGACATTACCATCTGGAGCAAAGATTATGCCGCTCGTATTACTAGAGATTCTTACATCTCCTTTAGAGGCATAGATGGTCTGATTAGAAATCTGTTTGCGGTACGTCGTCTGGTCATTTAATACGGTGTAGCCTCTCTCTGTATACCAATTTTGATTTTCTACATCAGGCAAAGTAAATTCAGGAAACGAAATAGAATCTACTTTTTCCACTGTGTAGCTATCTTCGTGCGGGAGTGTATCTTTACCCGTAATTGAACCTGTATAAAGTATTTTTCCGTTGATATCAACCTGATTTAAGTTTCCTGTTAAAATATCACCGCCTACGTAAATGGTGCTCTCAGAGCTGTGGCCAAGAGTAATATGTTTTAAATCTAAATTTCCTTGTATGTAAATATTCTTCGCCTTGATTGATGTTTTAGAGCCGCTGTTCGATGAAAAGCCGTTTCGCATCACAACTGTAGCTTCTGGACCTATGACGGTTCCGTTCCCTGTGAAATCAAGAATATTTCCAAAGAAGAGGACATTTTCCTTTCTTAAGTAGTCTAGAAACGAAGACTCGGGTTCTGGATCAGGATCAGGGCCTGGATTAATTGGTGTAACACTTGAGGAATATTGACTTTCCAGGGTTGTTTGTATCTCAAATGAAGGGTTATGAGAATCGGTTAGCCTCATATTTACATTTAAGTTATAGTCAGCGTTTAAATTCCCGCAACGTCTGTTCGTAGTAATAGTTGTTCCTTCAGGTGAAATTTCATTAAGCTCAATGTGTTCGATTAAATGCGCAGATTCAAAAAAATCATCATAGCAAAATACATCATCATATCCAGCCTTATGCTGTTCTCTTAACTGTGTCATCATAATATTGGCCTCTTGACGAAGGTTGATATGCGAGCTTGTTTTCTCATTAAATGAAAAAGTAGATAGTAATACATTATAAATGATCCCTATAAAAAGGGATGAGATCACAATGGTAGCTAATACTTCTAATAAAGTAAGGCCTTTTTCTTTTACTATGTATTTAGTTAGCATATATCACCTCGAGTAAGAATGTTAAAGTTGATAGGTATATAGTCCTTATGTTATAACATTTTTGGTAAAAGTTTCTATCTAAAGTTTGTGTAATAGAATATAGATTGGAAAGGTAGAGGAAATTCGAGGCTAGAACAAAGAAGAATCGTTATTTCACATTCCTACTTCTCTTTGTTTATTGTATACTTGGGTGTATGAATGAGAACTTGGGGGAATTAAACTTCATGAACTTAACACCTGAAAATGAGCAAGAAAACCGAAATGTGATCCCGTTTTATCGCAGCGGCGATTATTTCTTTCATAGAGGCATTATTGCTTATCGTAAAAACCATCTGAAGCGAGCAGTGAAATTATTTGAACGTGCTGTTAAGCTGACGGATCAAGAGCCGGTTTTTCATGTTCAATTAGCGGCAGTTCTCTCAGAGATCGGCCAGTATGAGAGATCGAATGACATTTTAGAGATGGTCCTAACGAATCACGGAGACGATCAATCTGAATGTTATTTTTTCATGGCTAACAATTATGCCTATCTTGGATTATTTGAAAAGGCTGAAGAGGCCGCAAAGCGTTACATGGTATTAACTCCTGGCGGGGAGTTCTTCAAAGACGCAGGCGACTTGTTGGATTTAATGCAAGTAGAGCAAAATGAAGCAGAGGCTGATGCGGACGACGAAGAAGATTGGGAGTCGTTTGATTTGTCCTCTGATGAATATATTATTGAGCATGGCCGTGCCCGTACACTGCTTAGAGACGGGAAACCTGAAGAGGCGCTTCCTATTTTGCAAGACATTATTACGGAGCACCCTGCTTGCTGGTCGGCGCATAATCATTTAGCTGAAGCACTTTTTCGTCTAGGCGATGATTCGGCGTTTGAACTAAGCAGAAATGTGTTACAAGAAGATGAGGGGAATTTATTCGCCCTTTGTAATTTAGCAGTATTTTATACGATGAAAGACAATGAGTTGTCTGCAGCACCTTTTATTGATGCGATTAAGCGCATTTATCCGCTTGATATCGAACATCATATGAAGGTAGCACAAGTTCTGGCAGCAGTCGGACATTACGAGCAGGTCATCGGACGGATTATGCGTGTAGAGCCCTTCATTTTAGAACGTGAACCCGATCTGTTCCATTGCTTAGCTGTGGCGTACTATCACACAGACCAGTATGAAAAGGCCTTATTTTACTGGCGCAGAGCGGGAAAGCTAGGGAATAAATCTGCGGCAGAAATTCTTGAAAAAGTAGAGCAAGGCACCCTTTTGGCGCGCGATGTAGAATACCACCTGTGGTAATTGTAAAGAATTTGTTTTGTTTGAGCATATAAGTAGACACTTATATATCTCTTGATTAGGATAAGGGTAGAAATCAATTTACAGCAGTGATTGAAGGAGTGGATTAGGATGAGTGAAGAAAAAGTGTATGATGTCATTATCGCAGGAGCGGGTCCTGCCGGAATGACTGCAGCTGTTTATACATCTCGTGCAAACTTAAGCACGATTATGCTTGAGCGCGGAGTTCCTGGCGGTCAGATGGCTAATACAGAAGATGTAGAAAACTATCCCGGCTTTGACCATATTTTAGGGCCTGAGCTTTCAACAAAAATGTTTGAGCATGCGAAGAAGTTCGGTGCTGAATATGGCTATGGCGATGTAAAAGAGATTATCGATGAAGGTCATTATAAGATCGTCAAAGCAGGCAGTAAAGAATACAAGGCGCGTTCTGTCATTGTTGCAACGGGTGCAGAATATAAAAAGCTTGGCATTCCAGGTGAAAAAGAGCTTAGCGGCCGCGGGGTTTCATACTGTGCTGTTTGTGACGGAGCTTTCTTTAAAGGGAAAGAGCTTGTTGTTGTCGGCGGAGGAGACTCGGCTGTTGAAGAGGCTGTTTACTTAACTCGTTTTGCTTCTAAAGTGACAGTCATTCACCGCCGTGATCAGCTTCGTGCTCAAAAAATTCTTCAAGATCGTGCGTTTAACAATGATAAGATCGAATTTATTTGGAATCATGTTGTAAACGAGATCAATGAAGAGGGCGGAAAAGTAGGCAGTGTCACAATTGAGAACACAGAAACAGGCGAAACAAAAGATTTCAAGACAGATGGTGTATTCATCTACATCGGTATGCTTCCGCTAAATGCGAGTGTGAAAAACCTTGGCATCTTAAATGAAGAAGGATATGTTGTTACAAATGAAGAAATGGAAACGAAAGTACCTGGCATTTATGCAGCAGGTGATATTCGTGAAAAATCTCTTCGTCAAATCGTCACAGCAACAGGCGATGGCAGCTTAGCTGCACAAAATGTGCAACATTATCTAGAAAGTCTCGCAGAACAGACAAAATAATTCAAAAAACTGCAGAAAAAAACGTAATTCGGTCTTAATGAGTTTGTAACAAGGATGAAATATATATGGGGTATGATATAAATAAGTAATTGACCCCCTTTTTTATATAATTTGCACGGACACATCGTCCGTGCCCTTTTTTTGTCTATTTTTGAAATGATTCGACAAAATCAACCCTCATGCAAATTTTCCCTAATCCAAGTAATTGTGACGTTATCAAAATGAATGTATAATATTAAGGAGTAGTAGAACTGAGGTGAAGCTGTTGCAAAGGGTTACAAACTGTGTACTAGTAAATGGAGATCAAGCGTTATTGTTACAGAAGCCACGTAGAGGATGGTGGGTGGCACCAGGAGGAAAAATGGAATCTGGTGAATCCATTAAAGAAGCAGTGACAAGAGAGTTCCGTGAAGAAACAGGATTTCTTGTGAAAGATGCGAAGCTGCGTGCCGTTTTTTCAATGGTCATTATTGAAGATGACAAGATTCAATCTGAGTGGATGATGTTTACATTTCAAGCAACACAGTATGAAGGTGAACAGCTTGAGGAATCACCAGAAGGATCTTTAAAATGGCAGCCGCTAGATCAGATTACATCCCTGCCTATGGCTGAAGGAGATAAACAGTTATTCCGTCACGTGTTAGAACACGACGGATTGATGTATGGAACGTTCCATTACACACCCGATTTTAAATTGCTATCTTATCGATTAGATCCTGATCCATCAGATCCTGATCAATCTAAGTAAAGATAAGCTGAAAGATAAATTAAACATAAATAAGGTTATTTTTAATAAGATTGAACTAAATCTAAGAGCAGGTGATAGGCTATGACCAATCAAGAAGAAATACAAATCGTAATCATCACAGGGATGTCTGGGGCAGGAAAAACTGTGGCTGTCCAAAGTTTTGAAGACTTAGGGTATTTCTGTGTGGATAATTTGCCCCCTGCTTTAATTCCAAAATTTGTTGATCTCTTAAAAGGCTCAAACGGGACGATGAATAAAGTCGCACTCGTTATCGACCTTCGCGGGAAAGCATTTTTTGATCATTTATTTGAGGCAATTGATGCGATCAGCATAGAAGAAAACATCCAGCTTAAAATGCAAATTTTGTTCTTAGATGCAAAGGATGCCAAGCTCGTACAACGCTACAAAGAAACGAGAAGGTCTCATCCATTAGCTAAAGGCGGACTTCCGCTGGATGGAATTAAAAAAGAACGTGAATTGCTTGAAGAGTTAAAAGGCCGCGCCCAGCAGATTATTGATACAACAGAGATGAAGCCAATCCAGCTGCGTGAGAGAATTATCCAGCGTTTTAAAACGACGGATCGTCATCCATTCTCAATCAATATCATGTCGTTTGGCTTTAAATACGGAATCCCGATTGATGCCGACCTTGTTTTTGATGTGAGATTCCTGCCTAATCCTCATTATGTCGATCATCTAAGACCTCAAACAGGATTAAATGAAGAAGTGTCTTCGTATGTACTGAAGTGGAGTGAAACACAGACATTTATTGAAAAGCTTCGTGACTTGCTGACGTATATGCTTCCACAGTATAAACGTGAAGGTAAGAGCCAGGTTGTCATCGGAATTGGATGTACTGGCGGAAAGCACCGTTCGGTTACTTTAGCAGAATACTTTGGTGAGGCATTTTCAAATGAGTATGTAATGCATGTGAGTCATAGAGATATTGAAAAGGGGAAGGAAAAAACAACGTGAAGCAAAAGAAAATTGTTGTAATCGGCGGAGGAACAGGACTATCTGTATTGCTTCGAGGGTTAAAAACATTTCCTGTTTCGATCACGGCGGTTGTAACAGTGGCCGATGATGGGGGCAGCTCAGGGCGTTTGAGGCAAGAGCTTGATATTCCGCCTCCTGGAGATGTTCGTAACGTTCTCGTCGCCCTTGCTGAAGTAGAGCCATTAGTAGAAGAGTTATTTCAGCATCGTTTTCAAAATGGGAATGGCTTATCAGGACATTCCTTAGGCAACTTGCTGTTAGCAGGAATGACGTCTCTCACTGGAGATTTTGCAAAAGGGATTGCAGAGCTCAGCAAGGTCTTAAATGTACGTGGAAAAGTATTTCCTGCTGCTAATCGCAGTGTCGTCTTACATGGTGAGATGGAAGATGGCACCGTGGTAACAGGGGAGTCAAAAATACCGCTTTCCAAAAAACGAATTAAACGGGTCTTTTTAACACCAGCAGACATTAGTCCGCTTTATGAAAGTGTTAAAGCTATTCAAGAGGCAGACCTCATCGTACTTGGGCCAGGAAGCCTATATACAAGCGTTCTGCCAAATCTGCTCGTTCCAGGGATCAGTGAAGCTGTTTCAGAGTCAGAAGCAAAAAAGGTATATATCTGCAATGTGATGACACAAAGTGGAGAGACTGACGGCTATACAGCCTCCGAACACCTCGATGCGTTGTTTTCTCATTGCGGAAAAGGTATGATAGATGAAATCCTCGTTCATGGGTCACCTGTATCTGATGAAGTGAGGAAGCATTATTCAAAAGAACATGCTGTCCCTGTTACTGTAGATACCGACCGGCTTCAATCAATGGGCGTCGGCATAATCTGTGATCATTTTGTTGTGGAGTATGAGAAAATGCTGAGACATGATGCGATTAAAGTATCTAAGGCATTGATAGATGTAATAGATAAAAGGTAAATGGCGTAAAAGGTTACTAGAATATTGGCGTGTGGTTTTGCAAACGATCAATTAGTAAAAGCGGGTCATACATGCGTGCTGCACGGCTGAAAGGAGTGAACGTAATGTCCTTCGCAGCCACTACAAAAAAAGAACTAACCCAGTTTGAGCAAGAGGATTGTTGTGCTAAAGCAGAACTTTCCGCTTTAATCCGTATGAATGGATCGATGTCACTTGGAAACAAGCAGCTTGGGCTTGATGTGACCACTGAGAACGCAGCGATTGCTCGTCGGATTTACACTTTAATTAAAAAGTTATATCCAGAGATTTTTGTGGAGCTTCTCGTTCGAAAAAAGATGCGCTTAAAGAAAAATAACGTCTATCTTGTTCGAATCTCTCATGAGGCAAAACGATTGCTTGAGCACCTTGGAATCCTTGGAGAAGGGTTTTCGTTTATCCGCACGATCTCACAAGAAATAGTGAACACATCATGCTGTAAGAGAGCATACTTAAGAGGGGCGTTTTTAGCAGGGGGCTCAATTAATCACCCAGAAACCTCATCTTATCATTTAGAGGTTTTTTCTCTCTATGAGGAACATAATCAATCTTTATGTGAATTGATGAACGAATACGATCTAAATGCAAAAACCTTGGAACGTAAGAAGGGGTTCATCACGTATATGAAAGAGAGCGAAAAAATTACGGAGTTCTTAAACATCATCGGCGCACACCAAGCTCTTCTTTATTTTGAGGACGTGCGTATTATGAAAGATATGCGTAATTCTGTAAACCGTCTTGTAAACTGCGAAACCGCTAACTTAAATAAGACGGTAGGTGCAGCTTTAAGACAAGTGGAGAATATCCGGCTGGTGGAACGTGAGATCGGCCTTGAGCAGCTTCCGCCGAAACTACGTGAAATCGCAGAACTTCGAATGAAACACCAAGATGTTACATTGAAAGAGCTTGGGGAAATGGTGGAAAGCGGTGTCGTTAGTAAATCAGGCATCAATCATCGTCTCCGGAAAATTGACCAGCTGGCTGAACGTATTCGCTCTGGGCAATCGGTGGAATTAAAAATGTAAGACTAGAACGAAAAACAGTAGAGGAGGGACACAGATGGCAGAAAAAGAAGTACAAGTTAAACTAAAAACCGGTTTGCAAGCAAGACCGGCAGCTCTATTTGTTCAAGAGGCGAATCGTTTTTCATCTGATGTATTTATTCAAAAGGGTGAAAAGAAAGTGAATGCGAAGAGTATTATGGGTCTTATGAGCCTTGCTTTGAGCCAGGGCACGACGATTACTCTTATTACTGAGGGGCATGATGAGGCAGAAGCGTTGGAAGCACTAGCTGCCTATGTTGAGAAAGAAGCTTAAGAAAGGCGGCCTGATGCAGGGCCGTTTTTTTGTGTTCAGGAAAGTTTTTGGGAGAGATCAGACATATAAACAGTTTAAATAAATGAAAAAACATAACATTTCTGGGATAGGTGTAAGCTTGTCGCTCCTGAAATATGCTTCGCTTTCCGCGGTGAGCTGCTGAGCTTCCTCGGGCTTATGCCCTGTGGGATCTCAGCCCTGCTCTAGGCACCGCAGGAGTCTCCGCATATTTCATCCGCTGGGGTGTTGCTTTATGTAATAATTGTGTGTAGCGATTTAGTTATGGTTCATTTCAAATTATATAAAAGCAGACATCCTTAGGTTCATCTGTAAGGGTCTCTGAACAGATCATTATCAAATGGGGGCACTAAATAACATCCTTCCTCCGTTGATTGGAGCGGAAGGGACTCGACTCCTGCGGGAAGTGCGTGGCCAGGGGAGACCCCACAGGGCGAAATGTACTGCACCCCTATTGTTGGACACCTCAACCAACAATAGGAGGCGCCTTCATAAATGACTACGTTCACTAAGGAATATAAACTTCAAGTGGCTAAACGTTATCTAAATGAAATCATCAGTTATCGAGAACTTGCAAATCAAGTGGGCGTAGATGATTCGACGCTGCGATATTGGGTGATGTTAGTTCGCTATCATGGGGATCAAGCTTTTACCTTTCCCTATACAAACTATTCAGCTGCCTTTAAACTGAAAGTAATTCAATTTATGACCGAAGAGAATTACTCCATTCGAGAGGCATCAGCCATTTTTCATATTCCCGTTCCATGTATGCTTCGCAGATGGAAGAAAAAGTGGGAAACAGCTGGAGAAGATGCCCTTGAACCAAGAGAAAAGGGGCTTTCTACAATGACTTCTAATCAGAATAAAAACAAGGGCAACAGCGACTCTTCAACCCAATCGATAGAAGAGATGAAAAGAGAACTGGAACACCTGCGTATGGAGAATGCGTATTTAAAAAAGCTGAAAGCCTTAGTTCAGGAAAAACAATCACCAACAAAATCAAAGCGAAAGTAGTATATGAACTAAGGAACGAATTCCCGGTGATTCGAATGTTAAAGATAGCCAAGATGCCTAGAAGCACTTACTATAACCTTGTAAAAAAATGGAGCGAACCAGATCCTGATCGAAAATGGAAAAGAAGAATTGCATTCATTTACCATAAGCACTTTGGTCGATATGGCTATCGTCGTATTACAGACCTCCTTCAGGAAAAGGGATATGCGATTAACAAAAAGAAAGTGCTTCGAATGATGAGAGACCTAGGGCTTAAATGCCTTGTACGAATGAAAAAATACAAATCATATAAAGGAGAAGTTGGAAAAGCAGCTCCAAACATCCTAAACCGTAACTTTAGAGCCGAGAAGCCTAATCAAAAGTGGGTGACAGACATTACGGAATTTAAATTGTTTGGACAGAAGCTCTATCTGTCTCCACTATTTGACCTGTTTAACGGCGAACTGATAACCTATACGCTCCAATCAAGACCAACGTATGATTTGGTCGATACGATGTTGGACCAAGGGTTAAAGCACCTAAATAAAGGCGATGATCTCTTGATTCATTCTGATCAAGGTTGGCACTATCGAATGGCCCCTTACGTAAGGAAACTGAAAGAACATAACATCACACAAAGTATGTCTCGAAAAGGCAACTGTCACGATAATTCTGTCATGGAAAACTTTTTTGGAATCCTGAAATCGGAGTTCCTTTATTTAAACGAATTTGATAGTATTGAACACTTCAAAGAAGAGTTAGAACAATACATCTATTACTACAACCATGTGAGAATTAAATCAAGATTGAACCGGAAAAGTCCAGTAGCTTATCGACTCAGTACCCAAAAAGCTGCTTAAAAAAGTGTCCAACTTTATGGGTCCAGTGCAGAAAGCCCGAGGAGGCTCCCGGACCGCCCGCGGAAAGCGAGTCCCTGCAGTGGAGATCAACAATTGCTGCAGTGGAGCCATTTTCCAGTGTACTTATGTCTGTTATGAGTGAAGACGATGAGGAAGCTCCCGGACCGCCCGCGGAAAGCGAGTCCCTGCAGTGGAGATCAACAATTGCTGCAGTGGAGCCATTTTCCAGTGTACTTATGTCTGTTATGAGTGAAGACGATGAGGAAGCTCCCGGGCCGCCCGCGGAAAGCGTGTGCCTGCAGCGGAAATCAACAACTATCGTATGGAGGAAATCTTTAAGCGATATCATTAAATAAGAACGAGAATTGGGAAAGTTTGAAGCGAGTCTCTACAGAGGAAATCAACAACATTGTAAGGAGAGATATTACGTTTCCCTGCACAGATGTTTGTGGGTAGTTAGTTCTTTCTCTAGTGAGGTTAGCCACAACAAGAAACCCACCTGACAAAATGCCGGGTGGGTTTTCAGTGTGTTATTATTTTTTTGGTGAAGAAATTACTTCGTCAATTAAGCCGTATTCTTTTGCTCTTGAGGCAGTCATGAAGTTATCACGGTCTGTATCGCGTGCGATGACTTCTAATGGTTGACCTGTACGCTCAGCAAGAATTTTGTTTAATGTT
This sequence comes from Alkalihalophilus pseudofirmus, assembly GCF_029094545.1. Lineage (NCBI taxonomy): Bacteria > Bacillati > Bacillota > Bacilli > Caryophanales > Bacillaceae > Alkalihalophilus > Alkalihalophilus pseudofirmus. The sequence continues at coordinate 3,540,398 of NZ_CP117835.1, read as the reverse complement.
TCGCGCATTTCAATAATGCGGCGAGCATGGATTTCGATATCAGAAGCTTGCCCGCGTGTTCCGCCAAGCGGTTGGTGAATCATTACTTCACTGTTTGGAAGAGCAAGACGTTTGCCAGGCTCACCAGCAGCAAGAAGGAATGCACCCATAGAAGCTGCCATACCGATACAAATAGTTGATACTTTCGGCTTGATGAAGTTCATCGTATCATAGATCGCCATACCAGCTGTGATCGAACCACCTGGGCTGTTAATATAAAGAGAAATATCTTTTTCTGGATCTTCTGCTTGTAGGAATAAAAGTTGAGCAACAATAGAGTTTGCTACGTTGTCATCAATGGCACTGCCAAGCATGATGATACGGTCTTTAAGTAGGCGAGAGTAGATGTCATAAGCACGCTCACCTCGGTTTGTCTGCTCAATAACTGTAGGAATTAAGTTCATAATCAGTTCCTCCTTATAATGGATTGTTCTAAAATCATTAGGCTGATTCTAGCTGTCTTGCCGCCGTTTGGTAAACAGTTTCTTATGTACGAACGGCTTTTTAAATATATGTACATCATACCTAATAGGTCAAAGAAGGTCAAATGTTTTGCCTCCTCTATTACATACTATTCCCTATGTTGGTGCTTAAACCCTTCTTACATCATAGCCGAATTTAAAGTAGTTCAAACGTGAAATGCTCCTGGTGGCATTAAAGGGAGTTCGAAAGCCGCTTCTCATTGCCAAAGCTCCACCACCTTCATACCTAAACGAGCCAAATTCACTTTTCGTGTCTAGTTTCGACGTCTATTCGCTCGAGGTTCTTTCCGTCCGTCAAACGAAGTCAAGGCCGGACTTCTAATTGCCGGCCATCAAGACTAGTCGCTCATAAACGAGACGTCTCAACTTTTCTGTAGTATAATGGCTTTAGTTGGTCTGATTTTTATTTGTATTCATACTATTTTAGTAAGCGCTTACAATGCGGCTCACATATCTGGTTTTTATGGTATGATACTTTTACGGAAGGAAGGAGGAAGTTTATGCAGTTTGGTCTTTTTCAACAGCAGACAACAACATTAATTATGACGCAGCAGCTGCGCCAGGCGATTAATTTGTTGCAGTACTCCACAACAGACTTGTCCGCCTTCATACACGAACAGGCACTTGAGAATCCATTAATTGACTTACAAGATCAAGCTTCTATGCAAGCGGGGAGCGAATCTTCATATATAGGGGCATCGGCACCGAGGTCCGGTAGCACTAGAAAGAGTGAAGACGAGGCATCGCCTATTGACTATGCCCTTGTTGACCATAAAAGTTTGAGCGAGCACTTAGTTTCCCAAGCTGGGGAGATTGCGTTATCGGAAGAACTTGAGCGTCAGCTTCATTATTTTATTTTCAGCTTGAGAGAAGACGGCTACTTTTGCCGCCCGTTTGAAGAGGTGTGCAGTGATTTAGCGATCTCGACAGAAGAGGGAGAAGATGTTTTACGTATTTTGCAAAGCTTTGAGCCTGCCGGGATAGGTGCTAGATCTCTTTCAGAATGTCTTCTTTTGCAGCTTAAGCACCTTTCAAATAAAGCGCCATTGGCTGAAATCATCGTTTCCCGGCATATGGAGGATCTTGCCTCTAAAAAATGGAAGACTCTTGCGGCTGAATTAGATGTGACAATGAGCGATATCCAAGATGTGTACGACTTAATTCAAACACTAGATCCGCGTCCCGGCACCCAGTACTCAGGAGAGCCGACGAATTATTTAATTCCAGACCTGTCTATTACATGGAAGAACGGCGAGTTATTCGTGCAGTTAATTGATGACTCCTTGCCGCCAATCCGGCTTAACCGTGATTATGAACAGCTTCTGCATCGTTCGAATCAAGCGGAAGCGACTGAATATGCTAAGCAAAAATATCAGCAGATTCAATGGCTCCTAAAAAGTATTGAACAGCGTCAACAGACGATTAAAAAAGTAGCCGAAGCGATCGTTCGTCATCAACGCGATTTCTTTGAATCAAAAAGTGGGGTATTGAAGCCGCTGACACTAAAGGATATTGCTGAAGAAATTGATATGCATGAGTCCACTGTCAGCCGTGCAACCACTCATAAATACGCGCAGACACCGCGCGGGCTGTATGAGCTGAAAGCATTCTTTACATCAAGTGTGAAGAACGGCTTCGGGGAATCGACCTCAAGCCAATCAATCAAAGAGTTGATTAAAGAGTTGATTGCAAATGAATCAAAGCAAAAGCCATTATCAGACCAAAAAATTGTCACATGGCTTGAGAGTGAAAAAGGAATCACTGTTTCTCGCCGTGCGATTGCAAAATACAGAGATGAGCTTGGCATTCCGTCTTCCTCAAAGCGCAAGAGGTATGAATAGGAGATGAATAGTGACACATGCTACACGTAGTAATGTATTCGAAAGAACAATGTCCGCTTTGTGATAAAGGGGAACAGGTTCTCAAAGAACTAAAGGATGAGCTTCCTTTTGAGTTATCCGTAGTGGATATTTACAAAGATGATGATCTGCTGTTGAAATATCAAATTATGATTCCAGTCGCAGCAGTAGAAACAGAAGAGGGAATCGAAGAACTTGATTACGGGCAATTATCAAAAGAAAAAATAAGAAAACGTTTACTTCAGATAATTGGGTAAATATCGCTTGTAACGAGATCATATCCTTGTTAAAATGAACGTGAAGATGAGGATTTGATCTTTTTTTACCCATATCGGGACGTAAAATGACTGCGCGGGACGCAAAATAACCCGATAGGAATTTTATGTGAGTAACGAATGAGGAGTTTTGTGTGATGCGAGTATTATTAGATATTCAGCAAAAATTATTACCAGACTTGCTCGATGTTATGGTAAAACGTTTCAAAATTCTCCAGTACATTCGTTTGATGCAGCCGATTGGTAGAAGAAGTTTATCCACAAATCTGCAAATGTCAGAGCGAGTGCTGAGAACAGAAGTGACGTTTTTAAAAGACCAAGGCCTCGTTCACTTTGCTACATCAGGAATGACAGTTACACCTTCTGGAGAGGCGCTGTTTTATCAGCTGGAAGATGTAATGAAAGAATTGCTTGGTCTAAGAAATCTTGAAGAGCAAGTAGAGCATAAGCTTGGTGTGAAAAAGGTATTAGTTGTCGCTGGAAATAGTGATCAAGACCATTGGGTAAAGCATGAGCTTGGACGTGCGAGTGTGGCTGAATTAAAAGCCAAACGCGAACCAAGTGATGTCATTGCTGTAATGGGAGGGACGACACTAGCCGCTGTTGCTGAAATGATGACGCCTGATGCTGGAATGCGGGATGTTACATTTGTGCCGGCACGCGGCGGGTTAGGAGAGAACGTAGAAAATCAAGCCAATACAATCAGCGCCGAGCTTGCAACAAGAGCAGGGGCTCAGTACAGGCTGCTTCACGTTCCTGACCAATTAAGTGAAGAAGCTTATTCTTCTCTTGTATTAGAGCCTTCAATCGGGGATATCCTAAAGCTGATTAAATCAGCCCGTGTGGTTATTCATGGAATAGGTGAAGCCAATACAATGGCGTCACGCCGAGGATCTAAGAGCACGTTTATCGAGAAGATTGAGCGGGAACAAGCGGTAGCAGAAGCATTTGGCTACTACTTTAACCGTGAAGGGGACATTATTCACAAACAGCGTACGATCGGCCTGCAGCTTGATGAATTAGATAACAAGTATGTGATAAGCGTTGCTGGGGGAGAATCTAAGGCAGAGGCCATCTCTGCATACATGAAATACCGCCCAAGCGATGTGCTGATTACAGATGAATCTGCAGCAAGACGATTGCTTGAAATTGAGTAAAGCATAATCGAGTAAACATAATGATGGTAGATAAAAGGGTAACGCCCTTTTTGATATAGATAGGATGCTAGTTACTTTAGTATTTCTTATCAAAAACTTACTTACTACTAGGAGGAATTTTATCATGGCAACAAAAATTGGTATTAACGGTTTTGGTCGTATTGGACGTAACGTATTCCGTGCAGCATTAAATAATCCGAACGTTGAGGTTGTAGCAATCAATGACCTTACAGATGCAAACATGCTTGCACACCTTCTAAAGTATGATTCAGTACACGGTGTACTTGATGTAGAAATCGAAGTAAAAGACAACGCATTAGTTGTAAACGGAAAAGAAATCAACGTATCTGCTGAGCGTAACCCAGCTGAGCTTGCTTGGGGAGATCGTGGAGTAGAAGTCGTAGTAGAATCAACTGGTTTCTTCACTAAGCGTGAAGATGCAGCGAAACACATCGAAGCTGGCGCTAAGAAAGTAATCATCTCAGCTCCTGCATCTGATGAAGATATCACAGTTGTTATGGGTGTTAACGAAGACAAGTACGATGCAGGAAGCCACCATGTTATCTCTAACGCATCATGTACAACAAACTGTCTTGCACCATTTGCAAAAGTTCTTAACGACAAATTCGGTATCCGCCGCGGTATGATGACAACAGTTCACTCATATACAAATGATCAGCAAATTCTTGACCTTCCGCACAAAGACTACCGTCGTGCTCGTGCGGCAGCAGAGAACATCATTCCTACAACAACAGGTGCTGCTAAAGCAGTTGCATTAGTATTACCTGAACTTAAGGGTAAATTAAACGGTGGTGCTATGCGTGTTCCTACACCAAACGTATCACTAGTTGACCTTGTAGCTGAACTTGATCAAGAAGTAACAGCTGAAGATGTAAATGCAGCATTCAAAGAAGCGTCTGAAGGTGCTCTAAACGGAGTTCTAGCATACAGCGAAGAGCCGCTTGTATCTGGTGACTACAATGGTAACCCTGCTTCTTCTACAATTGATGCATTATCAACAATGGTTATGGAAGGCAACATGGTTAAAGTCATCTCTTGGTATGACAACGAATCAGGTTATTCACACCGTGTTGTAGATCTTGTTGAATACATCGCTAAACAAGGACTATAATCAAATAAGATAGCAATGGGGGAGGAGAGTATGAGTACTAACTCCCCTTTCCGCTGTCAAGTATAGAGAGTAGAATGTGACTGGAGGTCCGATCTAATGAACAAAAAAACCGTTCGCGACATTGATCTTAAGGGAAAAAAGGTATTTTGCCGTGTGGACTTTAATGTTCCGATGAAAGATGGCGAAATCACTGATGAGACTCGTATTCGTGCAGCACTTCCTACGATTGAGTTCTTAGTAGAAAAAGGGGCAAAAGTAATTCTTGCAAGCCACCTTGGCCGTCCTAAAGGCGAGGTAGTAGAAGAGCTTCGTTTAACACCAGTTGCCGCTCGTCTTGGAGAACTTCTTGGTAAAGAGGTTAAAAAAGTAGACGAAGCGCATGGTGCAGAAGCAGAAGCCGCTGCAAACAGCCTGCAAGATGGTGATGTGTTATTGCTTGAGAATGTTCGTTTCTATGCTGGTGAGGAGAAGAATGATCCAGAACTAGCTAAGGCATTTGCAAGCCTTGCTGATGTGTATGTGAATGATGCATTTGGCGCAGCTCACCGTGCTCACGCTTCAACAGAAGGAATTGCGAAACACATTCCTGCAGTTGCCGGCCTTCTTATGGAAAAAGAACTTGATGTACTTGGCAAAGCATTATCTAACCCTGAGCGTCCTTTCACAGCGATTATCGGCGGTGCGAAAGTAAAAGATAAAATCGGTGTGATTGATAATCTTCTAGAAAAAGTAGACAACTTAATCATTGGCGGAGGGCTTGCTTACACATTCGTCAAAGCTCAAGGTCATGAAGTAGGGAAGTCGCTTCTAGAAGAAGATAAGATTGACTTAGCTCAGTCATTTATGGATAAGGCGAAAGAAAAAGGCGTGAAATTCTACATGCCAGAAGATGTGGTTGTCGCTGATGATTTCTCAGAAGAGGCAAATACAGAGGTAGTAGATATTGATTCGATTCCAGCTGATTGGGAAGCGCTAGATATCGGACCAAAAACACGTGATACATATCGCAGCGTTATCGAGGAATCGAAGCTTGTGATCTGGAATGGACCAATGGGTGTATTTGAATTAAGCGTATTTGCAAATGGAACAAAGGCAGTAGCTGATGCTCTTGCAACAAGTGATGCTTATTCAGTAATCGGCGGCGGAGATTCTGCTGCAGCTGTTGAGAAATTTGACTTAGCAGATAAGATGAGTCACATTTCTACTGGCGGCGGAGCATCCCTTGAATTCATGGAAGGAAAACAACTTCCGGGAGTCGTTGCATTAAACGAAAAATAATACGAGGACGAGGTGGTTCACATGCGTAAGCCAATTATCGCAGGTAACTGGAAAATGAATAAAACGCTTGGCGAAGCAAAACAATTTGTCCAAGAAGTAAAATCAAACGTTCCTGCTAACAGCGAAGTAGATGCAGTAGTATGCTCACCTGCTTTATTTCTTGAAAGCCTAGTATCTGAAACAAACGGTACAGACCTTAAAGTAGGAGCACAAAATGTACATTTTGAAGAAAATGGCGCATTTACAGGCGAAATCAGCCCTGTTGCTCTAGAAGACATGAACGTAGCTTATGTGATCATTGGTCACTCTGAGCGTCGTGAAATGTTTGCTGAAACAGATGAAACAGTTAATAAAAAAGTACATGCTGCGTTCAAACACAATTTAGTGCCAATCATGTGCTGTGGTGAAACAGACGCAGAGCGTGAAGCTGGAAAAACAAATGATGTTGTTCGCGAGCAAGTAGAAAAAGGTCTTAGCGGCCTGACAGAAGATCAAGTAAAAGAAACTGTTATTGCTTATGAGCCAATCTGGGCAATCGGAACAGGCAAATCTTCTTCAGCAGCAGATGCAAACGAAGTATGTGCCTACATCCGTAAAGTGGTAGCATCTAACTTCTCAGAGGATGCTGCAAATGCAGTACGTATTCAATACGGCGGCAGCGTGAAGCCTGCAAATATTGCAGAGTACATGGCGCAAGCTGATATTGACGGGGCACTTGTTGGCGGAGCTAGTCTTGAGCCAAAATCATTTCTTGAGCTTTTGGAGGCAGGTAAATGAGCAAGAAGCCGGTAGCACTCATTATCCTTGATGGATTCGCCATGCGCGATGAAGTGTTAGGAAATGCAGTGGCACAAGCAAAAAAACCAAACTTTGATCGTTATTGGGACAAGTACCCGCATGCGACACTTGAGGCAGCTGGTGAGGCGGTAGGATTACCTGGGGGCCAAATGGGGAACTCAGAAGTAGGCCACCTAAACATCGGAGCTGGCCGCATTGTCTATCAAAGTTTAACTCGTGTGAACCTTTCTATTCGTGAAGGAGATTTCTTTGAAAACGCAACTTTCCACGAAGCAATCAATCATGTGAAGAGAAAGAATAGCGCACTTCATGTTTATGGGTTATTATCAGATGGTGGTATACACAGTCATATCGATCATCTATTTGCCCTTCTTGAACTAGCAAAACGTGAACAAGTAGAGAAAGTGTACGTTCACGGATTCCTAGACGGACGTGATGTCGGACCAACATCAGCCGAAATTTACATTGAAGCGCTTGAGAAGAAATTAACCGAGCTCGGTACAGGCCAACTTGCCAGCCTGCACGGGCGTTATTATGCGATGGACCGTGATCGTCGCTGGGACCGTGTTGAAAAGTCATATCGCGCAATGGTTTATGGCGAAGGACCAACTTATCAAGATCCGCTCGAGCTGTTAAAAGACAGCTATGAAAACGGAATCCATGATGAGTTCGTCATTCCATCTGTGATGACGAATGAAGACGGTACGCCAGTGGGTACGGTACAAGATGATGACGCGGTGATTTTCTTCAATTTCCGTCCGGATCGTGCGATTCAAATGTCACAAGTATTTACAAACGAAGACTTCCGTGGGTTTGAGCGTGGACCAGCTCATCCAACAGGCGTTCACTATGTGTGTATGACGCACTTTAGTGAGACAGTCGACGGCTATGTGGCGTTTAAACCAACAAACCTAGATAACACATTAGGTGAGGTATTAGCACAGCAAAACTACAAACAATTACGTATCGCCGAAACAGAAAAGTATCCACATGTGACATTTTTCTTCAGCGGCGGACGTGAGGAGCCATTTGAAGGAGAAGAACGTATTTTAATCGATTCTCCAAAAGTGGCAACGTATGACCTTCAGCCTGAAATGAGTGCCTATGAAGTAACGGACGCACTTCTAGCAGACATTGAAGCAGACAAGCACGATGCGATCATCCTTAACTTTGCAAACCCTGATATGGTTGGACACTCAGGCATGCTTGAGCCGACAATTAAGGCTGTAGAAACTGTGGATGAGTGCTTAGGTAAAATAGTCGATGCAATCATTGCTAAAGGCGGAGCGGCTGTCATTACTGCGGACCACGGTAATGCCGATGAAGTCATAACGCTTGATAATAAGCCAATGACTGCGCACACTACAAACCGAGTGCCTGTTATCGTCACACAAGAAGGTCTCACACTACGTGAAGATGGAATTTTAGCTGATTTAGCTCCTACAGTACTTGCCCTACTTGGCGGCTCTCAGCCAAACGAAATGACTGGAAAGAAACTATTTTAAATTTTAAGGAGTGACTACATTATGACAATGATTACAGATGTTTACGCACGCGAAGTCCTTGACTCACGTGGTAATCCTACAGTAGAAGTAGAAGTATATCTTGAGTCTGGTGCGATGGGCCGTGCGCTTGTACCAAGCGGTGCGTCTACTGGTGAATATGAAGCAGTAGAATTACGTGATGGCGGCGAGCGCTACATGGGTAAAGGAGTTATTCAAGCAGTTGATAACGTAAATGACGTTATTGCTCCTGAGCTTATTGGCTTTGACGCTCTAGATCAACTTGGTATCGACCAATTAATGATTGAGCTTGATGGTACGGAAAATAAATCTAAATTAGGCGCTAACGCAATTCTTGGTGTATCTATGGCTGTAGCTCATGCTGCTGCTGAAGCACTTGGTGTACCTTTATACGTATACCTTGGCGGATTCAACGCGAAGCAGCTTCCTGTTCCAATGATGAACATCATCAACGGTGGTGAGCACGCTGATAACAACGTTGATATTCAAGAATTCATGGTTATGCCAATCGGTGCTGAAAACTTCAAAGAAGCATTACGCATGGGTGCTGAAATCTTCCATAACCTAAAAGCTGTTCTTAAAGGCAAAGGCTACAACACAGCTGTAGGTGATGAGGGTGGATTTGCTCCTAACTTATCTTCAAATGAAGAAGCACTTTCAACAATCATTGAAGCAATCGAAAAAGCTGGTTACAAGCCAGGTGAAGAAGTGGTTCTTGCAATGGATGTTGCTGCTTCTGAAATCTACAACAAAGATGACGGTAAATACCATCTTTCTGGCGAAGGTAAAGTTCTTTCTTCAGAAGAAATGGTTTCATTCTATGAAGAGCTTGTTTCTAAATACCCAATCATCTCAATTGAAGATGGCTTAGACGAAAACGACTGGGATGGCTTCAAGCTGTTAACAGATCGTCTTGGCGGTAAAGTACAGCTTGTTGGTGACGATCTATTCGTTACAAACACAACAAAGCTTTCTGAAGGTATTGAAAAAGGGATTGGTAACTCAATCCTAATCAAAGTGAACCAAATTGGTACACTTACTGAGACATTTGAAGCAATCGAAATGGCGAAGCGTGCTGGTTACACAGCAGTTATCTCTCACCGTTCTGGTGAAACAGAAGATGCTACAATCGCTGACATCGCTGTTGCGACAAATGCTGGACAAATCAAAACAGGTGCACCTTCTCGTACAGACCGCGTAGCGAAGTACAATCAACTTCTACGCATCGAAGACGAGCTGGCTAACGTTGCTCAATACGGCGGCCGCAGTGCATTCTACAACTTAAAGAAGTAATAAATCGATGAAAAGGAGCGCATGACGATGCGCTTCTTTTTCTTTTGTAGATTACTTACCAATCTTGAAAAACAAGTACCTTAAACATGGGTTATAGCAAAGTCGTCGCTCCTGAAATATACTTCGCTTTCCGTGGGGAGCCAGTGAGCTTCCTCGGGCTTATGCCCTGTGGGATCTCACTCCTGCTCTAGGTGCCACTGGAGTCTCCGTATATTTCATCCGCTGGGTTACTGCTTTTTGTAATTATTATGTGGAGCGATTTAGTTATACTTTAAAAGCAATTAAACATAAAGTGCCTCAAACAAAGGTTATAGCAAAGTCGTCGCTCCTGAAATATGCTTCGCTTTCCGCGGTGAGCTGCTGAGCTTCCTCGGGCTTATGCCCTGTGGGATCTCAGCCCTGCTTTAGGCACCGCAGGAGTCTTCGCATATTTCATCCGCTGAGTTATTGCTTTCTCCCTGAATCGAGTGGATTGATGTAGTTAATAGGCTCAGTTCTATTCACTAAGTGCTACTTATATTGAGGGAGCACTATACAACCTTCTCGCTCTGTTGATTGGAGCGGAAATCAACAATTATGGCATGGAAAGCCTCAAGCGTAGAATTTACGAGGTAAAGTCCTTATTTTACGTCGCACATCCTTTATTTAGTTATTAATCGATTCTGTAAATAATGTTGTTACAACACTCTTATTTGTGGTAAAGTTATAGAAGCGCATATTGTGCTTGGAGGTGTAGAAGGGGTGCAAACGGTTGCTTTTGTTTTATTAATTATCGTCTCAATCGCGTTAATTGCGGTTGTTCTACTTCAATCTGGACGTAGTGCTGGTTTATCTGGTGCAATCTCTGGTGGAGCAGAACAATTAGTAGGTAAGCAAAAAGCGCGTGGAATTGATGCAGTGTTAAGCCGAGCGACAGTTGTTCTTGCGGTATTGTTCTTTGTCTTAACAATTGCCGTCGCATATTTCATGTAATTACTAAGCAGCGGGTGCGATACCTGCTGCTTCTTTTGTTAGGGAAGCATAAAGATATAGAGAATGTATGGAAAAGAAGATTGTAAAACATGTCAATCGGGTACAATCATAGTAACAGCAGAGAAGGGTGAGAGAGATGATCGGATGCCTCTGTTTGCATGGCTTTACCGGTGAACCGTGGGAAGTGGAGCCTGTGGCCTCTCATTTGCAAAAACAAGGGTGGCTTGTCTATGCCCCAACGCTTCCTGGACACGGACCTAGCGGCAATTTAAAAGACGTTACGTATAAAGAATGGGTGTACATGGCTGAAGTGGCGGTCAAAGAATTATTAGACCGCTGTGAAAAAGTGTATGTGATTGGTTTTTCAATGGGCGGTATGTTAGCCTGTTATATAGCTTCTAAATATCCTGTATCAAAGCTGGTGCTCCTTAGTGCCGCAGCTTATTACTTGAATCCAATGCAGCTGTTGCAAGATTTGAAAGAAGCTGTACGAATGCAGTTTCGCGGTGAGTTAAAGGATGATTTCACTTATAACTTATACCGTAAAAAAGTTCTTGAAACCCCCATGGCTGCGGTTTTTCAATTTATGCAGGCAGTGAAACTGATCCGGCCGTATTTAGCTAAAGTAAATATTCCCACTCTTATTATTCAAGGGGGAAAAGACGGTGTGGTCCCCAAAAAGAGTGCGCAGTATTTATTCGATATGATTACCTCAGAGGAGAAGGAGCTTCGCTTTTTAGAGAAGTCGAATCATATGATCTGCCACGGCTTTGAACGTGACGTATTAATTGAAGTAATTGAAGAATTTTTATTTGACGGAACCGATATAGATTCATTTAAATCAAGAGAGGAAGACGAACATGAAAGTAGTAGCACCTAAGCCATTTACATTTGAAGGAGGGGACCGTGCAGTTCTTCTGTTGCACGGTTTCACTGGAACAACGGCCGATGTGAGAATGATCGGACGCCACTTACAAAAAGAAGGGTACACATGCCACGCCCCTTTATACAAGGGTCACGGAGTTCCTCCTGAAGAGCTTGTTCATACAGGTCCTGAAGATTGGTGGAAGGATGTTGAGGCAGGATATAACTACCTAAAAGAAAAAGGTTATGAAGAAATTGCGGTGTGCGGGCTTTCTCTTGGCGGGGTATTCTCCCTGAAAATCGGGTACACTTTACCTGTAAAGGGTATTGTGCCAATGTGCGCTCCCGTTCGCCCAAAAACAGAGGATGCGATGTATAAAGGCGTTCTAGCCTATGCCCGTGAATATAAAAAGCGTGAACAAAAGTCAGATGATGTGATCAATCAAGAGATGGAGGCATTTAAACCGATGGGAACGCTTAGTGCCCTTGGTGAGTTAATACAAGATGTTCACAATCATCTCGATCATATTTATTCTCCAACTTTTGTGGTGCAGGCTAGGAATGATGAGATGATTGACACCGAAAGTGCAAATATCATCCATGATCAAATCGAATCAGATGAAAAATCATTAAAATGGTATGAGGAATCAGGCCATGTTATTACATTAGATAAAGAAAAAGAACAGCTTCATGAAGATATTCTTCAATTTTTAGAAGGATTAGACTGGACTGTATAGAACAGAACAGGCGGGGCTGTTTGTACCGAAAGGAGATTATAAAATGAATGAAGAACAAATCCAGCAACTGTTGACCTACTTTCGCGACGAAGCCGAGAAGCCCGTTTCTGTAGCTGAGCTTGAAGAGGTTTTTCAAGTAGAAGGTAGCGAGAACTTTAAAGAGCTAGTGAAATCATTAAATGAAATGGAGGCCCGTGGTCTTGTCGTTCGTACAAGAAGCGACCGTTACGGGGTTCCGGAAAAAATGAATCTTGTCAGAGGCCGTGTACAAGGACATGCCAAAGGGTTCGCCTTTATTATCCCTGATATTGAGGGAGAGAAAGATGTGTATGTATCTCAAGCAGACCTTGAAAGTGCGATGAATGGTGATACGGTACTTGTCCGTTTGCACCAGCATTCAAGAGGTGACAGGCCTGAAGGAAAGGTTGTCCGTATTTTAGAACGGGGTGTCACCGATGTAGTGGGGACATACTTAGATCATGATTCATACGGAATGGTTGTAGCTGATGACAAGCGTATTCCAAATGATATTTTAATTCCAAGTACTGCAAATAAAGGTGCTGTTGACGGACATAAAGTCGTCGTATCTATTACGAAGTACCCTGAAGGCCGAATGAGTGCAGAAGGAGAAGTGACGAAAATTCTTGGGCATAAAAATGACCCAGGGATGGACATTCTCTCGATTATTTACAAGCACGGCATTCCGCTTGAATTTACAGATGAGGTGCTTTCGCATGCCAACTCAATTAGTGATGAAATTGATCCAAAAGATATCGAAGGCCGCCGTGATCTCAGAGATGAAGTGATCGTCACGATTGACGGCGCCGATGCGAAAGATTTAGATGATGCGGTTCATGTAAAGCAGCTTAGTAACGGGAACTTCTTACTAGGTGTTCATATCGCTGATGTCAGTCATTATGTCACAGAAGGGTCGCCTATTGATAAGGAAGCGGCTGATCGGGCGACTAGTGTGTATTTAGTAGACCGAGTTGTTCCAATGATTCCGCACCGACTTTCAAATGGAATCTGTAGTTTGAATCCACAAGTGGACCGTTTAACATTGTCGTGTGAAATGGAAATCACGCCTGATGGACAAGTGGTTAACCACGAGATTTTCCAAAGTGTGATTAAAACAACTGAGCGAATGACTTATTCAGACGTGAATAAGATTCTAGTGGATAATGATGAAGAAGTAAAAGCTCGCTATGAGTCCCTTGTTCCAAATTTTGAAGCAATGGAGAAGCTTGCAGCGATTCTTCGCAACAAACGCTTTGAGCGCGGAGCCATTGACTTTGACTTTAAAGAAGCAAAGGTTCTTGTGGATGAAGAAGGAAAAGCAAATGATGTGGTTCTTCGTTCACGCTCTGTAGCTGAGCGTTTAATTGAAGAATTTATGCTGGCAGCGAATGAAACGATTGCTGAGCATTTCCACTGGCTGAAGCTGCCGTTTGTTTATCGTATTCACGAAGACCCGGATGCTGAAAAGCTCACTAAATTCTTAGAGTTTATTACAAACTTCGGCTATGTCGTACGCGGAAATGCCAACACGGTTCATCCACGTGCGTTGCAGAAGCTTTTAGAAGAAGTTCGAGGCGAGCCTGAGGAAACGGTGATCAGTACGGTTATGCTTCGTTCGATGCAGCAAGCAAAATATGACCCGAACAGCTTAGGCCACTTTGGGTTATCGACAGAGTTCTACACACATTTCACATCTCCAATCCGTCGTTATCCGGATTTACTTGTCCACAGATTAATTCGTACGTATTTAATCAAGGGCAATGTCGATGCTGAGACGCAGGAGCATTGGCGTGAAAAGCTGCCAGATCTTACTCGACACGCATCGGAAATGGAGCGTCGTGCGGTGGAGGCAGAACGTGATACCGACAGTGTGAAAAAAGCTCAATATATGGAAGATAAAATTGGTGAAACGTTCCCAGGCATGATCAGCGGTGTGACCAACTTTGGCTTGTTTGTTGAGCTTGAGAACACAATTGAAGGTCTTGTGCATGTCAGCTACTTAACAGATGATTACTATCACTATGATGAGAAGCAATATGCGATGATCGGTGAGCGTACCGGCCAAGTCTTCCGTATTGGAGATGAAATTGAAGTACGTGTGCTCAATGTTAATGTCGACGAAGCTTCAATTGATTTTGAAGTAGTAGGCATGAAGCCGCGTAAACCGCGAGAAGGCCGCGGCCGTCCGAAAGTCATTGAAGGCGGTAAACGAAAAAAACGCGCAGGTCAAGGCGGCGAAGAAGGCGACCGTAGACGAGGCGGGCGCAGTAAAAAAGGAAACAGCAAAGGGCTTAATTTAAGCGAGGGCGGTAATGGTTCTAGTAAGAAGAAAAAGAAACGTGCTTTTTATGAGAATGCGCCAAGTGTGAAGCGTAAAAAAGGACGTAAGAAAAAACGTTAACACTCATGCAGGCTGTCTATTTAAGTAGACAGCCTTTCCTTTTATTACAGAGATGACTCCACATGCGCTGATTGACGCATTCCGCTTCTATTTGCTAAGATGAAAGAATGAAGAATGACGAGGTGTCGGACAATGGCTGGAACAGAAGGAAAAGTAATTGCCCAAAATAAAAAAGCAAGACATGATTATTTCATTGAAGAAACATATGAAGCGGGTATGGTGCTGCAGGGAACTGAGATTAAATCGATGCGTGCAGGCCGTATGAATTTAAAAGACTCGTTTGCGCGGATTAAAAATGGTGAAGTATACCTTCATAACGCTCATATCAGTGAGTATGAACAAGGAAACCGTTACAACCATGAACCAGAACGTGCCCGCAAGCTGCTGCTTCACAAAAAGCAAATCAATCAGTTAATTGGTTTAACCAAGCAGCAAGGTTACTCACTTGTTCCTTTAAAGGTCTATATTAAAAACGGCTATGCCAAAATTTTAATCGGACTTGCAAAAGGTAAGAAGAACTTTGATAAACGTGAAACGCTTAAGCGTAAGGATGCCAAACGTGAAG
The DNA here is from genome assembly GCF_029094545.1 of Alkalihalophilus pseudofirmus. NCBI lineage: Bacteria > Bacillati > Bacillota > Bacilli > Caryophanales > Bacillaceae > Alkalihalophilus > Alkalihalophilus pseudofirmus. The sequence continues at coordinate 3,525,005 of NZ_CP117835.1, read as the reverse complement.
TAGAACGTGCATTAAAGGACCGGATGAGAGGGTAACACTTCCAGTTGCAAGAAAAAGTAAGGGATGCTATAATAAGAAGTCCAGAGCACAGATGTTCTGGGCTTTTGATTACAACGGATGGCTTCGGTAACACGAAGAGATCCCCCATATTTTTTACAACATGGGGACGTTTAGGATTCGACAGGGATAGGTCGTGCTTATGTTGCGAGTCGAGGGGGTCGGCCTCGTTAAAACGCCAAAGCCTATAACTGGCAAAGAAAACAACAACTTCGCAGTAGCTGCCTAATAGCACTCTGCGGTTCCACCCTCCATCGCCCATGTGGTAGGTACTGGAACTCACTCTAAGTGGGCTACGCCGGCTGCTCTCCGTCTGTGAGCGAAGGAAGAGATTGATCAGACTAGCCGTTCGGACGCCTGTTACTGGGCAGAAGAATTGGCGAAATGCTAATACAGTAACTACACTCGTAGAAGCATAAGTGTCGTTGTTTCTGGACGTGGGTTCGATTATGGGAATAGTCGCCTCATGTGGTGACGCATGAGTGATAACTTGGCTTTATCGGTGAAGTCTACGTCATGACGAATACGTTATGATAAGGTGATGCCGAGCGGTATGTGGAGCAATCCAACAGCCGTGTATCGACTTATAGGCTGCCTACAAGGTAGTACTAGGATGGAGCATTCTGCAATAGATTGCATAAAATATATGTTCCATAATACGCCAAGGGACTTGTTGATCAAGTTCAAGATATAGTCAGTGCCATTGCGAAAGCATGGAATTACATGTCCCACCGTCTCCACCATACTTATACCGTCAACCCGATCACTGCACCAGGTGATCGGGTTGTTTTGTTATAAAGAGAAAAAATCTTGCTCGAATTTTCGTTTTAATATTAATTTTTCATCAGTGTATTTACCATTCCGACAAGTCACGTTTTCGTAATGATCTAATATAAATTGAGCCCGTAATTTCTTTTGTTTTATTTTGAGATAGGGAATAATGTCTCTTAGAATACTCATAACCATACTTTTATTCTTGACCGATAAAACATAAGAATCTTTATGAGTTCCAGGCTTGTAGTTTTTCTTTGATGTAATGTAACCTCCAACCAGGTTCTTAATGTAGTCTAATAGTTCCCTGTCATTACTCGGTATAGAAATAACAGGTCTACGATTTTCTTTCAAATGCGCTCTAGTTAAAGAAATTGTACCTTCCCCATCAATAATTCCGGCTAAATAAGCAGCTTCAGTTTTTTTCTAACATTAATACAGCTCCTTTCTTTATAAAGTAATCTCCATAAACAAAACATCTTCTTAACGCATTAACTGAAGATACATATTTAAGAGTTTCCCAAATGTTTTCAGGGTCAGAAGGTGTTGCTATTTTTTGAAGCAGACGTTATCCACTTCTTATTCACATATTCAGTAGACAAAAGGAAAAAACTAGATTATAGTACGATTATCCACAGAGACGAATCAAAAATAGGTCGAATCAAAAATAAGGTAGGGGAGGTGTGTGTAGGATGGGTAAAGGCTTACTTATCGTTAGTTTTTTGTTGTCAGTCATTGTGAGTTCATACAGCCATGTACTCTTACCAGAAGATCATTACGATCATCCTGCATACATTACTCATGAACTAGACGAGCTAGAGAAGCTGGGAGGACTGAGCTCTGGACCAACCATTGAATATACGGGTTATGTTTTAAAGGCTTATGTCTCAGCTTGTGCAGACAGTATTTCAGCTCATCTCCAGTTTTATCTCAAATCATCTATTCCTTTACTTAGGAAAAAAAGTTTACTCATGACGATCAAATATCAAAGTACTTTTTTCGCTCACTCTAATGTTATTCACAAGTTATAAACAACTCACACATTAGAGGAGATGAAATCAATGAATAATGATATTAAAGAGCCGTTCACAGGACTAGTAGTGGGAATTGTATTAATGATTATCGTGTTTCTAGTCGCTCATTTTGTTTTTGGCTTAGAAGCTTTTTCATAATAAAAACATCGTTTTGAGATAGAGAATAAAAATAGGAATAAGAATAGCGTACCAATTTGCAATGATTTGGTACGCTATTTTTTGTTGATATATCAACAGTCCCAGCCTCATTTTGCATAGATACTAAGCTGCTAATTTTCTGCACTCTTCCGTGCACTTAAAGCATGCTTCTGCACATTTTTGGCAGTGGTCGTGATCGTGCTTTTTGCACTCATTTCCACAATCCTCGCAAATTTTTGCACATAAGGCAGCGAGCTCACTTACATAAGGTGTGCCTCTAACTAGAGCTTGTTCAAAATAACTGCATATGTCGGCACATTCTCGGTCTAATCGAATACAATCTCTCATCATCTCAAGGTGATCTTCTTTTAAACAAGAGTCATAACAATGGTTACAAGCAGTCATGCATTCATGCAACGTCGTTATCATTGACTTATATTTCTCATGTGACATCAAAAGCCCTCCTTAGAATTGTATTCTTTCTACGTATACCTCCACTCGTAATGTTTAAACATTGTTCGAAACCGATTACAGCTTTTATACCAATCATCCAAAATAAATGAAAACCCCTATAAAATTGTCCAAAAAAATAATGCCTAGCTCATACGGGAACAAAAGTTAAAGCGGCATCATGCCAATAGTGGATGACCCTCTGTTAGTTTCGTTTAATTAAATTGTAAAAAAATTGGATTTTAAGAGGAGGATAGGCCGGTAAAAAAGGAATAAGTCGAATTAGGTTAGTTTTGAAGTAACTAATTCAGTACGGGAATGCATGTGCAAAACGTCTTGATTAATGTTAGGTATTCGAAAGATGAAGGTATCATTGTGCTTAATTTAATTTAGGGTGTATCTCTGTTTTTGGTGAAAAAAGCATAGTGAACGATAATGAAATAGTACTAAGAATGACTGCCGCCACCTCGTTATCACCGCTCAGCACACAATTGCAGGGTCCGTCTTATTGATATAGGATACGAATGTATTTTATATAGGAAGACGGAGGTGAACGGTTATTTGTTTATAAAGAAAGCAGCTATTTTATTTATCATAAATAGTCTTGTCTTAAGCAGTCTGATACCAATGCATGCGGCTTCTGCTGAAGAACAAGGATTACCTAAAGAAAGTAAATACGATAATTACGGTGTCAGTGCTTCCCACCCTGCTGCAGTCGAAGCGGGGATGGAGGTTCTAGAAAATGGAGGAAATGCTGTTGATGCGGCAATTGCTGTTTCCTATGTGTTAGGTGTAGTTGAACCATATGGATCTGGGATTGGCGGAGGCGGTCAAATGCTTATTTTACCACCTGAGAAAGAAGAGCCGGTTGTGTATGATTACCGGGCAAGTGCAACATCTGATGAAGAATGGAATGAACAATCAACGGGCGTCCCAGGACAAGTCAGAGGACTTGCTGAGATTCATGAGGATCTTGGGTTAACACCGATGGAACATCTGATTTCACCGGCGGTTACTCTTGCAGAAGAGGGGTTTGAAGTCGACTATCTTCTTTGGGAACGGCTTGAAGCTGCGAAACCTCGTCTGCCAGTTGAAGAACTTCCACATTTCTTCCCAAACGGTCAGACTATTGAGCCTGGAGACAGCTTAAAGCAGCCAGAGTTAGCAGAGACATTATCGGCTATCCAGGAAATGGGGCCAAGAGCCTTTTATGCAGGGGAAATTGGTGAGAAATTCACAGCGGCAGTTCCTTATATAGATGCTGAAGAGTTAGCTGCATATGAAGTAGAAAGAACTGAAGCAGTAAAAGGTGAGCTTGAAAATGGAACGTTATACTCTGCAAGTGCTCCTCTTGCCGGGGTTTCTGTTGTGCAGTCTATGCTTCTCGCGGAAGAAATGAATATAGAGGAAACGAAAGACAATGAATTTGAATTTGTTCATATTATGAATGAAATTTCAAAGATTACAAAGAACGAGCGGATTACAAAAGTGGGGGATCCGGAATTTGCTGATGTTGATGTGGACGAGCTGACAAGCGACGAACATATTAAAGAGCTAGCAAGTCAAATTTCACTTTCTGAACCATCCGAAGAAACGATCTTTGATGAAGAAAGAGAACATGATGAAAAAACAGATACGACACATTTTGTCGTTGTGGATCCTGATGGAATGGTCGTATCAGCGACCGATACTCTGAGCAACTTCTTTGGTTCTGGTGAATATACATCTGGTTTTTTTATCAATAATTCTACTGAGCAATTTAGTGAGTTCGCTAATTCTCCAAACGCATATGCACCCAATAAACGTTCAAGAAGTTTATCGGCACCTACTATTTATGTAGAGGACGAGCGAGTGATTGGAATTGGGACGCCTGGAGGGAACCGAATACCTCCTGTCATGGCCCAGGTGTTATCAAGGCACCTCTATTTCGATGAGCCGCTTGAAGATGCAGTGGATGCCAAACGGTTTTACGGGGAAGATGATGTCTTATATGTAGAAGATGGCTTTCCTGAGGACGTATTAGGCGATATTGCACGAGCGGGCTATCAGTTTCAAAACAGGCAGCTTGCCGTCTATTTTGGCGGTATTCAAGCACTGGAGCTAAATAAAGTCAACGGGGCAATCACGGGGATTGCTGATTTGAGACGAAGCGGATTATGGGACGCTAAGGATTTATTTAAATGGAGTGAGTTTTTTGAGAAGCTGTTTTTTGTCTTCTTTATATTAGGGATTATTTTTCCTGCACTTCATTTACTTCATTCTCTGCCTTGGTTCAAATCAAAAGGTGAGAGTATTAGAAGGCAGCTTGAAGAAGAAAAAGGCATCAGTGTGTTGGTTCCTTGTTACAACGAGCAAGGGATCATCGAAACCTCATTAAAAAATATGAGCTCCTTGCCTTATCAAAAGAAGGAAGTTATTTATATTAATGACGGCTCGAAAGACCAGACGTTTTCATTGTTAAATACGTATTTAAAGCTTAAGCCGAGTACGAAAAACCCTTTACAAAAATTATCGCATAAACGAGTGAGGGGTGTCTATCAATCCGAACTGTATCCGTTTATTTACGTTATTGATAAAGAAAATGGAGGAAAAGCGGATGCGCTGAATGCTGGGATTGAATATGCCGGAGAGGACATCGTCGTATCATTAGACGCCGATACTGTCTTAACTGAAAATGCCTTGCCGAAAGTAAATGAGGCTTTTGAAGATCAAGATGTGGTTGCTGCTGGAGGGATGGTGCATGTCCTGCAAACGAAAACAAAGAACCCGCTCAAGCGTTTATCGCTGCGTCACGCTAACTTCCTTGTCCGCTTGCAAATGTTTGATTTCTTAAAAGCCTTCTATATAACCAAAATATCATTAGCACGTTTTCACGCGCTAGCGGTTATTTCAGGGGCATTTGGGATTTTTAGAAAAGATGCATTGCTTGAAGTAGGAGGGTACCGTTCAACGATTGGCGAGGATATTGACATCACGCTGAAAATGCATGAGTACATCGCAAAGCATATAAATAAGAAAGTTATTCATTTAAAAGAGGCCATTTCATATACCGAGATGCCTGAAACATGGACCGACTTTTTCAAGCAGCGTGTACGGTGGCAGAAGGCTTATATTGATTGTGTGATTCATTTCCACTCCTTCTTTAGAAAGACCTTATTTAGGAAGGCTGTTTCTTTCTTCTATATTTTCGAATCATTTTTAGTCGGAATTGTTTCAGCCTTTATTATGACCGGCTTCTTTATTGCCAACGCGATTATATCGCCGCCGGAATCGTATCTAGCTTATGTGCTGTACTATCTAACCTTCCTGCTTATCTTCGGGGTCGTTTATGATATTTTTGCGCTCATTATGAATCGCTATCACGGGTTTAGATTTAGGTGGAAAGATATCCCGTCTTTATTTGTAACGATTCTCTTAGATGTATTTGTTTATCGATTTGCTCTGATGTACATTGTTATGCACGGGACCATTGAGTACTTCTTCAACACTGATTGGAACAAAGTATCTCGTACAGGCCGAAACTATCAAACGGAAACAAAGTCAGAGACAAGCCCTGCTGCTTAACTCGCAATGGGGAATTAAATCAGGAAATAAATCGTAAATGCTCAATCTGCTGTTGGGCATTTACGTCTTTTAAGCTGAAGCTAGAATGGAGGTGTCGACATGTCAGATAAAATGAAAAAAATTATCCTTATTCTAATGACGGCTGCTCTAGTACTTGTAGTTGGAGCGGGTGGATATGTGTGGAGTGCTGCGACGTCTGCTTTTGGCAGTATTCAAGAAAACTTGGATCGTTCAAAGTCTGAAAAGCGGCTCGAAGAACTTAACTTAGATGAAGGAGATCCTATTTCTGTTTTATTAATGGGAGTAGATGAACTTGAAGGTCGAGAAGATCTTGGGCGCAGCGATACGATGATCCTTCTAACGATTAATCCTAATCAGGAGTCGATCCAGATGGTCAGTATTCCACGTGATACGCTGGTGGATATAAGAGGTTATGTAACAAAAGATAAAATCAGTCATGCGCATGCCTTAGGCGGCAGAGAAACGGCTGTTTATACGGTGGAGCATTTCTTAGATGTGCCGGTAGATTACTATGTGAAAGTGAATATGGAAAGCTTTAAAGATACCGTCGATGCGGTAGGGGGTATCGAGGTAGAAAATGATCAAGAGTTTACTTTTCATGAAATGCATTACCCTGAAGGAACGATTAAGCTTGATGGCGAAAAAGCGCTTGGTTATGCTCGTATGAGGCATTTAGATCCGGATGATGATTTCGGACGCCAAGAAAGGCAGCGTGAAGTAATGGAAGCGGTGATGGAAAAGGGGTCGAGTATTTCTTCACTCACTAATTTCAATGATATTCTAAAAGTCGTAGAAGATAATGTTTTAACGAATCTCTCTTTAGGAGAACTATGGGACATTTATTCCACTTATAATGTGGCTATTGATCAAATCGAACAGCATGAATTACAAGGAGAAGATATAAAGAAAGACGGTATTTATTATTTCTCTCCTGATGAAGAAGAGCTTGCATCCCTATCAACTAAGCTAAAAGAACATCTAGAGTTAGAGGATTAAAGATCGGATAAAGTACAGATCAAGCAGATGAAAAGGAGGGAGCTGAAACAGCCCCTCCTATTAATAATGGTAGATTTCCGCTGCAAGGACTCGCTTTCTGCGGGCGGCCCAGGAGTTTCTGCAACGCTCCGCTCTTGTTGGAGAAATAATGGCCACGCACTTGAAGCTATTAAAAACACCTCCCTGCAGTAGTGGTAGATTTCCGCTGCAAGGACTCGCTTTCTGCGGGCGGCCCAGGAGTTTCTGCAACGCTCCGCTCTTGTTGGAGAAATAATGGCCACGCACTTGAAGCTATTAAAAACACCTCCCTGCAGTAGTGGTTGATCTCCGCTGCAGGGACTCGCTTTCCGCGGGCGGTCCGGAAGCCTCCTCGTCGCTTCGCTCCTGTGGGGTCTCCCATGGCCACGCACATCCCGCAGGAGTCGAGTCCCTTCCGCTCCAATCAACAGAGCGAGGAGGTAGTGTAGTGGTCCCTCATCGACTTTTGTTCGCTGCTAAATGACTTTAGTAAACAAAGGCCCGGTTAATAATTTGAACTGAACCTGACTAAATCGATCCACATAATAACTACATAAAGCAATAAAGCAATAACTTAGCGGATGAAATATACGGAGACTCCTGCGTGATGTAAAGCTGGGCTGAGACCCCACAGGGCTATAGCCCGAGGAGGCTCAGCAGCTTCACGCGGAAAGCGCAGTATATTTCAGGAGCGTTGAGCCTACACTGCATTTATTGTTTTTCTATGAACTTAAGGGTGACATGACGAACTTCCTCTAACTCCCCGAAAAAAGCACTAACTCATAGGAGTATAGTTTAAGAGCGGCAATTCTCCTCTAGCATACGTGATTTTCAAGTTGGTTTAGCCACAGTCTCTTTTTCCCAAAAGCTTCTTGCTATCCAAACAGATAAAACTATGTTATGATGAAGTTAAGTTAATAGACGGTAGGAGACACGGAGAACCAATGCGCGTAATAACGAACTTGTTATTATGCTTGTTGTCGTTTCTCGGTGTCTTTTTTGTATACAAAAATATAAGTGGAGGTTGTGAGGATCATGAGCACACATTTCTCAGCACGGACTAGATCAGATCAATTTAAACAAATGGAAAAAGAGCAATATGATGTATTAATTATCGGCGGGGGTATTACTGGAGCAGGAATCGCTCTAGATGCAGCCCTGCGTGGAATGAAAGTAGCCCTTGTGGAAATGCAGGATTTTGCGGCAGGTACATCTAGCCGTTCAACAAAACTCGTTCACGGCGGTCTGCGTTATTTAAAGCAATTCCAAGTCGGGATGGTAGCTGAAGTTGGTAAAGAACGTGCGATCGTTTATGAAAATGGACCGCATGTAACAACACCTGAATGGATGATGCTGCCGATGCATAAGGGCGGAACATTCGGAAAGAACAGTGCTTCCCTTGGGTTGTTTGTATACGACATGCTAGCTGGAGTTAAGAAGTCTGAGCGCAGAAAAATGCTCTCAGCTGAAGAAACAGCAAACAGAGAACCGCTTGTGAAAAAGGACGGCTTAACAGGCGGCGGTTATTATGTAGAGTACAGAACAGATGATGCACGCCTGACAATTGAGGTTATTAAAGCAGCAGCTGAGCATGGTGCAGATATTATTAACTACACGAAAGCAGAAGACTTCTTATATGATGAAAATAAGAAAGTATCTGGTGCTGTCGTCTCTGATCGTCTGACAGAAAACACGTATCAAATTAATGCGAGAAAAGTAGTTAATGCAGCAGGTCCTTGGGTCGATCAGATTATTAAAAAGGATTACTCTGAAACCAATAAGCAGCTGCGTCTAACAAAAGGGGTTCACTTAGTGATTGATCAATCGGTGTTCCCGCTGCGCCAAGCGATTTACTTTGATACTCCGGACGGCCGCATGGTGTTTGCGATTCCTCGTGATGGAAAAACATATGTCGGAACAACCGATACGTTCTTTGATCAAGAAACGGCAAGCCCTAAGATGACTTCTGAGGATCGTGAGTATATTTTAAACGCTATCCACTACATGTTCCCGGATGTGACTGTCACAAAAGAGGATGTAGAGTCAAGCTGGGCAGGGGTTCGTCCGCTTATTTATGAAAAAGGAAAAGATCCATCTGAAATCTCTCGTAAAGATGAGATTTGGGAAGGGGAGAGCGGTCTTCTTACGATGGCTGGCGGTAAATTAACAGGCTACCGTAAAATGGCTGAGTCTGTTGTAAATTTAATTGCCAGACGCTTTAAAGAAGATCAATATAAAGTGTTCAGTACGTGTGGGACAAAGAAATTCCCGATTTCAGGCGGAGATGTAGGCGGATCTATTGGTCTAGAGCCATTCATTGCTAAAAAAGCAGAAGAAGCAACAGGATATGGCTTTACGTACGAGGAAGGTAAAAAGCTTGCTGGCATGTATGGCTCTAATGTTGATAAACTCTTCTCTTATGCTAAAGATTATAAGAGTGAAGAAGAGACAAAGCTTAGCCTTTATGTATATGTGAAATTAAAATATGCAATGAATGATGAGATGACAGTGAAGCCTGTAGATTTCTTTATTCGCCGCACAGGGGCTCTATTCTTTGATATTCAGTGGGTCCGCACATGGAAAGAGCCGGTTCTGGCTTATATGAAGTCTGAACTTGGCTGGTCTAAAGAGGAATTAAACACCTACCGCAATGAGTTAGACAAAGAGCTAACAGATGCCGTTATTCCAGTAGACCTTCAAACAGAAGCTCAGATGGCAAAACGCTCATCATAAAAACGAACTGCACCTTGCATGTTGCAACATGTAAGGTGCAGCTTTTTTATTATGGCTTTAAAACAACTTTAATACAGTCATCTTCATGGTTATTAAAGATTTCATATCCTTTCTTCGCCTCATTTAGAGGGAGTTTATGAGTAATGATCTCCTTTGGGTCAAACTCTTTATTAGTTATTTTATCTAATAAAAGAGGCATAAACGGTATAACAGGAGCCTGTCCCATTTTTAAAGTGATATTCCTTGTGAAAAAAGCCCCTAAAGGGAATTGGTTATAGAGACTCCCATATACCCCTGTGATCTGAACAGTGCCTGCTTTCCGAACAGCTTTAGTGGCTATTTGAATAGGACCGAGTGTCCCGCCTTGCAGTTTTAATTTCTGTTCAATAAACTCAATCGGCGATTTTTTACCGTCCATCCCCACACAATCAATGACAACATCCGCTCCGCCTTTAGTAATTTCTTTTAAATATTCACCCATATCTTCAAACGCAGCGAAGTCAAATACTTCTACGTTATTTAATGCTTTTGCTCGTCTTAAGCGGTAATCGAGATAATCCACAGCAATCACTCTTTTAGCTCCGTGCATCCAAGCAAATTTTTGGGTCATTAAACCAACCGGCCCACAACCGAGTACAATAACGGTATCACCCTTTTTAACCCCAGAATGGACTACACTCCAATAGGCAGTCGGGAGCACATCACTTAAAAACAGCAATGATTCATCTTCAAGTTCGCATGATTCAGGAATCACAAACGGTGTGTAATTTCCAAAAGGAACTTTTAAATATTCTGCCTGACCTCCGGGATGGTTTCCGAACTTTTCCGTGTATCCAAAATATCCGCCGGAATCATAGTGAGGATTAGAATTATCACATTGACTGGTCAAATCATGCTGGCAATACATACATTCACCACAGGAAACATTGAATGGAATAACGACGCGGTCTCCTTTTTTGACTCGCTCGACATCAGGTCCTACTTCTTCTACGATTCCCATCGGTTCATGACCGATGATATATCCTTTTGGCAAAGGCATATTTCCTTGATACAAGTGAAGGTCAGACCCGCAAATAGCTGTCGAGGTGATACGAACGATCACATCATCTCGTTTTTCAAGCTTTGCATCGGGCACTTCACTTACTTCAACTGAGTGATTTCCTTGATACGTCACAGCTTTCATATACTACACTCCTCATCTTTTCGTCATTCCCATATAGTAGTATGGTGCAGAAAGTATGAAAGCTATTCTAATCTATGCAGGAATTGTAAGGTACGTCAGAAGGATGGTAGGGTCAAGAACTAGCCTTACTCCGGCAGAGTTCTTTTTTTATGAGTAATGATCTTCTCGAGACTTATGGATCTATTCATTTGGAAAGAAATGACTTACTATAAATAGGAAAGGAGCTGACTAGATTGAAAGCATATCGTTTTCCTTTATTTTTAATAGCAGCCATTATTATAGGTAGTATTTTAGGTATTTTATTAGGTGAACGAGCAGAAGTGTTGAAGCCTTTAGGCGATATCTTCTTAAATCTCATGTTCACGATTGTTGTACCGCTCGTCTTTTTCTCGATTAGTGCGGTGATTGCCAATATGTCAAACTTAAAGAGGCTTGGCAAAATTATGACGTGGATGATGGTTGTCTTTATTGTAACGGGCATTATCTCCTCGATCGTCATGATTGCAGCGGTCACTCTATCGCCGCCAGCTGCTGGTGTGTCAATTCAATTTGAAACCCCAGAAGAAATCGATGAGTCACTTAGTCTAGGTGCTCAAATTGTCCAAGCTGTGACTGTTCCTGATTTCGTTGATATTTTCTCAAGAACGAGTATGCTCGCTTTGATTATTATGAGTGTATTAGTAGGGTTTGCAACGAATCTCGCCGGAAGCGAGGGACGTATTTTTGCACAATTTTTAAATAGCGGCGCTCAAGTGATGCGCAAGCTTGTCGGCATTATTATGTATTATGCTCCAATTGGTCTCGGCGCTTATTTCGCTTCATTAGTAGGGGTATTCGGGCCAGAACTTTTAGGAAGCTATGCAAAAGCAATGATCGTCTATTACCCGGTTGCGATTCTCTATTTCCTGATTGGCTTTACGTTATATGCTTTTATTGCCGGAGGGAAGCCCGGAGTCAAGGTGTTTTGGAAAAATATTTTAACACCAGCAGTGACCGCTTTATCGACGGGAAGCAGTGTAGCGACCATTCCAGCCAACTTGCAAGCGACAGAAAAGATGGGTGTACATAAAGATGTACGGGATGTGGTGATTCCGCTTGGTGCTTCGATTCATATGGATGGCTCAGCCTTGGCGGCCATCTTAAAAATTGCTTTCTTGTTTGGGATTTTTCAAATGGATTTTCTAAGCTTTCAAACGTTCGCTATTGCGATTGGTATCTCTCTGTTAGTAGGGACTGTGATGAGCGGGGTGCCTGGCGGTGGATTTATAGGGGAAATGCTGATCATTACGATGTATGGTTTTCCGATGGAGGCTCTCCCTATTTTAGCAATTCTCGGTACGTTGGTTGATCCGCCTGCAACGATGGTTAATGCTTCAGGGGATGCCGTATCTAGTATGCTTGTTTCCCGCGTGGTTGAAGGAGACGAATGGATGGACGAAGCAGAACGGCCAGCAAGTTAGTAATATATAGAGCAACGAAGAAGAAGACGACTCTTTTATTTAAATGAAATGTCGTCTTTTTTCTGTGAATAAGCATACTTCATGGCCATGTCTTTTTATTGCTGTTATTAATATATACAAAGACAGCGGTACATGATAAAGTAATAAGGTTTACTCAGTAAAATAAGGTATAGTATATTTGTTAAAATAGATTCTCTTTGAAGACAAGAAAAGTAGGTGAACAAAGTGGGGAAATATCAATTGGATGCCAAAGGTAAGGCAGCTGTAACAAAGTTTCATGAAAAGCAGAAGCCTGCTAAATTGGATAAAAAAAAGCGACTCGAAAAAATACGTGCGGAGTATTTGAAAAAAAAGCAAACAGATGAATAATAAGAAAACCATAGGGAGACTAAAATCTCCCTATGGTTTTCTTATTTGAAATATTTTCTATGCATACTAAGCTCGCCGCTCCTGACATATACTTCGCTTTTCGCGGGGAGCTAGTGAGCTTCCTCGGGCTTTGCCCTGTGGGATCTCACCCCTGCTCTAGTCCCTGCAGAAGTCTACGTAATTTCATCCGCTAAGTTATTGCTTTGGTAATTCTCAAGTGGATTGATTTTGTTATAATTCAGTTCAACGTAAAAAAAGCTGGTGTCTAGGGCTTCGTTTGCAAAGATCAATGAACAGGTGTTTTTAATGATGAAATTGTTTAACTATATTCTCACTCTATTGATAAAAGACTCCGAGGCTGCCCGCAGGAAACGAGTGCCTAGGAGCCGAGATAACACCTAATGATAGGCGGCTTGCTATCAGTTCTTACTGCTCTACCAGCTGTGATAATGGTACGTCCTGCTCATTATTCGGCTCGTTCAGCGGATAAATTCTAGCCATTTGTGCGCCTTCATCCACATGTTGAATATACACAGCCTGTTCGTTGTACATGACGTTAGCCATAACTGGTGATGCGGCAATCTCTTGTGCGCGTAGTGAGTTCATCTATACCCCTCCTTTAACTGAAGGTTAGGGTGTGCAGATCATCATAGAAATATGCGGTTAACTGCTCGCAGTATGAGAATGTCCTTTTTTAATGTTTACCCGGTTTCGTCCTTCTGTTTTAGCAGTATAAAGCTGTCTATCTGCAGCTTCAATAGCTTCATTTAACTGATCAGGAGCCTCTAGGCGGGCTATACCGACCGAGATGGTTACCCTGCCGATTTTCTCCCCTTCAATGTTCTGAAAAGGAAAAGACTCTACTTTCTCTCTAATAAGATCTGCGGCCACATAGGCATCTCTAATAGAAGAAGCTTCGATACACAGAATAAATTCTTCTCCGCCATACCTTGCACAAAGCAAATGGTTTGATGAATATAACGTAAGAATTGAAGCAAGGTCTTTTAACACTTTATCACCGCTTGGGTGTCCATTCGAATCGTTAATACTTTTAAAATGGTCAATATCGAGCATCGCAATATATGAAGAGCCTGCCGACTTTTTCTCGCGAATCATCTCAGAAAACTTCCTTACATTATAAAGACCTGTCAAAGGGTCATGATCGGCATAATGTTTAAGCTTATCCATAAGCTCAAGATTTCGGTAGCTAAGTGTAATAAAGTAAAACAACGTAAATGCGCCTAAATGAAATGAAACGAAGCGGATGAGCCAAAAATCCTGAAATGCTTCAAGACCGTTTGGAACAAAGAAAATAATCGGCAGATCACAAATTAACCAAAATAAAGTGTATAAGAAGAAGCCTTTCATATACGTTAAAGGCGCTTTTTTTAGGTGAAACACTCCTAATGCGATAAACGTCGGAATCATTAATCCGAAAATAACCCCAGGCACAGCCCCGGGTCCTCCTATAACTGCGAAGCGCCAAATAGATGTGATGATCAGCGTTGGAATAGCGAGCAAAGGTCCATGCAGGATTGCTAAAATCGTTATTGGAATCGTACGCAAATCAAACCTGAACTCATCAATAAAAATTGGCATATAAAACATTGCAATGATTGCACTTGAAATAATCAAGACATGCATAAATGATTTTTCAAACTTGAGTTCAGTTATATTTTTCTCTTTAAAATAGAGGCTCTGAATACAGAGGTGCATAAATAATAGAATTGAAATATTAGCTAGAATTGATTGGATCAAAATTTTCACATCCGTACTGTAGTGATTTCTACCTAATTATACGCATCTATTATCCTTTTGGATAGGGAATATTTGGTGGGATTGTGTCGAGTGAATGAGGAAATTCATTGACTTTATTTAGGGCATTGTCTAAAGTCAAACTAAAAAGGCTGCCCGCTAGAGGACAGCCTTTTTATTAGTTTGTAGATTGTGCCAATCGTACAAGCATATGTGCTAGATGATGACGCTGTTCTTGATCACCTAATTGCCATAGCTCTTGAAGAAGCTTTTCTTCACGGTTTCTAGGGTCTTCTTTTGCAGCGAGGTAATCGCCGACTTTTTCAGCATACTTTGCCAGTGTCTCTTCGCTCATGCCTAATTTTTCACCTTTTGCTACTTTGTCACCTAAGTAATCCTTAAACTGCTCAAAGTTTTGCAGGATCTCTTCTTTTTCTTCAGGAATAGATTGTTGAACTTCACTCTCAATTTTGTTTTCGTTCATTTTATAAAACCTCCTGATCCAAATTTTGGTGTACAGTAGTCTGTTCCCATATAGAAAGATCCTAAACATTTTAACCGAAAATAAGACGATCCTCCTATGATGGAGAATCGTCTTTGATATGGAAAAGTTTTTAGATGGAAGCTTTTGATAGACTGAAATAGCTTATGACTCCTAGAACAAAAGTTAGTGCAAGCATAACAAGAAATTCTGTTATAAACGTACCGCTGTTTGGTAAAGTGATCATCCAATCAATGATTGGTGTATGAATCGCCGGGATAAATAATAAGAGCACGGAAGCTGCTACAACAGACAGCATAGCCCATTGACCAAACCTCACTTGCAAGGAGGCAAGGAAGAATAAAAGCATTCCAAGCATACTCATAATTAATCCATCAGCCACTAGATTTACCCAAAATTCATTACCGGAAGAAAGAACGGAATCCCACGTGAAAAACGTAATTTCACTTTGAATAAGAAACGATTGAATTACATCGATAAAGAAAATGTAGAGTTGATTAATGAGAGAGAATACAAGACTAAGCAGCAAAGTGAAAATCGTCACATTGAAAACAAATGCCTTTCTTGTCGTTCCTAAGTGAATCGCATGTTCAAAATCACCAGCGCTTAATAATCTGTAGCCAAAAATAGCAAGGAACACATACATTGGAGCATTTGTCATCACAATCATATTAGGTATTCCAAGAAATAATACGAGTAAAAGGAAGAAGAGAACAAACCCTGTCAAAATCGCCCAGAAGGTGATGAAGCTCTTTTTTAAATCAGACATGATCATCGTGCTTTGTGCAGTAAATTGGCTCATATTTTTGCCTCCTTTTTTTCGTCCGTAAGCATGACCATAGATTGCTGCAGAGTCAGTCTCTTTTTCTCGATCGATGGAGGCAGCGCGTCAAGCACTAGATCAGGGTCATATACAGTGGCCGAGTATTCGCCGATAAAAGACGACTCACTCAATAGTTTAACCTCACTAAGCAGCGGGGCGATTGCTTCTCTAGATCCACGCAGGACATACGTCTTTTCCTTTAATTCCTCTACGCTTTCTGATAAAGCAAGCCGTCCATGATTGATTAGGTAGATATCTTGAAATAAATTGCTCACTTCATCAATTAAGTGAGTGGAGAGTATGATTGTTCTTGGGTGAGTAGTGTAATCATCGAGCAGCAAATCATAGAAGGTTTGTCTTGCTGCTGCATCCATACCGATATACGGTTCATCAAAGATTGTGAGAGGGGCTCTGCTGGCAATACCGATAGAAATTCCAAGAGCTGAAGTCATACCTTTTGATAATTGAGATACTTTCTTCTCTAAAGGCAGATTAAAGATGTTCAGGTACTCCATAGCGGCATCCTGGTCAAGCATTGGAAAGTATGCCGGAGCAATCTTCAATACATCTTTCACTTTCATCGCAGCCTTAAAATTACCGCTCTCTTTTATAAAACAGATTTTTGATTGAATAGCAGGGTTATCAAATGGTGTCTCCCCGTCAATAAGGATGGAGCCCGCGGAAGGAAGGGACTTACCAGTCATCAATTTCATCAATGTTGTTTTCCCTGCACCATTTCGACCAAGCAGTCCATAAATCCGGTTCTCTTCAAACGTACATGAAATAGAGTCAATGATGGTTTCTTTCTTTATTCTCTTAGACACGTCATTTAATACGATATTCGTGTTCATTTATTTTCCTCCCTTGTTGATCATCTCAATAATAGCCTCTTTTGATAACTGGAGTTTTGCTGCCTCATGAAGCAGCGGGGTAATAAAGTCATTACTGAACTTTTGCCTGCGTTCCTCAAGCAGTTTCTCTCTGGCACCTTCTGCAACAAACATACCTACACCCCTTCGTTTAAATAATATTCCTTGCTCTACTAAAAGATTGATCCCTTTTGCGGCTGTGGCAGGATTAATTTGATAATGTTTAGCAAATTGATTTGTAGAAGGAACTTGAGCGCCTTCTGCTAGTTCATCATGGATAATGTTATCAGCGATCTTTTCAGCAATTTGCAAAAAGATGGGCCGTGAGTCATCGAATCGCTCCATCATTACCTCCTTGGTTCATTACTTATGTAACTAACCATATTACGGTTACAAATATTTGTCAATAATAAGATTAAATAAATAATACTGATGGTGTTTTCCAAAAGATGTTTTTAATTTTGTCACTAAGGACATTGACGAAATTGCATTTAGATAGTGTTGAGAAGCCTATGAGAGCGCTTTACTATTAGAGTATAAGATTTATTACTTTTTGGGGGAGGAATGAACATGCCAAACGAACAAAGTAAAAACGCTGGTGTAAAAGCAAAGATTCAGCGATTTGGCAGTTATTTAAGCGGCATGATTATGCCTAATATAGGAGCATTTATTGCTTGGGGGATTATTACAGCCCTATTTATAGAAACCGGATGGATGCCTAATGAAAATTTAGTTCAGCTGGTTGATCCAATGATTATATATTTACTTCCATTATTGATTGCGTTTACAGGGGGTAAGATGGTCTATGACGCACGTGGAGGGGTAGTCGGAGCAACAGCTGCCATGGGTGTGATCGTCGGTGCAGATATTCCGATGTTTATCGGTGCGATGATTATGGGGCCGCTTGGCGGATATGCGATTAAGAAGGTCGATCAATTATTTGAAGGAAAAGTACGCTCTGGATTTGAAATGCTGGTCAATAACTTTACGGCTGGATTTGTCGGGTTATTTCTCACACTGCTTGCTTATCTTGGGGTAGGTCCAATTGTCTTAGCCTTTAATGGTATTTTAGCAGCAGGTGTACGTGTCATTGTAGATGCTGGAATGCTCCCGATTGCGAGTATTTTTGTTGAACCAGCGAAAGTATTATTTTTAAACAATGCCATTAACCACGGTATCCTTGGGCCATTAGGTATTCAAGAAGCCACAGAAACAGGGAAGTCAATTCTATTTATGCTAGAGTCTAACCCTGGTCCTGGTCTTGGGATTTTACTTGCCTTCTTAGTGTTTGGAAGAGGAGCAGCGAAGTATTCTTCTGGTGGAGCGGCAGTGATTCACTTCTTTGGGGGGATTCACGAAATCTACTTCCCGTACATCTTAATGAAGCCGATGCTTTTATTAGCAGCCATTGCCGGCGGTGCGAGCGGTGTATTCACATTCATGTTGTTTAACGTAGGATTAGTAGCCGTACCATCACCGGGAAGTATTATTGCTTACATGCTGATGACGCCTCGCGGGGATCATTTAGGAGTGCTGTTAGGTGTCATTGTGGCAACAGCTGTTTCGTTTGCTGTCGCATCTCTTATTTTAAAAAGTTCAAAAGATGACGAAGATGGCTTAGAAGAAGCAACGTCAAAAATGGAAGATATGAAGGGCAAGAAAAGCAGTGTCAGCGGCGCTTTAACAGCTGAATCAACATCTGAAACAACAGAAGAAGTAACAACAACTGCTGATCAAGCAGGAAAACTTGACCGCAGCAAGATTAATAAGATCATCTTTGCATGTGATGCCGGTATGGGATCGAGTGCGATGGGAGCCTCGATCTTGCGAAATAAAGTGAACAAAGCAGGGCTATCAATTGAAGTAACAAATAAAGCAATTAATCAGATTCCAGATGATGCTGATTTAATTATTACTCATAAAGATTTAACGGATCGCGCAAAACAAAAGCAGCCGAATAAAACGCATATTTCCGTTGAAAACTTTATGAATGGTGCAAAGTACGATGAGATTGTCAATGAATTAAAGGGTGACGAATAAAAAACTCGCCGGATGAACGGGGGTGATTCAATGTATTTGTCAGCAAGGGAAAGACATATCATTCAGTATTTAATCGAAGCCGAACAAGGCATCACGATTAAGGAAATAGCCGACCGGTTAAATGTCAGCACACGAACGATCCATCGAGATATACAAGGGATTGAGCAGATGTTAACTCAATATGAACTGACGTTAGAAAGGCAGTCGGGTGTTGGGTTAAAGCTCACCGGAAGAGATACTAAAAAGATAGAGTTAAAAGAGCTCATTACAGAATCTGAGCCTAATGAGTATACACCTTGGGAGCGGCAGCAGCTGCTCCTATCTATTCTCCTGCAAGAACGAGAGCCGGTGAAGCTGTTTACGTTAGCCAAAGAAATTGGTGTAACGATTGCTACGATCAGCAATGATTTAAATAAAATCAATGATTGGCTGCAGTCATTTGATCTTGAAATGGTGCGCAAGCGCAGTTACGGGATTGAAATACAAGGGGATGAACCTAAAAAACGAATGGCGCTCAGACGGTTGATTACAGACAAAGTGAGCGAGGAAGAGCTGGTGTCTATCCTGGAGTCTTACCGCTTAAAAAGTGAACTTGGGGAACAAGCGTCTGAAAAGCTTCTTTATTTAATTGATCTAAACGTCATTTTAAAAGTGCTGGAAACGCTGCATGAGCTTCGGAGAGATGGGGAGCCGATTGCAGATGTCTCCTATGTTGGTTTAGCTGTTCATTTAAGCTTAGCAGTTGATCGTATCAAGCGTGGCGAGAAAATTGAAAAGCATTCCGAGGGATTTGAAAAAGTATTAAAAACAAAGGAATATGAAGCAGCTAAACGGTTAGTTAAAAAGCTCGAAGAAACCTTTTCCATCGATATTCCTCAAATAGAGGTCGCTTATGTAGCAATGCATTTACTCGGAGCTAAGCAAGGGGATGATGGCAGCTTCTTTTTTCAGGAAACGTCACTTGATATTGCGATGCGGGCGAAGAAATTAATCGAAGCAGTTGGTGTTCGCACAGGAGTCGCGTTAACCAATGATCACTCATTGTTAGAAGGGTTGATCAGCCATTTAAAACCTGCATTGTTTCGTATGGAGCAAGGAATGAAAATTTATAATTCGATGCTTCCTGCTATTAAAGAAGGTTACGCGCCTTTATTTAATACGATCAAAGAATGTGTAGTCGAAATTTTTCCGACGTGGTCATTTCCAGATGAAGAGATTGGGTATCTTGTGATGCATTTTGGGTCAGCCATCGAACGATCAAAAAAGAAAGCTGTGATAAAAGCGATTGTCATTTGTTCAAGCGGCATTGGGACATCTAAGCTTTTAGCAACAAGGCTTGAAAAAGAGATCCCGGAAATTCAGGGGATTACGCATATGTCAGCATTTGATATTACCCAGGATCAGATTCCTGACCATACAGTGGTTATCTCAACGGTTCCCTTAATGTCAATTGATCCTTATTTTCTCGTTAATCCATTTTTATCTAAAAAAGAAGTGGACCGGATCCGTCAGTATATCCATTCATACAATTGGAATACAAACAATAAGACGAAAGAACAGGCTGCTGACGCTAAAGAGGTAAGCCAGATGGAACATCAAATAGATGCTGAGAGCGCTTCTGATGACAAATGGGCGAAAGAAACGGTTTTGAGTGAACTCGGTTATATCGAGCAGCTCAGTTCCTTGATTAATTCAGTGTTATCTCATTTCAAATTAAAGAGTTGGCCTGTGTGTGAGTCACTGAATGAGTTAATCATTCAATTAGCGAAAGACCAGGAGGACAGCTCACTTGTTCGTAATAGCGAATTAGTTGCAGATGCGTTAATGAAAAGGGAAGAACTAGGAGGCCTTGCCATTCCAGGAACAACGCTTGCTCTATTCCACACCCGAAGTGATGCCGTAGACATTGCGACGTTTACTGTACATGAGCTAGAAGAATCGATGCTTTTACGTGGAATGGACAATGAAGACACTGAAGTGAAACGGATTTTATTGATGCTCGCCCCGTTGGAATGGAATAGAGAAGGGCTTGAATTAATGAGTTTCATTAGTGCTCTTGTCATAGAAAGCAGCGAATCCATCCGTCAATTTGAAACGGGGGATGAGCAAGAGATTTTTACCTTGCTTGAGAAAAAGCTGAAAGAGTATTTAATTACTAAATTACAAAAATAGGAGTGTATAAAACATGGCTAAAGCAGTATTACAACTAGAGAATATTTTACACGGTGAGAATGTGCAATCGAAGGAGGATGCGATTCAGACTGTGGGAGGGCTTCTTCATAAAAATGGCTATGTCAACGCAGAGTATGTAAACAAAATGATGGAGCGTGAGGAGCTGACATCAACTTATATGGGGAACTTCTTAGCGATCCCGCACGGAACAGAAGATGCGAAAAAAGAAGTGATCGAATCAGGTATTACGATTATGCTCCTAGACCAGCCGATTGATTGGGATGGAAACGAAGTAAAGCTTGTCATTGGTATTGCAGGTAAAGGGGATGAACACTTATCAATCCTATCAAATATTGCAATCACATGCTCTGAAGAGGATACACTACAGCAGATTTTAAATGCAGGTTCAAAAGAAGAATTAATGAGCTTCTTCAACGAGGTTGAGTAATATGCTTGCTGTACACTTTGGAGCAGGAAATATTGGACGAGGCTTTATTGGAGAAGTACTCCATAAAAATGGCTATGACATTTGCTTTGTTGATGTCGCCCAGCCTTTAATTGACCAGTTAAACGAGCAAAAATCGTATTACATTCGTTTAGCTCAGGAAAAAGAAGAAACGGTCCTTATCAAAAATGTTTACGGGTTGAACAGTCAAACCCAAGCAGATGAGGTCATAGATATGTTAGCAAAAGCTGATTTAATTACGGTGTCTGCTGGAGTTAATATTCTTCCTATGATCGCACCGATTCTTGCAAAAGGGTTACTAAAGCGAGTGGAAGCAGGAGCTGGTGCAGTCGATGTCATTGCGTGTGAGAATGCTATTGGTGCATCAACGACGTTAAAAGGACATGTCTTAGATGAGATGAAAGACAATAAAGCAAAAGAAGCAATCTTAGCGAACGTTGGATTCCCCGATGCCGCTGTAGACCGAATTGTTCCTAATCAAACGAAAGACGGATTAAATGTACTTGTAGAGCCTTTCTTTGAATGGGTTGTGGCTGCAAAAGGCATGAAGACAGGAGAGCGTCTTCAAGGGGTGAACTATGTAGAAGAACTCAATCCTTATATTGAGCGAAAGCTGTATACAGTGAATACCGGCCATGCCTGCCTGGCGTATGTAGGATTTGCAAAAGGAATTCCTTCGATTGCAGAGGCGGTGGCAGATCAATCGATTCGTAAGGAACTAGAGGAAGTATTGAAAGAAACGAGCCGTCTCTTAGAAGAGAAGTATCAATTTGATGGTGCAGAACTAAAGGAATACCGCGAAAAAATCATCAGCCGATTTGAAAATGTACATCTGTCAGATCCTGTTGAGCGAGTTGGAAGAAATCCCCTACGAAAGCTAAGTGCTTCTGACAGGCTGATTGGGCCGCTTGTGCAGCTTTATAATCGTGGGATTAAGGCGCCTCATCTGGTTAAAGTGGCAGCCGCAGCATTTCAATTTGATGTTCCTTCAGATGAAGAGAGCGTTAAGATTCAGAGCATGCTGAAGGAAAAAGGCTTAGAAGAAACGATTACTAAAGTGACTTCATTATCTGCAGACCACCCGCTGGTAACTCAGATTAAAGAACAATTAGAAGCATAATAAGCGGCTTTGTATGAGATGCGGGTGCAGGGTGAGGAAGCAGTTAATTGGATGATTTCTGGACGTTTATGTGTCAGTAAGTGAGCTGATTGCGTTTGTTCATCGAGTGATTGCGTCGCTTAATGACTAAATTGCGTCAATTCATTGTAATTGCGCCCATTCCAAAGAAAAATGAGTCAATTGAAAGCATAATTGTATCGCTTCACTGAGGAATTGTGTTATTCCAATAAAAATGAGCTGCCCGCTATAAGGCAGCTCTATTTTTTTAGTTCATCGAAGGATTGCCGCTGCCATTTCCATAAGGAAGCTGGTTTGTGTAGCCTTGGAATTGTTGATAGCTTTGCTGCATTTTCTGTGCTTCAGCAGCTTCTAGCGCATAGAATCCTTTTCGGAACATCACATTATACAAATCGCGCTGACAGTCTTGCGTTTGCTGGCAAATGCCGGCTAAGTCCTGATACAAAGCAGCGTGGCTTGCTTCGTTTAAAGCAATGCTGTAAGAAGACGTCATGTATTTTTCTGTTGCAAGCTGATCGTTAATGAAATCACGCTCAGACATTTGCGTATTTTTAGGAACTTGAAGCTCTGGATTTTTAATTTTGTTTTGCTGTTGTTGTTGCTGTTGATTCATATGAGATTCCTCCTAATTAACTTAATGCTAATTAACTGATGCTAAAGCTTACTGCATTGGAATAGTTGATTGAGCTTGAGTCGGCTGCAAATGCGTTAAAATTTTCTCATAGTGCTGCTGATGCATCATACCAGCTTTCTCAAGTGCTTGCTTAATCTCTTGGTCCTGACATTGCTCAGCAAAAAAATGGGCTTTTTTTGCGGCAAGTAAATTCCACGAAAGCATATCATTTAAATATAGAGAGTCTTTTGTTGTAATCACTTGCGGCGGTTCAGGATACTGCATTTGCCCCGTTTGTGATTGAGACATGTTTCCTTGTTGCATAGCTTGCTGTTGTGGTGTTGGTTGTTGTTGCATAAGGAAAACCTCCTTTTTATCATAGAACATCTTACGTACCAAGCTTTTTGATACAGCTTTAGTGTTAGGGAACAGGGCGAGATATATGCTATGAACAACTAGGGCAGTTTACAAAACAATGGAAATACGAGGGGTAGAGAAGTAAATGAAAAGGCATTAAACAAACATTTAATTAATAATATTTGATCAAACAATAAGAAAGATGATAATTTTCAGAATTATGTATTGCAACTGAACGACAATTCATTTATTATAAAGATAGAAGTTACGACAAATTGCTCGTTGCCTTTTTTTTGAGGAAATAATGAATGAGTATTCATTCGGTAGGTTTCCTGCATATGAAATCAACAGCAATCATATATAAGGTAAGGCTTGGACAAATCATTTATCCTAATGGATCAATCAGAACTAACGATTAAGGGGGAGAACAATGGGTAGACAAATTAAAAAAGCAGCTGTCATTGGATCGGGAGTTATGGGCTCTGGAATTGCTGCTCACCTTGCAAATATCGGAATCCCATCATTATTATTAGACATTGTTCCAAGAGAGTTAACACCACAAGAGGAAGCAAAGGGCTTAACGCTTGAGAGCAAAGCCGTTCGTAATCGTATCAGTACAGAGTCAATTAAGCGTCTGGCTAAACAAAAACCAGCTCCGCTTGCAACTAAATCACTTGCTACATACATTGAGCCAGGGAACTTAGAAGATGACCTAGCGCGTCTTAGCGAAGTTGATTGGATTATTGAAGTAGTCGTTGAAAACTTAGATATTAAACGTCAGTTATTTGAAAAAGTGGATGCGGTTCGTACACCTGGTACAATCGTCACTTCTAATACATCCGGAATCTCCATTGAAGCAATGGCAGAAGGCCGTTCAGAAGATTTCCAAGCACATTTCCTTGGAACGCACTTCTTTAACCCGCCGCGCTACTTAAAGCTATTAGAAGTGATTCCAACAGAGAAAACAAATCCAGACGTACTGTCATTTGTGAAAGCGTTTGCTGAAGATACACTTGGTAAAGGCGTGGTTGAGTGTAAAGATACACCTAACTTTATCGCAAACCGTATCGGAACTTACGGACTTTTAGTAACAGCTAATGAAATGCTTAAAGGGGAGTACTCTGTTGGAGAGATTGACTCTGTAACAGGACCTTTAATCGGCCGTCCGAAGAGTGCGACGTTCCGTACATTAGATGTCGTTGGACTAGATACATTCTTACACGTTGCTAAAAATGTGTATGACGAAGTGGAGGGTGCGGAAAAAGACGTATTTGACCCGCCTGCATTTATGAAGGAAATGGCTGAAAAAGGCATGCTCGGAAGCAAGAGTGGCCAAGGCTTCTTTGTACAAAAGCGTACGGAGAAGGGGAAAGAAATTTTAGAACTTAATCCAGTAACGCTTGAATACCAAGAGCGTAAAAAGCTTCGTGCAGCCTCTGTAGAACAAGCAAAACAAGCGAAAAAGCCTGGTGATAAATTAAAAGTGCTTGCTTATGCAGATGATCGTGCAGGACAGTTGATCTGGAACTTAGTGAAGCCAACCTTATTATACTCTGCTGAAAAAGCATATGAGATTGCAAATGACATTAAAGCTGTTGATGAAGCAATGCGCTGGGGCTTCGGCTGGGAGCTTGGTCCATTTGAAATGTGGGATGCGATCGGTGTGGCCAAGTCTGTTGAACGTATGGAAGCAGAAGGCGAAACGGTTCCTGGCTGGGTAAAGGAAATGCTTGAGACAGGAAACGAAACATTCTATAAAGGATCAAGCTACTTCCACCAGGGTGAATATAAGGGGGTGGAATCAAACCCTAAAAACATCCATCTGAAATCATTAAAGCCAGACAATGTGGTAATGAAAAACAGCGGTGCATCACTTATTGATATCGGTGATGATGTAGCATTGCTTGAATTCCACTCACCGAACAATTCCATCGGCCTTGATGTGATTCAAATGGTTAATAAGTCTATTGAAGAAGTAGAAAAGAACTTTAAAGGGCTTGTGATCAGCAACCAAGGAAAGAACTTCTGTGTCGGTGCGAACTTAATGATGATCTTAATGGAAGCACAAGATGATAATTTCTTTGAGATTGATTTAGTTATCCGTCAGTTCCAGCAAGCGATGGCCAATGTACGTTATTCAGCAAAGCCTGTTGTCACAGGACCGTTTGGAATGACGCTTGGCGGCGGAGCAGAGATCTGCCTGCCTTCTGCAAGCATTCAAGCAGCTCATGAAACGTATATGGGACTTGTTGAAGTCGGCGTCGGCCTCATTCCTGGCGGCGGAGGAAACAAAGAATTGTACCTTCGCAACCTTGAAAGCCTGCCGCAAGGAGCACAAATTGACCTTCAAGCAATCGCAAATAAAACATTTGAAACGATTGCGATGGCAAAAGTGGCAACATCGGCTCATGAAGCGCGTGAAAATGGCTTCTTAAGTGAACGCGACGGGGTTGTAATGAATGGGGAACACGTCATTCACCGTGCGAAACAGCAAGTCATTCACTTAGAAGAGTCTGGCTATCGTCCGCCAGAGCGTAAGAAGATTCCTGTAGTTGGTGAAACAGGCTATGCGACACTGTTGCTTGGAGCAAAAACAATGAAGTTTGGCGGCATGATTTCTGATCACGACTTAAAGATTGCCGAGAAGCTTGCATTCGTCTTAGCGGGCGGCCGCGTCCCTAAAGGAACACTTGTGGATGAGCAATACTTGCTTGATTTAGAGCGTGAGGCGTTCTTGAGTCTTGTTGGTGAGCCGAAATCACAACAACGTATGCAATACATGCTGACAAAAGGAAAGCCGTTACGTAACTAATTCAAACAGGTAGGAGGGATACGATAATGAGAGAAGCAGTAATCGTTGCTGGCGCTCGTACGCCAGTCGGAAAAGCAAAGCGTGGAACTTTAGCAAATGTGAGACCAGATGATCTTGGTGCTCTTACGATAAAAGAAACATTAAGACGTGCAGAAGGATTTGATCCAGCACAAATAGATGATGTGATTATTGGCTGCTCAATGCCAGAAGCTGAGCAAGGAATGAACGTCGCAAGAAG
The DNA here is from genome assembly GCF_029094545.1 of Alkalihalophilus pseudofirmus. Classification (NCBI taxonomy): domain Bacteria; kingdom Bacillati; phylum Bacillota; class Bacilli; order Caryophanales; family Bacillaceae; genus Alkalihalophilus; species Alkalihalophilus pseudofirmus. The sequence goes on along the minus strand of NZ_CP117835.1, from coordinate 3,498,426 downwards.
CATCTCTGCTCTTGCGGGACTTCCTAACACAGTACCAGCTATTACGATAAACCGTTACTGTTCATCAGGTTTGCAAAGTATTGCTTACGGGGCTGAGCGCATTATGCTGGGCCACTCAAAAGCGATCATTGCAGGCGGTGCAGAATCAATGAGTATGATCCCAATGGGCGGGCATGTCATTGCTCCTAACCCTACGCTTGTTGAAGAACAGCCTGAGTATTACATGGGCATGGGATATACCGCAGAAGAAGTAGCGAATCGTTTTGGCATCAGCCGCGAAGATCAGGATGCTTTCGCTGTAGAGAGTCATAAGCGAGCAGCGGCTGCGATTGAAGCGAATCGCTTTGCTGATGAAATTGTACCAGTCGATGTTACGCTTCGTGCAGTTGGACCTGACAATAAATTAAAAGAGAAAAAGGTTGTATTTGATACAGATGAAGGTGTTCGTCTTGATACAACGCTTGAAGGCCTTGCGAAACTTCGTCCGGCTTTCCATCCAAAAGGGTCTGTAACAGCTGGGAACTCGTCACAAATGAGTGATGGCGCAGCGTCGGTTCTTCTTATGGACCGTGAAGAAGCAGAAGCAAGCGGTTTACAGCCGCTGCTTAAGTTTAGAAGTTTTGCTGTTGCAGGTGTTGCTCCTGAAATTATGGGGATTGGCCCGGTAGAAGCGATTCCTAAAGCTCTTAAACTAGCAGGTTTAGACATTTCTGATATTGGATTATTTGAATTAAATGAAGCATTCGCATCTCAATCACTTCAAGTTATTCGTCATTTAGAGCTTGATACAAATAAGGTGAATGTCAACGGAGGAGCCATTGCTCTTGGCCATCCGCTTGGATGCTCTGGTACAAAGCTGATGCTGTCATTGATGCATGAAATGAAGCGCCGCGGCGAGCAGTTTGGTGTTGTAACGATGTGTATTGGCGGCGGTATGGGTGCTGCTGGTGTGTTTGAATTAATTGGTTAATTAATAGGTGACAATTATTAGATCACATATATTAAGGGAGGAATTATGATGAGTAACACAGCAGAACGTGTCGTAAAAGGCGGGAGCTTCTTAGTAGAGGATATTGAGGCAGATAAGGTCTTTACTCCAGAGGACTTTACAGATGAGCAGATTATGATCGGCCGTACAACGGAAGAGTTTGCGGTGAAAGAAGTCGTACCTCATCTTGAAAAGATCGAAAACCACGAATTTGAGCACACAGTAAGGCTTTTAAAGCAAGCTGGTGAGATCGGACTTCTTGGTGCTGATGTACCTGAAGAATACGGCGGTTTAGGACTTGATAAGATCAGTTCATCTCTAATCTCTGAGAAATTTGTTCGCGGCGGTGCATTTGGATTAAGCCACGGCGCACACGTTGGAATCGGGTCACTTCCAATCGTATTTTTTGGAAATCACGAGCAAAAATCAAAGTACCTTCCTGGCCTGGCAAGCGGTGAAACCATTGCTGCTTATGCACTAACAGAGCCAAGCTCAGGTTCTGATGCTCTAGGTGCGAAAACAACTGCTGTTCTAAACGAAGCAGGAACGCACTATGTATTAAATGGGGAAAAACAATGGATTACAAACTCTGCCTTTGCTGATGTCTTCGTTGTTTATGCAAAAATCGACGGTGAGCAGTTCACAGCATTTATCGTAGAAAAAGACTACGAAGGCGTTTCAACTGGTCCAGAAGAAAAGAAAATGGGGATCAAAGGATCTTCTACTAGAACACTCATCCTAGAAGATGCACTAGTTCCAAAAGAAAACGTACTTGGTGAGATCGGCAAGGGCCATGTCATTGCCTTCAATATCCTAAACGTTGGTCGTTACAAGCTTGGAGTAGGCTGTGTAGGAAGCTCAAAGCGTGCGTTAGAGCTTGCAGCTAAATATGCAAACGAGCGTAAGCAATTTAAAACACCAATTGGGAAATTCACTTTAATCCAAGAAAAGCTAGCAAACATGGCAACAGCAACATATGCTGCTGAAAGCTCCATCTATCGTACGGGCGGATTATTTGAAGAACGTCTTGGCGGACTATCTGATGAAGAGCAAAAAGACGGCCGTGCCGTTGCTAATGCAATTGCTGAATATGCGATTGAGTGTTCTTTAAATAAAGTATCAGGTTCTGAAACGCTTGATTATGTAGCCGATGAGGCTGTTCAAATCCACGGCGGTTACGGCTTCATGGCTGAATACGAAGTAGAGCGCATTTATCGTGATTCTCGTATTAACCGTATCTTTGAAGGTACAAATGAAATTAACCGTCTTCTTGTACCAGGTACGATCATGCGTAAAGCTATGAAAGGCGAGCTTCCTCTTCTTCAAAAAGCAACAGCGCTTCAAGAAGAGTTAATGATGATGATGCCGCAAGAAATCGGTGACTCGCCTCTTGAACAAGAGAAATACTTGCTTGGCATGGCTAAGAAAATCTTCTTAATGGTAGCTGGTACCGGAGCTCAGAAGTATCAACAAAAGCTTCAGCACGAGCAAGAGCTTCTTTCAAATGTGGCTGATATCGTAAGCGAAGTCTTCTCTATGGAGTCTGTGATCTTACGTACAGAAAAGCAAATGAATAAGTCTGGCGAAGAAAAAGCAGCTCAAAAGCTTCGCATGACACAAGTGTATTGCCAAGAAGCATTCAACCGCATTGAAGCTCATGCGAAAGAATCATTAGTAACTATGGAAAGCGGAGATACTCTTCGTACGATGCTTTCCATCCTGCGCAAATTAACGCGCCACACGCCAATTAATGTAGTAAGCATTAAGCGTGAAATTGCAGCGGAAGTTCTTAAAGAAGAACGCTACGTTGTTTAATAGTTACGACTGTTAGTCCAATTACGTTAACCAATTTTGGGGCTTAACCGCCCCAAAAATTATATAACTCCTTTCTTATGAAGCATTCTCCTCTCTAGTACAAAAAAGCCCTGGAAGCGGGCTTTTTTGTCGTTAGTGCGGGAAGTGCTCGGACCAGAGTGGAAAGAGCGGAGGCCCAGGCAGATGGAGACACGATGCAGACCGGCGGATCGATGCAGACCGGCGCAATTATGACGAAGGTAGATACAATTGTTCTTCAGAATGACGCAATCAGTACCTGAACCGGCGCAATAAAGAGCAACTGACGCAATACACCGCTGCACCGACGCATATATCACTCTGAGCAGCGCTATAAACGCTCAGACCAGCGCAAATCAACGCCGCACCGACGCAATTGCCGCCGTGAGCTTTCAGTACTTGCCCCCATGCGGTACTATCAGCCCCCTCTAAACTTCCAGAATCGTTTCGGCTCATTCGTAGCATCCTATAATCAAATTTAACAACAAGGGAAGGGATTACGATGAAAAAGCAGCCGAAGATTGAGTATACAGGACCATTAACTGGAGTAGAGGAGTTTGCGACGGATCTAACAGAAGATACAACTCAAGCAGCCATTCAGCAAATGTGGGAAAGTGATATAGATGATCATGAGCGTAACAGTTGTAGAAATAGAAAAAATAAGCAATAATGACGTAAAGTATCCAAGCAGGAGAGGAGTTTTTTTATGTTAGTAACGTTTTATCATTATCCGAAATGCGGGACATGCCGTAAAGCGAAGAAGTGGCTCGAAGAAAATGGAGTTGAATTAAACGAAGTACATATTGTTGAATCACCTCCTTCTAAAGAAGAGCTTGAATCCTTTTATAAAAAAAGCGGCCTAGAGCTCAAGAAATTTTTTAACACAAGCGGTCAAAAATATCGTGAGCTTGGCTTAAAAGATAAGCTGGCAGATATGAGTGATGAGGAGAAACTTGAGCTGCTTGCTTCTGATGGCATGCTGATTAAGCGCCCGATTACAACGGACGGCAATCTTGTCACGGTAGGCTTTAAAGAAGAGCAATTTGAGCAAACATGGAAATAATCCTATACAAAATCACGTTGATCATGACACATTAAGACAAAATCTTTCGACTAAGCATTTAGTTTATATGGCAAAAAAGGTATAATAGAGTGAGTATGTACCAAATTGATGGAGGGATTATCACATGAGTGCAAATGTACCAAAGGAATTAAAGTATTCAGAAGAGCATGAGTGGGTGAAAGTTGAAGACGATAAAGTACGTATCGGAATTACAGACTTCGCTCAATCAGAACTAGGAGATATCGTTTTCGTTGAGCTTCCTGAAGTTGGAGACGACATCGAAGCAAACGAGCCTTTCGGTAGTGTAGAATCAGTTAAGACTGTTTCTGAACTATATGCACCAATTAGCGGGAAAGTCGTTGAAATCAACGAAGAGCTTGATGATTCCCCTGAATTTGTAAACGAATCACCGTATGAAAAAGCATGGATGATCGTTGTTGAGCTTAAGGATTCAAATGAAGTGGACAAGCTGATGAACGATTCTGAGTATGCAGAAATGATCAGCGAAGATTAATCATTTTAGAGAAGGAGGAACCTGCCTCCTTCTCTTTCTTTTTCCTCGAGTAGAACACACCGTGCGGCATACACTATAGCTACACCATACATTTGGAGGGGAAGCGGTATGGATTTAGTAAAAGTGGATGTGACAAGCAAGGTAAAAGGAAAGTATGAAAACGGCCATATGAACCTGTATGTGGATGATGCTCGCATCGGACAAGTAACGGAAACAGAAGCGGGCTTGCAGCATATTATGAGTGCTGGATATATATTTGAAGAGGATAAAGTATATAGATATGAACAGACCGACCCTAACCAAGTGACTTCCTATGTAGACAGCTGTGAAGAGGGCTGGTGTTAGAAGAACTGGTGTTAGATGATGTAAGCTTTTCGTCTGAAAACTTTGACGAAAGGCTTTTTATTTTGGGTGAAATCGACTATTATATTTAGGGGATCGAAATAATGAAAAGGTGATGGTCGATATGGCGCGTCTTATGGGAGACTGGTCAAGGCAGCTTAAATCATATAATCGAAATGTGCGTTTGTTTCTTTTAGCCTCTGTCCTAGCTAATATTGGGATGGGGATTTTTATGGTCATTTATAATTATTATATACGTGAGTTAGGCTATGTTGATCAAGTCAACGGCAGAGTCATTGCGATGCAGGCTATGGCTAGTGCGATTGCACTTTTGCCTGCTGGCTTGTTGAGTGATAAGATCGGCCGAAAAAAAGTCATCTTGTTTGGAGCCGTTTTTGCAGCCGTCAGTCTTTTACTAAGAGGGGTGCTGACAGCTGAAACACTTCTATTAGCAACTGCTTTTATGACAGGACTTTTTATGGCGTTTATCCAAGTATCTTCTATTCCACTCCTTGCGGAAAATTCATCTGAAAAAGAACGGGTGCACCTGTTCAGCTTTAACTTTGCTCTTATTATGGTAGCAAACGTAATCGGAAACACATTAGGCGGGACGATGTCTGATTTATTTCATAATGTATTTGGCCTCGCCATGTTAACAAGTGTACGAATCACCTTGTTGTTTGGGGCAGCATTATTTTTTATAGCGTTAATTCCAATTTTAAAGATTCGTGAGGAACAAAAAGTCCGCAAAGAGAAAACAGGAGCAAGCTCTCTAGGGAAGTTATTTACGACACATCGTTCCAGTCTGAAAGTGATCGGACTTTTCGCTGTAGCTAACTTATTGATTGGCTTTGGATCTGGTCTCGTTATCCCTTACCTGAATCTCTATTTTACCGACCGCTTTGATGTAAGTTATTCGGTTGTCGGTATTATTCTCTCTTTAGGCCAGGCAATGACGGCGATTGCGCTAATGATCGGTCCAAGTGTCGTGCGAAGAGTGGGTGAAGTAAAAGCGGTGGTCATTTTGCAGCTGTCCTCCTTGCCGTTTCTTCTATTAACTGCCTACACAGAAATATTGTGGGTTGCTGTTATAGGTTTCTTATTTAGGCAGGCATTAATGAATGCAGGGAATCCAATCCAGATGGCATTGATGATGCGGAAGGTAGATGACTCGATGAAAGGTCTTGCTAACTCAGTGGGCCAGATGGTGTTCCAGCTTGGCTGGGCGGTAATGGGTCCTGTTTCAACTACCCTTGTAATGATTCATGGTTCCTACTACGGGTATGCGTATGTATTCACGATCACAGCAAGCCTTTATCTCATCGGTTCGGTCTACTTTTTTCTAGTATTTAGGGAGAAAAAAGCAACGGAAATATCTTCTTCAAATGTTTCGGCATAAAATCGTTGACAGCTAAAAAACCCGCGTGCTATGATGCATTCATGTAAAAGCGAACGACAACAACTTTATATCTCTTATCGCGAGAGGTGGAGGGACTGGCCCGATGAAACCCAGCAACCACTAAGTCATATGTTGACCTAGAAGGTGCTAATTCCTGCAAAGCATGAGCTTTGGTAGATGAGAGAAGGGATAATGAATTTACGCCTTTCTGTTCATCATAAACAGAAGGGCTTTTTTATTGTGTATGAGTTTGTCGTACGTTAGAGTTAGGAGATCCTCATCCTTTCATGCTTTACTAAATAACTTCAGTAAAGCTTATAACGTGGTTTGGGATTTATAGAGAAAGTAGGGAGTAATTAATGATTTCACTTCGATCGATTCGTAAACGATTTGAAACGAAGAATGGCACCGTTCATGCCGTCGATGGCGTTGATTTAAATATCGGCGAGGGGGAGATATTCGGTGTGATTGGATATAGCGGCGCAGGTAAAAGTACGTTAATTCGTATGTTAAATATGCTTGAGCGTCCAACAGAAGGAGAGGTTGTTGTAGCTGGCAAAAAGCTTTCAGCACTCTCAACAAAAGAATTAAGAAAAGCCCGTCAAGAAATCGGGATGATTTTCCAGCATTTTAATTTGCTTTGGTCGCGTACGGTGCGAGATAATATCGCGTTTCCTCTTGAAATTGCAGGTGTGCCAAAAGCCAAACGTGAACAACGGGTGAATGAGTTAATTGAGCTAGTAGGGCTTAAAGGACGCGGAGACAGCTATCCATCGCAATTGAGCGGCGGACAAAAACAGCGTGTCGGTATTGCACGTGCGCTTGCTAACAATCCTAAGGTGCTGTTATGTGATGAAGCAACATCCGCACTAGATCCTAAGACGACAGATTCGATTTTGGACTTGCTCGTTGATATTAATCAAAAGTTAGGCTTAACGATCGTGCTGATCACACATGAAATGCACGTCATTCGTAAAATTTGTCATCAAGTGGCTGTGATGGAAGCCGGTAAAGTAGTTGAGCAGGGACCGGTGCTAGAAGTATTCCGTAAGCCAAAAGAAGAGATGACGAAGGAATTTGTTAAGCAAATTACAGAGCCTGAAGAAACGACAGATGCGATTAAGCAATTACTCGCAGATCACCCTGAAGGTAAAATTGTTCAGTTAACCTTCGTCGGTGAAGAGGCGGAAAGCCCATTAATTACGCAGCTGATTCGCTCATTTGATATTGAAGTAAATATTGTGCAAGGAAAGATCACGAAGATCCAAGAAGGGTCATACGGGACGTTATTTGTTGCTTTACATGGAGAGACTGATGAAGTCGAGCGCGCGATTGCCTTTATCCGCAGCAAGAAAGTGGAAGTGGAGGTGATCACGTATGAATGATCAATTTTTAGCTGATGTGAAATGGGACCGCTTATGGGATGCGACGATTGAAACGCTCTATATGACGTCTATTTCTGTCTTTGCTACATTTGTACTTGGCCTCATTTTAGGATTAGTTCTTTATCTGACAGCCAAAGGGAATCTATGGGAGAATTATCTTGTTAACGTGGTGGCAAGCTTTATCGTTAATATTTTTAGATCAATCCCATTTATCATATTAATTGTTTTATTAATTCCATTTACAAGGGCCCTGACAGGTTCGATGCTTGGGGCAAATGCAGCGCTTCCTGCATTAATCATTGGAGCTGCCCCGTTCTATGCGCGTATGGTGGAGATTGCCCTGCGTGAGATCGATAAAGGGGTTATTGAAGCGTCACAATCAATGGGAGCGAGCAACTGGACAATCATTCGGAAAGTTTTAATTCCTGAATCCTTGCCAGCACTTATTTCTGGAATCACCGTTACAGCGATTGCACTTGTCAGCTATACAGCGATGGCAGGGGTCATTGGTGCAGGCGGTCTGGGCCATTTCGCGTACCTAGAAGGATTCCAGCGCAATAACAGCGAGATTACTTTGGTAGCAACAATCGCAATTCTATTGGTCGTTTTTGTGATCCAGTGGATTGGTGATTATTTTACAAATAAAACAGATAAACGGTAGGGGGAAAAGAGAGATGAAAAAGTTTTTAAGCGTAGTAGCAGCTGCAGCATTGTCTGTATCATTAGTGGCATGCGGCGGTGCAGAGGAAGAAACAACAGATAACGAAGCTGGTGAGGGTGCTGAAGGTGAAACAACGACATTAACAGTCGGTGCTTCTGCTGTACCGCATGCAGAAATCCTTGAAGCAGCACAGGAATTGCTTGCTGAAGAAGGCATTGACCTTCAAGTCCAAGTTTTCCAAGATTACATCTTGCCAAACCAAGCGTTACGTGATGGCGACATCGATGTGAACTATTTCCAAACGCCTGGTTATTTAGCAATGCAAATTGATGAGAACGACTATGACTTTGTCAGCGTTGGTGCAGTCCATGCAGAACCAATCGGTGTGTACTCTAAAGAATATTCAAGCCTTGATGAGCTTCCTGAAGGCGCCTCAATTATTATGAGTGATTCAATCAGTGACCACGGCCGTATTCTGCCGATCTTTGAGCGTGCAGGCTTAATTGAGCTAGATGTTGAAGAAGGTCAATTAGCAACAATCGATGATATTTCATCTAATCCGAAGAACTTACAATTTGGTTCAACTCAAGTAGAAGCTCGTATGCTTGCTCCTTCATTTGAAAGCGGCGAGGGTGATGCTGTTGTCATCAACACAAACTACGCTCTTGAGGGCGGAGTAGATATTGAGCAATACGGAATTGCATTTGAAGAAGAAGATGTACTTCAACCTAACCTGATCGTTGTTCGTGCAGAAGATGAAGAGCGTCCAGAAGTACAAAAGCTTTTAGAAGTTCTTCAATCTGAAGAGATCCAAAACTTCATCAACGAAGAGTATGATGGAGCTGTTATTCCTTTAACTGAAGAATAAGATGAAAAACAGATAAAGAGCGCCTAAATGGCGTTCTTTTTTTGTATAAATGAATTCCTGAAATCGAATACTACCTTTGAAGTGGATTCAACTTTAGGAGGGATGAATGATGGAACAGCAGCAACAGCAGAACCAAAGTGCAGTTGAGATGGCACTACTTGAATATAAAGAAGGGTTAGGACACTTCACAGAGAAGATGCCTGATATTGCTAAGAAATATAATGCGTTCACAGAAGCATGTTTTGCAAAAGGCAAGCTTTCTCAAAAAGAAAAGCAAATGATCGCACTTGGTATTAGTGTATTTTCACAAGATGAGTATTGTATTATTTATCATACAAAAGGATGCCTCGACCAAGGCTGTACTGAAGATGAAATTTTAGAAGCAGTGGGCGTTACAGCAGCATTCGGCGGCGGGGCAGCGATGAGCCAGGCTGTCACTCTTGTCCAAGAAGCAATGACCGACCTTAGCGGCAAAGGCAGTCAGATGCAGCAGTAAATTTTTCAAATATTGGGTCAAGTCGAAAAACGGTGGAAATAAGAGTTATCGTGTTGGTAAGTTTTCTGACAATGGCATAGGTGATCTGATAACCTGTAAAGGAACCTCAGCCTCTTTTTTGCGCTTTGGTCAATTAAAGCGTTCATGTTAAGATACATGTATCAAAAGAGAAGGGATTGATTCATTATCCAGTCATTAGACGCTGCGTATACGAGTGATATGGAAAAGGCAATGCATTCTGCACATGGAGTAGGTTATGAGGAATACAACCGAAGCCTCGATAAAAGAATGGAAATTGAGAGAGCTCGTGATAAAGAATACAAACGCTGCAATGAAATGGTAAGGGAATTCAATCAACACCATCTATAAGTTCTGTTAGGATAGAATAAAATGACATAAGGGAGTGGCCCATAACTGGCGCCGCTCCCTTTGTGTATGAACCAATCTATATTATAATGAAGAATGTTGCGTGAAACGCAATTGTACATACTAGTCTCGTTACCTTGAACTTATGTTGGATTTGTTATAAGATTGTAATGAGAATAGATTGAGAATAATTCGATTTAATCATCGAAATCACACTGCTTGTTATAAGCAAGATAAATTGGAGGTCATAAAGATGTCAGCACCATTCTTAAAAATCGAGAACTTACACGTTTCAATTGAAGGAAAGGAAATTCTTAAAGACTTCAGTATTGAAATTAACGGTGGAGAAATCCACGCAATCATGGGACCAAATGGTACAGGTAAATCAACTTTAGCTTCTGCAATCATGGGTCATCCGAAATATGAAATCACAAGCGGTTCTGTAACAATGAACGGTGAAGATGTGCTTGAAATGGATGTAGACGAGCGTGCACAAGCAGGTCTATTCCTAGCGATGCAATATCCATCTGAGATCAGCGGAATTACAAACGCGGACTTCTTACGTTCTGCTATTAATGCAGGCCGCGAAGAAGGTGATGAGATTTCTCTAATGAAATTCATCCGTAAATTAGATGAGAAAATGGATCTTCTTGAAATGGATCAACAGTTTGCACAGCGTTACTTAAATGAAGGATTCTCTGGCGGTGAGAAGAAGCGTAACGAGATTCTTCAATTAATGATGCTTGAGCCTAAGCTTGCAATCCTTGATGAGATCGATTCAGGTCTAGATATCGATGCACTTAAAGTCGTATCAAAAGGTGTTAATGCAATGCGTGGTTCTGAGTTTGGATGTCTAATCATCACTCACTACCAACGTCTTCTTGACTACATCAAGCCTGATAAAGTACACGTTATGATGCAAGGCCGTATCGTGAAATCTGGTGGTTCTGAATTAGCTGAACGTCTTGAGGCAGAAGGTTACGACTGGATTAAAGAAGAACTTGGCATTGAAGACGAGCGCGTAAACCAAGAAGCTTAAGTCAGTCTAGTTTTATCTGCAGTGCATGATAAGCACAGCAAGAAAAGAAGCAAATGAGCGAATCAACAGTAAAGGGTGGGTATGTATGTCAATCGAGACAAAAGTAACGTTCGACAAAGAACAGATTCAAGCATTCTCGGATGGACGCAATGAGCCGGCATGGCTTAAAGACATCCGTTTAAAAGGAGCAGAGCTATTCGATACGCTTGAGCTCCCTAAACCTGATAAAACAAAAATCGATAAATGGAACTTCACAGCAGCTAACTACAATCTTGCTGAAGTAAAAGCAGCGGACAATGTAGCAGCACTTGCTGAAGGAATCCGTAACCTGGTTGGCGATGAAGATAAAGTAGATAACCTTCTAGCACAGCAAGACGGTTCTACGGTTTATACGAAGGTCTCAAAAGAGCTGACAGATAAAGGCGTTATTTTCACAGATCTTGCTACTGCAGTAGAAAAGCATGAAGATCTAGTGAAGAAATATCTTTTCGGTGAAGCTGTTCAAATGGATGAAAACCGTCTAACAGCTCTTCACGCTGCATTATTAAACGGCGGTACGTTCATCTATGTGCCTCGTAATGTAGATGTAGAAGTACCGCTTCAAGCTGTATATGCATTTGGTGCAAAGGATGCTGGTTTATACAACCACGTCATCGTCGTAGCAGAAGAGAATAGTTCAGTAACATACGTTGAAAACTATGTTTCGTTATCAGAAGATGAGGCGGTAGCTAATATTGTGGCAGAGGTTTATGCAGCACAAGGCGCAAAAGTAGCGTTCGGTGCAGTTGATAATCTTTCAAGCAATGTAACAACCTATGTAGTACGTCGTGGACACGTTGAGCGCGATGCTCGTCTTGAGTGGGCACTTGGTCAAATGAACGACGGAAATACCGTATCAGAGAACACGACTCATCTTGTAGGCGACGGTTCTTGGGCTGACACTAAGACTGTAACAATCGGTCGCGGCAGCCAAAAACAAAACTTTACAACACAGATCTTCCATCACGGAAAGCATTCTGAAGGATATATCTTAAAGCATGGTGTTATGCGTGATGCTGCAACAGCAATCTTTAACGGTATTACGAAGATTGAGCATGGTGCAACAAAATCAAACGGTGAACAGACTGAGCGCGTTCTTATGCTAAGTGAAAAAGCTCGTGGAGATGCCAACCCAATTCTTCTAATTGATGAAGATGATGTAACGGCAGGTCACGCAGCTTCTGTAGGCCGTATTGATCCGCTTCAAATGTTCTATCTAATGAGCCGCGGTATTCCGCGTAAGGAAGCAGAAAGACTCGTTATTCACGGTTTCTTAGCTCCTGTTGTGTCACAACTGCCGATCGAGTCAGTGAAAGAGCAATTGCGTGAAGCAATTGAAAGGAAAGTTCTGTAATGAATGTAGCTGAGATCAAGAAGCAATTTCCGATTCTTGACCAAAACGTAAACGGCCACCCTCTCGTGTACCTTGACAGTGCAGCAACTTCTCAAAAGCCGTTGTCTGTCATTGAAAAGCTTGATGATTATTATCGTCGTTATAATTCTAATGTACACCGTGGTGTGCATACACTAGGTACGATGGCGACAGATGAATATGAAGGAGCACGTGAGAAGGTTCGTTCGTTTATTAATGCTTCCTCCGCTGAAGAAATTATCTTTACTAGAGGAACAACAACAGCTCTGAACCTTGTTGCCGGAAGTTATGCGAGAAGCAATTTATCGGCTGGAGATGAAATTATCATTACCCCGATGGAGCATCACAGCAACATCATACCGTGGCAGCAAGTGGCTCGTGCAACAGGTGCTACGTTAACGTATTTACCTCTTCAAGCTGACGGAACCATTGATCTTAAAGATGTAGAGGAAACGATCAGCGAGAAAACAAAAATAGTATCGATCATGCAAGTATCAAACGTACTTGGAACGATCAATCCAGTAAAAGAAATTGCTGAGATTGCCCATCGCAACGGGGCTATTATGGTTGTTGACGGGGCGCAAAGTGCTCCTCATATGAAAGTTGATGTGCGTGATTTTGACTGTGACTTCTTTGCATTTTCTGGTCACAAGATGGGTGCACCGACTGGAATTGGAGCATTGTATGGTAAAAAAGAGCTTTTAAACAATATGGAACCGATTGAATTTGGCGGAGAAATGATCGACTTCGTTGGACTGCAAGAATCAACTTGGAAAGAGCTGCCTTGGAAGTTTGAAGGCGGGACTCCGATTATTGCAGGAGCGATCGGCCTCGGTGCTGCGATTGATTTTCTAACTGAGATCGGTCTTGATGAAATAGAAAAGCATGAACATGAACTAGCAGAGTACGCACTTGAGCGCTTGTCAGAAGTAGATGGCATGACTATTTATGGACCAAAACATCGTGCAGGACTTGTTACTTTTAATTTAGATGATGTACACCCGCATGATGTTGCAACTGTTCTAGATGCGGAAGGAATTGCTGTTCGCGCAGGTCATCACTGTGCTCAGCCGCTTATGAAATGGCTGGATGTAACTGCAACGGCTCGTGCAAGCTTCTATATTTACAATACAAAAGAAGATATTGATACCCTTGCAGAGAGCTTAGTAAAAACAAAGGAGTACTTCGGAGATGTCTTTTAATAACCTTGATACCTTGTATCGTCAGGTGATTATGGATCATTATAAAAACCCGCGTAACCGTGGTGAGTTTGATGGTGACACACTGACAGTCAACATGAACAACCCGACATGTGGAGATCGTATACAGATTCAAATGAAGTTAGAGGACGATCGTATTTCTGAAGCGAAGTTTGTAGGAGAGGGCTGTTCAATCAGCCTTGCTTCTGCATCGATGATGACTCAAGCTGTTAAAGGATTAACAGCAGAAGAAGCCATCGCAATGTCTGAGATTTTCTCAAACATGATGCTTGGCAAAGAATACGATGAAGATCGTTTTGATTTAGGTGATATTGAAGCTCTTCAAGGGGTTTCAAAGTTCCCAGCGCGAATTAAATGTGCAACTCTTGCATGGAAAGCAATGGAGAAGGGCCTAAACGAAAAAGAATAACGGCTTAGCCTTTTGCAAAAAGGGGTAAGCAACTATCTAAGGAGGGTTTCCGACATGGCTAAAAAAATGCCTGATATCGGTGAATACAAATACGGGTTCTCGGATCGTGACGTATCCATCTTCCGTTCAAAGCGTGGTTTAACTCGTGAGATCGTAGAAGAAATTTCACGTATGAAAAAAGAGCCGCAATGGATGCTTGATTTCCGTTTGAAGTCATTAGAACAATTCTATAAAATGCCTATGCCTCAGTGGGGCGGAGATTTATCTGAACTTAACTTTGACGAAATTACGTACTACGTAAAGCCGTCTGAGAAGTCTGAGAAATCTTGGGATGAAGTTCCTGAAGAAATCAAAAACACATTTGATAAGCTTGGAATTCCAGAAGCTGAGCAAAAATATCTTGCAGGTGTATCTGCACAGTATGAATCTGAAGTTGTTTACCACAACATGAAAGAAGATTTAACTGAGCTAGGTATTCTTTTCACAGATACAGATACAGCACTTCGTGAACACGAAGAGATCTTTAAAGAGCACTTCGGTACAATTATCCCTCCATCTGATAACAAATTTGCAGCATTAAACTCTGCTGTATGGTCTGGTGGTTCATTTATCTACGTGCCAAAAGGTGTTAAAACGGATACGCCTCTTCAAGCGTACTTCCGTATCAACTCAGAGAACATGGGTCAATTCGAGCGTACGTTGATCATTGCTGATGAAGACAGCTCTGTACACTATGTTGAAGGTTGTACAGCACCTGTTTACTCAACAAACTCACTTCATAGTGCGGTTGTTGAAATCATCGTTAAAAAGAACGCATACTGCCGTTACACAACGATCCAAAACTGGGCGCCTAACATCTTCAACCTAGTAACTAAGCGTGCGGTAGCAGATGCTGGTGCAACAATGGAATGGGTTGATGGTAACATCGGTTCTAAATTAACGATGAAGTATCCAGCTGTTGTAATGCGCGGTGAAGGTGCAAAAGGTACGATCCTTTCAATCGCTATTGCGGGTAAAGGACAACACCAAGATGCGGGTGCAAAAGTTCACCACTTAGCGCCAAACTGTTCATCAACAATCGTTTCAAAATCAATCTCTAAACACGGCGGTAAAGTAACGTACCGTGGTATCTGTCACTTCGGACGCCGCTCTGAAGGGTCTAAATCAAAAATCGAGTGTGATACGCTTATCATGGATAACGAATCAACTTCTGATACGATTCCATACAATGAGATCTTAAATAACAACATCACACTTGAGCATGAAGCTACGGTATCAAAGGTATCTGAAGATCAACTCTTCTACTTGATGAGCCGCGGTATTTCTGAGCAAGAAGCAACAGAAATGATCGTAATGGGCTTCATCGAGCCATTTACAAAAGAACTTCCAATGGAATATGCCGTTGAAATGAACCGTCTGATCAAGTTCGAGATGGAAGGTTCAATCGGTTAAGGATTGGATAATGAATGATACGTGCTATGCACGTTGTGAAAAGCGAATCCATCATGGATTCGCTTTTCTTTTCTACATATATGGCAAGGGTTTGCGGGACACGCGGGGCAGCCGACAGGCAACCGGCGCAATTATGCGGTGAACCGACGCACTAACAAGCTGAATAGGCGCGATTCTCCGGCAGAGCGACGCAATTAAACTGAAGTGACGCAATTGACAGCGAGACGAATACAATTATTGTTTCGACCGGCGCATATAACCTATATACCGGCGCAATTACTGCCTGAACCGACGCAATCGCCTCGCGCTAGAACCCGTCACACAGCTCGCAGCACCCATATCGATCTTCTTAAAAAGGAAGGTGAGTTCATTGATCTACATTGGATTAGCTGGCTGGGGAGACCATGATGACTTATATGAGGGGACCCCTAGCAACCAAAAGCTTGAAACGTATGCTAGTTTCTTTCCTGTCGTTGAATTAGACTCTTCTTTTTATGCTGTTCAGCCGCTTCGCAACATGGAGAAATGGGCGAGAGTGACGCCGTCTTCTTTTAAATTTGTCGTAAAAGCCTATCAAGGCATGACAGGTCATCAGAAAAGCTCAGATCCGTTTGAATCGAGAGAAGAAATGTTTGCGGCCTTTAGAGCCTCGCTTGAGCCGCTTCAAAAAGCAGGGAAGCTGGCGATGGTTCTATGTCAGTTTCCTCCTTGGTTTGATTGTAAGAAAGAGCATGTGGCGTATTTACGTTATGTAAAAGAGCAGCTAAAGGATATTCCATGTGCACTCGAATTTCGGAATCAGACATGGTTCACCTCAGATATGAAAGAGAGAACTCTTTCCTTTATGAAAGAAGAAAATTGGATTCACAGCATCTGTGATGAGCCGCAGGCAGGCGTAGGCTCTATCCCTGCTGTTTTGCAGGCGACAAATAAAGAAGCGACATTAATTCGCATGCACGGCCGCAACCGTCATGGCTGGAATGATCCAGGCAACGGAAAGTGGCGTGATGTTCGGTACTTGTATCAGTATAAGGAACACGAGTTAAAAGAATGGCAAAAGAATCTCTCCCAGCTCGAAAAAGAATCGAAGACGATCTATATGATCTTCAATAATAATTCAGGCGGCGATGCTGCAGGAAATGCACAAGAGATGATCTCGATGCTTGATATTGAATACACAGGCCTTGCCCCTAGACAATTGGACTTATTTTCGGAATAATATAGTAAAATTAATTAAAGACAGAAATAAAGGAAGGTTCCTTTTATGGAGTGGATATTGCTCGTTATTGTTGGGCTGGTTGCAGGCACATTTGGAAGCTTACTCGGGCTTGGCGGGGGAATTATTGTCGTGCCGGCCTTATTATTATTAAGTTCCACAGTCGGTATATTAGCAGGAGTCACACCGCAAGTAGCGGTTGGAACCTCGCTGTTAATCATGATTTTTACAGGCTTATCATCAACTCTTGCGTATATTAAACAGAAGAAAGTTGATTATAAGAGCGGCCTGCTCTTTTTTCTTGGAAGCGGACCGGGTGCACTTGTTGGGGTGTGGTTAAACCGTTACCTTGAAGTGGAGCCATTTTTAATTTATTTTGGCTTATTTATGATTGTGGTGGCGATTGTATTAATCATAAGGCCATATTTAAAGCCGATCCCGTTATCTGAAAAAGGGGTTAAGCGTACATATGTAAACGATCTTGGTGAGTCATTTGAATATGGTTACCGGCCGGCTGTTGCGATCTCGATTTCGTTTGTTGTTGGTATGTTATCGGGCCTTTTCGGTATTGGCGGCGGTTCGTTAATGGTGCCGGCAATGATTATGTTATTTCATTTTCCGCCTCATATGGCAGTGGCTACGTCGATGTTTATGATTTTGCTCTCAGCGATAACAAGCTCGGTTTCACATATTGTACTTGGTAATGTGAACTGGCTGTATGCTCTTGCGTTAATTCCTGGAGCGTATCTTGGGGGAATAGCTGGGGCTGCAATTAATAAACGATTATCCAGTAATGCGTTGTTAATAGCGTTTCGTATCTTTTTAATCATTGCCGCTATACGATTGATTTACCAAGGGGTTACAGGAGCATAGGGAGGAGGAAACGATGTCAGTAGAGAGAATTACGATTTATCATACAAATGATATTCATAGCGGTTTTGATACATGGGCGAAACTTGTTGCCTACATAAAGCAGCATAAGGATCCTAACAGTTTATATGTCGATTTGGGCGACCATGCAGATAGAAGTCATCCAATTACAGAAGCGACAAGCGGTGCTGGGAATGTATCTCTTTTAAATGAGGCAGGGGTCGAGTATGCAACCATCGGTAATAATGAAGGGATCACGTTTTCACATGACGAGCTTGATTCTTTATACACGAATGCACAATTTAAGGTGTTAATCAGCAATTTATTTACTGCTGAAGGCAAGCGGCCGCGCTGGACAAAGCCCTATGCCATTCACCAAACGAAAAATGGGGTGAAAATTGCTTTGATCGGGGCTACAGCTCCTTTTAAGCAATTTTATCATCAGCTGGACTGGAAAATCACTCCTCCGATTGAGGCGATTAAACAGTGTGTAGAGGAAGTAAGAGACAAGGTAGATGTTGTCATTGTCTTATCGCACTTAGGCTTGTTTCGTGATGAGGAACTGGCTGAAGTAGTTGAAGGAATTGATGTGATCTTAGGGGCACATACTCATCATGTTCTTGAAAAAGGGAAACGACGTTACGGCACGTTAATTGCACAAGCTGGCAAGCACGGTGCGTATCTTGGAAAAGTAACGATTGATGTCGATCTTAAAACAAAAACCGTCGCAGCCGATGAGGCTGAATTGATTGATCCGGATTCATTAGTGGAAGAAGATGATGCGACGCTTGCTTTGTTGGATCGATTAAATCAAGACTCAGAAACAGCCTTAGCCAAACATATTGCTAATCTTCCTAGAGTGTTGCCTGTTTCATGGCAGGAAGAATCAGAGGCCTCGCAAATCCTTTGTGATGCGTTGACTGAATGGTGCAAAGAAGAGATTGGAATGATGAATGCAGGCGTTCTTCTTGAAACCTTTACAGAAGGTCCTGTAACGATGCAGGATGTCCATAGATCGTGTCCGCATCCGATTAATCCCTGTGTTGTGGAATTAACAGGAGCAGCCCTTAGAAGCACCATTATCCGTTCTTTTAGTACAGAGATGAGGACATTGGCTTTAAAGGGATTTGGCTTTCGAGGCAAAGTATTAGGACGGATGATTTTTACTGGGATTGAAGTGGAGCTTGATAAGTATGAACAAGTGACTGAGGTCCTTATTTTAGGCAAGCCGCTTGATCTTAACCAAACCTATACGATTGCAACGCTTGATATGTATACGTTTGGCCACCTCTATCCGGCCATTGCAGATGCAAAAAAGAAAACCTACTATATGCCAGAGCTTTTGCGGGACGTTCTTAGTTGGAAGCTAGGACAAATTTGGGCATAACTGATGCTCACCCATTCCTTTGAAAGGTCATATCGTAATAAGGAAAACGGATGACTGGATTTGAAAAAGGAGTGGAGTAAAATGCTTGAAATGACACCTATTACTATCGAAGGCGAGACGTTTATAGCGGTCACTTTAAAGCTGCCGAAAACCAATTTTATGGCTGTCACAAATGATGTCGGCTATATTATGTGCGGAGCGCTTGATGTCGGGTTGTTAAACGCTAAGCTGAAAGAACGTAAAATCGTAGCGGGCAGGGCAGTAGGTGTGCGAACAATTGAACAGCTGCTAGAGGCTCCTCTTGAGTCAGTAACGCTTGAAGCCGAAGAGCTCGGAATTACCGTGGGAACGACAGGGAAAGAGGCTTTATTGAAAATGAAATACGATTCATAGAAGAAAGCCCTCTAGTCGGCCGCTGAGAAAAAAGCAGCCGATCAAGGGCTTTTTGTTTTTGTCACAGAGAGGTTGTTCACAAATAGGCAGGCTTGCGGTACACTTTGTTATAGTTGCGTGTTAAATACACAAGAATCAAGGTGAACTACTATGAGGTTAGTATCTGTTAAGCATGTAGAGTCTGGAGCAACGCTCGGCCGCGATATTTACAATGACAATGGCCAGATCTTACTTTTTAGGGGAGTTGCCCTGACAGATCGTCTAAAAGCCCGTCTTGTTGATATGGGGATCTATTATATCTACATAGAAGATGAGATGACAGAAGATGTTGTCATTGAATCAGTGATTCGTGAGGATACTAGGCACAAGGCGGTTCAAACGATTAAAGAAGAGTTCAAAGCGATAAGTGTGGAAACAAAGCTCAACAAAACGATTAATTTGGACCATCTCAGCAAGAGCTTTACATCAGTTATTGATTCCCTTTTAAAAGATATTAAAGAAAATCAAGATGCGCTTGCAATGCTGCAGGAAGCTTATGTGCATGACAACTACATATTTACCCATTCGTTAAATGTGACGGTCTACACGTTAGGTCTTGCGATGAAGCTCGGTTATTCATCGAAGAAATTAAATGAAATCGGGGTCGGTGCCTTACTGCATGACGTCGGTAAAGTGTCTGTTCCGCTTGAGGTCTTAAATAAACCAGGCCGATTAAATGATGATGAATATGAAATTATCAAGACGCATGCGATGGCAGGCTATGATATGCTGCGGGGAGTCCCAAATATTCCTCTTTTGGCTGCTCACTGTGCACTGCAGCATCACGAGCGGGTAGATGGAAGCGGGTATCCTCGTGGGTTAAGAGGCGAACACATTCATCAGTATGCTAAAATTATTGGCATTGCCGATGTATTTGATGCGGTCACTTCTCATCGTGTCTATAGAAAACCGATGCTGCCTCATGAAGGGCTTGAACTGCTTTATTCCGGGGCAGGCCAGATCTTCGACAAAAAGCTTGTTGAAACGTTTCGTGAAACCATTTCGATTTATCCAATCGGCCTCACGGTAAAATTAAGTGACGGGCGTATGGCGATTGTGGTCAAACAAAATAAACAAATGAGCACCCGCCCTGTAGTGCGCGTATTTAACGAAAATGGGCAGCGAATTAAACATTATTATGATATTGATTTAATGGATTATTTAGATGTGACGATCGTGGAAACAGAAGCAACACTTGCAAGCGTAAAATAAAGGAGTTGAACATAAATGGACCAATATCTTGCTTTATGTGAGCATGTTTTAAAAAATGGTGAAACAAAATCAGATCGTACGGGGACAGGCACGATAAGTACTTTTGGCTATCAGATGCGATTTGATCTAGCGGAAGGATTTCCGGCACTGACGACGAAAAAGCTTCACCTTCGTTCGATTATCCATGAATTATTGTGGTTCTTAAAAGGTGATACCAATATTGGATACCTTAAAGAAAATAACGTTCGAATCTGGAATGAATGGGCCGACGAAAATGGCGATCTTGGACCTGTATATGGTAAGCAATGGCGTTCATGGCAAGGCGCAAATGGCAAAGTAGTTGATCAAATCTCTGAGTTGATCGAACAAATTAAACATAATCCGGATTCTAGAAGGCTGATTGTCAGTGCCTGGAATCCAGCAGAAATTGATGAAATGGCGCTTGCTCCTTGCCACTGTTTGTTCCAATTTTACGTAAATGATGGCAAGCTTTCCTGTCAGTTATATCAGCGCAGCGCCGATATTTTCTTAGGCGTGCCTTTTAATATTGCCTCTTATGCACTGTTGACGATGATGATTGCTCAAGTAACAGATCTTGAGCCAGGTGAGTTTGTTCACACATTTGGAGATGCTCACATCTATTCGAACCATGTTGAGCAAGTAAAGCTTCAGTTAACAAGAGAACCAAGAGCACTTCCTAAAATGAAAATCAATAAAGAAGTGAAATCGATCTTTGACTTTACAATTGAAGACTTTGAGTTAACAGATTATGATCCGCATCCGCATATTAAAGGCGAGGTATCGGTATGATTTCCTATATTGTAGCGATGGATAACAAGCGTACAATCGGAGCAAATAACGATCTTCCTTGGCATCTGCCTGCTGATCTAGCTCATTTTAAGAGAGTTACTTCAGGGCATACCATTGTGATGGGGCGTAAAACGTATGAATCGATCGGCCGGCCTCTTCCAAAGCGCAGAAATGTGATCTTAACGAGAAATAAAGATTTCAACGCAGAGGGCTGTGAGGTCGTTCATCAATTAGAAGAAGTATTAGACATCGCCAAACAAGAAGAGGAATGTTTTATTATAGGTGGGGCCGAATTATTCAAGCTGTTTTGGAATGATACGGACCGCCTCTACATTACTCACATTGACGAAACCTTTGAAGGAGACACTTACTTCCCAAAAATAAAAGAAAGCGAGTGGGAGAAGGTATCCGATGAGGCAGGTACAGTCGATGAGAAAAACCTCTATCCTCATAGGTTTTGTACGTATGAGCGTAAAAAGTAATCAAGCATAATTAAATAGAAGTCAATTTGTCCCCCTTTGCTGCATATAGTTTTTGCAAAGGGGGTTTTCAACATGAGATTCGGCAAACGATCGAGACCCCGGAAAGGTCCCTTGCCATTTCGCTATGTACTGCTCTTATCCTTTTTAATCTTTGTTATTTTAACCGTCCAAGGCCTTTGGATCATTGAGAAAGGAATCAGACCGACGCTTGTTCATATTGCCACAACAGAAACGAGAGTCATTGCAACAAAAGCGATAAATGATGCGGTATCTAAAAAGATCGCATCAGACCTTAATCAAGAAGAGCTGTTTATTCGTGATGCTGATAATACAGTTCAGTTCAATACGCAAATGTACAACCGTATTCTCTCAGAAGCAACAAACCGCGTTCAGCGCCATCTAAAGGCGGTAGAACAAGGCGAGGCGTTTGATGTTTCGTTTGATAATGAAGAGGCTGTTACCTCAGACGGGGGAATTATATACACGATTCCGCTTGGGCAGGCAACGAATAATGCCTTACTTGCTCACCTAGGACCGCAAGTCCCTGTTCGTTTCTCGGCAATTGGCGATGTGAAAACCGATTTTAATATGAAGACATTTAACACGGGCATTAATAATACGACCATTTCCGTTAATTTTGATGTCGTGGTGGATGTGAAGATTGTCATTCCTTTTGCTACAAATACAGAAGCGATTAAGACGACAATTCCAGTTGGCCTCATTAACATTCAAGGAGAAGTTCCTGAATACTACGGCGGGAACGGCGGCAGTATGATTATACCAGCACCAGGTAATTCCTTAGGCGGTGGCGATAATTAACATTGTCAACCTTGTAAAACTATGATAAGATAATTCGGCAAACTTAATATGAAGTTGCCTCATCAACATGGTGGGGTAGAGGCGCGAATGCAGATAAGTACACACTTGGAGGATGACAACGTAGAGAAGTGTGAAAAGGATCATTTGCCGAAGTGGAAAAGAGGAGTCAGACCTTTTCTGCTGGGGTTGCATTGAAGAAGTGTAACACTGTCACAGTCAATAGACTGTGGAGAACTACTGTTGTGATGGGGATACCTGTGCTTATTAAGCCGATAATGGGTAGCCATTATCGGCTTTTTTTATACTCTTTTATCCGAGTATAGGATGCATCCCTGTATCAACAAACTCAAAAAAGGGGGATGGACCGAATGGAAGGTTCAATTTTATCGCTGCTGCCACCAATACTAGCACTTGCGATGGTTATCTTAACTAGACGCGTACTATTATCACTTGGTGTCGGTATTATCGTCGGTGCACTAATGTTAAACGGGTATAATCCTGTTGATAGTGTAGCTGAAATTGTATCAATTGTTGCGGCAATCTTTGTCGTAGACGGCGCTATTAATGATTGGGAACTTTATATTATCTTTTTCCTATTACTGCTTGGTATGATGGCGGCGCTCGTTACTCGTTCTGGAGGGAGCCGTGCGTTTGGAGAATGGGCATTAAAGCGTGTCAAAACTCGTGTTGGCGCACAGCTTGTAACAGTGATGTTAGGGATTATTATCTTTATCGATGATTATTTCAACAGCTTAACAGTAGGTAACGTGTCTAGACCATTAACAGACCGTCACCGTGTATCTCGTGCAAAGCTTGCTTACTTGGTTGACTCTACAGCAGCACCTATGTGTGTTATCGCACCAGTATCAAGCTGGGGAGCATACATCATTACAATTATTGCCGGCATTTTAGCTACACATGGTGTGACGCAGTATGAAGGCTTACAAGCGTTCATGCTGATGGTTCCGATGAACATTTATGCACTAGTTGCTATCGGGCTGGTTCTAGCGGTTGTATTCTTTAAGCTTGATTTTGGAGCAATGAGAGTACATGAAGAGCGTGCATTTAAAACTGGTGAGCTTGTTGACCCTGATTCTGGTGCAATTCCAGGAGATCAAGAAGATCTTAAAGTTAGTGATAAAGGCCGTGTCGGCGATCTTGTATGGCCGATTGTTGCTTTAGTTTTAGGAACAGTTGCTTTTATGATTATTACAGGTATTCAAGCATCAGAAGGTGCCGCAACCATTCTTTCTACATTTGAAAATACTGATGTAGCATCATCATTATTATATGGTGGTATTATCGGTTTTGCAGTGGCTCTTGTGCTCAATATTGTTAAGAAAACCGAAGCAAGTGACCTTGGTGCAACGATTTGGGCCGGGATTAAATCGATGCTTCCAGCGATCTATATTTTACTATTTGCATGGACGATTATTTCAATCATCGGCGACTTAGGAACAGGTCAATATCTAGCTTCTCTTGTAGATGGCAATATTCACCCAATGTTCTTACCTGCAATCCTTTTCTTAATTGCTGGATTTGCAGCATTTTCAACGGGTACATCATGGGGTACATTCGGGCTGCTTCTTCCTATTGCTGGAGAGATGGCCGCTGTTATTGATATCACAATGATGCTTCCAATGCTTGCAGCCGTTCTTGCAGGTGCAATCTTTGGAGATCATTGTTCACCAATCTCAGATACGACAATTTTATCTTCTACAGGAGCAGGAAGTCATCATATTGACCACGTAGTCACGCAGCTTCCGTATGCGATTGTGGCTGCCGTTATTACATTGATATCCTACCTTGTACTAGGTGCGACAGGAAGTGTGCTTCTAACGCTTGCTGCAGCTCTTGTATTATTAGTAATCACAGTTCTTATATTGAAAAAGTTATCAACACCGATCGAGTCCTAAAGAAAAGGCTTCTGCTGCCAAGCAGAAGCCTTTTTTGGATCATATTGCCTAATTCCTATACATTTTTTGAGAAAACCTTCGAAAAATGTGACAATTTCCTTAAAATTATTTTGACAAACACCAAGCAAATCATTATAATCAAAAAGTGAATAGTCAGATAACTCTAAAAAATGGAGGGGTTACAAAAACGGATACTACTACACGTTGATGCACTAAATAGACTTGTCGAAATAATTGTCAAATAATTTTGATAAAAAATATTTTAGTGCGGCTACTATTTACAGAATCTTTTGAATACAATTTAAGGAACTTAGTTCACAACAGAGAGGAGTTATCGACGATGGCTAGAGAGCAATGGGGAACACGAGCAGGATTTATTTTAGCAGCGATCGGTTCAGCAGTCGGTTTGGGTAACATTTGGCGTTTCCCTTATGTAGCGTATGAAAATGGTGGGGGAGCATTCTTTTTACCTTATCTTTTTGCACTATTAACAGCGGGAATTCCGCTACTTATTATGGAGTTTACATTAGGGCACAAGTATCGTGGCTCTGCACCGCTTTCATATGCTAGGTTAAACAAAAAAGCCGAATGGATCGGCTGGTGGCAGGTAGCGATTGCCTTTGTTATTTCCACTTACTATGCAGTTATTATTGCTTGGGCGATTGCCTACACGTATTTTGCTTTCAATCAAAGCTGGGGAGAAGATACCGGCGGATTTTTAATGGGAGAGTACTTGCAGCGTATTGACTTATCAGGCGGTGCGTTAGGTGAAGTTGGTTCCCTTGTACCGGGTGTATTCATTCCGTTATTAGTTGTATGGGCCGTAACGTTAGGCGTATTATTTAAAGGGGTTAAACGCGGTATTGAAATGGCCAACCGTATCTTTATCCCGATGTTACTTGTCATGTTCTTATTAATTGTTATTCGCGCGTTAACGCTTGAAGGAGCAATGGTTGGTTTAGATGCATTCTTTGCACCAAACTGGAGCGAGATCATGTCCCCTGGTGTATGGGTTGCAGCTTACGGACAAATTTTCTTTAGTTTATCGATTGCCTTTGCGATTATGATTACCTACTCAAGTTATCTTGGGAAGAAATCAGATATTAACAACAATGCCTTTATTACAGGCTTTAGTAACTCGAGCTTTGAGTTATTAGCAGGTATCGGGGTTTTCGCAGCATTAGGTTTCATGGCGACAGCATCTGGTGTCGGCGTTGATGAAGTAGCAAGTGCAGGGATTGGGCTAGCCTTTGTGGTCTTCCCAGAGATCATTAATACATTCCCTGGGATGAATGCATTTTTCGGAGTCTTATTCTTCGGATCTTTAGTGCTTGCAGGTTTATCTTCACTTATCTCAATTGTGGAGACATTTGTAGCAGGGATTCAAGATAAGTTTAAAGTATCTCGTACAAAAGCCGTTGCGTTTGGGGGCGGATTATCAGCCTTGATTTCATTGCTTTTTGCGACACAAGGCGGGTTGTTCTTCCTAGATACAGCAGATTACTTCATTAACCAATTTGGTGTAGCATTAGCCGGTCTTGTATCTGTTATTGCCGTATCATGGTTCATCCGTAAGCTTCCTGAATTACAAAGTCATGCAAACGGTGTATCTGACTTTAAAACAGGCTTATGGTGGAAAGTATGCTTAAGCATTATCACGCCGATTGTTCTTGGTTACATGGCGATTCAAAATACGATTACAAATATCACTTCTAATTACGAAGACTATCCAACATCGCTTGTTGTGAGCTGGGGCTGGGTAGTTGCAATCGGAGCGATTGTCATTGGATTTGTCTTTGCGGCATTCAAATGGCAGAAGAACGACCTTGATGTTCCGACAGACTCAAATGATAAAGGAGCTGAGCTATAATGAGTACAGGCGCAATTGTTATGATGCTTGTCGGCATGTTGATTATTTGGGGCGGTATGGCTCTAAGTATTGCAAATGCAGTTAGAGTAGCAAAGCAGAAAAAAGCTTCTTCTTAAAAAGTACAAAAAATAAGGAGTCAGCATAAGCTGGCTCCTTATTTCTTCTTTTTGCGGTCTTGATACGCTTTACGCTCCCATTGTTTTAATGAAGGGAATGGATCAAATGACCACTCAGTAAAGCCGTTATCTCTATACATACCATAATGAAGATGCGGCGGGAATTTGCCTTGGGTGCCGGGCTTACCGTAACCCGAGCTTCCGCAGTAACCAACCACATCGCCAGGAGACACAATGCTTCCTTCTTCAATTCCTTTCTCGAAGCCGCTTAAATGAGCGTAGTAATGATACACATTATCTAAGTCGCGAATACCGATACGCCAGCCGCCGTACATATTCCATCCTTTAACTTCTACTTTTCCGTAAGCTGTAGCACGCACTGGCACATTATAGCCGGCGAAAATATCTGTTCCTTCATGGATCCGCCTTCCGCCCCAACCTCTACGGTCCCCCCATGTGTTTTTGTAGCTGTAATTATAATTGAGAGGGATAGGGAACGCATGATCATCTAAATCAAGTGTTCCAAAATGCTCATACACAGCTGCATGACCGTGGATAATAGAAACAGACTGCTCGCGCTGGTAATAATCCCATAAAGCAATTCTAAAGTCATCTTCGTCAAATCCGTATTGTTCTAAGTAATGAGCAAATGTGTATAGAACATCTTCATCGTCTGTTGGACTCGCGACGCCATCACCGTTGCCATCTAACCCTCTACCATTAAATAAACTAATGGATAACGGATCTGTGTCTTCTTTATTTGGGTTGATCGGACCTGCCCATATTTCCAGATCATAAAAGATAGAAATAAATCCTTCTTCCCTCGGCCGGTCACGCTGAGCACGGCGCAGTCCACGCTCATACGTATCAACTGCAGCTAAATAATGCCACGGGACTTGGGTAATGGCCTCCATTTTTTGATACAGCTCCATCCGTGCATTGAATATTTCTTCTTGTGACATTTCTTCGGTCGTATTTGCTAAAGTAATCTGCGGAGCAGAACTGATTATAAATAAGGTCAGCATAAGTATTTGTAAAAACCGTTTAGCTCGTTTCACTTTATTCCCTCCTCTAGGAATTCTCTTCTTCTCTAGTGTGCAAAGTTTTTAGAGAAAAATATGAGTGAATCAATGGAAATTTCGAGCGATAGTTTGGTCATTTGGGAATAATCATGATAAAGTATAGAAAGATAAATGCAGCGAGGTTTGTCGATTTTCGTATGCAGAATATGGGAAAGCGGATGGAGTGAATAGCATGGCAAAGAAAGAAGAACATTTACGTAAGCCGGAGTGGCTGAAAATAAAATTAAACACAAATGAGACTTACACTGGTCTAAAGAAGATGATGCGCGAGAAAAATCTACATACAGTCTGTGAAGAAGCGCGTTGTCCAAATATCCATGAATGCTGGGCTGTTCGTAAGACGGCTACATTTATGATCTTAGGGGATGTATGTACACGTGCCTGCCGTTTCTGTGCCGTTAAAACAGGTCTTCCTAATGAACTTGACCTGCAAGAGCCGGAACGTGTAGCAGATTCTGTAGAAATGATGGGATTAAAGCATGCCGTTATCACAGCTGTCGCTCGTGATGATTTAAAAGACGGAGGGGCGGCTGTGTTTGCTGAAACGGTTCGTGCCGTACGCCGTAAAAATCCATTCTGTACGATTGAAGTACTGCCATCTGATATGTTAGGTAATTTTGATAGCCTGAAGACGTTAATGGATGCGAAACCGAATATTATGAACCATAATATTGAAACGGTTCGCCGCCTGTCGCCAAGAGTTCGCGCACGTGCAACGTATGACCGTACATTAGAGTTCTTGCGCCGCGCTAAAGAAATGAACCCAGATATCCCTACAAAATCAAGCCTGATGATCGGCCTTGGTGAAACAAGAGAAGAGATTATTGAAACAATGGATGATCTTCGTGCCAACAACGTGGATATTATGACTATTGGACAATACCTTCAACCGACGAAAAAGCATTTAAAAGTACAAAAGTATTACACACCAGAAGAATTTGCTGAATTTAAAGAGATTGCTCTTGAAAAAGGCTTCAGCCACTGTGAATCTGGTCCGCTTGTACGCTCTTCATACCATGCCGATGAGCAGGTAAACGAAGCACAGGTAAGAGAAGAAGCGAACAAAGTAGCAAAAACACATAATTAATGAGGAAAGAGCGCCGCGGCGCTCTTTTTTTATTTGAGTGTACCAGTTCGAGAGGAGATTGACACAATTCTAAGGAAACTAGTGACAATTATATTTAAAAGGAATATAAATAACGTTCAGACTGACGCAATTCTATTAGATTGACGCAATAAAGAGTGTAATAAGGACAATAAGTAACTACATTGACGCAATAGAAAGAGGAACAAGCGCAATAAACATTGAGAAGCAGTCAAATAATAAGTCAGAAGCCGCCGTGTATTCTCTCTTGACAAGTCGGAATAGTGTGAATATTATTGAAGCAATACGTGCTACTATTAAAAAGACGAAGTCAATGGGGGAATACAGATGAGTGAAGAGAATCATTTCAGGCCGGAAACATTAGCTATTCATGCTGGACAAGAGATTGATCCAACCACGTTTTCACGCGCGGTTCCGCTTTACCAAACAACCTCTTATGGATTTAAAGACACAGATCATGCTGCAAATTTATTCTCGCTAAGTGAATTTGGTAATATTTATACACGCTTAATGAACCCGACTACCGATGTATTTGAAAAAAGAGTAGCCGCACTTGAAGGCGGGGCAGCGGCTCTTGCGACTGCTTCAGGACAGGCGGCAATTACGTACTCTATTTTAAATATTGCTGAGGCTGGAGATGAAATTGTGTCGGCCGCCAGTTTATACGGGGGTACATATAATTTATTTTCAACAACATTACCGAAGCTTGGCATCAAGGTTCATTTTGTTGACCCGACTGATCCTGCTAACTTTAAAGCAGCTATCACTGATAAAACAAAAGCCATCTATGCAGAGACGGTAGGGAATCCAAAAGGAGATGTGCTAGATATTGAGGCAGTGGCTCATATTGCTCATGAGCACAATCTTCCTCTCATAGTCGATAATACCTTCCCAAGTCCATACTTACTGCAGCCAATTAAGCATGGTGCGGATATTGTTGTTCATTCTGCCACAAAATTTATCGGTGGCCATGGTACTTCAATTGGCGGGGTGATCGTAGACAGTGGAAAGTTTGATTGGACAAAAACAGATAAGTATCCTGGGCTTACGACGCCGGATCCAAGTTATAACGGCGTTGTCTACACAGAAGCCGTTGGTCCAATTGCCTATATTATAAAAGCTCGAGTGCAGCTTCTTCGGGACTTAGGGGCATCTATTGCACCGTTCAACTCATTTTTACTTCTGCAAGGGCTAGAAACCCTTCATTTGCGAATGAAGCAGCATAGTGAAAATGCGTTAGAGACTGCAAGGTTTCTTGAGGCGCATCAGTCTGTTGACTGGGTTTCTTATTCTGGGTTAGAATCTCATTCCTCCTATGACCTCGCTCAAAAATATTTGCCAAAAGGGCAAGGAGCTATTTTAACATTCGGATTAAAAGGTGGAGTAGAGGCTGGGAAGAAGCTTATTCATTCGGTTGAATTGTTCTCACACCTAGCTAATGTAGGGGATTCAAAATCACTAATTATTCACCCGGCTAGTACGACTCATCAGCAGTTAACAGAAGAAGAACAGCTCGCAGCAGGAGTGACTCCTGGAATGATTCGTCTTTCAATCGGAACAGAAGCGATTGAAGACATTTTAGGCGATCTTGGCCAAGCGATTGAAAAAAGCCAGCAATAAAAATAGAGCAGCTCCTGAGTTAGGGAGCTGCTCTATTTTGGGTTTGGAGTAAAGGCTGGCGCTATTATTAGCCGAAGTGATACATATACGCTTGCTACAGACGCATATAACGTTTGATCAGGCGCAATTAAACTACATCGGCGCAATAAAGCCGGCAAGTAACGCAATAAGGCGAGAGAGGAGCGCAATGGCCATATACATTGACGCATAAAAGGCTTGAATATATACAATCTTCTTTTCCCCTTATTTTACCGCATGCCAAAACAGCCGCCTCCGCTTTTCAAGATGTCTAGCTTCGGCTCGTTGTCCTGCGGGAAATAACGGTGCATCGAATGAAGACAAAAAGCGTCTTCATATCGCTGCCCCTAATATTTCCGCAAGCCAGCCCACTTGCCTCCGCTTTTCGTGTCTAGCTGCAGGGTTCAGGTAATCGGTGGCTTCACTTTGCCAAACGAAGCAAAAAGCGCTTCTCATTGTCAAAGCTCCATCCTCCTCATACCTAAACGAACCCTTCCGCTTTTCAAGATGTCTAGCTTCGGCTCGTTGCCTTGCGGGAAAGAACGGTGCATCGAATGAAGACAAAAAGCGTCTTCATATCGCTGCCCCTAATATTTCCGCAAGCCAGCCCACTTGCCTCCGCCTTTCCTTTAATCCATTAATTTCTGTTGTTTCTTTTCCATGACGTTCATGTTGTCGTCGGTGTCCTCGTTGTAGGCACCTTGTGGAGATTGGCGCATTTCTTGGATCGTTTGTTTAAGCGTTCCGTCTAAATTTCCAGCTGTTGTGGAGCCATCTTGGAAGCGTTCAATGTCTTCGAAATGACTATGATCATCTGTAATATAGACTTCATAGTAACGCGGAACTACAGAAATCGCACTGCGTTTTACTTGGTCCGCTACGTAATCGCGGTCGTTCGTATCGCAGTCATAAGCAACTAATACGTATTTATCTGTAACAAGTGTAGCGGCCTCGCTCACCGTTTCGTTCGTTAAGACCATTCTTGTTACCGTATCAGAAAGCTCTGTCCGGTCAAACATAGGTGTTGATTGTTGTCTGCCGTTTGCTTCTACCTGTTGTTTTTGATATCTTGTGTACCCATAATGGTTGTAGTCATTATTTTGATTTTGCTGACCCATTCCCATTGGATAATAGCCATGATTCGTTTGCATAGGGCCGTAATTCGGATTAGCTGTACGCTGCATCGATTGTTGCCCCACATCATTCATCTGGCAGCCGGTCATAAGCATTAAAGCTGCGACACCAGAGATCACCATTGATTTTTTTATCATGATGTTCATTCCCCCTCTACTTTAAGAATGACCAAAAAGAAATGTTTTTACTGATAGAAAATGATGCCACAAAGGTTACTGTAGGGAGGCTCGGGTGTGGTATAATAAGGGTATGAAAAGTGAGGTGAGCCCAGTGGTTCGCATTCAAGGAATGCAGTATGAAGTAATAGAGGACATAAAAGAGGGCTGGAATGAAGAAGCCTTTAAGGCACGTTACAGTGATGTGTTAAATAAATACGATTATATTGTTGGTGATTGGGGTTACAGCCAATTGCGTTTACGCGGCTTTTTTGAAGACCGCCATAAAAAGTCGACCTTTGATACGAAGATCAGTACTCTTCCTGATTATTTATACGAGTATTGTAATTTTGGCTGCGCTTATTTCGTGCTTACGAAAGTGAAGGAAACGAAAGAAAAGGATAGGGAAAAAGAAAAACAGCCTGTACCTGCAGAAGAGGCAGCGGCATTAAGTGAAGAATAGGGGAGAGCCCTTTTAAAGGGCTCTTTGTTTAAGTGGTCGTGTAAGGTGGTTCTTCGTTTTTATCAGGATCATCATGAGTTGGGTGATGTCCTGGATATTTACGCGGAAGGTTTTGGTGCAAAGATTTAAACTCATAATTGAAAGCGCTGTAATAACGCTGCCCAGGCTTCCAAGGGGTGCTTTTATTTTCAACAGGTTTATCCTTATTGATTGGTGAGCCGTAAGGGCCTTCTGGAGTAATTTCTGGCACAATGAAATTGCGCATCGTTTCGACGTTTGAGAAGTCAGTGTAATCTTCCGTTTCTTTATCACGTGAATCTGGCATAAAAAAACCACCTCCTGCCGTTAGTTTTACCGGAAGAGATGGTTTTTACTATTAAATGACTTCATATAAAAATGAACGTAATTCGCCAGCTTCTTCTTCACTGATTTGATAAGCGTGCTCAAGATAGCCAGGCTCTTCTAAATCGTCTGTACCAATAATGGCAAACCGATTAGATAATACATCTAGAACCAGCTTTTTCCCGTAATAGCGGGAAGAGGTGATGATGGCTAAGTCAAAACGTTGTGACTCACCCATAAAGCTTACAAATCTGGTCCTTGTTTCTTCTGTGTCATCATATAAATAAAAGCGCTCAGACATTCTTATTGCCCCCCAAGTAACATTGTTTTTTTATCATATCATGCCACAAGAGGGGATGCGATACTTAGTCGTTCATCACTAAATGAGGTTTATGGTCAAGATGGTGATGTGTTTTAATGTAGCGGACTGTTCTTGTCTTAGCACGCATAACAATGGAGTCAGTTTCAGCAAGGTCTCCGCCTAAAAAGCGTACGCCTTCAACTAATTCACCAGAAGATACTCCCGTTGCAGCAAAAATAGCATCATCACCGCGAACAAGATCGTCTAATTGTAATACTTGACGAGGATCTTCTAGCCCCATTTTTTTGCAGCGTTCAAATTCTTCATCATTCATTGGTACAAGACGAGCTTGCATGTCACCGCCTAAAGCTTTTAGCGCAGCAGCAGAAATAACACCTTCTGGAGCTCCGCCTGTTCCAACAAACAAATCAATACCCGTTTGCGGCAAGGCAGTGGCAATAGAAGCACCAACGTCACCGTCACCAAATAATTTAACACGAGCACCCTTTTGGCGAACGCGTTCAATCAATTCAGCATGACGCTCACGCTCTTGGATAATCACTGTCACATCACGAACTCGTTTATTTGTCATTTTAGCCACAATATCAATTGTTTTTTCGATAGGGTCATCAAGACGGACAAGTCCAGCGGCAAGAGGTCCGACTGCGATCTTTTCCATATACATATCTGGTGCGTGAAGCAGCGTTCCTTTATCGGCTACCGCAATAACAGCCATCGCATTAGGGTGTCCTTTCGCTACGATGTTTGTTCCTTCAAGCGGGTCAACCGCGATGTCAACTTCAGGACCATGCCCACTGCCGACTTCTTCGCCAATATAGAGCATTGGTGCCTCGTCAAGTTCTCCTTCACCAATGACAACAGTACCTCTGCAGTTTACTGAATCAAACATTGTGCGCATGGCACTCGTTGCAGCATCATCTGCTTCATTTTTCTTCCCGCGGCCCATCCATTGAGATGAAGCTAGGGCTGCTGCTTCCGTTACACGGACGATTTCTAAGGCTAGTTCACGATCCAAGTTGTTTCTCCTCCATTTGTGTAAAAAAGTTTTGTGTAGCTTAATTTTTTTGTAGTAGCATAATGTGTGTAGCATTCACTACTTTTCATTTGTTCGACAATCAATCAGGTCCTTGTCGAATCATTTACGTTCTTTATCATAACAAAAACGCCGTAAAGAATAAATCATTTCTTTTGATGTGTTTAACTTTATCTAAAAAAAACGTTTAATGTGTTATACTAATTCAAAAAAAGAAGGTGTTCCTATGTATTTTGTGAATCGTGAAAAAATTGAAGATACCCTTACATATATGGATCAATTGTTAACAGAATTTGAGGAGAATCAACCTCTTGAAACCGTAAAGGATAAGCTTGCTTATGAGCGGTTTGCAACGGTTGTCATAGAATCAATTATTGATGTTGGAAATAGTATGATTGACGGCTTTATCATGCGTGATCCTGGGAGCTATGAAGACATTGTAGAAATCCTTTTTGATGAAAAAGTGCTCCAAGAAGAAGAGGCGGCTGCCCTGAAAAAAGTGGTCAGCTTAAGAAAACCGCTTGTAACAGACTACACACAAATTAAGCATGAAGATGTACAAGCAGTCATTCAAACGGAAAGAAAGGCTCTAGAGTCCTTTTCAAGCCACGTTAGACGCTATTTAGTAGAGGAGCTTGGTCCTGTTTCTGCGTTTTTGCCTGAACAGAATTACTAATTCAGGTAAGTGTTCAAGGT
Organism: Alkalihalophilus pseudofirmus; assembly: GCF_029094545.1. Classification (NCBI taxonomy): domain Bacteria; kingdom Bacillati; phylum Bacillota; class Bacilli; order Caryophanales; family Bacillaceae; genus Alkalihalophilus; species Alkalihalophilus pseudofirmus. Next base: position 3,463,880 of record NZ_CP117835.1, on the reverse strand, counting down.
CAATGTAAGAATAGTTTTAAATTGACACATAAATTTACAATTGACCACACATCGCTTACAATGAGGTGAAGGATGGTGATGGTCGTGAATAATAATACCAACTCCACAAGGCAAGTTATCTTAGTGATGTTAAAAAAAAGCCAGCAGCTGACCGTCTCAGAAATAGCTGAGCAATTAGAAATTACAGAGATGGCGGTGCGCAGACACCTACAAGGATTAGAAAAAGAAGGGCTGATCGAATCGAGGCTTGAAAGACAGCCGATGGGCCGCCCTACACATAAATATTCTTTAACCCTTAAAGGAGAAGAGAGCTTCCCAAGGAATTACGGCAATCTCTCGCTTGAATTTTTACAAGACCTCGAACAATTAAGTGGAACGGAAATGATTGAAAAGTTATTTGAACAGCGCCGCGAACGACTGCTTGATAAATACAGCACTGCTGTAACAGGCAGTTTTGAAGAGCGTGTTGAGACACTTGCTCGTATTCAAAATGAGAGCGGGTATATGGTTGAGGTTGAGAAGCAGGATGATGGAACATATCGGTTTGTAGAATACAACTGCCCGATCGCGCAAGTTGCAACAGCTTACCCTGTTGCGTGTACGTGTGAACAGAAACTGTTTAAGTCTCTGCTTGATACAGATGAGATCGAAAGGGAAGAGTGCATGGCTAAGATGGATACGGCGGGCTGTGTGTATGTTTTAAAAGAGAAAAGTAAAAAATAACACGACAGCCACCTTGCCTAAAGGTGGTTGTTTCTTATAAGGAGTAGAAAATGAAAGCATATAAAGGATTTCTAATTGATTTAGACGGAACAATGTACCGAGGCACTGAACCGATTCCTGAAGCCATTGATTTTGTGAAAAGAATAGAACAAATGGGTTATCCTTATTTATTTGTGACAAACAATTCTACCAAAACTCCAAGAGAAGCAGCAGGGATATTACAGAATATGGGGGTTCCTGCGACAAGTGAACATATTTTCACGACAAGTATGGCTGCAGCGGGTGTGATTAAAGACCTTAAACCGAATGCAAAAGTTTTAATGGTAGGAGAAAATGGACTAAAGCAAAGTCTTCTTGATGAGGGACATGAATTGGTTGATGTGGACCCAGACTATGTTGTGATGGGATTAGATCGAGAAATTACATATGAAAAGTTAGCAAAAGCAGCACTGGCTGTTCGAAGTGGTGCTGCGTTTATTGCAACAAATGGCGATCGTGCCTTACCGACTGAAAAAGGACTAATGCCTGGTGCCGGCTCACTTATATCAGTGATTACGACTTCTACTGGAGTGAAACCGACCTTTATTGGAAAGCCTGAGCCGATCATGATCGAACAGGCACTTGAGAAGATAGGGGTTAAAAAAGAAGAGGCACTGATGATTGGTGATAATTATGACACAGATATCTTAGCGGGAATCAATGCCGATGTTGATACACTTATGGTATTAACGGGAGTAAGCAATGAGGAGCATTTAAAAGATGTTGACGATAAACCGACGTATGTTTTACCGTCATTATCTGAATGGCAGTTTAATTAAACGTTTGTTTAAGAGGTTCATGCATGTGCATGGGCTTTTTTGTTTCCTAGACCATTTATATTACCTTAGGCTTGTGTAAGCTCGCCGCTCCTGAAATATACTTCGCTTTTCGCGGGGAGCTGGTGAGCTTCCTCGGGCTTTTGCCCTGTGGGATCTCACCCCTGCTCTAGTCCCCGCAGAAATCTCGCATATTTCATCCGCTGGGTTAGTGCATTTTGTAATTAATATGTGGAGTGATGGGAGTGATTTAGTTATGGCTTCAAAGATTATTTATCTTAAAATACATTAAACATTGGTTATAGCATAGGCGTCGCTGCTGAAATATGCTTCGCTTTCCGTGTGGAGCTGGTGAGCTTCCTCGGGCTTTTGCCCTGCGGGATCTCACCCCTGCTCTAGTCCACACAGGAGTCTACGCATATTTCATCCGCTAGGGTTATTACGTTTTGTAAATATTATGTGAACCGGAATAGTTATTGTTAAGTTCGAATTATAAGGATGCATCCGCTATGTACACTGAACTGCTGCTTATAAAAGTGGGAGTACTATACAAAACCCTTCCTCCGTTGATCGGAGCGGAAGGCGCCGACTCCAGCGGGATGCGCGTGGCCAGGAAGCTCCCGGGCCGCCCGCGGAAAGCCTGCGCCTGCAGTAGAAATCAACAACTATGTAAGGAGAGCTGACCTTTGGGCGATGGAACAAAAAAAGTATCTTACAAGCTTGGACCTTTCTTAGGCATATGTAATAGATCCGACTAATCACTTAAGTGGCAGCCGAATCTAGGGTATGTTGATCTGGTGTAGTAAACTAGGAAGCATATTTTAATCCATCCCTTAGCACCTTACTCTACATTTGCAGCACGGTGAGCGAGGCGGCTTGAAGCAGCTGCTGCAATCGCACCTACAATATCATCTAGAAACGTGTGACACTCCCCACTTGACTTGTCATTTAATTTCTTTAAAATCCCAGGTTTTTGTTTATCGATATAGCCATAATTTGTAAATCCGATTGAGCCGTACACATTTACGATAGACAATGCAATAATTTCATCGACCCCATATAACCCTTCATCTCTTGCAATAATCCCTTGAAGCGGTTCTTCGAGCTTATTTTGCTCTGTTAATACATCTAATTGAATTCCTGTTAATATCGCATTTTGAATTTCGCGTTTGCGGATCACTCGATTGACGTTATGAATGCAGTCATCCATCTCTAAATTGGGATGGTATTTTTCTTGAAGAAAATAGACTAGATCGGCAATGTCGTTAATCGTTACGCCGCGCTCTTCAAGTGCTTCACGAGCTCTTTTTTCAACTTCATCAATAGGTTGTGGTTTTTTCTCAGACATAAAATCCCCTCCAGCGTTCGGTTCACCTTATCAACACTTGGTGTGGAGACAAAATGATTATTACTAGTCTACGGGAGTTGAACACATTTTATGCAGATGGGTCATAGACTAGATAAAAGGTGTGTATGGCAAGGAGGGGAAAAGTGTGTTTGAGCGCAATGTATATGATCAGTACGGGCTTTATTGTGACTCGCGTTTTGCTTTAGGAGACTTTGAAGGATTTGAAGCCGGCGGGAAGTCGTATGTATTCTTTCCAAAAGAAGATTGTGCTTCAAAAGAACAAGAAATGCTTGATTATGCTGAATATTACCGTTCGATTGGCGATGCTTCTATGCTCACTTTGCAAAAAACGAAATCAAACGGAAATGTCGGACTGATTGACGGGCAGGAAGTTTATTTATTTGAAATGCCTGAACCTGAGCGAAATGGAGGCCTCCACTTAGAATCTAGTTATGACATTGGCGGTCACTTAGCTACGATTCATTATTACGGAAAGCAAATGCCTCAAACGAGGAAATCGCATGACTATTTTGGACAGTGGCATAAGTTATGGGAGAAGAGACTTGAGCAGCTTGAGGGCTGGTATCAACAGATTAGTTATGAGCAGCCAAGATCCTATGTTGATGAGGCTTTTTTGTACTCTTACCCATATTATATGGGTCTTACAGAAAATGCGATTCAATATGCGGTCGATGCAAGGCTTGATGATCCTGCTCATGACAAGGAGCAAGGGACGGTATGTCATAGACGATTTACAGATCAAACATGGCTTGTGACATCTACACGAGGCGGCATCATAAAACGACCGACAGAATTTGTATATGATCATCCTTGCCGAGATATCGCAGAGTGGATTAGACAAAAGCGCTACGATCAGGCGCTAAGCCGTAATAATAATTGGGAAGATGTGCATTCATTTATTGAAGGCTATGAGCAATATGAACCTTTAAGCACGTATGCTTGGAGATTAACCTATGCTCGGCTGCTTTTCCCTGTACATTATTTTGAGTCGATTGAGAACTACTACCGGGCCCAAATAAATGAGGATAAACAAGAGCATGGTCAGGTGTTTTTCTCCTTAATTGAACAAGAAGGAGAAAACGAACAATTTTTAAAGCAATTTTCAGAGATGATACGGATTCCTAAAACCTCCTCAAGAACTCCAAATGTAGAATGGTTATAGTCAAATGCAAAGGAAGCCGCCTTTTTATAGGCGGTTTTTTTAGTGCGTGTATTTAATTGAGGGCGATAAATGGATAATGTGGTATGATATATTGAAATTGTTTGAACATTTACAAAATACCCCTTGTTTTAAATGAAAATTCATCTTATAATGTCCTTTATACAAATACAAATGTTCTTTTTAGAGGAACAAAACAGAGAAACAGATCGTATAGTTTGGATTGGAGTGGAGCAGAAATGAAACAAGGCATCAATGTAGGGTTATTAGGACTTGGAACGGTAGGAACAGGGGTTATTTCGATTATTAAACAGCACCAGCAGGAATTAAAGCATCAAGTAGGATGCGCTGTAAATGTGGCCAAGGTGCTTGTTCGTGATATAGATAAGAAACGTGGAGTTGAAGTTGAGGAAAACTGGCTGACAACAGACCCTGCGGAAGTATGCTGCGACCCAGAGATTGATGTGGTGATTGAAGTGATGGGCGGTGTGGAAGATACGAAAGAACATCTTGCCAATGCCCTAAAAAATAAAAAGCATGTCGTAACTGCAAATAAAGATTTAATGGCACTGTACGGAGCAGAGCTTTTGCATCTCGCTTCAGAAAACGGCTGTGACCTGTTTTATGAGGCAAGTGTAGCTGGAGGAATTCCTATTTTGAGAAGCTTAGCTGACGGCTTAGCGGCTGATCGGATTACAAAGATGATGGGGATTGTGAATGGGACAACAAACTATATCTTAACAAAGATGTCGCAAGAAGGAAGTCCATACTTAGATGTATTAGCCCAAGCGCAGGAATTGGGTTTTGCAGAAAGTGATCCGACTTCTGATGTGGAAGGATTAGATGCTGCAAGAAAGATGGCAATTCTTTCTACTTTAGGGTTCTCGATGGATGTTAGTCTTGAAGATGTCTCAGTCAAAGGGATTTCACAAGTAACGGATCGCGACCTTCATTACTGTGAACAGCTTGGTTATACAATGAAATTAATCGGTATCGCTAAGCGTGATGATGACCGAATTGAAGTAAGTGTAGGACCGACACTTCTGCCAAATGACCATCCGCTAGCTGCTGTAAATAATGAATACAATGCCGTTTATGTTTACGGAGAAGCAGTTGGAGAGACAATGTTCTATGGCCCAGGTGCTGGCTCGCTGCCGACAGCAACAGCAGTGGTTTCAGATTTAGTGACAGTGATGAAGAACATGCGCTTAGGAGTGAATGGTCATACCGTTCATGCGCCGCTTCATGAGAAGGTACTTAAAGAAGATAAGGAAATTGATTCTAAGTATTTCTTACGAATGAGAGTGACAGATAAAGCAGGTACATTCTCTGCTATTACTTCGTTATTTGCAGAATATGAAGTCAGCTTTGAGAAGCTTCTGCAGCTTCCGCTAGATGGGGGAGAAGAAGCTGAAGTTATTGTTATTACGCATCATACAAGCAAAGAGAATTATCAGGAATTATATGAACGTTTACAAGCGCTTGAGGTTGTAGAAAACGTAGAGAGCAGCTACCGTGTTGAGGGAGGACAATAAATAATGAGCAAATGGAATGGGTTACTTCATGAATATAAAGAATTTTTACCAGTGAATGACAAAACGCCAATGTTAACGTTAAAAGAAGGAAATACTCCTTTGATCCCTCTTGAAACTCTGTCAAAGGAATGGGGAGTGGAGCTATATGTTAAGGTAGAAGGGGCAAACCCGACTGGTTCTTTTAAAGATCGCGGAATGGTCATGGCTGTTGCGAAAGCAAAGGAAGAAGGCAGTGACACAATTATTTGTGCTTCAACAGGAAATACGTCAGCAGCGGCTGCGGCTTACGGTGCGCGTCTTGGCATGAGATGTATTGTCGTTATCCCTGAAGGCAAAATTGCTCTTGGTAAATTAGCACAAGCTGTCATGTACGGGGCTGAAGTCATCGAGATTAAAGGAAACTTTGATCATGCGCTTGAAATTGTTCGTGCAATTAGTGAAACGGAGCCGATTACGCTGGTAAACTCGGTAAACCCTTATCGAATTGAAGGGCAGAAAACGGCTGCATTTGAAGTATGTGATGCACTTGGGCAAGCGCCGGATGTACTTGCAATCCCTGTAGGAAATGCCGGAAATATTACAGCGTATTGGAAAGGGTTTAACGAATACCACGAAAAGAAAGGTACGGGCCTTCCTGAAATGCGTGGGTTTGAGGCAGAGGGAGCAGCCGCGATTGTTCGTGATGAAGTTATTGAAGAGCCTGAAACCGTTGCTACAGCCATTCGTATCGGAAATCCTGCCAGCTGGTCTCAAGCGGTAACTGCAGCTAATGATTCAAATGGAGCCATTGATTATGTAACAGATGAAGAAATTTTAGAGGCGTATCAACTTTTAGCTAAGCGTGAAGGGGTATTTGCTGAACCGGCATCTTGCGCTTCATTAGCAGGTGTGAAAAAGCAGCTTGCTTCAGGTGAATTAAAGAAAGGCTCAAAGATTGTATGTGTGTTAACAGGAAACGGCTTAAAAGATCCAAGCACAGCAATGGATACAGTAGCTGTTAAACCAACGGTTCTTCCTAATGAAAAGGATGCATTCTTATCTCATATTAAAGGAGGGGTTAAGCTGTGAGCGTTGAACCTTTTATGATTACGGTTCCTGGCAGCACGGCAAACCTAGGCCCTGGATTTGATTCTGTAGGACTTGCGGTTGATCGATATTTAACGTTAGTCGCAAAACCCGCAGATGCTTGGTCGTTTTATTCTGAATCACCGGATCTCAAAGGCGTTCCAACTGATGAAGAGAACCTTATTTACAAAGTGGCAAAACACGTAGCTGATACATACGGCTATATGCTCACCCCTTGTGAAGTCGAGATGACAAGCGATATTCCGTTAACAAGAGGTCTAGGAAGCAGTGCTGCTGCGATTGTAGCTGGAATAGAGCTTGCTAATCAACAAATGAATAATGTTCTATCTCCTGAAGAGAAAGTGCGCCTGTCGAGTCTTTGGGAGGGTCACCCTGATAATGTAGCAGCCTCTGTATATGGAGGACTTGTTATCGGCACTCACACAGAGGAAGCGACGCATGTTCTGTATGGAGGAGTGCCTGAAGTTGATCTAGTCGTTGTCATTCCAAAGCACGAGCTGTTAACGAAAAAAGCTCGTGGGGTGCTGCCTGAATCCCTTCCGTACAAAAAAGCTGTCAGAGGGAGCGGGGTAGCTAATGTGTTAGTCGCTGCGCTTCTTCAGGGCAATTTCAGCTTAGCTGGAGAGATGATGAGTGCAGACATCTTTCATCATCCATACCGAGGAGAGCTGGTCCCGCACCTGCAAGATGTGATTGATGTCGTGCGCGAGGATACGGATGCATATGGTGCAGCATTAAGCGGTGCTGGTCCAACAATTTTCTGCTTAGCCCCTCTAAATCGCGGGGAAGCAGTGAAAGAAGTACTCTCGAAACGTTTCCCAGACTTTGAAATTGATGTTTTAGCCCCTGCTAAGCACGGGGTCTGTGTCAAGGTTCCGAGCTATTTACGAGAAGCTTAATCTAAGTTCCAGCCTAAACATTTTCATATGAATAGTTCAAGCATAGTCGGGCAAACCATAATCATCAGCCATGAAAAGGAGTGTCCGCTATGCTTGATATGAATCAATTACATGAAGGGCAGTCGGTATATGTGATCTATAGGAATCCACACACGCCGACTGTCTCCTCTATTCAAGAGGCAACGATTGCCCTAGATCCAATGAATCCAGGCCAGATGTCTCTTGTCTTATTTGATTATTACCATCCCATTGAAGAAGACGATGCTATTTTTTCTTCCTATGAAGAAGCAGAAGCCTCTTACGATGATTATTTTATGTAAATGAAAAAAGCCCGCAGCTGCGGGCTTTTTATTATGAAGCAGTATCGATCTTACTCAATACGAATAGCTTACATTAAAATACTTGCTCGATTTCTTTTACGCCAGGAACTTCTTCAAGAAGAGCGCGTTCAATTCCTGCTTTTAGCGTAATTGTTGAACTTGGGCAAGAACCGCATGCACCAAGAAGACGAACTTTAACGATACCATCTTCAACTTCTACAAGTTCAACGTCCCCGCCATCACGAAGCAAGAAAGGACGAAGCTTATCTAATACTTCCTGTACTTGCTCAACCATTTCAGTACTTGTTGCCATTATTAACAACCCCTTTCTATCTATATTATAATAGCCAGCACGAAAAAAATCCATGAATCTGCCATGATCATTTAAATATGGGCTGAATATTTTTTGTGAAACGAACCACAACCATCTCTAAGAAAAACATGCATATTTTGTATAAGTTATGTATAATTAAAGTACATATGTTGTGGAGGGGATGATGATGAGAGCGGTGTTAATAACAGGAGCTACCTCTGGAATCGGAAAAGCAGCCGTTCATCGCTTTGCTAAAGAAGGAGATCATGTGATTGCTGTCAGTAAATCTTATGAAAAAGGCTCGTTCTTTATTAGTGAAATTGATCGATGTGAGTACAAAGGACATGTCGATTTTTTTCAAGCCGATATTAGGAGTGAAAATGAAGTGGAGAGATTGTACGCAGAGCTTTCTATGACATTTCGATCGATTGATGTGCTCGTTAACAATGCAGGAGTGGTTCAGCCAGCTGCAGGGATGATTGAGAAAATCTAGGAAGATGAATGGGACGAGTTGTTTAACACAAACGTGAAAGCTGCTTTTTTGATGATGAAACATGGGTTGAAACAGATGGATCGAAAAAAAGGAGCAGCGATTATTAATGTAGCTTCTGCTATGGGATCTACTACATACCCCCCTGCACTAGCTGCTTATAATTCATCAAAAGCGGCCCTCATTTCGTTAACAAAATCATTAGCCGCTCGCTACGCTAAGCAGGGAATAAGAATTAATACCATATCACCTGGACTTGTAGATACCCCGCTCGCTCATTGGCTGTATGGAGGAAAATGCTCATTTAAAAAGGTTAGCGAAAAGCACCCAAGAGGGTATGGCGCAGCTCCAGATGAGATCGCCTCCATTATTTATTTTCTTGCCTCAGAAGATGCTTCCTATGTGATCGGCCATAACTTGATTGCCGATGGAGGCCATTCCTTAAAGTAAGAGATTGATCTTTCGCTATCGTTTCCTATATGCTAAAAGTACAGATATGGTTAGGATAGGTAAACGAAGAGGGGTGCTGTTATGAGCGAAATTAGACTTGTCGTGTACGGAGCAGAAGAGAAATGTGCCAGCTGCATTAATTTACCCACTGCATATGAGACCAAAGAGTGGCTAGAAGCGGCTCTGTCAAGAAAGTATGAACAGGAGAATGTGAAAGTGGACTATGTAGATATCCACGGAACCTACGGTGAAGAGCATCAGTCTTACGTTAATGCTATTTTAGAGGATGAATATTTTTATCCGCTTATTGTATTTAACGATGAAGTAGTAGGGGAAGGAAATCCGCGTTTGAAGACTATTTATGAGAAGATTGAAGAAAGTCGATAAGCGAGATCCGTATTGTGGTGTTTAATTGCGTCGTTTCAACACGTTTATGCGCCGGTTGAAAAGCTGATTGCGCGTGGCACACTGTTATTGCGTCGTTTGTATACTTAATTGCGTCAATCAAAACGAATTGTACCTTTTCAACCTTTTTATGCGTCTAAGATGAGAGAAATTGATTCATTTCAAAGAGTATATGCGTCACTTCATACACAGGGAAAAAGCTGTCCGCATAAATGGGACAGCTTTTTGGTGTTCAGCTTCGGCTCCTTGTCCTGCGGGTAAAAATGGTGAATCGAACGAAGCTAAAGAACAGCTTCTAATCGCTTCGCCTTATTTTACCGCATGCCAAAGCAGTCGCCTCCGCTTTTCTTGTCTAGCTGCAGGGTTCAGGTAATCGGTGGCTTCACTTTGTCAAACGAAGCAAAAAGCGCTTCTCATTGCCAAAGCTCCATCCTCCTCATACCTAAACGAACCCTTCCACCTTTCTTAATGTCTAGTTCCGGCTCGTTGCCTTGCGGGAAATAACGGTGCATCGAATGAAGTCAAAGAGCGACTTCATATCCCTGCCCCTCATATTTCTGCAAGCCAGCCCACTCGCCTCCACTTTTCTTATGACCCTGAGTGGTGTTTGTACATCCAGAGGACGCCGCTTTTTAGGACGCGTGGCACTCGGCCTAGCAGGGTGCGTTCGCCCATTAGTCCGAAGCCGTGCTTTTTACCTAGTGATCCGAGTACTCCTTTTAACTTGATGCGCGGGAGTTCCTCAGGAAGCGGTTCGTTGTTCCATTGCTTCTTTAAGATCGTTACAATTTGCTCTGCTTGTCCTTCCGCAAGCTGTGCGCTTGGTGCATGCGGAAGGCTCGCACAGTCACCTACAACAAAGACATTTTCGTCTGTTGGAAGGAAGTGCTGAGGAGTTAATACCACACGGCCTTGCTTATCTTTTTCAACATCTAGGTTGCGAACAACTTCTACTGGCTGAATGCCGGCAGTCCAAATGACAGCATCGGTGTCAACACGCTCATCATGGTTGTATAGAGCGCCTTCTTCTACTTTGGTGATATTCGATTTATTAATCACTTCTACGCCGTGGTCAATAAACCAATTTTGGACATACGTACTTAAGCGGCGAGGGAACATAGATAGAATGATCTCGCCACGGTCAAATAATTTAATTGTTAGATCAGGACGGCTTTCACGAAGTTCACTAGCAAGCTCTACACCACTTAAGCCAGCGCCGACAATTGATACGACACCTTGCGGGCGGATATTGTTGAGGGCTTCATACGTGCGTCTTGTTGCTTCCATCGTTTGAATGCCGTATGTGTGCTCCTTAGCGCCTGGTACGCCGTGGTATTTATCTTCACAGCCAAGACCGATAATTAACTGGTCATAAGGAACAAACTCCCCGTTGCTTAATTCAACGGTTTTATCGTTTAAATGGATTTCTGAAATCGTTTCGTATTTAATGTTCAGACGAGAGTCTTCTGGAAATTGAACGCGCAGATGATGATCTGCTGCTGTTCCTGCTGCAAGAGCATAGTATTCCGTTTTCAGACAGTGATAAGGCAGTCGGTCAATCAGTGTAATCTCAACGTCATTTGGCAGATCATTCGGTAAGAGGCGCTGTAAAATACGCATACCGCCATATCCTGCACCTAAAACAACAAGTTTTTTCATAAGTGAGTATCTCCTTTGCTCTGTAATAGATTCTAAACTGGCATGGATAAGGTCCATAATTTTAGAAAGTAACTGAGCTTTTGTAGGTTCTTTCGCAAACGTTTGTAAACCATACGAAACATGACTGTTTATAATGTGCGACCACGTTTTAATAGGAATAGAAGAACGAATATAACCTGTTTCTTCTGCTTGAGATAACAGGGTTTCCCAATGTGGGAGAAGCAGTTGTTCATCCTCGATCACATGCTTCCAAATTTGAATGGTTAATGCAGGGTGAATGTCATAATCACTTAAAATAAATTGAAGATAAGAGCGAATACGTACCCCGAGAGGAAGAGTCCTCAGATTAGGCTGTTCAATGTATGGAAGCGCAGCTTGTATCCGTTCGGTTGCAAGCGATTGCATAATGGATTCTTTAGTAGGAAAATAATTAAAGAACGTACCTTTTGCGACATTAGCTGCCTTTGTGATCTCTAAGACAGTCGTATGAGAGAAACCTTTTTCAAGAAATAGTTCTCTGGCTGCTTGTTCAATTCTCTTTTTCGTTTGTGTTTTCTTTGCTCTCTCACTCATGTCGTCGCTCCTTAAAAATGACCCTGGTCAGTTTTGATTATAACGAGTTATACAGTAAATAACAACAAATTTGTGAATTTTTTTAGACAAAGAAAGCATTAAAATGATGCGTTAAAATCTTCCTTCATATTATAAACAGATTATAATCAGATATCATTGACTTATAGTTCGCATCCGAGTAGGATTATAGACAAGAAATTTGAGGTGAAAGTGATGCGTCCTATTATCGAATTTTGTTTAAGTAATCTTGCAAGCGGCACTCAAAAGGCGATGGAAGAGCTAGAACGTGACCCTAATCTAGATATTATTGAATACGGATGTCTAGGAAATTGCGGGAGTTGTGCTGTCACACCTTTTGCGCTTGTAAATGGAGAATATATTTCTGGTGAAACAAATGAAGAGCTTGTAGAAAATATCTACACGTATTTAGAGGAAAATCCTATGTTCTAATAGTCAGCTTCTAGACATTCTAGAAGCTTCTTTTGTACGTCTGGAGCTGAATCTATACAACGAACAGCAATTAACTGAAGAGAGTAGGTGTAGAATATGGATGTGATACCTTTTCAACATACATTGCCATATGAGCGGCAATTTGAGGATATTTATGTGAGCTCTTGTCCGTTTTGTGAGGAAGAGCAAGTCTTGACCCATATGAAACCTCGTGATTATAAGCAAGCTAAAGAAGGTGTCAAAACGATCTTAATTATGCCGTGCTGCCGTAGTAAAATTACGATATTAGAAGCAGACGACGATTATTTTTGGGCAGATGAGCCATTAAGAAAATAACCAGTAAAAAAATGAGCGAGGGATCTAGATGAAATTCACGAAAATGCACGGCCTTGGAAACAGCTATATTTACGTAGATTTATTTAAAGAAACATTGGAAGAAGAGCAATTGGCTGCATTAGCTGTAGAGGTTGCTGACAAAAATAAAGGAATTGGTTCTGACGGGATGATCCTGGTATGCCCTTCAGACGTTGCGCCTGTGAAAATGAGAGTATTTAATAATGACGGGTCAGAAGCAAAAAACTGTGGTAACGGCCTTCGCTGTGTAGCAAAATTTGCTTATGAACATGGTTATGTTAAAGATCAAACATTCCAAATTGAAACATTAGGCGGGCTTGTTACGGCAACAGTCCATATAGAAGGAGAGCGCGTTCATACGGTGACGGTCAATATGGGCAAGCCTCGTCTAACTAGAGAGAGTCTTCCGATGCTTGGTTCATCAACGGAAAAAATAGTAGCAGAGCCATTCGAAGTCGCTGAAACGAAGCTTGAGCTTACAGCTGTGTCAATGGGGAATCCGCATGGAGTGTTTTTTGTAGAAGATATTAACCAAGCACCAGTAGATACATTAGGACCGATTATTGAAAAAGATGAGCGTTTTCCGGAATGGGTCAATGTAGAATTTGTAGAGGTTGTCAGTGGGTCAGAGCTTCATTTCCGGGTGTGGGAGAGAGGCTCAGGAATTACGCAGGCTTGCGGGACGGGAGCATGTGCTGCAGTCGTTGCATCAATCCTGAATGGACATTCTAGCAAAGGGGAATCTGTAACGGTGCACCTGCTCGGGGGAGACCTTGAGATTGAATGGACCGAGTCAGGAGATGTGTTAATGACCGGTGCAGCTGAAATTATTTGTGAAGGTGTATTTGAACGTAAATAAAGATAAATATTAGTACGAGGAAGTTGGTATAAAGCCAGCTTCTATTTTATATTTTATTTGTGAAGAATTTCACAAATTAGACGTAACTATTTATAAGAAGTGGTAGATTTTAGACATTTTTTAACATAGACTAAGGGGGAGTTAAGGAGAGATTTACGAGGAGGTATGACATGATTAATGAGTTGAAAAGCATGAAGGTAGTTTTAATAGGGGCAGGATCTGTTGGAGCAAGTTACGCCTTTGCTTTACTAAATCAAGGATTTGTCAGAGATTTAGTAATCATCGATCTAAATCACGGAAAAGCGGAAGGAGATGCGATTGATCTTCTTCACGGCATGCCGTTTTCCTCTCCAATGAATATATGGGCTGGAACCTACGAGGATTGCAAGGATGCTGATCTTGTCGTAAATTGTGCTGGAGCTAACCAAGGTCCTGGAGAAACAAGATTAGACCTGCTTGAAAAGAATGCTAAGATTTTTAAAGTGATCACAGAGTCTGTAATGAAATCAGGGTTCAAAGGAATCTTTTTGATTGCGACAAACCCGGTGGATGTGCTTACTTATGCCACATGGAAGTATTCGGGTCTCCCAGCTCACCGAATTATCGGCTCTGGAACAGTTCTAGATACAGCGAGATTCCGTTATGCATTGGCAGATAAATTTGAAGTCGATGCTAGAAATGTACATGCCTACATATTAGGAGAGCATGGAGATCTCTCTCTTCCTGTATACAGCCACGTTACTATCGGCGGCAAGCCGCTCAAAGATTATCAAGACCCTAATAAACCCAACAGTGAAGAACTTGAACAGTTATTTGTCGGAGTTCGAGATGCTGCCTATGATATTATTCAAAAGAAAGGCTCAACCTATTATGGGATTGCGATGGGCCTTGCTAGAATCACAAAAGCCATCATAAAAAATGAGAATGCAGTGCTCCCGGTCTCGGCTTTGCTTGATGGTGAATACGGACAAAAAGATGTGTGTATCGGTGTGCCAGCCATTATCAACTCTAACGGAATTAGAGAACTGGTAGAATTAAATTTAACAGAGACTGAACAAAAGCAATTTAATAAGTCTGCTGACGTTTTAAAACAATCCATCAATCAAATTTTTAATTAACAAAAAGCCGTTCCATAAAAGGAACGGCTTTCTTTATGTTTAGTAAGTTTTGATAACGTTATAGAAGGTGTCACGTTCAACTGGAACTTTATTTGCACTCTTAATTAAGTGGATTAATTCATCACGAGTAATACCTTGAGAAGTGAGGGCTCCTACAGAGTGAGAGATACGCTCCTCAATAAGTGTACCGTGAATATCACTTGAGCCGAATGTCAGTGCCATTTGAGTCAGCTGCACACCGATGTTAATCCAGTATGCTTTAATATGATCAAAGTTATCTAACATAAGCCTGCTGATCGCAAGAGTTCTCATATCATCGTAAGCAGAAGTACGGCGTTTTAGACCAGCATTTACGCTGCGAGGCTGCATCGCAAGCGGGATAAATACCATATATCCATTTGTACGGTCTTGAAGCTGACGTAGACGATCCATATGGATAAGACGCTCTTCTTTCGATTCAATCGAACCATAAAGCATGGTAGCATGTGTTTTAAGTCCAAGATTGTGAGCTGTTTCATGAGCTTCGAGCCATTGGTCTGTCGATGCTTTATCAGGGCTCATTTTTAAGCGGTAACGCTCAGTTAAAATCTCCGCTCCGCCGCCAGGAAGGGTATCTAAACCTGCTTTAATTAATTCTTCAAGCACTTCTTTCATAGATAATCCTGAAATACGTGAGAAGAACTCAATTTCAGCACCTGTATAAGCTTTTACAGTCACATTAGGATAATGTTTTTTTAAGGTGCGGATTGTATCAAGATAATAATCAAACGGCACTTCATGGTTGTGCCCCCCAACAATATGGAATTCACGGATGTTATCATTCCAGCGCTCTTCTACGTATTTTAGAAGAGCTTCACTGTCCATCGTATAGGCTCCCTCTTGACCAGGCTTACGCTTAAATCCACAGAACCCGCAATTTGCTTCACATACATTTGTAGGGTTGATGTACATATTCTGAATAAAATAAACGTTGTCCCCGTTTTTCTTGTAGTTTACTTGATTAGCGAGTTGTGCGATCCCTAGAAGGTCAGGCGTATCATATAAATATAGGCCATCTTCAATCGATAATCGCTCGCCGTGCTGAACTTTCTCTGCAATTCCTTGTAGTTTTGTATCTGTAAGGATTGTTGTCATGTCCTTATCCTCCATTCCGTCTAAAGAGACGTTCGGTACATATTATTTTTCGTAACTCTAAGTAAAAGGCAGCAAACCTTATAAAAAGTATGTGGCAAAATGTTTGTACGATAATCACTATTATACTATCAGATAAAGATAATGAAAACAAAGTGAACGTTTTTGGAAAAGAGGAAGGATATTGAATATCTAGTGTAGAAATTGTAAAAAACAATGAAAATCATCTATATTTAGTTGTTTCATAGTTGATTTACTTACGGTAATTAATTAAAATGTAAGTAATATACAAATTTAGATGTACGGACGACTGTGATTTACTACTATATTATACTAAAGTTCTTTATTTATACATACATCTATTAGAGGGGTGAATGACGATGACTACAGCATTAACATATGATGCCTGTCTTGAAAAAATTGAATCTTTACGTGAAAAAATGATACATGCAGCAGCTAAACATGGTATGTCTCACCCACTCGTACTAGATTATAGCCAGGAATTAGATCGTGCCCATAATCTTGCTATGATGCATAACAATAATCAAGGAAAAAATAAACCTTTAAAGGAAGCGTTCCAATTTTGAGCAGATGATGAGCGCATGTCTCTTGAGGTTCAAGAGAACAAAAGGTATACTGAGAGCAATCGTTAATAGGAGTGATAAAATGATTACATTAACGGAAGCGGCAGTAAGCCAGATTAAAGAAATGATGAAAGCAGAAGGTCAAGAAGGTCTTATGCTTCGTGTCGGTGTTAAAGGCGGAGGCTGCAGCGGCTTGTCATATGGAATGGGTTTTGATACAGAAAAAACTGAAGATGACACAAAGCTTGAGATCAGCGGGCTGCCTGTATTAATCGACAATGAAAGTGCACCAATTATTAAAGGTGTCGTGATTGATTATAAACAAAATATGATGGGCGGCGGATTTACCATCGACAACCCTAATGCGATCGCAAACTGCGGGTGTGGTTCATCATTCCGTACAGCAGCCAATGCCGGAACGCCAGAAGATTGTTAACATGTAAAATGCCTTAGCGGATATCGCTAAGGCATTTTCTTATTAAAATAAGCTTGTGCTATGTCCTGGATGTAATTTAGCATCAGGGTCAATATAGGCTTTGGCATTATTAACAGCTGTCGGTGCTTCTCCAAATCCTGTGGCAATTAGTTTGACTTTGCCGTCATACGTACAAACATCCCCAGCCGAATAAATGCCTTTAATATTCGTTTCCATTTTAGAGTTTACGACGATGGAATTCTTTTCGATCTCAAGGCCCCACTGCTTAATTGGACCTAAAGAAGAAACAAACCCAAAGTTTACGATCACTGCGTCTACATCTAGTGTTTCTTTGCGGTCACCTTTGATTTCTTGAAGCGTGACTTGGTTAATAGCTTCTCCATCTCCATGGAGTTCCTTAATTTCAAAAGGTGTCATAACATTTACGTTTGATTGATGCAGAAGCTCGACACTATGTTCATGAGCACGGAACTTATCTCGGCGGTGAATTAGTGTGACTTCTTTTGCAAGCGGCTCGAGCATAAGCGACCAGTCAAGAGCTGAATCACCGCCGCCGCATACGAGCACCTTTTTACCGGTAAAGCTTGATAAATCGTTAATGAAATAATGAAGATTCTTTCCTTCGTATTCTTTTGCGCCGTCCACTTCAAGGCGACGAGGCTGGAAGGCACCTACGCCTGCAGTAATAATAATGGCTTTTGAAAAATGTGTTTCTTTATCCGTTGTGATCTTAAATGTCTCATCTTCTTGCTTCTCGACCTGGGTCACAGACTGTTCAAGTGCAACAGTCGGATTAAATTGCTCAGCCTGCTTTGTAAGTCCATCAACAAGATCTTGCGCCTTCACCTTTGGAAATCCGGCCACATCATATATGTACTTTTCCGGATATAAGGCAGATAATTGACCGCCTAATTGAGGCATGCTTTCAATGATTTTCACTTTTGCTTGTCTCATTCCAGCATAAAAAGCAGCAAACAGTCCTGTAGGTCCACCACCAATAATTGTAATGTCATACATTTGATCTTCGTTTGTCATCGTTTCTTGCCACCCCCGAAAAAGTTTGTCTCTACAATCCCATTATATGCATATCCACTTATAAAAAGAAAGAAGACGGGTCCCATCATTCTTAATTAAATCGTACATTATTCAATCGCACAATCCGCTTGAATAAATTGCTTAGATTAGAACATCTTATGTTTAAATGTAAAAACGCTTTCTTCGTAATATGGAAAAACAAAGAAAAGTAAAAATGCAGTTGAAAATTAGCGAAAAAACCAATATGATAGGAATTGTATTTGTGAATATTTTGCGACATTCATCTTACTTATTATTCGTTCGTTATAATTTAGTTCGTGAAATTAATCACAATGTCATCGTTTATTGTATAATAAAGGCAAGTAAAAAATAAGAAAATGGAAGTGATTAGTTTGAAAAAGCCAAGTATCGTCCTTTTGGGTGCTGGTTACGGCGGAATGATTACAGCGACTCGTTTGTCAAAGCAGCTAGGACACAACGAAGCCAATATTACATTGGTGAACAAGCACGATTATCATTACCAAACAACATGGCTGCATGAGCCAGCTGCTGGTACACTTTCTCCTGAACGTACTCGTATGGAGATCAAAAGTGTTCTAGATCTTAACAAGATCAAGTTTGTAAAAGACTCTGTTGTTGAAATCAAAACAGACGCTAAAAAAGTGATCCTTGAAAATGGGGAACTTGACTATGACTATCTTGTAGTTGGACTCGGTTCTGAAGCAGAAACATTCGGCGTGCCAGGTGTACACGAGCATGCATTCAGCAAATGGACTGTAAATGGCGCACGTGAAGTAAAAGAGCATATTGAATATCAATTTGCTAGATACAACAACATGACAGAGAAGCGTGATGAACTTTTAACATTCATCGTTGCTGGTGCTGGATTCACAGGAATCGAGTTCATTGGCGAGCTTTCAGAGCGTGTTCCAGAGCTTTGCAAACATTATGACATTCCTCGTGAAAAAGTGAAAATGTACGTGATTGAAGCAGCTCCAACAGCGCTTCCAGGATTCGACCCTGAGCTTGTTGAGTATGCAATGAACCTTCTTGAAGCTCGTGGAGTAGAGTTCAAAATCAACTGCCCAATCAAAGAAGTAACAGAGACTGGCGTTACGCTTGCTAGTGGAGATGAAATCAAAGCTGAGACCGTTGTTTGGGCAACAGGCGTACGTGGAAGCTCTGTGATCGAGAAGTCTGGATTCGAAGCAATGCGCGGACGTATTAAAGTAGAGCCAGATCTTCGTGCTCCTGGTCATGATGATGTATTTATCATTGGTGACTGTGCTCTTCTAATTAACGAAGAGATTAACCGTCCTTACCCTCCAACAGCTCAAATCGCTATGCAAATGGCTGAAACATGTGCAGAGAACATTAAGCTGTTAATGAAAGGCGGATCTTCACTTAAGACATTCAAGCCAGACATTAAAGGTACAGTAGCATCTCTAGGCGGCAAGGAAGCAATCGGAGTTGTTGGTACTCGTAAATTATTTGGTGCTCAAGCTAATTTCATGAAAAAGATGATTGATAACCGCTACCTATTCTTATTAGGCGGACCTGGACTTGTATTGAAAAAAGGGAAAAACCCATTGTAAGAACCAAATTTATTGAACGCAAGTGTGCACTCCAAGTGCGCACTTGTTTTTTTATTTTTGAAAAAGAGAGTAATTTTACTTAAGCGTAAGCATTCTAGAGAGAATATTTTTTGTTTGCACTTACATGAGCGTGGAAGTTCTTAAATAGAAGTTTTAATTATATAAATATTCTGATAATATAATTAAACAATCTATAAAGATAAAAGGGGTGTAGAGAATGAAGCGCTCATTAAAGTATACAGAGAACGGAACATGTCCATATTGCAACGGTGTAGGTTATTTTCAGTTATTACTAGGCGGCAGTGAAACATGCGAGCATTGCGGAGGCCATGGTAAGAGTCATAAAAAGCAATAATACGTAAAGAAGCAGGCTGTTCCTTTGAACAGTCTGCTTCTTTTTAATGATAAAGCGGAGGTGCTTCTTTTAATAGAGATAGCTGATTTTGCCGCAAAGACACATGGAATGTATGATCTTTATTAAGAGAAGCAAAGAATACATCCTCTATTCTAGGGACTCCGAGCTCTTCTAATTGTTGATACACCCATTCCTCACTCACTTCTAAGTGAGTAATGACATCTTTATACAAATAGCCATCAATAATGACAGGAAGAGCAAGCTCTGAGTGAGATGCAGCCACATTAGCATCTGCACGAGTCAAAGGCTTTTTATCGGCTTTTTTATGCACGGTTAAGGTACCGTTTGCCTCAATAATTGCAAGCTCTACCTCGCTTACATCAAATACATCATTTTCCCGCAGCATCATTAGCACATTATCAATGGAATATCGGATCTGCTTTAGATTTTCGATTAAGAAGATGCCATTATAAATGACTACCGCTGGCTCAAAGGTGAGCATCTTTCCAAACGTTCGATTAGATATTTTAAGAGTAGCAACAATGATTTGAAAAATTCCAATGAAAACGACAGCAGCAGCGGTATGCAGATGGTCAATATCAGGGTCAGCAAGGTCTGCACCAACTACAGCACCAAGTGTGATAATGATGAGGAAATCAAATACGGGCAGCTCTGCAATCGAACGCCTGCCCATCTTTAAGGTGATAAATAATAACAACGGAATAATCGTGATAATACGAATGATAAGAATGAACAGTTCTTTGGTTAGTTCCACTTTTACACATCCTTTGTAGTTGACTCTCTTTAAAAGTATGTGTACTTCTTTAAGGGATTATTTGAATAGTTGTGCGGATATTGCCACAAAAGATAAGGGATGGATAGTTGACGCACCTGCCATGTATTCAGTAAACTATCTATGATACGGGGGTGCAAGTTGTGAGCTTACCACAATTATTAATATCAATGGTGCTGTTCCTCATCTTATTTTTTGGGATCGGCTTCTTGTTAAATATGGTCTTACGTTCAACCTGGATTATGGCTGTTGCTTATCCGGTTATCGTTATTTTAATTATTGATAATGTCGGTTTCTTTGATTACTTTACATCACCAGCTGCTTCATTTGCCGATCTTGGTCAAACATTTGTCGCATTAAAGCTGGTAGATATTTTAATTTTAGTGAGTGGATTTGCCGGAGCTATTATTGCAGGTGTTGTGATAAAAATGCTTCGTGTACGTGGCTATCAAATGTTCTAAAGTAAAGTCTTCCTTTGAAAAAAGGAGGGCTTTTTTTAATGTATTTATATCTGAAAATTGACTATATTTTAAATGACTTCAATTTAAGAGGATTTTAACCGTTATATAAAGAGGAGTAGGTCATTTAACCTAGATTTTTTAAGAGTGGGGGCTTTATATGTTTTTTAAAAAGATAGTAATCACAGCTTTTGCTATAGCAGGGCTTCTTCTTGTTGGCTGCCAAAATAAAGCGGTGCAACAAGAGGTCGAAACAGAGATGAGAGTTGGAATAATGTTGTCAGACGTCGGACTGGGAGATCAGTCATTTAGTGATGCTGCCTTTAACGGTTTGATTAGAGCGCGGGAAGAGCTTGGCATCATGTTTGATTACCGAGAATTAGAGGCTAGTGGGTCGTATGAGCAAGGCCTCACAGAATTAGTAAATGAGGACTTTGATCTTATTATTGGCCTTGGTTTTATGGTGAAGGGTGCACTTGAAGAGACAGCTGATAAACACCCAGACCAGCAATTTCTCTTAATTGATGACATGTCAGACAAAGAAAATATAGCATCCGTTTCCTTTAAAGAACATGAAGGAAGCTTTCTTGCAGGCGCAGCGGCAGCAATGGCTTCTGAAAGCGGGGTGATTGGCTTTGTCGGCGGAGCGGATGTCCCTCTTATTAATAAATTTGCTGCGGGGTACGAACAAGGTGCACGTTATGTGCAAGAAGATATTGAGGTGTTGATTGAGTTTGCAAATGACTTCGGGGCACCTGAGATTGGAACCATACTTGCAAGTCGCATGATTGATCAAGACGCAGATGTATTATATGCTGCTGCAGGTTTAACTGGGGTCGGTGTCCTTCAAACCGCCCAAGATAGAGGGGTATTAAGTATCGGAGTAGATAGTGATCAATACGTGATAGCTGAGGATTCAGTCATGACATCGATGATGAAATTCATAGATCAAGCAGTCTATCAATCGGTTGTTGCTTATGCTGATCAACATCTTGATGAGGAGGTTATTTTCGGTTTAGCGGAAGCAGGTGTTGGCTTAGCCCCGTTTAGAATCGTAAATGAGGAAGCCTACATAAGTAAAATCGAAGAAATCAACGAAGCAATCATTAATGGTGAGGTAGTTATTTCAGAAATGAGGGAGGGAGCACAATGAAACTAAAACATAAGCTTCTAGTACCTGTCGTTTCTATTTTAGGGCTTTCTGTTTTGTTGATTGCCTACATTGTTCTCGGCATGATCAATCTTCAATCAACAAATCGTGATTATGCCCATGTATTAATTGATGTGCAACGCTTAGATGCATCAGTCGTGACAGGCCAGCAGAGTTTAAATTACTATGCATACAGCCAAACAGAGCAAAATAGACAAGCAGCAGTCCTTCATTTACAGACAATGAATGAAAGGTTTGACTCATTAGAGACAGCTTTAAAAGGAGATCCAAGTGAGCAAGTCTTTAACTCGGCT
Organism: Alkalihalophilus pseudofirmus; assembly: GCF_029094545.1. Taxonomy (NCBI): domain Bacteria; kingdom Bacillati; phylum Bacillota; class Bacilli; order Caryophanales; family Bacillaceae; genus Alkalihalophilus; species Alkalihalophilus pseudofirmus. The sequence goes on along the minus strand of NZ_CP117835.1, from coordinate 3,441,452 downwards.
AGAGGAAAGTTTGATGAGTTATCACAGGCAGCAGCAGAAGCATTAGAAACAGGTAATGCGACTGAAGTGATGAGGCAGTCTGTTCGTACCCTTGGGGTGTTGAATGATTTGCATCGATTAAATGTGCAAACGACTAATCAATATAATCAGCTGATGGGCGACTCTGAAGCAGCTATGCAGAGATTAATTTGGACGACAATGATCAGTGCAGTATTATTGTTTGCCTTATCTCTTGTAATCAGCTTTTGGACGAGAAGGTCGATTACGATTCCGCTGCAAAAGATCTCTATTCAAGCTGAACAAGTCGCATCAGGTGATTTGACGGTCGAACCTGAACGAGTAGAAACCAATGATGAGATCGGACGCTTAACTACATCTTTCTCTCAAATGGTAGAACAATTAAAGGAGCTTTTGCACTCCATACGTCTCACAAGCAATGAAGTATTATCCTACAGCGGGAAAGTCAATCAAGATACCACGCAGTTAGTAGAAACGAGTCAGCAGGTTATGATCTCAACGGAGGAGCTTGCCAGCGGAGCGTCTAAAGTATCTGAGAACCTTCAAGACACGGTCGTTTTTGTTGAGGAAATGGACGCAGCATTTGATAAAAATGTGGAAGCAATTGAAGCAGCTAGTGAGTTTGGAGAGCAAGTAGCGGCTGCTGTGCTAGATGGAGAAAAAGCGATACAAGCACAAGAGAGCATCTCAGCTGAAAACAAAAAGGCGACAAATCAGATGGTCGCATCAGTCGGTTCGTTAACAGATCATATTCATTCCATTGAAGAAATGGCCGAGCTAGTATCAGGCATATCAGATCAAACAAATTTACTCGCCTTAAATGCAGCCATTGAAGCAGCTAGAGCTGGTGAAGCAGGTAAGGGATTTGCGGTAGTAGCTGATGAGGTTAGAAAGCTAGCAGAACAGTCCAGAGAAGCAACAAAAAAGATTTTTACGATGACCAATGCCCTAACCAAGCAGATGAGTGCGGCGCATGAAGCAGTGAAAAATGGTGAAAATCTGCAAGCGGAGCAGTCTAGTGTCTTACAATCCACAACCGCCGTCTTTCAAGATATTGAGAAAGGGGCTAGCGCTATGTCAGCCCAATTACATTCACTCGTTCACACAACCAATGAAACGAAACAAAAAGCAAGTAAGGTTCTTGAAATTGTAGAAGAGATTAGTGCTGTTACCGAGGAGACCGCTGCAGGAAGCGAGGAAATCTCTGCTTCAACAAATGAACAGCTCCGCTCAACCGAAGAAATTACAAACACAGCAGAATACCTTACAGATGTAAGTGAGAAGCTTAACGCTAAGCTTCAGCATTTTAAAATGGAAGACTTAAAAACGAAAGACTAAGCAGGGAATTTACTACACTACTCTTACAATTTACGGCTAGATGAATAGAATGCCTCTCTTTGGGACAAGATGACTCAAAGAGAGGAGGAGATTATGAATACGTGGAAACAAGCTGGCCGCAGGCTGGTCATGACAACGTTATTTTTAGCAGCATTTTTTACAACCTTTCAAACATTTTCAGGAGTAGGGGCACAGGAGCTTGGCCGGTGGGTAGGCGAACAAGCTGCTCATACAAATGATGAACTTAAACGAACGGCAGTTCAGCATATGGAAAAGGCGACAGCTTTCTTTAAGCGAGCCATTCCAACGATGCAGATTGAGGAAAAGTCGATGTCTACTGAGTTAGAGGCTGCACCTGTGACACTTGAAGAGGCTGTTGACTGGACACGTTATCCTAGCGTAAGAGTCGTGGCGACAGGATATACAGCAGGGTATGAATCAACGGGAAAAAATCCCGGACACCCTAGTTATGGTATTACATATTCAGGGGTGCAGGTTCATAGGGACCTCTATTCAACGATTGCCGCAGATCCAAGCGTTTTCCCAATCGGATCAATCCTCTACATTCCAGGTTATGGATACGGTGTGGTAGCTGATACTGGATCAGCAATCAAGGGGCATACCATTGATCTATATTATGACTCCGTTGATGAGGTATTTAATAAGTGGGGCAAGCGCGAATTGGATGTGTATGTAATTGAGCGAGGAGACGGAAAGTTAACTCATGAGGAATTAATGGCTTTAAATGAAGATGAGACTGTACAAGTATTTAGAAATGAAAAGTCTTATGAATAAGTAATTACTGACGAAGCCTAAAATGGTTATTGTATTTTTTCATAAGAGTTATGGCGTTAGTTAAAGAGCTTATTGCGCTGATGTTTACGGATATTGTGCCGTTTGCCAGCTTTATTGCGTTTATCTGGTGTTATTGCGTCGTTTCAACCGCTATATGCGTCTATGCTAATTACAATAGTGTCGATTCAAAACAATATTGCGCCTATGAAAAAACAGGAGCTGACCCGAGGTCAGCTCCTGTTTTTTATGCTTGTTGAAGCAGAGGGTCAACACCGTCATCCGCTGGAAAATGTTCGGGGTGAAGGATTGCCGCAAGCTTTTTAAGTCCAAGTAAAAGCCTTGGAGAGGGTCTGCAGTAGAGGGGCTCAGGCAGAACATGGACCCGATTTTCAGCTACTGCTGGTAGCTCTGGCCAGTCAGGTCGTTTCAATAGCAGTTCCGGCTTCACCTTGTTTGTTTGAACACCTACCCATGCAAGACAGATATGGTCTGGATTTCGATTGTATACGTCTTCCCAATCGGTCTGGATGCTTGCTTCCTCTTTATCCATAAATGCATTTTCTCCCCCGCTTAATGAACTGATCTCAGTCAGCCAATTTGTTCTTCCTGGAGTAAAAACAGGTTTTGGCCACCATTCCCAATAGAGCGTTTGTTTTTCTACTTGTAATGCAATGCTTTTGTAATCGGAAATCATCGATTGATAGAGGGAGACAACATGGTCTGCATGTTCTTCACGTCCAGTGCGTTTGCCAAGGTCGATAAGGTCGGAAGCGATATCATCAAGAGACTGTGGATTATAGACAACATGCGGAATGTCTCGTTGCACAAGCTCTTTAATATTTTTCTCCATTCCCGGAACACTAAGGGAAGCGAGGACAAGGTCAGGCTGCAAAGCTTCAAGCTTATCCATATCGATGGATAAATCAGGGCCAAGGCGAGGGAGAGTTGTTATGGACTGTGGCCAATCAGAGTAATCGTCCACTCCAACCAACTGATCTTCTAACCCTAAGTATGCAGCAAGCTCTGTGTTACTAGGACAAATAGATACAATTCTCATAAATGAACCTCCTATTGCACAAGAAAAATAGTTAAAGGTATAAAAAAGAGGCTCGGACAAATCGAGCGTGTTGATTGAGAAGTCACATGCTAACAAAATGGTGCAGGGTGTATCTGCCCCGCTTCTGAAATATACTTCGCTTTCCGTGGGGAGCTAGTGAGCTTCCTCGGGCTCTCGCCCTGTGGGATCTCACTCCTGCTCTAGCACCCACAGGAGTCTACGTATATTTCATCCGCTAAGCCATTGCTTTTTGTATAAATGACGTGGAATGATTTTGTTGAGGATCAGCTCAACTTCCTATTCGCTCTGTTGATTGGAGCGGAAGGTACTTGACTCCTGCGGGATGTTGCGTGGCCAAGGGAGACCCCCGGACCGCCCGCGGAAAGCAAGTATCTGCAGCGGAAATTAACAACCATTGTTAGGAGAGACTAGTTCAACATTTATACGCTTCTCAGCTAAACACTATATGTCCAAACCTCTTACTGTTTAATTTTTATCTAACTTAATGGATCAAGGCATGCAGGATTAACGTTAGAATAATCCCGAGCAGGCCTCCAAAGAATACTTCAATGGGCTGATGACCTAATAATTCTTTTAATTCTTTACGCTTTTCGATTTCTTCTTTTTTAGGCCAAGACTTCACTTCTGAAACTAATTTATTAAAGTCCGTTACCAACTGGTTCAAAACGGTTGCGTGATAACCAGCATGTCTTCTCACCCCTGTTGCATCAAACATAACAATAATCCCAAAGATTGCTGCAACGGCAAAGATTGTTGAGTCCATCCCGTGTTCAATCGCTACGGCCGTAGAAATAGCCGTAACTGCAGCCGAGTGAGAACTTGGCATACCCCCTGTACTTGTAAACAATGTCCAATCAAGCTTTCTCGTAGGGAGGAAAGCAAGAGGGATTTTAACGAATTGAGCAAAGAAGATGGCAAATAAAGCTGCCCAAAGCGGAAAATTATGAAAAATCTCCATGTACACGTTCTTCCTTTCTATTGAGTCGAATAAGTCAATGAGTCGAATAAGTAGAATCTATGATAGTACGAATTCACATGTAAGATAAGCAATTTGCTGCTTATTTGATCATGAGAATCTACGTAGCTGTCTAGTCAAATTGATTTCCATTATATCATACAATACCCATTTCGTTCTGTTCTGAACATAGAAAGTTATGCTTCGAATATCGAAATATTTTGAAGATCGTGTATACTTAAGGTGGACATTATCAAAATGAAAAGCTGAAAGGGGTTTTAAAGATGTTTAATATACAGCAATCTTACGATCAAGCGGCAAAGCATGATGCCCTTATTATCGGGTTATTTGAAAAGAAACAATCAACGAATACGGCTCAAGAAGTGGACGAACTTTTAGATGGTCAAATAACAACATTAAAGAAAAATAAGAAGATCTCAACAAAGCGAGGTAAAGTTACACCACTTTATACATTGCAAAAGCTTGAGTGTGATGTTATTTATATCGTTGGACTTGGCAAAGAAGAAGAATTGGACGCTGAAGGTCTGCGTGAAGTATTTGCTGCTGCAGGGAAGAAAGCGGGAAGTGACCGCTTAAAGAACATTGCTATTGATCTTGATAGTTTTCGCTCAGAGGCTGCCGAGCTGGAGGATTTGGCAGTGTTAGCAGGAGAATCATTAGCATTAAGTACATACCAAGTAGCGGATTATAAAGAAAAAACAAATGAAGTGGATGTGTCTATTGAAGAAGTAACATTCTATGCGGCTTCAGGAACAGAAGGGTTAGTGGAAGCAGCTGATTGCGGCTTTGCTTACGGAAAAGGGACAAACCGTGCGCGTAAACTTATTAACATTCCAGGTAACCTGCTTACCCCAACTGAACTTGCTAAGGAAGCAAAGGAGTTAGCGGACCAGCATGGTTTTGAGTACGATGTGCTTGAGAAAGAAGACATGGAGAAACTTGGCATGGGCGCGCTTCTTGCGGTAGCAAAAGGAAGCGATGAACCGCCTAAAATGATCGTCTTAAAATATCAAGCGAAAGATACATGGGATGATGTGTTAGGCTTTGTTGGAAAAGGCTTAACGTTTGATTCAGGTGGTATTTCAATTAAGCCTCGTGAAAATATGCATCAAATGAAAATGGATATGGGAGGAGCTGCAGCTGTTTTAGGCGCGATGGACATTATCGGTGAAATGAAGCCGGATGTAAATGTGCTAGCTGTCATTCCTTCTTCTGAGAATATGTTAAACGGTTCTGCACTGAAGCCAGGCGATGTTATCCGGGCAATGGATGGCAAAACGATCGAGGTTCGTAATACCGATGCAGAAGGACGCTTAATTCTAGCAGATGGAGTAGCTTATGCTAAGCAATTAGGAGCCACGAATTTAGTAGATGTAGCGACTCTTACAGGGGCGGTATTGATTGCACTAGGAGATTGTACGACGGGGGCAGTTACTAATAATGAGAGCTTTATGGAAGAAGTGTTAGAAGCATCTGTTGAAACAGGTGAGTGGATCTGGCGTCTGCCAAGCTACAAGCCGTATCGCGATATGCTGAAAACAAGTGATGTAGCTGATTTGAATAACGCACCGGGTCGCTTAGCCGGCAGCATTACAGCAGGTTTGTTTATCGGTGAATTTGCGGGAGACACTCCTTGGGTTCACCTTGATATTGCAGGTACTGCTTGGAATTCAAAGCCAAATAACCTTTGCCCGCTCGGAGGCACCGGAGTGATGGCTAGAACGTTAGCACAGCTTGCTATGAATCGTGAAGAAATTGAATAAGATCGTTTTGGAGCACCTGCATGATGGGTGCTCTTTTTTTATGCAGGGATAAGAACTTTAAGAAAAGATATGAGATGTATGTATTTTTATGGGACTAAATTCCTGTGTGAAGTTCTGAAATTCTGAATATTTGAGCGATGTGGCTAGTATATAGACAGATCATACCGGTGACCTTTCGAGAGACTGTCTCATCCTATGACATCCGGAAATATACGTAGATATCACGTTTGTGGTGGAAACTTCTTTCCAGTATGATTTTTAGTAAGTGATTCTTTTTTATTCTTTTTCATTTTTTCACACGCTGATTTAACTTGTTTAAATACTTATTTAGAAAGGGGGAAATTGTGCTTGAACGTCATTCGAAAGCTTGATTACGGGTTGATGAAGCTAGAAGAATATATTCTTAGTTATTCCATTATCATTATTGCCGTTATGGTTGTAGGAAATGTTTTAAGCCGTTCAATCTTCGGGAGCAGCTGGTCCTTTGCCAATGAAGTAAGTCAAATGGCTGTAATTATCGCAACGTTTATCGGCATCAGCTACGCTGCTAGAAAAGGCCGCCATATCAGCATGTCAGCATTTTTTGATCTAGCTCCGTATCCTATTAGAAAAGGACTCGCGATTTTCATTCCTGCCGTTACAGCAGTTATTCTTTTTATCTTAGCCTATTATTCATACGGGTATTTCTTATCTGTTCACGGAACTGGGCGTGTGACGACATCCATGCAAATGCCTGTATATATGATGGCAATCTTTTTACCAATCGGCTTTACATTAGGAGGCATCCAGTTTTTACGTAATATGTGGATTAATATAAAAGAAAAAGATGTGTACTTAGCACAAGATAAAAAAGATTACTCGTAATCAAAAACAAAATAGATTGTGAGGAACGTACATGGTAGCAACAATGTTAACAGTTATGATCGTTTTGCTTGCACTTGGGTTTCCGATGATGATCCCAATGCTTGCAGCTTCTGTTGTTGTCATCCTCTTTTTCATGCCGAATGTTGATCCGATTTTTCTGGTACAACAAATGATGGAGGGTATTTCCTCTTATGTGCTATTAGCGGTTCCGTTGTTTATCTTTGCAGCAGACATTATGTCTACAGGAAAAACATCGAAACGGCTATTAGATTTTGTTGGTTCCTTTGTCGGACATGTTCGAGGAGGGTATGCCATAACAACGGCAGCCGCTTGTACACTTTTTGGATCGATTTCAGGTTCTACTCAAGCAACAGTTGTAGCAATCGGTAAACCAATGAGAAAGCGGCTATTATCAGTAGGTTACAAAGATTCCAGTGCCATCGCTTTAATTATTAATGCAAGTGATGTGGCGTTATTGATTCCGCCTAGTATTGGGATGATTATATACGCACTAGCAGCACCGAATGTATCTGTTGGCGACTTATTTATCGCAGGTATAGGTCCGGGTGTCTTAATCTTCTTAATGTTCGCTATTTACAGCTACATACATGCGAAAATATTCAATATTCCACTCGGAGAAAAAATGAGCTGGAGAGACCGCGGGAAAACGACAGTGCGTGCATTGTTTCCGCTCGGGTTCCCGGTCATCATTGTCGGGGGTATTTATTTCGGTTATTTCAGTCCAACGGAGGCAGCAGGGATTTCAGTTTTATATGCATTGATTTTAGAAGTGCTTATATTCCGTTCGATCAAAGTGTTTGATATTCCAAAAATTGCTTTATCCACTGGACTCGTAACAGCAGCAGTCTTTATCTTAGTAGCAGCAGGTCAGGCTTTTTCTTGGTTGATTTCATACGCGAGAATTCCAAGACTATTAACAGAGACAGTTATTCCAGCTGACCCTACTGCACTTCAAGTGTTATTAATTGTGGCGATCTTCTTCTTTATCGGCTGTATGTTTGTCGATCCAATCGTCGTCATTTTAATTTTAACTCCGATCTTCTATCCGGTTGCCGTTCAAGCCGGTGTCGATCCTGTTCATCTTGGAGTAGTGATTACGTTCCAAGCGGCGCTAGGTTCAGCGACCCCGCCATTTGGAGTGGATATCTTTACGGCGAGTGCCGTCTTTAATAAGTCGTATTTAGATGTTATCAGAGGGACTCCGCCATATATTATTATGCTTTTGATCGCATCCGTGCTGATTATACTATTTGAGGATATATCACTCTTCCTTCTTAGGTTTATGTGATGATCCTTTCAAAATAGAATTTGTTTCAATAGGTTTAATAGATTAAAAACAGGGGGTATTCGATGTTTTTTAAAAAGAGAAAAGTACTAACAGGCGCTATGGCAGCAGCACTTGCAGTAGGTCTTGCAGCATGTGGAAGTGACGATGCTGCAACAGAAGGCGACAACGGAGCAAGCGGCGGTGAAACGTATGACTGGCGCTTTGTCGTAGAGGAAACAGAAGGACAGGTACAATATGAGTACGCACAAGAATTTGCTGAGCGTTTAAATGAAAAGACAGATGGCCAAGTAAATATTGATGTATATGACTTCGGTTCATTAGGTAGTGAAGTTGACCAAGTTGAAGGCGTCCAGCAAGGAATGTTTGAAATGGGAATCATTTCTCCAGGTTTTACTGGCGGCTTAGTAGCTGAAGGACAGGTCTTCTCATTGCAATTCTTATTCCCGGATGACCAAGAAGTTACACAAGAAATTTTAAATACTAGTGAAGCGTTAAACACACATTTAGTCGAATTATATGAAGCGCAAAACCTTAAGCCGCTTGCATTTATGTCAGAAGGGGCAATGCAGTGGACAGGGAACCGTGAATTACGTACACCAGAAGACTTTAACGGCTTCAAAATGCGTACACAAAGTTCACCTTTAATGCTTGAAACATACGGAGCATACGGCGCAGACCCATCTCCGCTTAGCTGGTCAGAGCTTTATGTGTCGCTTGATCGCGGAGTAGTGGACGGACAGGAAAATCCAATTTTCTTTATCGAGGATGCATCCTTCCATGAGGTTCAAGATCATATGACAATCTCAAACCATAACACGTATGTAGCAATGGTGACGATTAACCCTGGTATCTACAATGATCTGCCTGAAGATATCCGCACAGCATTAGATGAGACGGTAGAAGAAATGCGTGACCGTGGTTTTGAAATTCAAGACCAGTTAAACGAAGAGCTGCTTGATTCGATTGTAAATGATACGGATAACCCAACAGAAGTGATTGAGCTGACTGAAGAAGAGCGTGCAGAGTTCCGTGAGCTGCAGCTGCCAATTCGTGACTTCTTCCGCGATGAAATCATTGGTGATGAAGGCCGCGAAATGTTCGACCTTCTATTAGAAGAAATTGCTGAGCATGAATAATAACAAATAGGAAGGATTGGCCTGGTATGTGCTGAGGATGCGACTCTGATTGGTTCGACTCTGGTTGAACAGTAATTGTATCTTTTCCGACCGTTTATGGGTCAGAGACAAATTCAATTGCGTGCAATCATCGCCTTATTGCGTTCATATCCGCCTCCATTGCGCCAATCACAAGTAATTGCGCCGCTTTAGACGGGATATGCGTCAATATAAGCCAGTATGACCTCAACATATAACATTATTGCGTCCTTTCCTATACGAACAAAGCTGTCCTGCAATACGCGGGACAGCTTTTGTAATGTTGTTAGCTGGTGGGGGTGCTCATGAATCCGATAATCATTAAACAAACTGTAATAAGTCCTGTTGCGATGGTTGAGAAGACAATCAGCTTTTTCATCACAGGTATGTCATAGAAGTTTCTCGTCAATTCATCAATCACAAAAAAGCCAAACGCTGCGAAGATGGCAATATAACCTAAATTTGCATCCCATAACCCAAATAAAGCAACGAGCGCGATATGAATAGCAAGGGAAATGCCTCCTCGCACAATGGAATTCGTGTATTTACGGCTAATAAACTCGGCAAGCACGGATACAGGCAGCAGATAAAAGAGAATTCCCGTTACAGCGAATAAAGAAACAAAAAACCAGGCTTCATAAAACGTTTGAAACATGTCCCAAGAGCTGATGTAGGTAGACCCAAAGAGAATAACAAAGAAGCTAGTAAGAATAGCGACTAGAACTTTACGTAGAATCATGAGTGTTTTCCTTCCTTTATGAAACAATAATAGTTTCATCGTACCATCCTCCGTATAGACAGACAATGAAAGAAGCAAGGAGTAAAAAAATCGACATTGTTAAGTCTATGTAAAGGTTTCTTGGTGAAATTGAGAACTGGCCTGTGTAATGATACATTAAAGGAAGGATAAATCAACTAGAGGAGACAAAGATGGCACAAAAAAAAGAAATAGGCTTTAAAACACTCATTGAACTTTTAATTATTTCTACAAGACTGGGTCTTACATCATTTGGCGGTCCTGTTGCGCACTTAGGATATTTTCATCAAGAATATGTGCGAAAGCGTAAGTGGATGGACGAGTCAAGCTATGCAGACCTTGTAGCACTGGCGCAGTTTTTACCGGGCCCCGCCAGCAGTCAGGTCGGCATAGGGATCGGTGTGATGCGAGCAGGAGTGATAGGAGGAATCGTTTCATTTATCGGGTTTACGCTGCCTTCTGTTATTGCTTTAATCGTGTTTGCCCTGCTTGTTCAGACGTTTGATGCCGGGGGTGCTGGATGGATTCACGGGCTGAAAATTGTTGCTGTCGTTGTTGTTGCCCACGCAATTCTCGGTATGGCTAAAAATTTAACACCCGATGTGAAACGAAAAACGATTGCTTTAGCAGCCTTGATGGGTACGCTTTTGTGGCAAACAGCGTTTACACAAGTGGGGGTCATCCTGCTAGCAGCTATGGCCGGGTACATGTTGTATAAAAACCATGATAACGTAGACCAGGTGAAAATGAACTTTCCGATCAGCAAGCGTTTTGCCTCGGTTTGTTTAATAATATTTTTTGGACTGTTAATTCTTCTTCCTATAGTAAGAGAGATGACAGCATACAACTGGGTAGCCATGTTTGATAGCTTTTATCGTGCAGGCTCCCTTGTTTTCGGCGGCGGTCATGTTGTCTTGCCGCTGTTAGAGCGTGAATTTGTTCCAACTGGCTGGGTAAGTGAAGAAGCCTTTCTTGCAGGATACGGGGCAGCACAAGCTGTACCAGGACCTTTATTCACGTTTGCTGCTTATCTTGGAGCTGTGATAAACGGCTGGCAGGGAGGACTGCTTGCGACTGCGGCTATTTTCTTGCCTGCTTTTCTATTAATATTAGGAGCTCTCCCTTTTTGGGATGCACTGCGTCGTCAGGATAAAGTAAGAGGAGCATTGATGGGCGTGAATGCGGCTGTAGTTGGGATTTTGATCTCAGCATTTTATCACCCGATTTTTACAACTTCTATTTTATCAGCTATTGATTTTGCATTCGCTGCATTATTATTTACGATGCTTGTCTATTACAAATGGGCCCCATGGGTCATCGTTTTAACGGGTGCAGTAGGCGGGATGACCCTATCTTTTATTTTTTAACCACTAGAAGCTGTCTCATAATGGAGATAGCTTCTTTTTTATTTAGGAGGAATGTAAGAGGCTCTTATGGAAATAAATTGTATGAAGAAATAGAAAGTAGGAGACATGATGAAGCTTGTTATTTTAGATGATTATGAACGCACCACTGATCGAATATCCTTTGAACAGCCCTCTTTAGCAAATGTAGAGATGGAAATTTTTTATGATCAGGCAGAGGGAGATGAATTAGTAGACCGTATTCGAAATGCCGATATCATTGTCCCGATTCGAGAGCGTACCCACTTTACACAAGAGCTTCTCATCAAGCTGCCAAATCTTCAGCTGATTGCTCAAACTGGCTCTGGGACTGCTCATATTGATAAAGAGGCAGCACAGGAAAAAGGAATCAAGATTCTTACAACACCTGGAGGGTCCCAAGCTGTGACGGAGCTTGTATGTGGATTGATGATTGCTCATGCCAGACAATTCCTCCCCCTTGATCAAGAGGTAAGACAAAATAAGTGGCCGAATGTTGTGGGCGTGGGCTTAGCAGGCAAGACGTTAGGTGTGATCGGTTTAGGAAAAATCGGTGCTGGAGTAGCAGTTATTGCAAAAGCATTCGGTATGAGAGTGATCGCTTGGGGACCTCGTTTAACAGAGGAAAGAGCCCTTGCACATAATGTTGAATATGTAGAATTAGAGGATTTGTTTTCTCAATCAGATTTTCTTTCCGTCCATGTGAGATTGGTGCCAGAAACTAAGAATCTCATTAAAGCTGAACATTTTGAGATGATGAAGAGAAGTGCGTTTTTTATGAATACATCTCGTGGGGAAGTGGTGGATGAAGGAGCGCTCGTTCATGCCTTGGAAACAAAACAAATCGCCGGAGCGGGCCTTGATGTATTTATAGAGGAGCCGCTTAAGGAAGGGCATCCGCTTACCTTACTAGACAATGTAATCCTTACCCCGCATATCGGCTGGAAGACAGATTCGACGTTTGAAATGTTCTTAAACAAAGCGCTAGATAATGTAACAAAATATCTTAAGAATAAAGCAAAAACAAAAAACTAATTATTAAAAAAATGATTGACACTTGAGAATGAAAAAAGTAAGATGAATTTAACTTAATAACCGAGAGATTTTTGTTTTAACTTCGATTAGAAGAGAGGCTTTAGCAGGCAGTTAATGTACATTGGCTGAATGAAGAAGCAGCTTGTTTGAGAGAAGGAAAAATAGGTATAAATCGGTATATTTCTTAATGGGAGGGGACTCTATTGGGGAATATACCGTTTTTTGTTTGCAGAGGAGAGAGAAAAATGATTTCTAAAACAAAAGGAAGCATGGAAGCTGAAATAAGCAAGGTGTTAACACAGTGGGAAAAAGACTATCTTGGGAGAGGGTCTGTATCTGTGAAAACAGACATTTTGCGAGATATGATTATCGTTAATTTACTTGGAGTTTTAACGCCAGCAGAGCACTCGTTAAGCAAAACAAAAGAGGGTATGCTCTCGATTAAGAGAATAAGGGCCGATTTAATTGAGTCGGGAAAAGATGGATTAATTGACATTATCTCTTCCATTACTGGTGAAGAAGTGAAAAGTTTTCACACCGATGTCAGCACCACTACAGGTGAGAGAGTCATGGTTTTTAAGCTTACAACAAACCTTGAAAAGAAATTGGAAAAGTAAATAGGTGGGAGATCATTCAAAAACCGAAAAGGTAGTTGAAGATAAACCGACAATGATCAGGACTGAATCCTGAAGTTGTCGGTTTTTTTAGTTTAGTTTTTGAAAGTCAGAAGGAGGAAAATGATGCAAGAAATTATGTTGGAAAATTTATTATCGCCTGTCGTTTTGTTTTTCGTATTAGGCATCATTGCAGCCATATGTAAATCAGATTTAAAATTCCCGCCTGCTCTAAGTGAAGCATTAAGTATTTATCTTCTAATAGCAATCGGGATAAAAGGAGGAATAGAGCTATCTCGTTATTCCATTCAAGATGTGCTAGCTCCAATAGCCGCCGTTTTATTTTTAGGAACGATTATCCCTATTTTAATCCTAGTCTTATTGCGACTCATTCAGTTGGATTTAGATAATTCGATTGGATTAGCAGCGACTTATGGGTCTGTAAGCATTGTGACATACGGGGCGGCCATCTCCTTTTTAGATAAGGTTGGTACGTCTTATGAAGGGTTCATGAATGCCTTAGTCGTTTTAATGGAAAGCCCAGCGATATTAGTCTCGCTCGTTCTCTTAAAACTGATTGAAAAAGATAAACAAATAGCTCCCGTCTCACAACGAAGTCTAGGTATAGTCTCCACTTCTCATTTATTTGATAAAGAAGTCCTGAGAGAAAGTATTTTTGGCAAGAGTATTCTTCTATTATTAGGCAGTCTGCTTATCGGTCTGTTTTTAGGAGAGCGTGCCGTTCCGATGATTAAGCCGCTATTTATTGATTTATATAGCAGTGTATTGATCTTATTTTTATTAAATATGGGCTTGGTTGCCGGTGAACGAATTAAAGAAGTAAGAGATTTTGGATGGAAACTATTAATCTTTGGACTCTTCTCACCTGTTCTATTTGGACTTTTAGGAGTTTTGGCAGGTACAGTTGCAGGCCTTTCACTTGGAGGAGCCACGTTAATGGGAGTATTGGCTGGAAGTGCGTCATATATAGCGGCACCAGCTGCTTTAAAGACTTCCGTTCCAAAAGCAAACCCATCTATCTATCTAGGGCTGGCATTAGGAATTACCTTTCCTTTTAACTTAATTGTTGGCATCCCGCTCTACTTTGAAATAGCAAAGTGGATGCAATAAATAAAATTTGAACTACATGCGATCTAATATAGGGGGTATAACAAATGGAAAAGAAAACAGCAGGTAAAAAGACCTTAATTATTACTAGTCTAGAAGGAAATCAGTCATTGTGGCTTTCCTCTGTTTTAAAGAAACCGCTGGATGAATTGCTCTTTATCCACTCATATGGCAGTTTTATTTCTCAGTCGTATGGCTGCATTATCCGCAGTATTATCATGGCGGCTTATTATGAAAATGTTGAAGATGTATATGTCATAGGGGTTGAAGGAGACAAACAGAGTAAGATTCACAGAGAGGATCTTCTGTTGAAAATGGAGGAAGCGGGAGTCTCCGGAAATACACTCCATACACTTGATTACATTAGAGTGGTGGAAAAGGATATCATCTCTTGGTTAACCGGACCTGAAGATATGAAAGAGGTCATTAAGAAAAATATAGACCTTATCGAACGCCACCCCTTAATGCCAAAGACAATCAATGTTCAGGGATTTATTACTGCTAAAGGAGCAAATACATTAAAAGCAATCTAATGAATAAGGGGCTGGAACAAAAGTAAAGTAACTTATGGGAATTTGAATAGTGCAGGTGCGCTCTATGTGCCGCTCCTGAACTATACTTCGCTTTCCATGGGAAGCTGCTGAGCCTCCTCGGGCTTATGCCCTGTGGGGTCTCAGCTTTGCTTTAGCTCCCATAGGAGTCTCCGCATATTTCATCCGCTAAGTTATATTTTTGGAGGATGTTATGTGGAGGATTTAGTTTATGGCGCGCTCAGTTCAAATGAATATTGGACTGAGCTACCACTTGTTACACATCAAATTTCCGAAGCATTTTCTGCTAGTAATGAGGGAGCAACTAAACAACATTCGCGCTCCGTTGATTGTAGCGGAAGGTACTCGACTCCTGCGGGAAGTGCGTGGCCAGGGAAGACCCCACAGGAGCGGAGTGACGAGGAGGCTTCCGGACCGCCCGCGGAAAGCGAGTACCTGCAGCGGAAATCAACAACTACTGTAGGGGGACTTTTTCAGTGACCTGTTTCAGCCCCCTATACTTATGCAGCAGTCGACACTGCTTTTTCTTTTCGTTTTACCATCGACATGATCACCACACCTAACGAGAAGAGAACGAATACGCCTCCGACTGTTGCGTTCATTTCTACAGTCGACTGCTCAATCACAATACCGCCGATCATTGAACCTGCAGCAATTCCAAAGTGAAGAGCAGAGTTGTTCAAACTTTGTTGAATATCAGATGTTTCTGGGGCTGTTTCAATTAAGTAGCTTTGAATTGCTGGAGTAATCGCCCAGCTTAACATGCTCCAAACGACCATCACAACTAAGAACAGCGGCAGAATTGATGTTGTGTATGGAATTGTGAAAATAGAAACAGCAAAAACAATGATTACCCCCACAATCGTAGGCTTTGTCCCAAAACGGTCAGCAAGCATTCCGCCAACACCGCCCCCGATGATTGCTGCCACACCGAAGATTAAATACATCATACTAATCCAAGTCCCGTCCATTCCCATCGTCATACGTAAAAATGGAGTCAGGTACGCATAAAGCGTTAAATGACCAGCTAAGAATAGAAACGATGTTAACTGTATGAGTAAAATCTTTCTATTTTTTAATGTTTGCAATTGCTTTTTAATCGATAGCGCTGGTTTTGGCTCGATTTTGTCCATTAAGAAATAAACACCGATAAACGAGAGAGCAGTTAAGGCCGTAATCATGATAAATGGTGCTCTCCAGCCAAATGCATTTCCAAGCATAAGACCAGCAGGTACTCCGAGTACGAGTGATGCACTAATTCCCATGAAAACAATCCCAATCGCACGTGCTCTAAACTCTTCAGACACGATGTTTGAGGCGATCGTGACACATAGAGCAATTAAAAGAGCCCCGCTCATGGCAGAGATGATCCGTGCCACTAAAAGCATCGCATACCCAGAACTTAATACAGCTAAAAGATTGGCAAAGAAAAACACGACCAAAGCAATTAGCGTCAGTTTTTTTCTTTCCATTTTAGCTGTCGCCGTCAATAAGATCGGTCCAAAGACAGCAAAGACTAATGAGAAAATAGAAATGAGCATCCCGACTTGACCTAGTGTTACTCCAAGATCAAATGCAACGAGATCTAGGATGCCTCCCAATATAAGTTCTACTAAACCTACGATAAAAGAAACAATCGTTAATAAATAAACTCGTTTATCCATAAAAACACCTCTTTAATTAGTTACCACTAGAAGGGTAACATTAAAAGGTGGATGGCACAAGGAGAAATTTTATGATTATGTTTCCTGTGCTATGATTAAGACAAGGATAAATAAAGGAGAATGCAGCATGCTTCAACAATTTGGATTTACACAATATGAAAGCCAAGTGTATACGTCACTTATCACAGTGAACCAGCCGTTAGATGCTACGGCGATCGTGAAGCGCTCAAGTGTTCCAAGGTCAAAAGTATATGAAGTTCTTCAGCGTCTCTCAGATAAAGGAATGATTCTAGAAGCTACAGTTGAGAAGAAACGCTTATATACAGCGCTTCCGTTAGAATCAGTTATTGAAAAATTAAAAGCAGATTTTGAGGAGAATATTGAACAACTTAAAAAGATTGAAGTGGAAGATGTACCGCTTGATGACCGTATTTGGAGCTTGAAGGAAAACCAATCGATTCAATCCTTAATCAAGGAACTAACGGAAGGCGCAGAGCGTTCGATTTATCTATCTGCATGGGGCGATGACCTGAATCAATTTCTTCCAATATTAGAAGATAAAGATCGACAAGGGCTCGACATTCATATTCATGCGATTGGAGAAATTGAGACAAGCATTAAAGCCGTGTCCACTCTTATTCCTGATCAGCATCATAATACGCTAGAACGCAGCAGGATTTTAATTGTCGATCAAAGAGAAATGCTCTTTGCCGGGATTGAAGAGTCGAGCTGGCAAGCGATCCGTACCCAATCACCGCCTTTAGTAAAATTCTTCACGGAATTTTTCTATCATGATGTGGCTTTGACGAAAATTACAAAACGGTATAAAGAGACAATTATGAAAGACGAGGAAATTAAAGATATATTGCTGAAATTACGTTACTAACAACACTTGGATAAAGAGCCAAGTGTTTTTTTTCTTTAGTCCTTTATCACACGAAAGAAAGTCATTGACAATGAGGTTCGTAGAATGATAGTGTATATGTATGTTTTAGTTCATTAGTGATTTAATAAGATAAAGGATTAGGAGTTGATTTCGATGAATGCTGTATTACTCGCAGTCATCGTGATGCTTGTACTTAGTTTGGTACGTGTACACGTGGTGCTTGCCTTAATCATTGGAGCACTTGTAGGTGGATTTGTAGGCGGACTTGGACTTGAGCAGACGGTGGCAGTATTTAGTGATGGGTTAGGAGGAAGTGCCACTGTTGCATTAAGTTATGCTTTACTTGGAGCGTTTGCAGTCGCTATTGCAAGAACAGGTCTTCCTGATATGATGGTCAACACAGTAATTAAGCTTGTGGGACGTAATGGAGATACAGAGAAACAGATATTATCTAAAGCACTTATTTTCTTTTCTATTCTTGTCATTTCTTGTTTCTCTCAAAACGTGATTCCAATACATATTGCGTTTATTCCGATTTTAATCCCGCCGATCTTAAAAGTGCTTAATCGTCTAGGAGTAGATCGCCGGGCCATTGCTGCAATCATGACATTTGGTTTAACAGCACCTTATATATTCCTGCCTTATGGCTTCGGTGCTATCTTTCACGGAATTGTAGCGGATAATATGGCAGAGAGCGGTTTAGCGATCGAGCTTGGCGATATTCCGGTGGCTATGGCGATCCCAACTGCAGGGCTTGTTCTAGGGCTGATTGTAGCGGTATTTGTTACATACCGTAAACGTCGTGTGTATGAAGATCGTCCGATTATTGGGGAGGCTTCAGAACAAACTCCTTATACTACATGGTCGATCACAGCAGCTATTATCGCTGTTGTGGCTACCTTAGTCGTTCAGCAAGTAACGGAGTCTATGATTATTGCTGGATTAGCTGGTATTGTGATTTTATTAGTCAGCGGCGTTCTGAAATGGAGAGAAGCTGATGATGTTGTTACAAATGGTATGAAGATGATGGCATTCATTGGGTTCGTCATGCTTGCCGCATCAGGGTTTGCAGCGGTTATTCGTGAAACCGGTCATGTTGAGCTATTAGTGGATCAAGTTTCAGGGATCCTTGGAGATAGTAAAGCTGTTGCTGCCATTCTTATGTTGTTGGTTGGATTATTCATCACAATGGGAATCGGTTCTTCATTCTCAACGGTCCCTATTATTGCAACTCTGTTTGTACCGCTTGGTATGGCAGTAGGTTTCAGTCCAATGGCGATTATTGCTTTAATTGGTACAGCAGGGGCATTGGGTGATGCCGGAGCGCCTGCATCAGATAGTACGCTTGGACCAACGGCTGGTTTAAATGCTGATGGACAGCATAACCACATTTGGGATACATGCGTACCGACATTCCTTCACTTTAATATTCCGCTATTAATCTTTGGATTTGCAGCGGCAATGATTTTATAAGCAGAAGAACCCCCTCAAACGAACTTGAGGGGGTCTTCGCTTTATGAAGCTAGCTTTCGTTGAAGGGGGTTCGCGTTTTTATTAACCGTGTGATAAATACGAGAAGCAAGAACAGCTGCGAAAATTGTAAAGATGATATCTTTTACAAGAGGTGCAACCATCCATGACCAAGCCATACCGTAAGTGATCGCATCTAGGTCTGCAATAAATTGATAAGCGAAGTACATATAATTCGTTCCGAGAACATAATTTATCGTAAGACCCACAAAGCATGCAACCATAAATGTTGAAACGGATTTCTTGCTGCTTCTCTCAATGATTTTACCAACGACAAAAGCTAGAATGATAAAAGATAATAAAAATCCAAACGTAGGGCTGACAAGAGAACCTAAGCCTCCGCGAAATTGGGCGAAAACAGGGAAGCCAGCTAGTCCAATCAGGACATAAATCATCATAGCTAGAGCACCGCGTCTTGAGCCTAAGAGAGCACCGGCTAATGTCGCAAACAGTGTTTGCAGCGTGATAGGTACCCCGCCAATCACTAAGAAGGATGTAACGTTTGCACCGATCGCCATTAAGGCTGCAAACATTGGGATAAGGACCAGTTCAATAGTAGAAAAATAGCGTTTACGACTTGACATATGTTCACCTCATGTTAGTAATTAGTTAACATTAGAATAATCTGAACATTGTTTTTTGTCAACTAGATTAAACGTCTTGTTAACAATGTTTGTGATAGTTTGGGAGAGTGAATAGTGATATAATGGAAAATGTTTGACTAATGTTTATCATATGGTTAACGTACTTATGAATAATAAAAGAGGTAAGAGAAGAAAGGGGAAGTCTATATGGTGAAACAGCCCGCGGGATTTTGGATCCGTTTTGGAGCTTCTATTTTAGATGGATTGTTATTAGGACTTGTTACATTTATCATTTCAATGGCTTTGAATTTTAATGAGGATGGGCAGTTAATTTTTGATTCGGTTGTTCAGTTAGCCTATCTGCTGATTCTTCCTGTCTTATGGTACGGCTATACGTTAGGGAAAAAGGTATGCGGAATTCGTATTGTGAGAATGGACGGCAGCAACGTTGGATTCGGTACGATGCTTCTTCGCGTGCTCGTAGCAGGTTTTGTGTATGTGATTACACTAGGGATTGCCTATGTTGTATCGGCATTTATGGTCGGCTTACGTAAAGATAAACGTAGTATTCACGATATGATTGCGAATACGTATGTAACGTATGAGAAGCCAGTAGAAAATGAAAATCCATATCAAACCAAAGCATAAAATAAAAGCATGAACCTAATGGGGTTCATGCTTTTTATTTACATTAATTACTTAACAGCATCTTTCAGTTGTTTACCAGCTTTGAATGCCGGTGTTTTTGTTGCAGGAATATCAATTTCTTCACCAGTTTGCGGATTGCGCCCTTTTCTTGCAGCGCGTTCACGCACTTCAAAGTTTCCAAAACCGATCAATTGAACGGTCTCGCCTTTTGACATTGTTTCTGAAATCACATCAAATACTTCATTTACTGCGTTCCCTGCATCTTTTTTAGATAATTGCGTACGTTCAGCAACTTCATTAATAAGTTCTGTTTTATTCATTATTCCCAACTCCTTTAAATATCTTCGTCCTGCCAATCTGATACAAGCATTGACCGTTTTCAGACTTTTATACATGAATTTAGTGAAATGGCTATAAATTCTCTGCTTTCGCCCGTTTTTGGTGAAAAATTGTCGCATTGATCTCTCCGCCGACGATGATAATCAGACCGGTTAAGAAAAACCAAAGCATTAGGATAATGACTCCGCCTAAACTTCCATAGGTTGCTGAGTAGTTACCAAAGTTAGTCACGTAATAGGAAAAAAGCAGAGAGATGATTTGCCACCCTATAGTAGCACTTAATGCCCCAATTATGACTTGTTTAAACTTCAATTTTACATTTGGTGCTGCCCAATATAAAAACATAAGAACAAGAGTCATAAGCCCGATCCCTATAATCCACCTTAATACGTTTAAGAATTCAGCGGTCTCGGGTGGTACGGCAAACAAGTATTCCATTCCATTAATAATTAATTTACCAAACACCGGCAAAAGGAGGGTCGTTACCACCACAAAAATCATGCATAACGTAAGCAGGATCGAAAGCAATCGCAGTGACAGGAAATTCCTTGTTTCCTCAATGCCATAGGCGCGGTTTACAGCGCGAATGAGGGCATTTACTCCATTTGATGCTGACCACATGGCTGCGATTACCCCAAATGAGACTAAACCGCCTTGAGGGTGGCTGATCACTTCAAGAATCGTATTCCCAAACAAATCGGCTAAATCGCTTGGCACATAATCATATAAGATTTGATACACTTGATCAATATTTAATTGAAAGTATGGCAAAAGGGCGATCATAAAAATCAGCAATGGGAAAATAGATAACATGAAGTAATAGGCAAATGTAGCTGACCAATCTGGGATGGGATCCGTTTTTAATTGTTCCATAAAATGCTTCATAAACGAGTTCTTTTTCATTGATTAATCCTCTCTGTAACAGATTAGGACAAGCTTTTGTACAGTGAACATTATTCGTTCAATTAGTATTCATTATTCCCTTGCTTATTACCCGCTCAAACTATTGTATAATAAGAAGTTGGTAATGATGATTGACCTTCAGATCATTTATTCACTCGACATTCAATTAAAAGGGGAGAAGATTAATGAGCCGTACAAAGTTTTTATTAAGAACATCTGCCATTTATGCGTTGATCGGAACGTTTATGGGTTCACATATGGCTGGAGCAGGGTCGATGATGTTAAGAGCGATTCATGCTCATATTTTAGTAGTTGGCTGGCTTTCGCTGTTTGCTTTTGCAATTTTTTACCGGGTATACCCTATCCCAAAGCAGTCTAAATTAGCCGCTGCCCAAGTATGGACTGCATTTATTGGTGCTTTTGGACTGACAGCAGGCATGTACATTTACTACATGAAGCCAGACTTTATACCAGAGATCGTGCAGTTATTATTCTATATTATCGGCGGAACAGTCCTAGTGGTAAGCTTTATTTTATTTGCTGTTATGACGTTTGTACACAGTAAAGGGATGACGGATAAGGAATGAAGACATTTATAGCAGAAGAACCCAAGATTCTCTGGACGATTCTATTTTTTATGGCGATGACTTATGCGTATGCTCTAGAAGGTAATACTCAGTACTTTGCTTATGCAGCGATGGCTGTAAGCTTTCTAGCATTAACCACTCGTTATCATCTAACGGTAGAAGAAGATAGACTTGTAATGATAATAAAAGTAGCTGGTGTGAAGGTTCGGACGAAACAATTGCAAGCAATGGAGATTACAAATGTCCATCAAATTATTGCAGGATCGAAAGTCATTTTCATTGTTACGGGCAAGTCAGGTCAGCAGATGAAAATTCATCGTTTTAAGCCGCATTCATTTGAACAAGAGGTTAGTGAGTTTGTTGATCGTAATGGGGTATCATTGAAACAAACAGTCACTAAAGAACGGAAACAATAGTCATATAATCAGAAAATTCTCGTAAATGTTTAGACTTCTCACTTTTCATTCGTTATACTGTAGTCAACTGCTAGATTAAAGCAATTAACAAGGAGTGATCAGTGTGCCGACTGTAGAGAGTTTTGAGTTAGACCATACGATTGTAAAAGCACCTTTTGTCAGACATTGCGGGCGTCATGATGTAGGAACTGACGGGGAAATTAATAAATTTGATATCCGTTTTTTTCAGCCTAATAAGCAAGCGATGAAGCCTAATGTCATCCATACGATGGAGCATTTACTTGCGCTGAATGTTCGCCGCTTTGCCGAAGACTATGACCATTTTGATGTGATTGACCTCTCACCAATGGGCTGTCAAACAGGTTTCTACTTAATTATGAGCGGGGCGCCTTCGGTTGATGAGATTATTGATGTTCTTGAGAAAACGATGAAGTATTCTATTGAACTTGATGAGGTCCCGGCTGCGACTGAGAAGCAGTGCGGACAAGCGAAGCTTCATGATCTAAAAGGTGCAAAGAAACTGATGGAATACTGGTTAGAACAGGATAAAGCAAGCTTGCGTGAAGTATTTGCTTAAGTGATGAAGAGCATGGGGAGAACCTCATGCTCTTTTTCGTGCCGGTTGAATCTGTTAGCAATAATCGATAAAATGGCAGGATGAAATACATACTAATCTAGAATAAACAAAAAGCAGGTGCAGAAATGGACAAACAATGGTGGAAAGAAAGTGTCGTTTATCAAATCTATCCGCGCAGCTTTTATGACAGCAACGGGGACGGAATAGGAGATATTAAAGGAATCATTTCGAAGCTTGATTATCTAACTGAACTCGGGATTAATGTTGTCTGGCTTTCACCGGTGTACGAATCGCCTAATGATGATAACGGCTATGATATTAGTGACTACAAAGCAATTATGGATGACTTCGGGACAATGGAAGACTGGGATCAATTATTAGATGAAATGCATAAACGCGGTATTAAGCTTGTCATGGATTTAGTCGTAAATCACACATCTGATGAGCATCACTGGTTTGCAGAATCTCGTTCATCTAAAGACAACCCTTACCGTGATTACTATATTTGGCGGCCGGGAAAAGGGGATGAACCCCCGACTGATTGGATTGCCTCTTTCGGCGGCTCAGCGTGGGAATATGATAAAGAGACAGATGAGTATTTCCTGCATATGTTCTCAAGAAAGCAGCCTGATCTAAATTGGGAAAATGAACAGGTGCGTCAAGATGTATATGAGATGATGCGTTTTTGGCTTGATAAGGGTGTGGATGGTTTTCGAATGGATGTCATAAATATGATCTCCAAAAAAGAAATTCTGCCAAGTTATGATGCGTATCAAAAAGAGGACGCTGAAGCTGAGGCGTATCAGTTTAATCTGCCAGGGGTTCATGATTACTTACGTGAAATGAATGAGGAAGTATTATCTAAGTACGATATTATGACAGTTGGAGAATGTCCGAAAGTCACTCCAGAAGAAGCAATTAAATATACAGCGGTCGAGCGTCAAGAGTTAAATATGGTCTTTCAGTTTGAACATATGGGCCTTGATAAACATAAGGGCAGACCAAAGTGGGAATTGAAGGAACTGGAATTACGTGATTTAAAAAATAATCTTTCCAAATGGCAAGAGGAGTTAGCGAATTCTGGGTGGAACAGCTTATATTGGAGCAACCATGATCAGCCCCGAACTGTCTCTCGTTTTGGGGATGACACCCACTATCACAGAGAGTCTGCAACGATGCTTGCTACGCTCCTTCATATGATGAAAGGGACGCCGTACATCTATCAAGGCGAAGAGATTGGCATGACCAATATCCATTTTGATTCGATTGAAGACTATCGTGATATTGAAACGCTGAATCATTACCGCGAAATGGTTGAAGAAAAAGGGATGAGGCCTGTGGATATAATGCCAGCCATATATGTGAAAAGCCGTGACAATGCACGTACGCCAATGCAGTGGAGTGCTGAGGAAAAGGCTGGATTTACAACAGGCACGCCTTGGATCGACGTAAACCCAAATTATCAAAACATAAATGTGGAGCAGGCATTAGAAGACAAGGATTCTATTTTCCACTATTACAAGAAGCTGATCCAATTAAGAAGACAGCATGAAGTCATTGTTTATGGAAAGTATCAACTGCTAGATGCCGATCATCCGTCTGTATTTGCCTATGAAAGGGAGTTAAACGGCGACCAACTTATTGTCATCTGTAATTTTTACGGTGAAGAGACAACGTTTGATTTAGGAAATAGAAAGGCAGCAGAAGTGGTCATTAGTAATTACGTAAACGAGCTGCCAGCAAGTGATGAAATTAAACTTAGACCATATGAAGCCATTGTTTACCGGTTAGATAATAACTCTCGCATGTAATGCGAGGGTTTTCATTTTGAATAAAAAAAGCTAGCTCAAAGATCCATTTGATCATAGAATAGAAGTAATGATTATTTGTGGAAATATAGAAAGCAAGGGGGAGTTTTATCGTGTCTAATAATGATAAGTCTAATAAGGATATAAATGAAATGTTTAACCAAGAAGAAAAAGATTCAATTTATAAAGTAATAGCAACTCGCCGTGACGTAAGAACATTCTTGTCTGCTCCAGTAGAAGAGGAGAAAATTCAACGGATCATTGAGGCTGGACACCAAGGTCCGTCTGTTGGCTTTATGCAGCCGTGGAATTTTGTTGTTGTACAAAGTGATGAAGTGAAAGAAAAGCTTGCTTGGGCGGCTAATAAAGAGCGTCGTGCGCTGGCTATTCATTATGAGAATAAAGATGATCGCCATCAAAAATTCTTATCACTTAAAATTGAGGGATTAAAGCAAGCGCCTGTGACGATTTGCGTGACATGTGACCCGACTCGAGGCGGCTCTCACGTACTTGGCCGTAACTCTATTCCAGAGACGGATATTCTCTCAACTGCTTGTGCGATTCAGAACATGTGGCTTGCCGCAACCGCAGAAGGTCTTGCTCTAGGGTGGGTAAGCTTTTATAAAAAGAATGATATTCGCGATATTCTTAACATCCCGCCTCATATTGAGCCAATTGCTCTATTGTCCATTGGATATACCGACAACTATCCAGACAAACCAATTCTACAATCCTCCGGCTGGGAGAAACGCCGCGAGCTGGAAAGTCTTATTTTTAATGAGAAATGGGAGTCGAAATAAAAATGGAGAAAGCCTGTCATTAAATAATGGCAGGCTTTCTTTTTTATCTAAAAATAATCCTATTTAAGCGGCAAAACCAAATCGACAGACGGTGTAATATCTGCTTTCGCCACATTCTGCATCAGATGAAGGGCTTCCGTATTCGCTTCTGCTGTATTAGATCCAGAGCAATCGCTTGGTACATATATTTTGTAGTCATGCATATAAGCATCATTAGCTGTAAAGAGTACACACATATTACCCGCAACTCCAGTTAGGATAAGGGTATCCACATTTAAATGTTCCAATAGTAGATTTAGAGGTGTTGCAAAAAAGCCTGAGAACTTAGGCTTTAAGACGAAATAATCCTTCTCTTCGTCAGGATGGAGGATTTCAACAATAGGACGGCCCTTTACATCGTGTTCAAGGCAGTGAGCAACTAAATGTCTGAAATCAGATTGCCATTTTCCGTAATTATCATTGACGTAAATGACAGGAATATGAGCTTCGTTTGCTCTCTTTTTAAGAGCTGCAATATTTTTCGCAACAGGCATAGCATGTTTGATTAACAGCTCCGAATCCTCAAATTCAAAGTCGCTGATCATATCTATAATTAAAAGAGCTGTTCGGTTATTTGATGAATTAGATAGTTCCATTTATACAAGCACTCCTTTGTGTAGATTTATTCAGAATTTTATGTGAAAAACGTATCGAAAAATAGCTAATATGTTATGATAAACAAAATTGAACCAATCCATGCGCTATAAGCGAAAGGAGATAGAGAGAGATGGAGAGTAAAGCAATTGATATTTTGCATATTATAGAAGAAAATGGCCGCGTTTCCATACCGACCTTAGCTAAAATGGTAGATGCTTCTGAAGAAGAAGTAAAGGGGCTCTTGAAGAAGCTTGAGGATGATCACATTATTTTAAGCTACTCTGCGGTAATTGACTGGAGCAAAGTGGATCAAAATGAAGGGGTCACGGCGATGATCGATGTTAAGGTGACTCCCCAGCGCGGAGTAGGTTTTGATCAAGTAGCGGAGCGGATTTATCGTTTTCCTGAAGTGAAAGCTTTGTACTTAATGTCTGGTGCGTATGATTTATCGGTAGTTATTGAAGGGAAAACGATGTCTGAGATTGCACGCTTTGTTTCAGAGAAGCTTTCAACTGTAGATTCTGTTTTATCCACAACAACGCATTTTCAGCTGAAGAAATATAAACATGATGGCGTGGTCTTTGGAGAAGGAGAAGAAGATCGCCGAATTGTGGTGGCACCATGACAACCAAACAAGTAAACAAACGTTTATCTAAAAAAGTGCAATCCATCCAGCCATCAGGCATAAGACGATTTTTCGACCTTGCATCAAGTATGGATAATATCATTTCACTTGGTGTTGGGGAGCCTGATTTTGTGACACCCTGGAACGTACGTGAAGCAAGTATTTCTTCGATGGAGCGCGGTTTCACTGCTTACTCAGCCAATGCGGGCATCATTGAATTAAGAGAAGCAATCTCTAATTATATGACTTCTCGCTTCTCTGTTGATTACGATCCTGAATCAGAGATTTTGGTAACTGTAGGGGCAAGTGAAGCCATCGATGTCGGGATGAGAGCAATAGTAGATGAAGGCGATGAAGTCATTGTCGTTGAGCCGAGTTTCGTATCGTATGCGCCTTTAGTATCGATGGCAGGCGGGGTGCCTGTGGCAGTAGGGACGAATATTGATACTGATTTTAAAGTGACCGCTGCTCAAATTGAAGCTGCCATCACAGACCGAACGAAAGCTATGATGCTCTGTTTCCCAAATAACCCAACTGGCTCTACAATGAATCAGGAAGAATTAAAAGAGATTGCCGAGCTGGCTGAACGCCATGATCTATTAGTATTCTCAGATGAGATCTATGCCGAGTTGACCTATGACGAAGAGCATGTAGCCTTTTCGAGTCTTGAAGGAATGAAAGAGAGAACGGTCATCATTTCAGGGTTTTCAAAAGCATTTGCCATGACAGGATGGCGTCTTGGCTTTGTATGTGCCCCAAAAGACTTGCTTAGTGCAATGCTGAAAATCCACCAATACAGCCTTATGTGTGCACCGACGATGGCACAGTACGGTGCGCTAGAGGCACTGAAGACCGGTATGGATGATGTATACCGCATGAAGCAGTCCTATAAGCAGCGTCGTAATTATTTTGTTAAATCTTTTTCTGAAATTGGATTGGAATGTCACACGCCAGGCGGTGCCTTCTATGCTTTCCCGTCGATTGAAAAAACAGGCCTAACATCTGAACAGTTTGCAGAAAAGCTTTTGCTAGAAGAGCGAGTCGCTGTTGTTCCTGGACATGTTTTCGGTGAAGGCGGCGAGGGGCATATTCGTTGCTCCTATGCAACGTCTATGGAAAATCTCGAACAGTCGGTTGAGCGGATCGGCCGGTTTTTAAAACAGTTTTAAGCTGATAGAAGTTGTGTAATAGTTGAGGTCTTGAACAATGGTAAGTTTTCAGGGTATTTATGCGTCTGTTACTAAGATGATTGCGCTCCTTACTCGCGCAATTGCGTCGGTTAAAGGTTTATTTGCGTCTTTCTCCACTAATTGCGTCAGTTAAAACATATATTGCGTCAAGGCACAGCGGAATTGTATCTTTTCAGAGAGTAATTGCACCGTTTCACTAGCCAAAGCAACGTATCTACATCAGAAGAGCTGCTCCTCACTTTTAGAGGAGCAGCTCTTTAACATAAAAAAGGAGGCAAGAGCATGGCGCTCTTGCCTCAATTATGGGGGAATACGATTGTAATACCTAGTATGACCAATCGGGCACACTTTAAACGTCTCAAACTAAAAAAATATTAAATTTGTTTTCATAAATAAAAAAAGGTAAGATTTTCTCAAACCCAACTATTTATCGAAGGGAAGTAATGACATGCTGTTAGAACGAATTAAAACAGAAAACCCGCTTATTCACTGTATGACAAATGTGGTGGTTACAAACTTTACTGCTAACGGATTACTCGCACTCGGTGCTTCTCCTGTTATGGCGTATGCGAAAGAAGAAGCAGCCGACCTAGCCCAGGTGGCAGGCGGCCTATTATTAAACATAGGAACACTATCAACAGAAGAAGTAGAAGCAATGATCATAGCTGGAAAGGCAGCAAATCAAGCTGGAGTTCCGGTCGTATTAGATCCGGTTGGAGCAGGGGCGACGTCGTTTCGAACAGAAGCGAGTCTTAAGATCTTAAAAGAAGTAGATATTACCGTTCTTCGTGGAAATGCTGGGGAAGTTGCATCTCTTGTAGGAGTAGAAGCTTCTGTAAAAGGTGTTGACGGAGCGATGGAAGGTGATACGATAGAACTTGCTAAGCTTGCAGCAAAACAGTTTTCTTGTGTAGCAGTTGTGACAGGAGAAGTGGATGTGATAAGTGACGGTGTTCATGTCCAAACGGTTTACAACGGTCATCCATGGCTGACTAAAGTTGTTGGGACAGGCTGTTTACTTGGTGCAGTAGTAGCTGCGTTTATCTCGGTATCAAAAGACGATATTCCGAATGCTTGCAGGGAAGCAGCCGCTTATTACGGAATTGCAAGTGAACGTGCATTTGCTGAAACGAACGAACAAGGTATCGGTTCTTTTCAACAAGCATTTTTAAATCAATTAAACAAATTGACTGATGCGGATGTTAAACAATTAACGCGCACAGAAAAATAAACAAAAAGAAAGAGGCTTAACTATGAGAGGTACGTTTGAAATCGACGGCTTGCCGTCAATGTATCAGGAAGCATTATCGAAAATGGGAGTAAGCGAACCAACTGATATCCAAGCGAAAATGATTCCAGAAGCACTCCAAGGTCAATCCATTATCGCACGCTCGCAGACAGGAACAGGGAAAACACTTGCTTTCCTTCTGCCGGCTCTTGCAAAAATTAACAGCAAGGAAAAAGGGCTGCAAGTATTAATTCTTGCCCCAACTCAAGAGCTTGCGATGCAAATTGTTGAGGTAGCACGTGAACTAACGAAAGAGGCACCGATTGAAATTGGTTCATTTATAGGTGGTGCGAATGTTAAACGTCAATTAGAGCGTCTAAAAAAGAAAAAGCCGCAGCTTGCCGTTGGGACACCAGGCCGTGTGCTGGAACTTGTAGACATGAAAAAATTGAAATTGCATGAGTTAAAAGTCGTTGCAGTTGATGAAGCAGATCGCATGCTAGGAGAGAAATCTTCATGGGATGCTTTTACGGAAATTGCAAAGCGTGCCGGCCGTGATCGTCAGTTCTTATTCGTATCCGCGACGTTACCCGATGACTTTGCTGATATGATCGCTTCATTTGCACCTTTTACAGTCGAGATGGAAGCCGAGGGAGGCCTGTTGGTCGATCATATTGAGCATTTGCTCATTCGCGTGGAAGCAAGAGAGCGAGTCGATATGGCTAGAAAGCTGATCCATGCTGAAAAAATTGAAAAAGGGATTGTATTTGTTAATCAGCTTGAAAAATTAGCTGAAACCACAGAAAAGCTCGTATACCGGAAAATTAAAGCTGCTTCACTTTCTTCAGACAGTACGAAGCAAGAACGTGAGAAGGCTCTAAATCAATTCCGCAAAGGTGACATTCACATTTTAGTAGCTACAGATATAGCGGCTAGAGGACTTGATGTTGATGATGTGACCCATATCATTCAATTAGATCCTCCTGCAAGTCCTGATAGTTATCTTCACCGAGCAGGACGTACAGGTAGAATGGGCAAAGAAGGCAAGGTCGTTACTTTCATTGAACGCAAAGATGAATATAAGGTTGAAAAGTACAAAAGAGAGCTTGGAATTGAGCTTGATGAACGATTTATTGCAGGCGGAGTATTAACTTCGGAAAAGCCCAAAACAGGTAAACGTTAATTAATCCATAAGCCATCTGACATGTCGTCAGATGGCTTATAAGGTGTTGTCTCATTTCTTGTTTTACGTTTCTATATAAACCTGTTAAGATAAGCAAAGATGTAAAATAAAAACTTTTTAAACGATGTTTTGCGTAAAGTCGCATCCTATGTTAATATTAAAAGGTTAATAAATAGTTAGGAGATGTATGTAGATGTCAAATTATGAAGTAGGCAGTATTGTAGAAGGTAAAGTAACAGGAATCAAGCCTTTTGGTGCGTTCGTAGCAATTGACGAGCAAAAACAAGGCTTAGTACACATTTCGGAGGTAGCTCACGGTTTCGTTAAAGATATCAATGATGTTCTTTCTGTAGGCGATGAAGTTAAAGTGAAAATCATGAACGTAGAAGAAAATTCTGGTAAGATTTCACTTTCTATCCGTGCTACACAAGAAGCTCCTGAGCGCCCAGCTCGTCCAGCTAAGCCTCGTAACACTGGCGGCGGTCAAGGCGGACGTAAGCCTCAACAACAAAACAAACCTCAACAAGGTTTCAACACACTTGAAGATAAGCTTAAAGAATGGTTAAAGCAATCTAACGAAATTCAAGCTGATCTTAACAAGCGCGCTAAGAAGTAATTCTTGCCACCGAAGCATCCGGTTATACTGGATGCTTTTTTATTTTATATATGGGGAGGAAAGCATCATCTATTGGAGAATATAGTGAGGCGTAGGAATTAAAAGAAGCACCTCAAATCAAGATTTGAGATGCTTAAGCCATTTTTATCGTTCTGTTTCTGGTACGCGTTCAAGTTCCTCATCAGGCTTGAACAGAATTGAAATACAATAAAGACCAGCTAGACCAACAAGCGCGTAAATTAAACGAGATAGGCCTGCAGCTTGTCCGCCAAAGATTGCCGCGACAAGGTCAAAACGGAAAAATCCGATCAGCCCCCAGTTAATTGCGCCGATAATCGCTAAAACAAGCGCTGTACGTTGAATACCACTCACACCATTCACCTCCTGCTATTAAGGATTTGCACAACCATCGATGTGAGGGTGTGCTTCCCTTTTAGAATGAGGATGTCAGTGGACAATTATTCACTTATACCGTTGCCTATTGTTAGGAGACAGTGTTAATTTATGGGAACTGGGATTTGAAGTCTGTTTCCTTTACATATGTCACGGTATTTGTTGATAATAATAGGTAAATCCCTATCAAGGAGGAATACATATGAATCCATTTGTTTTTAAAAATCCAACTAAATTAGTTTTCGGTAAAGGCCAGAATGAAGAATTAGCCAATGAAGTAAAGCGTTATGGCAAGAAAGTATTAGTGGTTTATGGCGGAGGCAGTATTAAACGAAACGGTTTGTACGATCACGTCATCAGTCAATTAAGTGAGATCAATGCCGAAGTGACGGAACTTGCAGGTGTTGAACCCAACCCGCGTTTAACGACGGTTCGAAAAGGAATTGAGCTGTGCCGTGAACATGATATCGAGTTTATTTTAGCTGTAGGTGGCGGAAGTGTTATTGATGCAACAAAGGCGATCGCTGTCGGTGCAAAGTACGAGGGAGATATCTGGGATGTCATCACGAAAAAAGATACGCCAAGTTCAGCACTTCCTTTTGGAACCATTTTAACTCTTGCTGCGACTGGTTCAGAAATGAATGCAGGGTCCGTTATTACGAATTGGGAAACTAGCCAGAAAGTCGGCTGGGGAAGTCCGTTTTCATTCCCAGCATTCTCTATTTTAGATCCGAAAAATACATTATCTGTCCCAGAAGACCAAACGATCTATGGCATGGTTGATATGATGAGTCATGTAATTGAAGCGTATTTCCATCATGCTGAGAATACACAGCTTCAAGATCGTATTATGGAGTCAATTTTATTAACAGTGATGGAAACAGCGCCGAAGCTGCTATCTGACCTTAATAATATTGAACACCGCGAAACAATTCTTTACTGTGGAACGATGGCTCTAAACGGCATTACTCAAATGGGGCTAAGAGGAGACTGGGCGACACATAATATTGAACATGCTGTGTCGGCAGTGTATGATATCCCGCATGCAGGAGGATTGGCGATTATTTTCCCTCACTGGATGCGCAATAGTCTTGAGGAGAGAATCGAGCGGCATGTACAGCTTGCGACTAGAGTACTCGGAGTTGATCCAGAAGGCAAAACTGATCGTGAAATTGCACTTGAAGGAATTGATAAATTATCAGCTTTCTGGACGGAGCTTGGTGCACCAAACCGCTTAGCTGATTATGATATCGACGAATCACAAATTGAACGCATGGCTGGAATTGCAGCTGAAAACGGCGAATTCGGCAACTTTAGAAAATTAAATAAAGACGATGTGAAAAAGATTTTAACAGAAGCACTATAAGGTGAAGATAGACTTGGACTGAAGATTGTATTTAAGGGGTTTTTTGAACGAAGCAATTCCTTAGCGGAAGAAATATACGTAGACTCCAGTGGGATCCAAAGCAACGGTGAGACCCCGCAGGGCGAAGCTCGAGGAGGCTCACCAGCTTCCCACGGAAAGCGAAGTATATTTTTGGAGCGGTGTGCTTCCTAAATTCCACTTTAACATTCTTCTTTCCAAGTCTTTTTTCTTTAAGTATTAATTAATTTTCCACTGGTTCCGCTTACATTGTCAGATGAACTTGATTCTTATACAGGCATTCGGTTAAAGTGAATAGTGATATGAACGTAAATGATTAAGGAGGCATCACCTTCATGGAAAAAATTCAATTCGATTATTCAAAAGCACTGTCTTTTTTTGGACAACATGAAATTGATAACATGCAAGATGCTGTAACTGCAGCACATGAAGCTCTACATAACGGAACAGGTGCAGGAAATGATTTTTTAGGTTGGATTGACCTGCCAACAGCGTACGATCGTGAGGAATTTTCACGCATTCAAGCAGCGGCTGGAAAAATTAAAAATGATTCCGACGTACTTCTTGTCGTTGGAATTGGGGGCTCATACCTAGGAGCACGTGCAACGATTGAAGCATTGAATCATTCTTTTTATAATGTATTGTCAAAAGAAGAACGTAAAGCGCCGCAAGTATTCTTTGTTGGAAACAATATTTCTTCAACGTATGTAAAAGATTTATTTGCTTTGCTTGAAGATAAAGATGTGTCTGTGAATGTTATTTCAAAATCAGGGACAACGACAGAGCCAGCTATTGCTTTCCGTATTTTTCGTGAATTTTTAGAAAAGAAATACGGACAAGAAGAAGCGCGTCGTCGTATTTATGCAACAACTGACCGTGAAAAAGGTGCTCTAAAAACTCTTGCAAATGAAGAGGGATATGAGTCCTTTATCATTCCTGACGATGTTGGGGGGCGTTTCTCTGTACTTACTGCAGTAGGACTTCTGCCAATTGCTGTGAGTGGTCTTGATATTGAAGCACTGATGAAAGGTGCTGCTGATGCAAGTGCTGATCTTTCTAATCCAGACCTTAAAGAAAATCAAGCATATCAATATGCTGCTGTACGTAATGCGTTTTACAACAAAGGAAAAACGATTGAACTGATGGTGAATTATGAACCATCTCTTCACTATGTATCAGAATGGTGGAAGCAGCTTTACGGAGAAAGTGAAGGAAAAGACGGAAAAGGAATTTTCCCTGCTTCTGTTGACTTTTCAACAGACCTGCACTCAATGGGGCAATATGTCCAAGACGGCCGTCGTGACTTATTTGAAACAGTATTGAATGTAGGGAAGGTACGGGAAGAGATTAAGATTGAGGAAGCTGATAATGATCTTGATGGCTTGAACTACCTTGCAGGCGAAACGATGGATTTTGTGAACAAGAAAGCCTTTGAAGGGACAATGCTTGCTCATACTGATGGCGGAGTGCCAAACTTAATTATCAATATCCCAGAACTAAACGAATACCATTTCGGTTATTTAATTTATTTCTTTGAAAAAGCATGCGGCATCAGCGGCTACTTACTTGGGGTCAACCCGTTTGACCAGCCAGGAGTAG
This sequence comes from Alkalihalophilus pseudofirmus, assembly GCF_029094545.1. NCBI lineage: Bacteria > Bacillati > Bacillota > Bacilli > Caryophanales > Bacillaceae > Alkalihalophilus > Alkalihalophilus pseudofirmus. The sequence goes on along the minus strand of NZ_CP117835.1, from coordinate 3,407,094 downwards.
AAGCATATAAGAAGAACATGTTCGCTCTTCTTGGGAAGCCAGGCTTTGAAAAAGAAAAAGCTGAGCTAGAAAAACGCCTTAAATAAAGATAGTTGAGATCACGCTTTTGCGTGATCTTTTTTGTTTGCTCATTTTTCTTTCGGTCAAAGCACATACTAGGTGTACATTATTTATAAGAAAGGGTGGGGTGAATGATTGCTTTACAATCTGCTGTAGAAGGTAAAGAATTTAAACTTCAAGTATTAGAAGAAAAACTGAAACCGCTTGGCTATGTTATAGGAGGCGGCTGGGATTATGATCAAGGATATTTTGATTATAAAATTGATGAAGAGGTAGGGTATACATTTTTGCGGCTGCCTTTTAAGCCGGTTGACGGAGAGCTAGGGGAAAGAGGGGTAAGTGTTTCATTAGGGCAGCCATTTCTTTTAAGTCATAAATTTCAAAAAGGACTTGATGATAATACAGATCCTCTAAATGGGTTGATTCCGATGACATACAACAGCGTCTTTAACCAATTTCAAGAACCAGTAGATAAAGACGCTAAAGTAGACAATAAATACATGACTGTTGCAAGGAGCTTAGTTCAAGAGCTTGAACTTACTTTATTGTACTAGCATGGAGCCTGTTAATTAATATTAATAAATCACCTTGCTGTATCACTGTGTCATGAGGCGGATGGAGTAAAACTTCCTCAGAACGTTTTACTCCAATTAATAAATCTCCTCCGTTGTATAATTCGATTAACAAAGCAGCAAACGTTTTTTTTACATGTTCTTCCACGATGGGGCTGAATGTTAATTGAGTTCTTTCATTAAAAGTTAATAAGTCGTCTAGTACGTCACTCATGTGATGGTATAACAGACTGTTTATCAGAACTGAACCTGTCAACGTAGTAGATTCCACAATTTCATCCGCGCCAGCCCTTTTAGCGTTAGCAATTTGTTCAGTTGTTAACACTTCCACAATCGTATACACTTCTGGATGCTGAGATTTGACAGCCAATGTGGATAAAATTGAATGAGCATCCGATGAAAACTCACTTCCTTGATGCTGCGCAGTAATAAGCACGCTGCTTGCGAGCCCTATGTTTGCCTGTTTTAATGTAGCATCCTCACTGCTGTTTCCTCTGACAAAATGAATATGTCTTAATCCTTGAGGCAGCTCCTGCAACGTATCATCAATTAATACGATTGATGATTTAGGTTTTACTTTTTGCAAATTTTCAATTGCGTGCCTGCTCCGTTCGTTCCATCCGATAATAATAACGTGCCCATCACCCATAAATGTTAACATCCCTTCACGAAAAGCGTTTACAGTCGAGATCGTTTTAGCGGCAAGTGAGGTGACAAACAGAGTCATAAACCCCACTCCTGAAAAAATTAAAATAATTCCTAAAACACGTCCGATTGTTGTTACTGGTACAAAGTCCCCGTAGCCTACTGTAGAGACAGTGACTAGCGCCCACCATACGGCATCAAACCAAGTAGGGAACACATCAGGTTCGATAAAATGAATAATTAATCCAATCGTAGTGGCTAAAATGAAAACGATGGATATTAATCGAGCGACAAGCGGAATACGTCCTACAAGAGCACGTAATACAACTAACTCTAACATGGTCGACAACCACCGATCCCTTTTTAATTAATAGTAACCAGTATAACCACTCTCTTGTCCTAGCAATCGTATCTCTGCTAAGATGAATGTGGAATGTATGAAGAGGAGAGGGACATATGGTAACTGCTGTTATTTTTGGATTTGCTATATTTTGTGGCTGGCTTGTCTTCGATGTCACAAAGCACAAGAAACTCACGTTAGAAAATGTCATAAGTTCTCTCGTGGTTGGCATAGTTGGGGCACTAGGCTGGTGGCTGTTAGATTTAATCTTTTAACATACAAAAAGGAGTATTTCTCATTAGAAATACTCCTTTTTTAGCTTCTATGCGAGCTGACCAATTACTTAACTGGAACGTTGGCCGCCTTTTTTGCCGATTTCAGCGAAGTGATCAGAACCATACTCTTGCTTAACTTTTTCTCCACCTTTACGGCCAGCTTCTTCATAACTCATATTCTGGCTGTTGTTGCTGTTGTTGCTGTTGCTGTTGTTGTTGCTGTTGCTGTTGCTGTTGCTGTTGCTGTTGCTGTTGTTATTGCCGTTGCTATTGCTATTGCTGTTATTGCTATTGCTATTGCCGCTGTTGCTGTTGTTGCTGTTGTTGCTGTTGTTGCTGTTGTTGCTGTTGTTGCTATTGTTATTGCTATTGCTATTGCTATTGCTATTGCTATTGCTATTGCCGCTGTTGCTATTGTTATTGTTGCTGTTGCTATTGTTATTGCTGTTATTGCTGTTATTGCTGTTTGATGTGGTGCTGTTATTGTTATTGCTGTTGCTATTATTTGATGATGTGGAGTTTTGGTTATTTGAATTTTCTCCACCCTTTTGACCGATCTCTTGGAAATGTTCTTTACCGTATTCTTGTTTCACTTTCTCTCCACCCATACGGCCTGCTTCCTCTCGACTCATCGTGTTACCGTTATTGTTGTTATTATTATTGTTATTGTTTGTAGCCATGTAAATCATCCTCCTAAAAAATTTTAGTGATGTTACACTCCCTGTTTACCAAAGTTAGAAATTTTTCAAACATATTTATTCTATAAAATTCTAATTTTGACATTTTTAGTCTAAAGGATCGCATCTTTTACCATATTTCAACAAATCGTATATCGCCATCATATCACTAGGGTGGTCTTCTGAATATCTAGCCGGAAATAAGGCGAAGAAAATATAGTATATTGAAAAGTAAACAAAATTATAGAAGAAGATATGTGGTGCAAGAATGTCCATTAAAATTAAGCCGTTAACGATGAGAATGCTTATGAAGTTAAACAAAGAGCCACCAATAAATACTAACAAATGGCTGAATGTCGTATCATGTTTAAGTTCTTCGAATTGAAAAAAAGAATGCCAGAAATAAATTCTTCTAATTTCTATGGAGCCAAAAGAAAATATTTTTTTACCGGCACCTATAACGAATGTAACTTTTCCACCGAAAAGCCAGACGAAAAATACATGACCGGCTTGGTGTATGACAGTAATCAGCGGGAGGAGAATGAACAAAGAGACAAGTAAAATTGGGATGTCAGATAGTGTGAACATGAAAGTGTCACCTCCAAAATCATGATGCTCTTACTCACATTGCCAACTTCTAACTAAAATAATCCTCTTTTTCTATGTAAATTATTGATTGCTATTAAAGAAAAAGTTGCTATAATAAAAACAAGTACCTTACATACGGGGCATTAGCTCAGCTGGGAGAGCGCTTCGCTGGCAGCGAAGAGGTCAGCGGTTCGAGCCCGCTATGCTCCATAAAAAAAGAAAGGCGACCAAATGCGGTCGCCTTTTTTTGTTACTGTATTTCATATTCTCTTACTTCGTAATTAGATTGCTCTTCATGCTGTTCATTGAACTAATAACTTTAACATTCTTGGACTCTTTATTGATAATATTTTAACTGCAATATTAAATCTATCACTAGCTAAAATGACTCAAGTAATAAAGAACTAATGAAATTTAAAGGGCTTATTACTCATTTTCAAATATCTTACAAGTGGATGAAGGGAAATTACTTAGAGAACCGAACATTTAAAAGGCGGTAAAAACATACGAGGAGGAATACGATGAAAAAATGGATTGCAGGATTAACATTAACAGGGTTATTGGCTTTTGGTGGCTCAGGAGTCTTGGCTGAGGAAAAAACAGACTATATTATTACATTCTCACAACAAACAATTCCAAAGGCTATTGTGGAAGAGATGGCTGATTTAGGAGTAGATATTTTACAGGAAGTCCCGCAAATAGGAGTAATCAATGTGAGCACTTCAAATCCTGAATTTAAAGCATGGGCTCAACATCACGGTGGAATTGCAGCTGTTGCAGAGGATGTAGAACTGCGATCCCCAGAAGTTGAACTAGAGCGAGCGTATGAATTAAATCAATTGAGAGTCAATGCGAGTGAAGCTGATTTGTATGAGGAGTACCAATGGGATATTAAACGCGTAACTAATAACGGAGAATCATGGAAATTGAATGCTGGTAACCACGATGTCTTAGTAGGGGTTATTGATTCTGGAGTTGATACGACTCACCCTGACCTTAAGGAAAATCTATTATTTGCAAAATCATTCGTTCCAGGAACAGCAGACAACTCCTACTCTGGCATGCATGGAACGCATGTGGCTGGTACGATTGCAGCTAATGGTCGAGTGATGGGAGTTGGTCCGGAACTTGCCATGGCCTCTTATAGAGTTAGTAATTGGACGAGTATATTAGCAGGAATTACTACTGCTGCTGATGATGGCGTAGATATTGCGAACTTGAGTCTTGGAACTTACAGCATGATGAATAACGAGCAGCAAAGAACTCTTCACCTTTCAGCTTCACGTGCTGTAAGATATGCACAAAGCAAGGACATGATGATTGTAGGGGCTAATGGCAATGATGCCATTGATTTAGGAAAGAAAATGTATACGATTCCTGGAGAAGGCGCTCAATGGTCAGGGCCTCTGCATGATACATTCTCTGATATACCGTGGGTTATTAGCGTGTCATCTTCTACGATTCATGATGAATTAGCTTATTACTCAAACTATGGAAATGTTGATCTTGCAGGACCTGGTGGGGATACGGAGGCAAGAGCATTTTCAACCGTACCTGGGGGATATGGATATGCGATTGGTACGAGTATGGCTGCTCCTAAAGTTGCTGCTTCACTTGCTTTAGTAAAAGCAGAGAATCCGGAATTGACTCCAGCGCAGATTCGTACTTTATTACAGCAAACAGCAGACTTTGGCACAGGAAAAAGCCGTCAACATTTTGGTCATGGCATTGTAAACGTTTATGAGGCTTTAAAAAACTAATGTAATCATTAAAAGCTGCCTTAAAGGATAAACCTTTTGAGGCAGCTTTTGCTATTAAAATGTTTAGTTGTCATACTCCTCTTGTAATTCTTCTTCAAGCCATTCATTTGACTGATAGCTTTCTACATCCCAATCTTCTTCATACTCATACTCATACTCATACTCATACTCATACTCATACTCATACTCATCGACTTCGTCATACTCATATTCTTCGTAATCATAATCATAGTAGTCATAGTCATTTTCGTAATCATAATCATAATCATAATCATCATCGTACTCGTAGTCATACTCATACTCTTCATAATCGTAGCTCCAGTCATACTCGTAATCCCAGTATTCAAAGTAAGAAGAATCCGAGGAGTAATCGCCTCCATCAAAATAGCCACCCTCATAAAAGTCCCACAAATAATCATAGAAATATAGACCATCACTAAAGAAAAATAAGGAGTAAATCTCTTCCTCGCTCATAGGGCTCATAATCCAAGATTCAATAAGGTCATGAACGGTATAAATGGGGATGCTAAATCCGATAGAATTATCTCGTGTATCCTTGGCTGAATTAATAGCAATAATTTCTTCGGTGTTTTGTGAAAGCAGAGGTCCGCCGCTGCTTCCCGGGGAGATAGGTGCTGAAATTTGGTATAAGTTCGAATAAGTGAAGTTGTCAATTACAAAATCACGGTTGACTCCTGTTACATATCCCATTGAAGCGGTGTTCTCTAAACCTAATGGACTCCCTAGAGCAATAACTTCCTCTCCAATTAAGGATGGTTGATCATAAGCAATTTTAGGTGGGGTTCGGCCGATAAAATCATTAACTTTTATCACGGCTACATCAATTTCATTTGAATAGCCGATGACTAGACCGTGATGTTCTGTGCCACTTATTGTTTTCACAGTTACTTCAGTAGATCCTTCAACTACATGTGCATTTGTTACAACTATACCGTCTTTATTATATAAAAAGCCAGATCCTTGGCTAAAAGAATTATAGATTGTATAGACATTTTGCTGGGCATCAGCAATAATCTCTGTTAACTCTCGAATGGTTTCTTCTTTAGGTTGTTCCACTTTAACGACGACTGCTGGTTCTGGCTTTGGTACCTCAGAAGGTGACTCTTCTAGAGCAATATCAGCAGGCTGTGCTACTGGCTGGATGGTGTTGGTTGCTTCTTTATTAAAAAAGTGATCAGAAAATTGAAGGAAAACGAGACCGCTTACTGTTAAAAAGGAAAAGAGGGCAATTAGTAATATTAATGATTGTTTCTTTTTGTTGCCGCAATTCACGCAATACTTGGAACGCTGTTTGAATTCGGTTCCACATTTGGGACAAAACATAAAAAACCTCCTCTTAATTAGACCTAAGACTATATTACCATCCGGTGGGAGGTTTTTACATATAAAATTACTCAAACAAAAAAAGGAGGAAATCATTCCTCCTTTTTTTATTTTATTGGATATCGTTTTTCTGTGAAATATCCGATAAAGCCTCTTCAGCTTCATTTTGAAGCGTGTTTTCAACAGCTAAGTCGCCAAGAGCAACCATACCAACTAATTGCCCGTTATCAACAACTGGCAGGCGGCGGATTTGGTGCTGGGCCATTAAGGCAGCTGCTTCATGTGCATCCATTGTAGATGTTCCTACTGTAAGGTTGCTTGTCATACATTCGCGTACCGGAATATGTGTTGAAGTACCCTCCGCAGTTGAACGCAGAGTGATGTCACGGTCGGTAATCATACCTGCTACTTGACCATTTTCGACAACAGGGATGGATCCGACATTATGTTCTTTCATAAGAGCTGCTGCTTCTTGGATCGATTGTTCTGGTGTGACAGAAAATACTTGAGTGGACATAAGATTTTTTAGGTTTTGTGGCATTACGCTCACTCCTTTCGTATCTACTATTTGTTGTTTAGAGTGATTTATACTTGATTATTTCAAGAATGTTTAGGGTACATATAGAAAAAAGAAAAGACAAAAAGAATGGAGGGGCTGTGCAATGCCTTGGAACAAAAATGATTATCCAGATGCGATGAAGAATTTAAACAAAGAAGTGAAAGAAAAAGCAATTGAAATTGCTAATTCATTAGTAGAAGATGGTTATGAAGAAGGAAGAGCGATACCTATTGCAATTGATGAAGCAGAGAAAATCGGGAACACAAAGAACGATGAAATTTATCAATTAATAAATCAAAATGATCAATGGGCGATCAAGAAAGAAGGAGCAGAGAGGGCAAGTAAGACATTTGAAACGAAAGAAGAAGCGCTGAAATATGGAGATGAGCTGTTAGCGAAAAAGCAGATTCAATTAAAAGTTTATAAAAAAGACGGTGCACTCGAGCGGACCAAGAAATACAGTGAAAAATAAAGGAAACAGACTGGGACATAACCACAGTGTTTGACTCATGATATGAACAGCTCTAATCTAGCGGATGATGTTCACGCAAGGTCTACTTTGGAAGTAAAGAATGTCACTCAGAAGTCCGCCTTACAGTAGGTGTTAACCTCTGCTGCAGGTACTCGCTTTCCGCGGGCGGTCCGGAAGCTTCCGCGGAAAGCGTAGTATATTTCGGGAGCTACATGCATAGGCCGCATCGGGAAGTTGAATTTACATAACATCAAACAGTTAATCGCTCAATAAGTTTAAACGGGAGTTCACGCTTTTTTTTGACTGGTTGGAGACCCTCTCTGATCTTATAAAGTGCTTTCAATGCTTCACTGCCCATTTCTTTGATAGGAATATCTATAGTAGAGATATCCATTACTTTTGAAATGTCTTGATTATCAAAACTTAACACAGCCAAGTCTTGTGGAATGTTTAACTGATGCTTTGCTGCTTCTAAAATGACTCCCGCTGCAAGCTGATCATTTGTGGTTAAAATAGCAGTCGGCTTATCTTTTAGCAACAAGTATTTTTGAACGATAGAAACACCATCTTCCATTGATAAGCAGTGGTCAAATATCCAATTTTTTCTGATAGGTTCTTTTATTTGCTCCATCATTTTCTTATAGGAATGAATTCTTTTTTGGCTGTTGATCCCATCCGTTCGATTTAACGCGATGGCCATTTTTTTATGCCCTTTAGAATGAAGATATTCTAAGCCATAACTAAACGCTTGATCATGAGGGATACTTATTGAATAAAAATCATCTTGATCGGTATCTTCTAAAAGGATGATCGGACCATATTCTTGATAGGTTCTTACTTCAGTAAGTGAAATGGCACGTGAACAAAATATAATTCCGTCCATAAGATGTCCCCTTAATAGCTCCAAAGCTTCTCTTTCTTTTTCGGTTTCATAATTAGATTGAATAAGCACTAATTGAAGGTGGAGTTTTCTAGCTTCCTCAGCAAGACCTTCTACAATTTCACTGAAATACGGAAGGTCAATTTTGGGGAGTACCACCCCGACAAGATTAGAGTGTTTATTTGCTAATTGGATAGCTTTTAAATTTCTAGAGTAATTAAGTTCTTTTATAGCTTGGTGCACGGCCCTTTTTTTCTCTTTACTTACATAAGGGTGGTCGTTTAGTACTCTTGAAACAGTAGCTACTGACACTTGCGCGATCTTTGCAATTTCTCGAATCGTCGCCATGGGCAATCTCCCCTCAATTTAATTTTTGAAAAAGCACTTGCTATGTAACGCGTTTCATACATTACCTTTTTAGTATCAGTTTAAAAAGGAGTGGATGGAACATGGTAGCAGGTGTGTTCATTATCATTGGTTTATGTATGATTGAATTAATCATAGCAAGTCATCTAACAAAAGACCAACAAAGGTCGCTGATGAGTGTGTATGATTTTTTTGATCAATCAAAATAAACTAAGTTTGTCTGTGTTCTGTATGAGCGGTCAAACACATATCATTCAACTAGTGTGATGAGGGGGGAATGATATGTTCTATCATGTGAAGGAACTGCAATATTGGGCGAAGCCAGAACGACCGGATCCAGTTTATGCGAAGAAACTTCAGGAGATACTGGGTGGACAATTTGGTGAAATTTCAGTAGCCATTCAATATTTGTTTCAAGGATGGAATACAAGAGGGAATGAAAAGTACAGGGATATGCTGATGGATGTGGGGACAGAGGAGCTTGCACATATTGAAATGTTAACGACAATGATTGCTCACCTCCTAGAAGGGGCTCCAGTCGATCAGCAGGAACAAGCTGCCCAAGATCCAATGCTCGCTGCAATATTAGGTGGTATGAATCCGCAGCATGCTATTGTTTCAGGGCTCGGTGCGATGCCGGTAAATAGTGCAGGTGTTCCTTGGAATGGCGGTTATACTATTGCAAGCGGGAATTTATTAGCTGATTTTAGAGCGAATTTAAATGCTGAGTCTCAAGGAAGACTTCAAGCTGTAAGATTGTATGAACAGACAGACGATCGTGGTGTAAAGGATATGCTCTCCTTTTTAATTGCAAGGGACACAATGCACCAAAATCAATGGCTCGCTGCCATTAGTGAACTAGAAGCTCAAGAGGGTGTCATTGTTCCAAGTACTTTCCCAAGAGAGCTTGAGAAACGAGAAGTATCTCATTTATTTATCAATTTATCAAGGGGAGAAGAGAGTGCACAAGGACGCTGGGCGAGCGGTCCGAGTATGGACGGGGAAGGTGAATTTCAATATTTTGCTGAACCATACCCATTTGCGGATGCGCCTAGTTTAAATCCAGCTCCTCCGTATATTCATGATACTCCTCCAATGATGTAAAAAGAACAGTCCGAGCGCCTAAGCTTGGGCTGTTCTTTTATAGTTATACTAATGGTTGTTCTGAAACTAATATCCCATCCTCATCAACGTACACATAAGCTCCCGGCTCAAAGTTAATCCCTGCAAATTGAACAGCAACTTGCTCTAGCCCTTTGCCTTGCTTAATGCTTTTTAAAGGGTGAGTGGCAATGGCTCTTACGCCAATATCCATTTGGTTAATTTCCGCGCTGTCTCGAATACAGCCATAAACGATAATTCCAGGGAGCTTCCGTGTAACGGCGATATCAGCTAAATGATCTCCGAGTAAGGCACAGCGAGTTGAACCACCGCCATCAACGACAAGAACACTGCCTTCGGGGATGGTTTGGAGAGCTTTTTTTACAAGGACATTATCTTCATACACTTTAACCGTATGTATAGGGCCGTAAAAAGATTTCCTTTTGCCGAACATCTTAAAAATGGGGTCTGCTATCTTTACTTTTTCTCTAAATTCATCACATAAATCTGCCGTAATAATTTCCATGTTTTCCTCCTGGCTGAATATTCTCAGTGAAAAGTCTGACTCAATAAATTGAATCAGACTTAATAGTTAAATGTTATATAACAGTATGTTGTTTAGTCGTGGTTTGCATGTCTTAGGCACTTCTCGCATTGATTGAAATAAGCCTCTTGGATTTGATTAATAACCTTTCCACAATCCGTACACTCTTTCATACCAGTTCTTCTTGTAATCATCGCTTTGTAAGTCATTATTAATCGCCTCCGTTTGTTTTGTTGAATTCATTGTACTATAACAGATGAGAGGAATGCAAGTGTATTTTCAGATTATTTTTTTAAATTTGTTTTAAAAGAAATAAAAAGGCTTAAATCACAGCCCTTTGGGAGTGCTTAAGCCTTTATAAGTTTAGATTTTATAGAACGTATTTAAGCTGACCAGCTTTTGTTGGAGAGAATTAATTTCCGTTTGGAATAAGGTGAACGTTTCTTTATTAACTAATGTCATAAATTCTTCAGCAGCATGAAGCATTGAAATAATAGCTTCTTCCTTAGGTAGATCCCAGCTCTCTATACATGTTTCATCATGAAGAATAGAAAGAGAGAGCCTGGTATCATTTATAAGTAACTGAAGTCTTAACGGCTGATAGAGGAAATCAATTGAATATGCTCCTGTTCTTTTCAGCTTCTCTAACCCGTCAATCAGATTAAGCCAGAAGTGGTCAACGCTGTCTTGGTATCTTTTGCCCAATATTAATTGATCATTGTGGATTATCTCTATATAACCCGGAAACACTGGTTGATGTTTTATTACGTCTATCTCAGTTTTGGTAAGGTGTGAAAGCTCCACGGTTTCAGTTTTCTTAGGCTTGTCTAAAATAAAATATGTGTGAATGTGAACCAAGCGTATACCCCCAGTTTAGACGTCCGTTTAATACATTCTTTCTCCGAGCCCCCAGCCATTTGGATACATAGTAATTACTTTTCCTCCTTTAATAACCAGGCGAACTTGCTGGCTTGTTCCATTGATTGTACCGTAGACGACTGTGCCGTTGCTAGTGAAGCCATTATTGGCGATTTGTGTACGGTTTTGACTTATGATTTGAGAAATTAAAGATTCATAAAATGAAATCGAATGTCCAGGGTTAAAAAAGGATTGTACCGTTGTAGGGTTCCCTATGAAATGTTCAGGTGCGTGTCTTGCTAAAATATGAGTGATGCCATATGTTGAACATGAGCCGAAGTCGAGTTGCACATTTCTATGATCGACAGGGTATGAGGCAATTAACTGAGAAGAAGTTGTGTTAGGCAATCTAAAGTGGCCTTGAGAAGCATTGTTTACCTGGCCGCATGATTTATGATTAAATGTCTGTCCGGTATGTTTATATTCGATATAATTTTGATGGATATTCCAGTCGTAGGTTGATGCCTCCACTTGAGGAAGTGCAGAGAATACGGCAAGTGCTGCTAGTACAAGGATAAGGTGAAACTTAGTTCTTAGTAATTTGATCATGAGAATCCTCCTTAAATGGTTATGTTATGGTCTCCACCAGGCTTGTTTATTGACGAGCCATCCAGCACCTGACGTTGTAAATACAATTGAGCCGTTTAAATCGGTGCGATAAATAGAAATACCGCGAGCTTGCAAACGATCAATCGTTGATTGATTTGGATGCCCGTATCTGTTGTTGGCACCGACAGAGATGATTGCAGCACTAGGATTTACCCTGTCTAAAAAGGATTCCGTCGTTGAAGTGCTGCTCCCATGATGCCCGATTTTTAATATAGTAGAAGCTAAAGGGGCATTGGAGGAAAGCATGTCATTTTCAGATAAATGTTCCGCATCTCCGGTTAAAAGAAAAGAGGTGGATCCATATACGATACGGATAACAGCTGAGTAATCATTCATATTACTATAAGAATCTCTAATTGGAGCAATCATAGAGATAGAAAGGTTCTTCCCATCTACCGTTGTGTTAAGAAGGGTTAAGCCTGCTCTTGCTCGTGTAATAGATAATCCTTTTTGATCAATCGCTGTCAACACATCATAGTAGGTTTGGGTTGTAGCAGTAGCATTTGGCATATACACTTCGCCAATCAGAAAACGATTGATAACATCGTCTAATCCACCGATATGGTCTGCATGGGGGTGAGTCCCTACAACGTAGTCGAGTGAGGCGATGTTTTGGTTTTGAATGTAATTGACGACTGTCGCACCATAATGGTTATCCCCAGCATCAACCAGCATATGTTCACCATTTGGAAGCTTTACTAAAATCGCATCCCCTTGACCAACATCAATAAAATGTACTTGTAAGTTTGAGGACGCGCTTGCAATGGATGTTCCTGTGGATAAAATAAGGGTGAGGATAAAAGTAAATACTAAAGCTATTTTCACCCAGGTCGTTTTGCCAAACGTCATCATATCACTCCATTCTTATAAAAAATTTGACTTCACAAAAAATGTAGCACAGGAATGTAAATATTCGATTAATTATAAATATGTTTATAGAAAAAAGAGAAGAATGAGGAAGATAGTCTGATACGATAGAGGTGGAGGTGGTCTTACTATGTCTAAAACAACCCAGAAAAAATGTATCATTGACCGGTTTGAGGGTGAAATTGCAGTGATTGAATATGGACGGCAGACATTTGATTTTCCTAAAGCTCTTCTGCCGGCTGAAGTAAAAGAAGGCGATGTAGTGTCCTTTCAAGCTGTTATTGAAAAAGGTGAAACAGAACATCTCAAAAAGAAAATTGATGACTTAACTAAGAAATTGTTTAAAGATTAATAAGGTTTAAGATAAGAATGACAGGGAATCTCCTATATATAGAGGAGGGATTACCTTGGATAACAAAGAAAAAGACAAAGTTCTTAAAGAAAGAAATGATAAGTCAAAAGCCTTTAAAGAAAATAGAAGCAAACAAAAAGAGCGGGATCAAACAGTGATGCCTGTAGATGATCTTCCATTAGATGAAATTAAATATGAAGAAGAAGAAGAACGTAAAAAAGAAAAAACAAAAGACCGTTCAACGAGTGAAGAATAAGGCCGAGCCGCTGTGCTTGGTCTTTTTTATGTGTAAATACGTTCAGATGGGGTAAGGAAGTAACAGATACAACTTATCTAAAAGGAGAGGATCATAGTGGAACGTGAACGTTATTTTGTCTCAGTGGATATGCCAGTTTTAAGTATTACTAAAACAGAAACGCCGGATAATCTTATTCAATATGAGATTTACGCAACTCCTGATGAAAAGGATGAGATTCACGCCTTGCTTGAATCGGTCAGTAATCAAGATTTTGAACCGCAGCAGATTTTTGAAAGACCGTTTCAAGAAAGAAAAGCGGATAATGAAAAAGATCACACTCAAAAAGAGATAAGAGTTTTATATGAGAAGCTTTATGCGTTAGGATCGCCTGAAACAAAAGAAGTATTAGCTGATATTATGCCGGTTGGAAAAACGGATAGCAGCCAAAGTTCTCTTTAGATCGTTCTTGAAGAAATTAACCAAATGTGTATTTTTCACACAATGTCTAACAATCTCACATAATTATTTTTTAAAAATAATGTTTGAGTCGAGTAAATAACGGTTACTCAATAAGTACACTAAACAAATTAGGAGGCACAATTACTATGAAAAAAGCAAAAACAATCTTAGCAGGAGCATTCATTACATCAACGATCGTTTTAGGAGCTTGTAACACAGATCAAGAGGTGGACAACCCAGCACCAGAGGATCAGGTAGAAGAGGAAGATAACACAATGGGTGATGATACTGACGACACAATGGGTGACGATGATACAACAATGGGTGACGACACTGACACTGATGAAGATAATGATATGGGCGAAGACATGGGTGACATGACTGAAGACGAGGAGCCTGCAACAACTGCATTTGGTTTCTCAACGTTTGAATTAAGTGTTAACTATGATGAAATGGGCGACAACTATGATGTAACGTATGAACATGATCCAGATGAAGTACGTGCAGAAATTGATGATTCAGTAAATGACACTCAATTAGAGGGTGACGAAGCGTATACTGAACTAGAAACTACATTTGAAGAAATGGAACTAGACAGCTCTATGAGTGAAGAAGAAATCATTGATGCTGTTGTACAAGGTTTTGGTCTAGATCCGAACTATGACAGCCTTGAGTTAACAATCACTTGGGATGATGGAACAGACCTTGATATTGAACATTCTCAAGAAGATGACACTATGTAATAACCATATAAAACGAAACCGCATCTACTATAGATGCGGTTTTTTTATATTGATATAGCAATAAGCTCTCGTAAACTTGAGTTGATGATCATTATATAAGCGTTTGGTAAATAAAGGATTCCCCAACAGATGCTGTACTAATTCTTTTTTAGCAGGCATAGGATGAATTAGCTTGTATCTGTCCGCTCAGTCTTTTTTATTTTACTTAGATTAAGAGAACCCCCATTATATTAGCTGTTGCTGTCCTTTAAGCAGGTTCTCTTTCTCGATGATAATAGGGGGCATTCTAATGGGAAAACGCATAGTTAAAGCAAAAAATAAATCTGATAAAAAACAATGGAAACTGTTCGCTTCCGGTGTGTTGTATTTGCTCCCTGCTCTAATTGTCATTAGTGTTTTTTTATTTTATCCCATGTTAAAGACGCTTTACTTCAGCTTTTTTGTTACCACAGCTGGCGGGGTCACACAAGATTTTGTCGGAGCCGGACATTACTCTAGGCTTCTGCAGTCAGGTGCCTTTCAAACTAGTATGTGGGCAACATTTAAGTTTGTACTTTATACCGTTCCTACAGGCATCGTCTTTGCTTTGTTTTTAGCAGTGATAGCAAATGAGAAACTTAAAGGAATGGCTTTTTTTCGTGTCATTTTTTCATCGACTTTAGGAGTTTCAGTTGCTGCGGGGGCGACCATTTGGTTGTTCTTATTTCATCCTACACTTGGAGTGCTTAATAATATTTTAGCAGTGTTCGGTATAGACGGGATCAATTGGCTGACTTCATCAGATTGGGCTTTAGTTTCTGTAGCCATAACAACCATTTGGATGAACATTGGCTTTAACTTTATTGTTTTATTAGGCGGCCTACAAAATATACCGGAGGAACTTTATGAAAGCAGCCGAATTGATGGTGCGGGGTACTGGCATCAATTATTTAAGATTACTCTTCCTATGTTATCTCCAACGCTATTCTTTGTAAGCGTTGTTACGTTGATTAACTCTTTTCAAACGTTCGGTCAAATCGATATTTTGACCGGAGGTGGGCCGTCTAACTCAACAAATCTCATTGTTTATTCGATTTACCGTGAGGCTTTCTATAACGGAAGGTTTGGATATGCTAGTGCACAAGCGATTGTTCTATTCTTTATTATTCTTATCTTTACTGTTCTTCAATTTAAAGTGGGAGAGAGGAAGGTGCACTACCAATGATGAAAAAAATCATTCTCTACATCTTATTAATTGCTTCAGCATTGGCTATTTTCTTTCCCATCCTATATGCATTCTCAGCAAGTCTCATGTCTACTCGAGAGATTTTCAGCGGAGCTCTCATACCTGCATCACCTAGCGTAGAAAGTTACGGGCAAGCGTTTAATAGAGTCCCGTTGCTCCAGTTCCTTACTAATAGTTTCATTGTTTCATTTGTTGTTATGATTGGTCAGTTAATTGTCTGTAGTCTGGCAGCGTATGCGTTTGTCTTCATTCCTTTTAAGGGAAGAGGAATTATCTTTGCACTTTTTATTTCAACGATGCTTATTCCTTGGGAAGCGACAGTCATCCCTAATTACTTTACGATCCTCAATTTAGGGTGGGTTAACACGTATCAAGGATTAACTGTGCCATTTTTTGCACTAGCTTTTGGAATCTTCTTGTTAAGACAGCATTTCTTAACGATTCCTAAGGAGATCTTTGAATCCGCTCAAATGGATGGGTGTTCAAGATTTCGTTTCTATTGGAACTTTGTTCTGCCTCTTTCTAAATCTACATTAAGTGCGCTTGGGATATATGGTTTCTTAACAACGTGGAATATGTATCTCTGGCCGCTTTTAGTGACGAGTAATAATGATGTCAGAACGGTTCAAATTGGACTGAAAATGATGATTGCTCAAGAATCATCGACATCTTGGAATATGGTAATGGCAGCAGTAGTGATGATTTTGCTGCCGACTCTGCTGCTTTTATTCTTTGGCCTAAAACATATTCGTAAAGGGTTAATGGCTGGAGCTATAAAGGGATAAATATAAAAAAGGGGAGAAGGTAATGAAGAGTCGGAAAGTCTGGCTAGGTGTGGTCGTCTGTTTAATGTTGTTTGTCGTGGCGGCTTGCGGCGGAAATGATTCTGCAACGGAAGATGGCAAGAAAAAGATTACGTTTTGGCATGCAATGGGGGGAGGCCCTGGGCAGGCGATTGATGAAATGGTTGCAGATTTTAATGCTCAATCAGACACTGTTGAAGTAGAAGCCGTTTATCAGGGCAGCTATGAGGAGCTCCTAAATCAACTACGAGCAGTTGGCGGCTCAACGGAAGCCCCTTCTTTAGTGCAAGTGTACGAAGTGGGAACTAAATACATGAGTGACAGCGGTTTTATCACTCCAATGCAAGAATTTGTTGATGCAGAAGGTTTTGATGTCAGCCAGCTTGAAGAAAATATTTTAGGCTATTATGAGTTAGATGGTGATCTGTATTCGATGCCGTTTAATACATCAAATGCCATTATGTTCTACAACAAGGATATGTTTAAAGAAGCTGGGCTTGACCCAGAAAATCCTCCTCGTACCTTTGAAGAGGTCAAGGAAGCAGCGCAAACATTAACCGATCAAACAGATGCTAACGGTTTTGCTATTCTTATTTATGGCTGGTTCTTTGAGCAGTTATTAGCGAATCAAGGGGCTCATTATCTTGATCAAGACAACGGTCGCGGCGGAGAGCCTGTTGAAGCCTTGATCAATGGTGAGGCAGGGCAAAATATTTTTAATTGGTTAAACGAGATGGATGAAGCAGGAACGCTTGGCAACTTCGGTCGTCAGTGGGATGATATTCGCGCTGCATTCCGTGCAGGCCAGGTGGCAATGTATCTCGATTCAACAGCTGCAACTCGTGATAATGTCAATGATTCTCCCTTTGAAGTCGGTACAGCTTTCTTACCGCATGTAGACGGAGAAGAAGCAAACGGGGTGATTGTCGGAGGGGGATCTTTATGGATTACAAACCAAGTATCGGATGAGGAACAGCAAGCTGCCTGGGAGTTTGTAAAGTATACAGCTGATCCTGAAGTGCAAGCCAAGTGGGCTGCGGCAACAGGGTACTTCCCGATTACGCCGGCAGCTTATGAGGTAGAGGAGCTGGCTGCTGTATATGAAGAATTTCCTCAATTTACAACAGCTGTAGAGCAGCTGCAAAACACTCAGCTGACGCCTGCAACTCAAGGGGCATTGATGAATGTTTTCCCTGAGGCCAGAAATATTATCGAAAATGCGATTGAAGAGCTCTATCAGCAAAATGATCCTGATGGATCGCTGAATAAAGCAAAAGAGTTAATTGATGAAGCGTTAAATCATTAATTAAAACAATGAAAAGTCTTACTCATACGCATAGTGAGTAAGACTTTTCTATACAAGTATAAGAAGGGGGGATACGGATGCTGACACGGACCAACTTTCTTGACAGAGAAATAAATGAATTGAAAGAACGGCTTCTTTTAATGGTCGAATTAAGCTACCAGATGCTGCAGCTTAGCTCAGAATCGATAGAGAAAGACTCAACCTTTGATAAGGAAAGTATTTTGCAAGCAGAAAAAGATATGAATGCCATTAATAAAATGATCCAAAAAAAGGTACTTGAGCTCTTATCCTATGAACAGCTCGCCATCAAACAAGTGAAGGGGCTTTTCTTATTTTCAAAGATGGCTAAAGATTTAGAGCGTGTTGGTGATCATGTCATTAATATCATTGTTGTGGCGCCAATTGACTCAGTACCTCATCTTGTCATACAATCTTTTTCTCAGTTTATGAAGAATATTGGTCAAATGCTTGAGTCTCTTAAAGAGGGGATTAAAGAGGAAGATTGTTCACGCTTAAAAGCTATTTATGAAAAAGAAGACGAGGTCGTTAATCGTTTGAATAAAAAGTCCTTTAAACGGATTACTGATTCTCTTAGACTAGAGCAGCTTCCTGCAGACAGCGGGGGCAAGTTGATCTTAATGAGTCGATTCTTTGAAAGGATGGCCGATCATGTTTCCAATGCAGCGAGAGATTACAGACAGTATTTACTAGACTGCCACTCCTCAATAAGCAGGAATTCTCCATGATGATTACACAGAGCCTTCTAAGCTTCATAGGAGGGCTTGGCATCTTTTTATATGGAATGAATCGACTAAGTAAAGGATTACAAAAAGCAGCTATTAATAAACTGCGTCATCAAATGGGCGTACTCGTTAAAAATAGATTACAGGCATTAATTGTTGGTCTCTTTTTTACTTTTTTCTTACAAAGCAGCACGGTGATGTCCATTATTGCAGTCGGACTAGTAAGTCACTCGATCATCACGTTTGTGCAAGCACTAGGTGTGATATTAGGTTCTGCAATTGGAACGACACTCACTGTGCAAGTGCTTGCTTTCAATATTAGTCAGCTTTCCCCGGTATTTATCTTTCTCGGTGTTATTTTCCTTGTGTTTATCTCTACGGATCGTGTGAAACCAGCGGGTGAAGTTCTTCTCGGTCTAGGGTTAGTGTTATTCGGAATTTCTTACCTGTCACAAGCAGTCTCACCTTTAGCAAATGATCCTTTTATAACAGAATGGATGCTGCGTCTAACGAGTCAACCAATCTGGCTTTTTCTTTTGAGTGTAGGGGTAACCGCAGCCCTTCATAGCAGCGTGGCAATGATTATTATTGGGATCTCCTTTTATTCAGCAGGCGCGATGGGTTATGAAGAAGTCATTTGGCTTGTGCTTGGAGCAAATGTAGGATCAACTGTACCTGTCTTAATTGCTAGCTTCTCTGTTTCACGGGAAGGAAAAAGGGTTGCCTTTGCATATTTAGTTATGAAGCTGTCAATTGTCGTTGTGGTTGGAATGATGTTATTGATATTCCCTGTGATTAGTATATTTATCCCTGGTGAAGCAGAACGACAGATTGCTAACTTTCATACTGCTTTTAATATCTTTTTAGCGCTATGCTGGCTCCCATTTTTAGCTCTTTTGGCTAAATTAATGACTAGGTTTCTCCCTCCATCTGAACCAAGGCAGGTTGTTCATATAAGTGAGCAATATTTAGCAATCCCGGATGAAGCCCTTATTCAGACTGAGAAAGAAGTACTCAAGCTCTCGCGTTATATTCAAACGGAAATAATTGCTCCCATTCCGGCAATTATAGACGGGAACATAGACCATCATGTGATCGTACGCAAAGAAGAATATATAGATCAAGCTTATTTAATTATTCAACAGTATCTTTTAAAGCTTGCCCAGCAAGATTTGTCAAAGGAACAATCAGACCAAGAGGTAAAGCTCCTATATATGTTAAATGACCTAGAGCAGATAGGCGATATTGTCCTCCAAATTTCAGCTAATATTGAAAAACTGCGAAATCAGCATTTTGAGTTAGTGGCAGAAGATGCCGAGAGATTAAAAGAGTTTATCCCAACTATTGAAGATATTTTGCAGCATGCAATCACAGCTTGTGAAGAAAAAAATAATAAGCAAGTTCGAAAAGTCATTAGAGAACAAGGCGCACTTAGTGAGAAAGAAAGAGATTTTAGATTTGATCATTTCAATACGCTGCTTCAGCAGAATGAATACAACCCGGCAATAAGCGCTATTTATCTTGATTTAGTCAATCAGCTTATGCGCTTGCAGCATGCCTCTATGAATATATCGAGAACGGTGCTAGGTATTATCTAAGCCTGAATTTAATGACAAATTATGTTAGGATGATAAGGTGAATTCATCTCTGTGATGATTCACCTTATCTTTTTTTAATCTAGGCTATACATATCAGATCATAGATAAGTAAGGGGGAAGCAGCTTGAATGAAGTAAGGATCAAGCTTAATCAACTATCAAAAGAGTACGGAGAAAATCATGCCGTTAAACCATTTGATTTAGAAGTGAAAAAGGGGGAACTTTTTTGCTTTCTAGGGCCCAATGGATCGGGGAAAACGACAACGATTAAGATGATGACAGGATTGCTTGAGCCAACAAACGGAACGGTTCATATTTCCGGGGTGAACATGTGGAAGGAAGCACTTGAGGCTAAAAAACAGATTGCCTATGTACCTGATCAGCCAAAGCTCTATCCTAAGCTGACAGGGAGTGAGTTCCTCCAGTTTACAGCGAGTGTGTTCCGATTGAAGGAAAAAGAGTTTGAAGAAAGGGCCGAGCGGTATGTCCGCATGTTTCAGCTTGAACATAGGTTAGATGAGCTCATAGAAACCTATTCGCATGGGATGAAACAAAAGCTTAGTCTGTGTGCAGCGCTTCTGCACGAACCGAAAGTGTTATTTCTTGATGAGCCTACTGTTGGACTAGATCCAAAAGGAGCTCGTACGATGAAAAATCTGCTCCAGGAATTATGTAGAGGCGGCATGACGGTATTTATGTCCACTCACATTTTAGAAATTGCTGAGCAGATGTGTGACCGGGTTGCTATTATTAAAAATGGGGATCTACTAACTGTTGGAACGGTAGATGAATTACGTCAGGAAAAAGGAAGTGAGAATTCATCGCTTGAAGATCTTTTCTTGGAGCTGACTGGTGATCAAGAAACACAATCATACGTGCAAGAAATGGAAGATGATCAATCAAAAGGGATAAGAGAATAGAGGTGAGGAGATGACATGGAATTTAATTCGCTGGTTTTGGAAGATGAACCTAAACAGCTTTAAGCAATCTTCAGATAAAGCCAAAACGACGCTTATCATTTCTGGTGTTGCAATAGGGTTTGCGGTTCTCTTTTTTAGCGGTATCGTATTTTCTGTAGCTAGTACGCTTCCGGGAGAATTACTAAGTGATATCCTTTCTCTTAGTTTCCTATCTCTTTTTGCTTTCTTAATTTTATTTGCAGTACCACAAGTGTTTACCAAATTGTACGGCGATGATGACTTAACCTTGTTGTTTACTTTGCCATTAAAATCAACTCATATTTACTGGGCAAAGTTCACGCAGGTATTTCTTGGAATACCAGGGCTGATTTTAGCAGCTTCACTCGTCTTACTTACCATGTTTGGTCTAGGTGCGGGGGCCAATATATTTTATTACCCATTTGCTTATTTTACAGCCATTTTGGTTGTATTAATGGGGCTTGGGATTGCTTATTTACTTAATTTACTTCTTATTCAAATGATCCCTGCCCATAGAGCGAAGGAATTGATGACTGTAATTACTGCTTTTGCAGGGGTTCTAGGCTATGTAGCCTTTCAAATCCCTACAATGATGTCTCGTGAGGGCGGGGGGGAGTCTTCTATGCTTATCCCAGAACTTCCTCAATGGCTGCCAATGTATTGGGCTGGAGAAAGCGTCAGTCATCTTTTATTCGGTGACGTAACGGGAGAAACCGTTTTGTTTAGTGGATTGCTCGCAGGGTTGACGTTCGCTGTCTTGTATCTATCTTCTATGCTGGTGGATAAAGGATTTCGTACAGGCTGGATTCAGATGAATGAAAGCAGATCAAACCGAAAGAAAAAGAAGGCATCCTCTGCTGTATTTAAAGTAAGGACTCCAATCATTGAGGTTGGATTAAAAGAA
The DNA here is from genome assembly GCF_029094545.1 of Alkalihalophilus pseudofirmus. NCBI lineage: Bacteria > Bacillati > Bacillota > Bacilli > Caryophanales > Bacillaceae > Alkalihalophilus > Alkalihalophilus pseudofirmus. Next base: position 3,385,209 of record NZ_CP117835.1, on the reverse strand, counting down.
TGGCGGACGATCAAGAGGGATATGAGGGAATGGACGATGCTGATTCCTATGACATTTTTTATGTTCTTTCCTATATTCTCGATTATGATTCGAGACGGCAATATGGAGTTTCTTCAAACAGTTCCCGCTCTTTCTTGGATCAGTCTTCAAGCTATTGCTCTAGGGTTGTTTTCCTTTATGACGTCGACATTCACTTCTGGCTCTGTTGCAAGAGAAGGAAGTTCAATTGACCTGCTGCGGGTGCTGCCCTTAAAGGGAATAGAGGTTGCTGTTGGGAAACTGTGGATTCATTGGCTGATTCTATTCGGATTTATCGGAATACTGCAGATCATTTGTGCTTTTATATTCGGCTGGTCACCTTTTCATACGGTAGCCGGGTGGTTGTTAATTGGATTAACCGGTCTAGGCTCAAGCGCTATCGGATTATATTTTGGTGCCATTGGGGCGAAGTTTAATCATAAAAACCCTCAAAATCGCTTAGAAACAGGAACCTCTTTCATTTTATTATTTGTCGCAATGGGGTATGTGCTCATACAAGTGATACCATTTGGCTTAACATTACTGCCTGCCAGTGAGCTAGTTTTTTTGCTGGGGGATGAATCAAGTGGTTTTTTTATGATGATTGTTCAATGGATAATCGGGTTAAAATCGAGTATGCCAATCATAGTGACGTTAGTCGGCTTGGCACTAAACCTGTTCATTACCGCTGTAACGGTATGGGGAGCTTTAACCTTCACAGCCAAGGAGATTGACCGGGGAATCACTATTAATTTTGTAAAAGAATAATGGAAAAAGGTCCTGCGATAAGCATCAGCTTATGCGCAAGACCTTTTTTGGACTGACCAGTCAGTCTATTTTGCTGCTTGCAAGGTTAAGAAACGACTTGTTCCTGTCGTTGTTTTGTTTCTTGTTCACTCTTTTTAATATCTAGCTTCATCATAATAGACACAAGCAGCGCAAGCAGAATCAAGGCTGAGAAGACATAGAAAACGGGAATATAGCTGTCTGTACGTTCTCTAATTTGGGATACGATCATTGGACCCAATATCCCGCCAAGTGACCATGTTGTTAATAAGTAGCCGTGAATGGCGCCTAACTGCTTGGTTCCAAATAAATCTCCTACAAAGGCTGGGAGGTTGGAGAAGCCGCCGCCATAACAGCTGACAACAAGCAGAATGAGAAGCTGGAATATGATAACATTTGTGATCATCGGTAAAGTTAGAAAGGCAATTGTTTGAATGACAAAGAATATGAGAAAGACGTTCGAACGTCCAATATAATCTGAAATGGCTGCCCAGCCAAGACGGCCGCCACCATTAAAGATACCCATGATCCCAACCAATGTAGCAGCTGCAGCGGCAGATAAGCCTACAACCTCTTGAGCCATTGGAGAAGCAACAGAGATCATCATAATTCCGGCTGTTGTATTGATCAACATCATTGTCCAAAGCATCCAAAAGCGTTTCGTTTTGACAGCCTCGTTTGAAGTCAGCTGCTGAAGATCTTTTTTGATTACTTTTTTTCCAGAAGCGATATTACGTTTCATCGAAGCCGGCATCCAACCTTCTTTTGGCGGGGCAATATAGGAAGCACCCACAAGCATTAAGGCGAAATAACAGGCACCGAGTACGTAAAATGTAGCGGAGATGCCAATGGTGCTCATCAAATTAGCAGCGATGGGTGCTGTAATAAGTGCGCCGCTCCCAAATCCAAGAACTGCCATGCCTGTTGCGAGTCCTCGTCTGTCAGGAAACCACTTTACAAGAGTAGATACAGGTGAAATATATCCGATACCAAGACCTAATCCACTGGCTAGTCCATATGTTAACAGGAAAAGCGGCAAGGACCCGAGCGCAATGGCAACACCTGAACCAGCTTGTCCTAAACCGAAAAGGACAGCAGCAACAATGGCAGATTTTCTAGGTCCGCTGCGTTCAACAAATTTTCCGAAGAAAGCTGCAGAAGTACCAGCGAGCGCCATCATAATCGTAAAGGCAATCGTAATCTCTGTTGGTGACCAGCCCATTTGCTCACTTATAGGATACGTGTAGACACTGTAAGCATAAGCTCCGCCAATGGATAGGTGGATAGCGATGGCAGATAAAGCAATTAACCACCTGTTTTTCGTTGTATTCATCTTTCTCTCCTCCTTCTCTTTCTAAAGCTATGAAAACCCTTTCATATATAACAGGGTATAATCTCTAGATATAAAAATCAATAAATTATGAAAATTTTGTTACTTTTTATTTTTTATATAAGTGTACAAATAGACATCTTTCTTCTTTTTTTACGCAAAAAAACCTGTAGAGCACGTACTCTACAGGAGGGGGGTTAATCAAGCCAAGCAGATCGAACCCTGTCAATGAAGCGATGATTTTTTCGTTTTTTCATAAAGACCTGAATCATCGCATCTAACGTATTATGATCCATTAAGATGATTTTATTTGCGGTAGCGTATTGTCCAGCTTCTTTTGTAAAGAGGTGATTCGTCACAACTATTACTTGATTTGCTTTATATTGTTCCTTAACGTAATTGATATCTCGCAGCGTTTTAGCCTGAACTTCATTTTGACTTAGCTTAGCATGTACAATCGCCTTTATGCCTCGCTTTCGTACAATGAGATGAACGCCATGTTCATTTGAGTGCTTTACTTTTGTGACTGAGTACCCTTGCTTTTGAAAGAGAGGTTTTAGGAATAAAGTGAATTGATGATGAGTCATCCCATCAATTTCACGGGCAGAAGATAATCGCTGTTCTGCGATCTTAAGCTGCTTCCATCCATACCAAGATAGCGGAATGGATCCTAATAACCCTAAAACGATAAAAAATACAGTCACGTTATATTGAAAAAGCTGAACCATATAAAATGTAATGACAAATAAGAGAGTAGGCAAAAAAGGGTATCGTTTCTTTTTACCCATCATGGTTGTTTTCTTTTCTTGCACGAGGCAACATCCTTTCTATACAAATCATTCTTACTATTCCACTAAAAATCAATAATATGTAAATAATTCCTGAAAAGTGATGTCCACGTTATAATAAAGAGAAGGGAGCTGGTCAGGTGAATGTCGTTCACACGTTAAAAGTCATTGCTCAAACATTAAATATGGGGGAAGACCTTTCTACTATGCTGCAGCCTGTTTTAGAGAAGCTGTTAGAAGTAACTAATCATGATACAGGATGGATCTTTTTAATTGAAGACCATCGTCATCAATTGGTTGCTCATCATGGGCTTCCAAGCGGGCTCGAACATCGCTCAAAACTCATGTGTGAGGGTGGCTGCTGGTGTAAAGATAAATGTATGAACGGACAGTTGAAAAAAGCAGCGAATATTATGGAATGCAGAAGGATTGAAAGAGCTAGGGAACTAGGCAGACCAACCAATGGCTTAACTCATCATGCAACGGTCCCCATTTTTGCGGGGGATAGGACATATGGCTTAATTAATATTGCTTCTGTTGATAAAAACCACTTTTCTAACGAGGAATTAGAGGTATTAGAAACAGTAGCTCTTCAAATTGGTGCTGCTATTTATAGACTGAAACAGGAAGAAAAAAAACAAGAACTTGCGAGAATGGATGAAAGAAATAGATTAGCTCGCGACTTACACGATTCTGTTAATCAATTACTTTTTTCTGTCTCACTTACTGCTAAAGGGATAAAAGGCAAGGGTAAGGATACGAATGTAAATGAAGCCATAGATTTAATTGGAGAGGTATCCAGTGAGGCTCTTCTCAAGTTAAAGCAGATCATTTGGCAGACGAGTACGGAAGAACTAGAAGATGGGATGGTTGCTGCCATCCATCGTTATGCAGCACTGATTGGAATAAAAGTAAAAGTAAAAGGAGATGGGAACGTTCAATTACCATCTAGGGTGGAGCGCAATGTGTGGAGAATCATTCAAGAATCAATAAATAATTGCAGCAAGCATTCAGGAGAAAAAAGCGTCGACCTGCATTTTGATCGAGATGAATTTAATTGGAAGATTAGTATTACAGATTTTGGATGCGGCTTTTCACCACAAGATCATTCAATCTTTAGTGGGGACGGCTTTCTCAACATGCGAACAAGAGCACACGAGATAGGTGCAACCTTTAACATGAAGAGTGCTCCTGATCAGGGAACTGTGATTTCCATTTCTATTCCTCTAACCTCTATCGAACAAAACATTTTTCGAACAAAAAAGGAGAGAGAATGATGATTAAAGTGATTATCGTAGACGATCATCAAATGGTCAGACGAGGCTTGCGTTTTTTTCTAGATACACAAAGTGACCTGGAAATAGTAGGAGAAGCAGCAAACGGTGAGGAGGCTGTAAAGCTTGTTCAAACCGTAAAACCGGATGTGGTTCTTATGGATATTGTCATGCCTGTGATGGGAGGAATAGAAACTACAAAACAGTTAATAAAGGCAAACCCCGAATTAAAGATTTTAGTTTTAACGAGCTTCTCTGATCAAGATTATGTGATTCCCGCGCTGAAAGCTGGTGCAAGCGGCTATCAGTTAAAGGACATTGACCCAGAAGAATTAGCAGAAACGATCCGTGCTCTTCATGCAGGTGAGAGTAAAGTGCACAGTAAAGTGATGAAGTATGTGCTGACTAGAATTTCACATAAGGAAGACGAGGAGGAAGCTAAAGTAAAAAGACTGACCAAGCGTGAAAAAGAAGTGCTCATAGAATTAGCAAAAGGACGAAGTAATAAAGAATTGGCGGATGTTCTACATATCACAGAGAAAACAGTTAAAACACATATCTCAAATATCCTCTCTAAATTAGAGCTGTCAGATCGTACACAGGCTGCTTTATTTGCAATGAGGATGGGGATAAAATAACAGGATCTAGGGGCCAATCTGAAAAGTCGTCAAACGTGCGGGAGGGAAAAGTAAGCTCGCCGCTCTTGAAATATACTTCGCTTTCCGCGTGAAGCTGCTGAGCCTCCTCAGGCTAGGCCCTGTGGGGTCTCAGCCCTGCTTTACATCACGCAGGAGTCTCCGTATATTTCATCCGCTAGGTTACTTGCTTTCTTGAGGGGTATAGTGGAATGAGTTCATTATGGATCAGTTCATTTTAAATTATCATTGCTGTCATCCACCTCCTCATTTGATCAGGTCTCGGAACAGCAACTTTCAATGATGGCGTAACTAAACTCCATTCTCACACCGTTGACCTCGCTACAGGCACCGACTCCAGCGGGATGCGCGTGACCAGGGAGATCCCACAGGCGCGAATGTACTGCACCCCTATTGTTGGACACCTCAATCAACAATAGGAGGTGCCTTCATCAATGACCACGTTCACCAAGGAATATAAACTTCAAGCGGCTAAACGTTATCTAAATGAAATCATCAGTTATCGAGAACTTGCAAATCAAGTGGGCGTAGATGATTCGACGCTGCGATATTGGGTGATGTTAGTTCGCTATCATGGGGATCAAGCTTTTACCTTTCCCTATACAAACTATTCAGCTGCCTTTAAACTGAAAGTAATTCAATTTATGACCGAAGAGAATTACTCCATTCGAGAGGCATCAGCCATTTTTCATATTCCCGTTCCATGTATGCTTCGCAGATGGAAGAAAAAGTGGGAAACAGCTGGAGAAGATGCCCTTGAACCAAGAGAAAAGGGGCTTTCTACAATGACTTCTAATCAGAATAAAAACAAGGGCAACAGCGACTCTTCAACCCAATCGATAGAAGAGATGAAAAGAGAACTGGAACACCTGCGTATGGAGAATGCGTATTTAAAAAAGCTGAAAGCCTTAGTTCAGGAAAAACAATCACCAACAAAATCAAAGCGAAAGTAGTATATGAACTAAGGAACGAATTCCCGGTGATTCGAATGTTAAAGATAGCCAAGATGCCTAGAAGCACTTACTATAACCTTGTAAAAAAATGGAGCGAACCAGATCCTGATCGAAAATGGAAAAGAAGAATTGCATTCATTTACCATAAGCACTTTGGTCGATATGGCTATCGTCGTATTACAGACCTCCTTCAGGAAAAGGGATATGCGATTAACAAAAAGAAAGTGCTTCGAATGATGAGAGACCTAGGGCTTAAATGCCTTGTACGAATGAAAAAATACAAATCATATAAAGGAGAAGTTGGAAAAGCAGCTCCAAACATCCTAAACCGTAACTTTAGAGCCGAGAAGCCTAATCAAAAGTGGGTGACAGACATTACGGAATTTAAATTGTTTGGACAGAAGCTCTATCTGTCTCCACTATTTGACCTGTTTAACGGCGAACTGATAACCTATACGCTCCAATCAAGACCAACGTATGATTTGGTCGATACGATGTTGGACCAAGGGTTAAAGCACCTAAATAAAGGCGATGATCTCTTGATTCATTCTGATCAAGGTTGGCACTATCGAATGGCCCCTTACGTAAGGAAACTGAAAGAACATAACATCACACAAAGTATGTCTCGAAAAGGCAACTGTCACGATAATTCTGTCATGGAAAACTTTTTTGGAATCCTGAAATCGGAGTTCCTTTATTTAAACGAATTTGATAGTATTGAACACTTCAAAGAAGAGTTAGAACAATACATCTATTACTACAACCATGTGAGAATTAAATCAAGATTGAACCGGAAAAGTCCAGTAGCTTATCGACTCAGTACCCAAAAAGCTGCTTAAAAAAGTGTCCAACTTTATGGGTCCAGTGCACGAAGCGACGAGGAAGCTCCCGGGCCGCCCGCGGAAAGCGTGTGCCTCCAGTGGAAATCAACAACTACTGTAAGTGGCGGGCTTTTCAGCAGTCTCTATTTAGAGAGGGACTCCTCTACCCATTCTACATACAGTTCCTCATCTACCTCGAAGAAAATAGATGTCCAGCCATTTTCAAATTGATAGGGTCCTTCGATCTTTTTTTCGTCCTCGCTGCTTATGTGATTAAGAATGTGGTCTATCGAATCTACTTGCCATGCAATATGACAGCTTAATTGTTCTTTGGCAGGGTTATAAATAAGCTCTAATACAAACTCATTCAGCTGGAAAAATCGGATTGTCTCCTCACCAAAAGTGATCTCAAAAAGAAACCGAGCTTGATAAATAGATTGGATGTAATCTGTACTTTTATCAAGATCAACGACATCAATTCCAAGATGATGCAGCTTCATGCATAGGTCCGCTTCCAAATGAGATTCAAATCACCAAACTCATGCCATAGATACTGTTCGTTTATGGCTGCTTGGTAGGCCTCAATCAACTTTTTTTCTTGAACAAAGGCGCATAACATATCAAGGTGGCTCGCTTCAGGCTCATGAAATCCTGTAATCAGGCCGTCTACAACTTTTAAGGTCGTATCTTTTTTAATATATACATTAGTGAGCCCTTCTTGTGGCTGCAATCCAGCTTTGGGGTCATATGCACTTTCTAGCGCCCGCACCACAGTGGTTCCAACTGCCACCACACGATGTCCTCCCTTTTTTGTTTTGTATATATGTTCAACGGTATCAGCACCCACTGAAAACCACTCAAAGTGTCTTAAAGGATCAGGCCAGCGGTTGTTCTCGTAATAGCTTAGGCCGGTGTGAAGGCACACATAGGCGATCTGAACTCCTTTATCCTTTAATTGTTTCAGCATTTTATGAGAAAATGCACGCCCCGCTGAATTCATCTCTACAGATCCAGGCTGATGGCTATAGACTGTTTGATAATGTGATAGCTGCCACGGAGAATCGATATATTCGTAGGTGATTGGCTGACCATGATTGTAAAAGAAGTGCATTAACCCTTCCCCTCCAATAGAAAATTCAATAAGAGTCAACTCAGGAGCCATACCTGGACCGACGATAGATGCCGAGATTCCATCATCAAAATAGAGAGTGGTGGATTCGTTTAAACGTTTCTCTAAGATTAAAACTTCCCATACCTGTTCATCTATCTTTCTTGAAAGTCGGACCTCTGCCCCATCTACTGTCCGAAGTGAGCTTGGAATGGTACGGCTAGTGTTTAAGATAAGAAGATCATTAGGCTGAAGAAGGTCTATAATATCTTCAAACGTGTGATGATCCCAAGCCCCGCTGTCTCCGTGTAAAGTCATTAACCTTACATCGCTGCGTTGATTTCTTGTAACTTCTGCAGGCGTAGTGGCATGCAGGTAAGGTGGTAGTTTAAATGAATGGATCGTACTATTAATCATCATGAGGTCCCTCCTCGATAAGGTCTTGTGCTTCGAATCTTTTCCCATTCAAGCTCATCGTTTCATCTAATACGACTGATTGTAGTGCTCGTGCAATTTGTGCGGGGGATGAGAGAGAGTAATTACAATCTGGTACCGCAATTTTATGCATAATCGTATCCATTTCTCCTGGGTCGACCAGCACTATTTGGACTCCTGTATCTTTCAACTCATCCGCCCAGACAGCAGCTAATCCTTCTAGGGCATATTTTGAGACACTGTAGGCTCCCCATTCTGCATAGCCAGTAATGCCAACTTCAGAAGTGATTGAGAGGATGGTTCCTCTTTGTCTAGCAAGCATGCCGGGTAATACTCTCTTTGTCATATAAAAAGGGTTCGTAATATTTGAGAGGATGACGTCTTCAAATGCCTCATCAGGGTAATCTGCTAAGTACGTTGGGCCAGGGCCGAATACAGAGGCATTATTGATTAGAACGTCAATCTTGCCGAAGGTATTTTCAGTTATAGAAACAAAGCGCTCTACATCTTTTTTATTACTTACATCAGCGACGGCCGCAACGACTTTTGCACCACGTCTGTGAATCTCATTTTCTACTTGCTTCAGCTCTTCCTCATTTCGTGCGCAAATCGCTAATTTATGGACTTTACCAGCAAGGTGAAGAGCTAATGCTTTTCCTAATCCTTTTGATGCTCCAGTGATCATAATTACTTTTTGTTGCTGCATGATCGTACCAGCTCCTTTGTTTTAGTTACTTTCAGTTTACGAATTACGCGGTCCGCGGTCCTCGGTGAAGATACGGATCTTTTTTGCATAATCTGGTTGAGCCGTCTCTACGACTTTTGATGTAGAGCGATGAAAAACATATGTTTGCATGCAGGGGGAGAATCCCGTATGATGAGGGCATGTGAATAGAAAGGTGTGAAGACGGTTGATTGATTCGTTTTCAATTAGTTCTTCGTTAGTGATCTGGATAGCAGGGGCTCTTGTAGTCCTTTTATTAATAGGCTGGATTAAATGGATAGTTGGGCGAAGAAGAAAATTTGATTTAGCTAAAATTACAATGCGTGATATCGATAAAATGGATGGACATGAATTTGAGGATTATCTCTATGTGCTGATCTCAGCTCTTGAGTATGAGCAGGTTTATCAAACCAAGAAAAGCCGAGATTACGGGGCTGATCTATTATATGAGCAGCAAGACGGGATGAAGTGTGTCGTTCAAGCAAAGCGATATCGCGAGAAATTAGGGTTATCCGCGGTGCAGGAAGTATATGCAGCAAAAGCCTTTTACGGGGCAGAGCGGGCTTTAATTATTACAACAGCAGATAAACTCTCAGATTCCTGCTTGAAACTTGCCGCAGCAACGGACGTTCACATTGTCGATCGCTTGGACTTAGATGCAGTTATTAAAGCCTTTAAAAAAGGAAGATACGCGGAGGCGTGGGAAGTGTTAGACGTTTCTTTGGAACCGGTCGCCTATAGTTCAACAAACAGCTTAGAGAAGCCTCCTGAGGTTAGGGGTGCTATTCGAGCGGGGGAATACTTTTATAAGCAGTAAGGTCACTAGTCATAAGACAATCACGTGGCATCATAAACTGCCCAAAAGAGGAGCGTGCCGTGATGCTAAAAGGAATTGATCTTCAAATGGTTGCGTTTGTTGGAGCTTCATTACTGCTTGAGTATGTTCCATTTTTCCATATTCCGAAATTGTATTATTTTACTTCAAAAACAGATAAAGAAGATGATGACCGGGCAGCGTAAAAGTTGTCCGGTTTTTATGGTGGAGCTAGAAGGCTGGGTTGCTTGAGGTGATCAAGGAGGATTGGGAAAATGCGAAGAATAGATCCGTTACCTTCTTATACCGAAAAATCGGAGGAATATCTTAAAATAATTGAAGAGGGGCTGCCCGATATCGGAGCACCTCAAAAAGATATATTAATTTTGGGAGCTGGAATGGCTGGGCTTGTAACTGGCTATCTCTTAAAGCAGGCAGGCCACAAAGTGACGATTATTGAGGGAAATGACCGAATTGGTGGAAGAGTTCATACGATACGAGAACCGTTCTCTGAAGGGAACTATTTTGAAGCGGGTGCAATGCGTATCCCGAGTCATCATGCCTTAACACTTTCCTGGATCAACAAATGGAGCCTATCTATAAACCCTTTTATCACAAGCACACCGAATGATCTTTTATATGTTAATGGACAATTGGTTAGAAGATATCAATACGAAGAAGATCCTGCCATTTTGAAGTTCCCGCTTTTAGAAGATGAAAAAGGTAAGACAGCCGAACAATTATTACAAGAAGCTGTATCTAGCTTTGTTGACCTTTACAGAAAGGCAAACGAGCAGCAAAGAGAGCTGCTAAGACGAAATTTTGATCAGTATTCAATGACTACTTTTTTGCGGAATAATCCAATCGGAAGAACGTTATCAACTCATGCTATCCATAAGATACAGACCCTTTTGGGGATCGAAGGATTTCCTTCCTTATCCTTTTTAGATACCCTCTTAAACATTGTTAATACGATCTTTATGGAAGATGTGTCGTTTTATGAGATCGAAGGGGGAAATGACCGGCTTCCTTATTCCTTTTATCCTTATTTAGAAGAGGATATTTATTTAAATTATGTAGTGAAAAAAATAATCCAACATGATAAAGGAGTAGAAGTAATTACAGAAGGACCTCAATCTATTAGTAGTTTTCAAGCAGATTATGTCATTACAACGATTCCCTTTTCTGTATTTCAATTTATTGAAGTAGAGCCCTACCATTCTATAAAATTTGAAAAGTGGAAAGCGATACGGACGCTGCCGTATGTTTCCTCTGTGAAGGTAGGGTTAGAATTTGATAAGAAATTTTGGGAGGAAGATGGGATGCTAGGGGGGAAGCTGATCACGGATTTGCCGACTCAGTTTATGTATTATCCAAGCCTAGGGATCGGTAAGCCAGGTCCCGGGGTCTTATTAGGAAGCTACAGCTGGGGTGAGAATGCCAGGTTATGGGAGTCGATGTCTGATGAGGAGCGAGTGGAATATGCGTTGACTTTTATTTCAAGAATCCATGGCCAAAAAGCAGAACAAACCTTTCTAGCAGGAACCTCATATAATTGGGGACAAAATCGTTTTTCAGGCGGGTGCTTCTCCTTATATGGACCTTATCAAGCCACGACATATCCTGAGATCATAACAATGCCGGAACAGCGGATTCATTTTGCAGGAGAGCATACTTCTTTCATGCATGCCTGGATTGAGGGTGCAGTTGAGTCAGGCATAAGAGCAGCCTTGGAGGTCCATCAACTCACTGAATAAATCATCGTTAAAAAGAAGCACCCACCTTATGGGGTCGGCCCGTTAAGGTGGGTGTTGTTGAGGTAATAGACGTATCGGTCAAATGAGATGGAACATTCATTATGTTCAATAACAGGATACTTTACTTTTTCTGGTCGTTGTGAGCGCATTTGAGCCACACTTGCTAGATAAGCGAATCCAGGTCTTGTCACCATATTTGTTAAATAGGCAGGCTGTGTGGCCCAAGGCGCTCTGGATTCATTTAAACTCGCAATCATCTGGTCGGCTCTCATAATCCCCATGCCATGGCCATAATAGGTTCCGTCTTCGAGTAAAACCGCATTAACTCCTCGCCATTCCGGTGTTTGTGGATGATATTGAGGGTTGTTAAAATACACAACATCCCCTGGGACAAATTGAGCAGAAAATCCGGTTTGAAGGGCAAGGTCAGGGTCGAAATTCCAGCTGTACAAGTAAAGATCAGGAAATAATTGATCAAATTTAGCTGGACCGATGATATTCAAGACCGCGTGGTAATAAACAATAACCATGGCTGTTGCACATTCAAACCCATACATATGACTATTACGGTAAATATCATCAATCGCAACAGAAGGTCTGACTCCAGGTCTTAATTGAAAACCCCCGTATCTTGTTGTATACCAATACATCGGATTGCTGCGAGAGGTCTCAAATACTTCAAAAGCGGCATTACTTTGATTAAGCATTCGAGAACTTCGTATGATGCTTCTCCGCAATTCCACTTCAAATTGCTGTTCATTCATTGAACGATAGGAAAAAGTAGCAGAAGAATTCATCATCTGATCCACAATACTTCGCTCTAAACTCCCGGCAGGCCAGCTTGTGCTTGAGTGAAAAGGGACTCCTGATATTTCAATCATTCTATACCTCGCTAGTTATGACATGTTGCCCTATCATATTCAGCTTTGAGGGTAATTATGAGTTGACGAGCTATGTTGGATAGAAATAAAAAATCCCCCTTAGAGAACTAAGGAGGGATGTATGTTAAAGCTGAGCAGCTGTCTGATTGCTTTCAATAACGTCTCCGATTTTAGCAATAATCGGCTCAATATCATTCTCGTTACGAAGCAGGTCGTAGTCAGATATATTTAGGCGCAGGACAGGACAGGAAGTAAACGAGTCAATCCATGTTTCATAACGCTTATGCATTTCTTCCCAGTAAGAGACTGGTGTTTGCTGCTCCATTTCACGTCCTCGTTCATGAATGCGGTCAATAATATCATCAAGACTTCCTTCAAGATAAATGAGAACATGTGGGTGAGGGAAGAATGGGGTCATAACCATCGCATCAAACAAGCTGGTATACGTTTCGTAATCTACAGGGTTCATCGTTCCTTTATCTGCATGCATTTTCGCAAATATACCTGTATCTTCATAAATCGAACGGTCTTGTACAAATCCGCCGCCTTGTTCAAACATACGCTTTTGTTCTTTAAAGCGTTCGGCTAAAAAATAGATCTGCAAATGAAAGCTCCAACGCTCAAAGTCTGCGTAAAATTTATCTAAATATGGATTATGGTCTACATTTTCAAAAGAGGTTTGAAAACCAAGCGCTTTTGCAATGGACTTGGTCATCGTGGATTTCCCAACGCCAACTGTACCGGCAATTGTGATAATAGCATCTTTTGGGATATTGTATTTATCTCGTAGATTCAAGGCAAAAAGCTCCTTCTTTTCTAGCATCATCAATCAGGGTGAAGATTTTTTGCAAATCTTGTTCATGTTGAACAAAATCCAGCTCATCTCCATTGATGCGGATTATTGGTATATCAGGGTATTCGACGGCCCATTTAGCCATGGCCGTTTCGTAATCTTCTCTAAGCTGACGCAAGTATGCAGGATCCATTTTCAGTTCCATTTCACGGCCGCGCATCTCTATTCGTTTTAACAATGTCGGCAGGCTTGCATCAAGGTAGATAATAAAGTTCGGCTTAGGCATATCTTGGGTCATAATATCATAGATTGCGGTGTACTTTTCATATTGGTCGCTTCTTAATGTGCGCTGGGCAAAAATAATATTTTTATAAATATGGTAGTCCGCAACGACAGGAACATTGGAGGCTAGAAATTTCCGCTGGATATCTTCAAGCTGTTTATAGCGATTGCAGAGAAAAAACATCTCTGTTTGAAAACTCCATTCCTCTATGTTTTCATAAAACTTGCTTAGAAATGGGTTCTCGTGGACAATTTCTTTTAGTAAATGATATTGATAATGAAGCGATATCGCTTTAGCCAGAGATGTTTTTCCCACTCCAATCGGTCCTTCAACTGCAATAAAAGGTGTATGGCTCATAGGTGGACATGCCTCCTTTTTAGTAAGGTTAGCTATATATTTTTTGATAGTAAGGCAGCTTATTTTTTTCAGACAAGCGTTATTGTACCACATGTTTGACGCACTTTGGGGATTAAACAAACGTTTAATTAATAGAAGTGTTCGCATAGGGAAGAATTAAAAAAAGAATCACCCGAAATTTTTCTGGTGATCCTTCTTTTTCTCAAGATACTTTTTATCTGTTCGAATGATTTTCCATTTTTCTTCAAAGATTCGTGCCGACTCTGCTTTTTCCTCATCTATCTGCCGCTTGTTCACATGACCGTCTTCATCGTACTTTTTCCCGCCTTTATAATTTGCATAGCGTCTGGCTCTCGTATAACCCATTTGAATGAATTTACGAGCCATATCCATGCCGATGAAATCGTCATTTTCTTTGTAGGATCGGAAGAGTTGGTAGATTTTCTCAGATGATTCGCGTGCAATTTCTGGTGTTTTAAAACGCCAATGAGGAAGAATTTCACTTTTATAAGGTTCCACGAGAAGAACGCCTTGCTCCCCGCGTCCGACTCGATACTTTTCAGGGTTTTTACGGAAATTGATGTTGTCAAAGTCTTGCTCATAATCAAAGCTCATATGATCACTCCTCTAATGCCATCATTCCCCGGTACGAATGAATGAAACAAGAAGCTTGAATGGTGTAAGGCAGCCGCCGCTGAACTATACTCCGCTTTCCGTGGGGAGCTAGTGAGCTTTCTCGGGCTTATGCCCTGCGGGATCTCACTCCTGCTCTAATCCCCATCGGAGTCTACGCATAGTTCATCCGCTAAGTTATCGCTTAATTTAGAAATGTAGTGGAATGATGTAAGAAGTGAGCCCAGTTCTAATGATTATTGCTTTCATCTGCCGCACCGTATTTTAGGGTTAGAAGCTGTTTATAATGAGGGAGCACCTTCACAACATCCTTCCTCCGTTGATTGGAGCGGAAGGTGCGAGACTCCAGCGGGATGTGCGTGACCAGGGAGATCCCACAGGGCGAAAAAGCCCGAGGAGGCTCCCGGACCGCCCGCGGAAAGCGAGCACCTGCAGCGGAGATCAACAAATACGATAGGGATGTCTTTCTTTTTGAGAAAGTTCGGCTAAGTCATTGCTTATTGAAAGGTTTCAAAAAAAGAAACAGCGCGTATCTGCAGAACAGATGCGCGCTGTTTCTCATCTATAAATTACTTTTGTCACGAATTCTTATTTATACTAATTTCGTCGTCCAGCTTTCGCAGTTCCACACGTCTGTTACGAGGTCTTCATAAAATTCTGGTTCGTGCGAGATCAGAAGAATACTGCCTTTGTACGCCTTTAACGCACGTTTGAGTTCAGCTTTAGCTTCTACATCTAAATGGTTTGTCGGCTCATCGAGAATAAGGATATTTGATTCACGATTAATCAATTTACAAAGGCGGACCTTTGCTTTTTCTCCACCGCTTAATACAATCATTTTACTTTCAATATGCTTTGTCGTCAGGCCGCATTTAGCAAGAGCTGCACGGACTTCTGCTTGTCCAAGTGAAGGGAACTCCTGCCATATCTCTTCAATACACGTGTTAGAGGAGTCTTTTGCTTCTTGTTCAAAATAGCCGATTTCTTGATAATCTCCGCGTTCAACTGATCCAGAGAGAGGCTTATTAATACCTAACAGGCTCTTAAGCAGGGTCGTCTTACCAATACCGTTTGCCCCAACTAAAGCAATTTTTTGACCGCGTTCCATACGTAAGTTAAGAGGACGAGATAACGGCTCATCATACCCAATCACAAGGTCTTTTGTTTCAAAAATAAGCTTGCTTGTTGTACGTGCTTCTTTAAAATTGAATTCAGGCTTTGGCTTCTCCTTAGCTAATTCAATGACATCCATTTTATCTAGCTTCTTTTGACGAGACATAGCCATATTTCGTGTAGATACACGTGCTTTGTTTCTTGCTACGAAATCTTTTAGCTGTGAGATCTCTTGCTGTTGGCGTTTATAAGCGGCCTCTAATTGCTGCTTTTTCATTTCATGTACTTCAAGAAAATGATCATAATCGCCGACATAACGATTCAACTCTTGATTTTCCATATGATAAATTAAATTAATTACACTATTTAAGAACGGAATATCATGCGAAATCAAAATAAAGGCATTTTCATATTCCTGCAGGTAACGCTTTAACCACTCGATATGTTGTTCATCTAAATAGTTGGTCGGCTCATCAAGCAAGAGGATATCTGGCTTTTCAAGCAACAGCTTAGCAAGAAGAACTTTAGTACGCTGACCGCCGCTTAGATCTTCAACATCCTTCTCAAGACCAACATCATCAAGACCAAGGCCGCGAGCAATTTCTTCTACTTTGGCATCAATAACATAGAAATCGTTGTTTGTGAGAGTATCTTGAATCACACCGACATCCTCTAAAAGCTTTTCTAACTCTTCTGGAGTTACGTCCCCCATTTTGTCATACATCGCATTCATTTCAGCTTCTAGGTCAAATAAATATTTGAATGCACTCTTAAGAACATCACGCATTGTCATGCCTCGCTCAAGTACGGTATGCTGATCTAGGTAACCGACACGAACTTTTTTTGACCATTCTACTTTTCCTTCATCAGGCATTAACTTACCTGTAATAATGTTCATAAATGTAGACTTACCTTCGCCGTTTGCGCCAATTAAGCCGATATGCTCGCCTTTTAATAAGCGGAAGGAAACATCATGAAAAATAGCACGGTCACCAAAACCGTGGCTTAAGTTTTTAACGGTTAATATACTCATGGACTAACACCTTTCCTTTTAAACAATCTCCAATACTACTGTAGCCATCTTACCATATTCATTCCTATAAAGTGATGTTTATTCTGCCCTAAATGAGGTTATATATCTTTAACAAACAAAGGAGGAATAAAACGATGGCAAACAATAATGATGGACTTTCAGATAAGGTTAAAGGCGGAGTGAACAAAACAAAAGGTGAAGTGAAGGATCAAGTGGGAAATGCAACAAACAATAGCAAAATGCAGCGAGAAGGCAAGAAAGAAAAAACAAAGGGGAATGTTCAAAAAGAGATCGGGAAAGTTAAAGATCTATAAGTTCACCTTATAAAACCGCATATTTCAACATAAAATGAGTAGCATATAAGGGTTCGTTTCTTATATGCTTTTTTGTTCTCATTTGATTTTAATAAGGCATTCTTATATCAAGTACACATGTTCATTATCAGTGCATATGTTGGTAATAAGCACATTTTAATTGGGGAGAGTTGGTGATCATTGATGAATACACCACCAATAGGATTTTATCTGCATTCAGGAGTAGTAGCAGGAGAGACGACTATTCATGTAAAAGGGATTGGTATCGATCAATTAAGTGATAATGATCTCAAAGAAAATATCCATATTAAAAGCCATACCGGCGAGGATATTCCAATAGATGAAGTAAGAAAAATTGAAGACGATCTAATTGAACTAAGCGGTGTATTTTCAATTGAACACATACCATTTACAGTGACATATAAAGAACAAGCCATACAGCTCCGTCTTCATTGGACGTTAATGGATACCTATTTTAAATATGAGGGACAATTAGGAGCCGCTTTGCATGAAAATGGAAATGCCACTTTAAAGCTATGGTCTCCATTAGCCGACTCTGTTAGTGTAATTGTTTATGATAAAGAAGATCAGTTCAATATCATAGCTGATGAAATCATCATGACCAAAGAAGATCAAGGTGTATGGAAGGTGACACTTACCCATGAAAATACGGGCGTAAGTAACTTAGAAGGCTATTATTATCACTATGTTATTGAAGTGAATGGTCAGAAGAAACTAGGGCTTGACCCATATGCAAAATCAATGGCAGCATGGGATTTCAGAGGAGGTTATTTAGTGGGGAAAGCGGCCATTATTAATCCTTCAACCATAGGTCCAGAGCTGGATTTTGCAGCGATCGAACAATATGAAAAAAGAGAAGATGCAGTCATTTATGAGGTACATGTAAGAGACTTCACTTCTGATCCAATGATTGAAAATGATTTAGAGTCACCTTTTGGGACATACACTGCTTTCATTGATAAACTTGATTATATTAAAACACTCGGGGTCACTCATATTCAGCTTTTGCCCATCATGAGCTGTTATAAAGTGAATGAAAATGATAATAAAACACGCGAACTGGATTTTTCATCTGAGGGAAATAATTATAATTGGGGCTATGATCCGCATGGGTACTTCTCGCCATCAGGCATGTACTCAGATCAACCTGAAATCGCTAGGCGTCGAATTGAAGAATTGAAGCTTTTAATAGAGGCGGTCCACCTTAAAGGAATGGGCGTCATATTAGATGTTGTCTATAACCATACAGCTCTCGTTGAAATCCTAGAAACCTTAGTTCCTCATTATTATCATTTTATGGACATAGATGGGACTGCAAGAACGAGCTTTGGCGGAGGACGGTTAGGTACCACACATTTTATGGCACGAAAGCTGTTGTTAGATTCAATTACCTATTGGGTGGAAGAATTTAAAATAGACGGCTTTCGTTTTGATATGATGGGAGACCATGATAGTGAAACAATCCAACTAGCATATAATCAGGCTAAAGCTCTCAATCCCAAGATCTTAATGATAGGAGAAGGCTGGAGGACATTTGTAGGCGATGAGGGAATGCCTGTCCGTGCAGCTGATCAAGATTGGATGCAATATACCGACAGTGTGGGTGTGTTTTCTGATGAATTTAGAAATGAATTAAAGTCTGGCTATGGAAGTGAAGGACAGCCAAGATTTTTAACGAATGGCGCAAGAAACATACGTCAAATATTTGATAATATTAAAGCCCAGCCACATAATTTCATCGCTACTTCACCTGGTGATGTCGTGCCTTATATTGAGGCACATGATAATTTAACCCTTCACGATGTCATTGCTCAGTCGATCATGAAAGATCCAGAGTACCATCAAGAAGAAATTCATAAACGAATCAGAATAGGAAATGCGCTCGTGTTGTTAAGTCAGGGAACAGCTTTTATCCATGCCGGCCAAGAGTATGGCAGGACAAAGCAGTTTTTAGCGAACACAGGGCACGCGCCTTATAAATCAACGTTTATGGTAAATGAGCAAGGGGAACCGTTTAGATATCCTCATTTTATTCATGATTCATACAACTCTTCTGATCGAATAAATATGTTTGACTGGTCAAAGGCTACGGATCCAAACCAGTTTCCTGTTCATACAGCAACAAGAAGATTTACAGCGGGATTAATTCATTTGAGACGGTCTACGAATGCGTTCAGGCTAGGAACAAAGGAGCTTATAGATCAGCATGTACACCTGATAGAAGCGCCTGAAATTCAAGAATTTGACTTAATCTTAGCCTACAGAAATGCAGCTACTGACGGAACGGGCAGCTATTATGTATTTGTCAATGCCAGTTTGCATGAGCGAATGCTGACGTTATCTGAAGACATCACCCAAGGGATTGTCATAGCAGATGCCGCTAATGCAGGCACTGAAAAGATTGAGAACCCAACTGGCTTTACATTAACCGCTAAAAGCATAACGATCGATCCTTTGACAGTCGTTGTTATAAAAAAAGAAGAAAGTTGATAAGAAGGAGCAGCCCAAAATTAAGTGGGCTGTTTTTTTCGTTTAAGAATGATTAGTGGAAACTGAGAGAGGCTAAGTAGATACATTGAAAAAGGGGGAGCTCTGATGAAAAGATTAGGGATGGTTTATATATGCTTTCTGCTCTTGTTTTTACCAATTCAAAATCACGTTTATTCTAAAGAACTTAAACTAAATGTGGACAGTTTAGAGCTTCAGGTTCAAGATATCATGATGCTTCAATTGACAGATCCAGTTAGTGACGCCGTTAAGAAGTATTATGCAAAAAGTCTTAAGAAGGTACCCGTTGTATATCCTTACGAAATGTCCGTCTTACATATTGAAAGAATGGATGGATTTCGTTCCTTCCGTTTTAAAGTAGTTCTTGATGTTGTACCAGTAATTGGCCCTCATATAAGTGTCGGGAGGGATCGAGTGACACTGCTCGTGACAGCAGGGGAAACAAAAGTTATATCTTTTGAACATATTGAAACGTTCGAGCTGCCTCCAAAGTGGGCACAATTTAAGAAAGAGGAGTAGAAGCTTTTACCTGTAATGAATACTGTGATACGTTAGTGGAGGAATAAGGAACATTTAGTCGAATCTTATAAAGTAGAGAGAGAAAGGAGTGGATTTGGATGAAGGTTGTCGTAACAAGAAAGTTTCCAGATTCGATCATCAACCCGTTAAGAGACAAATATGAGGTAGTGATGTGGGAATATGAAGATAAAGTAATGCCTCGTGATCTTTTATTACAAGAAAGTAAGGATGCTGATGCATTACTAGTGAATTTAACAGATGACATTAATGATGAATTATATGAACAGTCGCCAAAGCTAAAAGTAGTGAGTACAATGGCGGTTGGATATGACAATATAGACGTAGCAGGGGCTATAGAGCGAGGAATTAAAGTCGGGCATACGCCTAACGTTTTAACAGATGCAACGGCTGATCTGACATTTGCTTTAATTTTAGCGAGTGGAAGAAGGCTTATAGAAGCAGCAGATGTAATTAGAAGAGACGAATGGAAAAGCTGGGCGCCTTTTTATTTGACCGGTCAAGAAGTTTCGCATAAGACAATTGGCATTATCGGTATGGGGCGTATAGGTGAAGCAGTGGCAAAGAGAGCTCAAGGATTCTCGATGAATATTCTCTATCATAACCGATCAAGAAAACGAGAAGCAGAAGAGACATTACATGCTTCCTATGTTACTTTTGATGAGCTTTTGGAGCGATCAGACTATGTAGTCTTATTAGCCCCTTCCACTCCTGAGACGAAAAAAATGATGGGACATGAACAATTTGCTAAGATGAAAAAATCCGCTGTGTTTATTAATACGTCCCGTGGGACAAACGTAGATGAAGAGGCTTTATATGAGGCTTTAAAAACAAATGAAATTTATGCCGCTGGCCTAGATGTATTTGATCAGGAGCCGATCTCTGCAGATCATCCGCTGCTTAAGTTACCTAATGTTACCGCAATGCCTCACATTGGGAGTGCTGCGCTTGAAACAAGAATGAAAATGGCTCAAATGGCAAGAGACCATATTATCGAAGGATTAGAAGGCAGGGACCTTACACACGAAGTAAACTGAAAATAATGTATGTTGTCTAAATTCTTTTTGTAGAATGAAAAGGAAATAAGTATGTTTATATTGAATACTAGTTAGTGGTGTCGATAAGATACTTTTTTGCAATGGAAGGAGAAGGTTGTTTTGAGTACAAAGCTAGAATTTATTGAAGATAGAAGAGGGACAGACTCTATGAAATGGGATATGACGGAAGCTCGTTTTGGAGCGAAGGACGTTATTCCTTTATGGGTAGCTGATATGGATATTAAAGCACCGCGCCCAGTTATAGATGCATTAAAAGATAAAGTAGAACACGGTATTTTTGGGTACCCAGCTCCTTCTGTAAAAGCAGACGAAGCTATATGCACTTGGTTACTAAACCGATATAGCTGGGAAGTTAATCCTGAATCCTTTATTTACACATCAGGGATTGTCCCGACAATCAGTCATATGATTCAAGCTTTTACCGAACCGGGTGACGAAGTTATTATTCAAACGCCTGTTTACTATCCTTTTTACGATGTTATTGAGAAAAATGGGCGTATTATTTTGAAGAACTCGCTTAAGCGAGTAGAAGATCAATATGAGATGGACTATGACCATTTAGAATCATTGATTACTGAAAAGACAAAAGTGCTGCTGCTGTCTCATCCTCACAACCCTGTAGGCCGCGTGTGGAAGCAAGAGGAACTTGAAAAAGTAGCTCAAATTTGCAAGAAGCATGATTTGCTAGTTATATCTGATGAAATTCATGCTGACCTCCTTTTTGATGGTCAAAAGCATATTCCGATCGCTTCTATCAATGAAGATATGGCAATGCGGACATTGACGTGCCTTGCGCCTAGCAAAACGTTTAACCTGGCCGGAATCCAGGCATCATATGCTGTTGTGATTGATCCGAATAAGAGACTAAAGCTTAAACAATTTATCCAATCAACATTCAGCTCGATAAATATTTTCTCACAAGCAGCGACAGAGGCAGCGTATCGTCACGGAGAAGAATGGCTAAGCGAGTTGATGGATTATATCCAGCAAAACTATGAATTTGTGGAACAGTACTTTAAAGAACATATGCCAAAAATCAAACCAATTAAGCCAGAAGGCACATATCTTCTATGGATTGATTTTGAGGAGCTTGGTATGCCTGAGAAAGAGCGAAATGAATGGCTGCTGCACGAAGCGAAAGTAGCCTTTAATCACGGTCCGATCTTTGGTCCAGAAGGCGAGCATTTTGAAAGAATGAACTTAGCTTGTTCAAAAGACACCTTAGCAAAAGCACTTAAGCAAATGAAGCAAGCATATAATAAAAAAGGATTCTAAGAATGGAAGACAACCAGTCCGGTTGCTTATAATAGAATGAAGAGAGGTTGCTAAGGTAAAATGGAACAGATTCGTAATGATATTCTTATTGATGCTTATTTAAAAGCAATAGAGCTAGAGTTAGATCTTGAATTTTTAGAGCTTCTTTACCAAGAATTACAGACCAGGGAACTTGAGCAATTTGTGTCTCCTCCTTCGAAAAAAACAACGAAAATAAGTTGAATTTCAAATTAATTAGTGCAGGATTTGCAATATTCAGATAGAATGAAATATATGTAGAACATAATATGGAATCTAGAGGAATAGACTAGGGTTATGTTACACAATATTAGGTCAAGCCTTCACCTTTTATTGGAGTTTTTCGAAAAGGAGACATTTACACATGGCACTTGAAGAATGGTATGAAGAGCTCTTAGTAGAATGTAAATGTAAGCTTGGTAGAGAATTGACTGAAAAAGAGGTAGAACTCTTGAACTGGGTGAAAGATAAGCAATTTGAATCCGTTTATCAGCAAATAAAAACCTCATAATTAATGGTGACGATACCCTAAACATATGACTTTCTGCCTTTTGGCAGAAAGTTTCTTTTTACCATTATTGTTAACCTGAATATAAAAAAAGTTAACAAATTTGCTCGATTCTATTGAAAAGCAGTTATAACAATGTTAATTTTTAGAAAAGTAAGCTGCGAGGAGGGGATTAGATTGGCAGGAATATTTATTACGGGAAATGATACAGACGTAGGAAAAACGGTAGCATGTGCTTATGTAGTACGTACATTGAGACAAGCTGGCATTAATGCAGTGGCTTACAAACCTGTACAGACGGGAATCGAAACCGACCAAGCGGACATGGAGTTTTATAAACAAGTGGCAGGACATGCTGCGGCAGCACAGACTACATATACATATAAGGTGCCTTGTTCACCTCATTTAGCAGCTGAACTCGAAAATTCAGCAATTGGTATTGAACAGATAATTAATCAAATAAGACAGTTAGAAAAAGAGTATGATCTAGTCGTTGTTGAAGGGGCGGGAGGACTGGTTGTCCCGTTATCATCTGATGGTACGACGATGACCACGCTTATTCAGCAAATAGGCTTTCCAGTGCTCGTGGTAGCTAAATCAAAAGTAGGAGTCCTAAATCATACGGCCTTGACCATTCATTATGCGAGAAGCAAAGGAATTAAAGTTAATGGAATCATCTTGAACGAATGCGGCAATAAGTTAGATCCGATCGAAGAAGACAATAAACGAATGCTTGAAGAAATGAATGACACATCAATTATTGTAAAGCTGCCAGTCTTTGAGCCAGCCGCTCTAATAGAACAGCTGCAACAAATGGCCGATTCCGTTTTAAATGAAAGATTACTACAAGCTTGTGAGGTGCATAAAAATGGAAAAAGATATGCTTATTCAAAAAAGTAAGGACTTGCTTTGGCTGCCTTTTACTCAAATGAAAGATTATGAAGAAGACCCGTTAGTTATTGAACATGGAGAAGGGGTCAGATTATATGATACAGAGGGCAAAAGTTATTATGATGGATATTCATCCCTGTGGTTAAATGTCCACGGCCATAAAAAGAAAGAACTAGATGATGCGATTAAAGAGCAGCTAGGAAAAGTCGCTCATACAACGCTTTTAGGAGCAGCGAATAGACCAGCTATTGAACTCGCTGAACGATTGATTGATCTAACTCCTGCTCCATTAAAGAGAGTATTTTACTCAGACAGCGGGGCAGAGGCTGTTGAAATAGGGTTGAAGATTGCCTTTCAATATTGGAGAAATAAAGGGTATCAAGATAAAACGAAATTTGTGACAGTGACCAATGGCTACCATGGTGACACAGTTGGGGCAATTAGCGTTGGAGCAGTAGACATTTTTCATACTACATACAAGCCGTTAATGTTTGACAGCTATAAAGTGCCGTTTCCGACGGTTTATCGCAATGAGCTGCCGGACCCGGTTGACGTTAGGGATCAAGCGCTGGCTGAACTTGAGACGATGTTAAGTGAAAAAGGCAAGGAGATTGCCGCTGTAATAATGGAAGGTATGGTCCAAGGTGCAGGCGGAATGCATGTGATGCCTAATGGGTATTTAAAAGGGGTAGAGAACCTTTGCAAGAAACACGACGTCTTATTAATTATCGATGAAGTGGCAACCGGGTTTGGCCGCACAGGTAAAATGTTTGCGGTGGAGCATGAAGAAGTGGAGCCGGACATTATGATGGTGGCTAAAGGAATTACAGGCGGCTACCTTCCTATTGCAGCTACGTTAACAACAGAGGAAATTTATAAAGCGTTCTATGCAGATTATGCTGAGCTGAAAACCTTCTTCCACGGTCATTCTTATACAGGAAATCAGCTGGGGTGTGCTGCTGCTCTTGCAAACTTAGATATTTTCGAACAAGAAAAAGTAATGGAAGATGTTGAGAGGAAAACGGCATTTGTCAAAGAAAAGCTGGAGGCATTAAAAGACTTGCCGCATGTGGGAGATATTAGACAGCTTGGCTTAATGGTGGGGATTGAACTTGTACTTAATAAAGAGACGAAGCAGCCTTTTCCATGGGTTGAGCGCATCGGTTATCAGACAACTCTTGAAATGAGGAAGCTCGGCATGTTATCACGTCCACTAGGCGATACCATTGTATTTATGCCTCCTTATGCAAGCAGCTACGAGGACCTCGATGCGATGATTTCCATCATGGAACAAGCGATAAAAGAAACAACGAGTAAGGTATTGCAAACTTAATAAAAAGATCCATGCCTGCCGCAGGATACGAACGAAGCGCTGAAGGTACCAAAAAAGAAGCTTCTTACAGTAGTTGTTGATCTCCGCTGCAGGCGCACGCTTTCCGCGGGCGGTCCCCTCGGGCTTTTCGCCCTGTGGGATCTCCCTGGCCACGCACATCCCGCAGGAGTCGGTGCCTTCCGCTCCAATCAACGGAGCGAGGAGGTTAATTAGTGCCCCTCATCGTAGTTTTTTGTTGCTCAGTGATTTAAGCATGATTTGAACTGAGCCATAATTATATCGTTCCACATAATAATTACATTAAGCAATAACTTAGCGGATGAATTATACGGAGACTTCTGCGGTGGCTAGAGCAGGAGTGAGATCCCACAGGGCCTTAGCCCGAGGAAGCTCACTAGCTCACCGCGAAAAGCGTAGTATAGTTCAGGAGCGGCGGCTATGCTATAACCCATGTTTGAGGGATTTGAGACATCTCCTATAGATGTCTCTTTTTAAAGTTGTGATATACTTTAATTAATAAAAAGCTCTGTACATATTTTTCTTACATACGAACAGGAGGGGATTTTGTGAAAACGTTTAAGCTATACTCACTATGTATATTAGAAGGCAGCGAGGGTTCGATTAAGCAGCGTGCGGTCCCATTAAAAGATGGATTAATTATAAACATGGAAAACGAGGAACATACTTGGCATATTGATGCTGTCATGGAGGAATCATTTAAAGGTTACTTCGAGGAAATCAAACAAGAAAGCGGCCATTTGCTTGTAGATGCTATTATTACGTCTAAAAACAATCACCCTGCAACAATGGTCACAAATGTTGTTACGATCACAGACTTATCGGATGGAATCAGTGTGTTATTAGAAGCCAAGTTAGTTCTGCAAAAGGACGAAGTGATTGAAGATGTGATTGAGGACCTGGTCGAAGAGGGACTTAGTGGTGAGCAGTTAGTCCAGGAATTCAAAAGCCGTAAAGAAAACTTAGCAGCTCACTCAGAAAACACGTTAGCTGAAGTGTATGCATCATTAAAAGAGAGCGGCAACTATCAACTGAAATAAGAGCAATCAAAGGCTGGTCAAACATTTGTAGTTTGATCAGCCTTTTTTTGGTTCTGCATAGTTAAAAAGAAACTCTCCATACTAAGAGTACCAAATGTTTAACGTGTTTGGATGATGGTGACAAGGAGAGGAAAAATCGAAATGGAAGATAAGAAAAAATGGGACTTGTTATCGATCGCATCAATTCCCCTTGTCATGACATTAGGGAATTCGATGCTTATTCCTGTGTTGCCTATTATTGAACGTGAATTATCCATAAGTTCCTTTCAAGCAAGCTTGTTAATAACCGTTTATTCAGTGGTGGCCATTATATGTATACCAATAGCGGGGTATATCTCCGACCAAATCGGTAGAAAGCGTGTCATTATCCCAAGTCTAATCATTGCAGCACTAGGAGGTTTACTAGCTGGTTTTGCGGCGTGGCAGATGGAGTCCTCGTATTGGGTGATTATGTTTGGCAGACTGCTGCAAGGGGTTGGCGCAGCTGGTGCTTCTCCAATCGTACTCCCGCTTGTAGGTGATTTATTTACAGATGAGCAGGAAGTCAGCAATGGACTTGGAGTGATTGAGACGTCTAATACATTTGGAAAAGTGCTTAGCCCAATCGTCGGTGCTTTTTTGGCTTCGCTCCTTTGGTACTTGCCTTTTTTAGCCTTTCCCGTCTTCTGTGTCATTTCTATTGCACTTATCATTTTTCTAGTGAAATCTCCATCGATGCAAAAGGACCCTTTAGCTGGAAAAGAATTTTTCCTGTCATTAAAAGTCATCTTTAAAAGGGAAGGGGCTTGGTTATACGCTGTATTTCTGATTGGTGCGATTTGTATGTTTATTTTATTTGGTGTTCTGTTTTATTTATCTACCATGTTAGAGGAGCAATATCAAATTGAAGGAGTGAAAAAAGGGATTATTCTAGCGATCCCGCTGGCAGCCCTTTGCATAGCTTCTTTATCTGCGGGAAAAATCATCGGGCAAGAAAAATGGCTGATGAAACGAATGACATTAACTGGGGTAAGTTTATTAACTATTTCAATGCTTGCACTGTCCTTTTCAGATGACATCTACTTTTTACTAACGGCCTTACTCAGCAGCGGGATTGGAATTGGAATTGCTCTGCCTAGTCTGGATGCATTGGTAACCGAAGGAATACAGATGGAACAAAGAGGGTCTGTTACTTCTTTATACTCAAGTATGCGCTTTGTTGGTGTAGCAGCAGGTCCCCCTGTTTTTGCAATATTAATGAATACGACCCATTCTCTTCTCTTTCTAATCCAAGCAGGCGTTGGAGCGGCAGCCATTATCATTGCCATTTGCTTTATACGACCTGATAAAGGCAGCGATCCAACATGGTAAATCGGTTGGATTGTTGTATGAAACAACGTATACTTCTAAGTAGATAGATGGGGAAGGATGGGGACGCCTGAATGCGGCAATTTACTGATCAAAATGGGAATACGGTTCGTCTAGTGTTAAATGGGGAAGAACCGTTCTCAAATGACCCTAAACATGTGTGGGTCATCTGTAAATATCGTCATCAGTGGCTTCTAACGACACATCAAAAGAGAGGTCTGGAGTTTCCTGGCGGCAAGGTTGAGTACGGGGAAACCCCATTAGAAGCTGCGCATAGAGAAGTACTTGAAGAGACTGGTGCTCTGATTCATTCGATAACATGGCTTGGGCAATATGAAGTAGCCGCAGAGGAAGAGCGTATTCATAAGAATATTTACTTTGCAGTGATATCAACTTTGCAAGAAAAAGATTGTTACTATGAGACAAATGGGCCAGTTTGCCTTGACGCTCTGCCTGATACAATCAGAGAGGATTCACGCTTTAGTTTTGTAATGAAAGATGACGTGTTAACCTATTGCGTAGACTATTTAAGAAAAGAGCAGCTCCTTAAATGAGCTGCTCTTTTTGGGCTAGAAATGTTTGACAAGCTTTGTCTCAAGCCATTCAACTGCTTTATACATAATGGTTGCAAGTATAGCGATAACAAACAAGCTCATTAGGACAAGTGTGAAATTAAACACTTGGAATCCGTAAATAATAAGATAGCCAAGCCCTTGCTTTGAGACTAAAAATTCACCAACAATGACACCCACCCAGCTAAGTCCTACATTGACCTTTAAGGTTGAGATAATTGTTGGAACACAAGCAGGCAATATGACTGATTGGAAGGTCTGCCTCTTAGAAGCCTGGAATGTTTGCATCACTTTAATATAATTAGCATCCACTTCTTTAAATGCTGTGTAGACGACCATCGTGGTAATAATAACAGAAATTAACGCCCCCATGGCGATAATTGAAGTGAAGCCTGGTCCAAGCCCCACAATTAAAATGGGCCCAAGCGCCACTTTGGGCATTGAATTTAAAATGACTAAATAAGGGTCAAGCACCTTAGAAGTAAAAGGTGACCACCATAAGACGGCTGCTAAGATCGTTCCGGCTAGTGTTCCTATAATAAATCCAAGCACCGTTTCAAATAAAGTGACTGAGGTATGTGTAATCAGAGTTCCATCCGTTATTCGGGTGACTAAAAGGTTGAAAATTCGAGAGGGCATGCTGAACAATAGTTGGTCGATCCAGCCATTTCTAGCAGAAATTTCCCATATGCCGATAAATGACATCAGGATGATTAATTGAACAAATAGTACATTTCGTTTTTCCTTCTTTAAGGAGCGCAGATACGTTTGGTGCAAATCAGCTTGACTTAAATCATCCTTTGTTTGTTTCAAGACTCTCCAGCTCCTTCCATATTTCATTAAAAAGCTCTGTATAGGAAGAAAGCTGTCTTGCTTCAAATGGAAGAACGCCTCTGATTTCCTTTGGAATGTCAAAGATTTTAGCGATCCGGCCTGGTCTGGCAGATAATAAAATCACACGGTCAGACATCGCAATGGCTTCACCGATATCATGGGTGACAAGAATCGCTGTCTTTTGTTCTTCTTTTAAAATCGTGGCTACTAAATCTTCTAGTTTTAATTTCGTTTGATAATCAAGAGCAGAGAAGGGTTCATCTAAAAGCAGCAAAGAAGGATTTGTAGCCATCATTCTAACAAGTGCCACGCGCTGCCGCATTCCTCCTGATAGCTGCGCTGGGTAATGTGTCAGCTTATCCAAAAGTCCAACTTTCTCTAATAATGAAAGAGCTAAATCCTTAGACTGCGGCTTATCCATTCCTAATATTTTTTGGCCCAGCATAATATTAGATTCGATAGACAGCCAAGGAAACAAGTAATCTTGTTGAAGCATGTAGCCGATATTCGCCTGCTTACTTGAGGTAGGAATCCCGTCTAGTGTTACGGTTCCTGAAGTGGGCTTAAGGATTCCTGCTACAAGGGATAAGAGAGTGGTTTTCCCGCAGCCGCTTGGGCCGAGAATGGAGATGAATTCTCCATTCTCAACTGAAAAGTGAATGTCGACAAGAGCTTTAGTGGCATCACTCTTGGATAAATAAGTGAGTGAGACATCATCTACACGTAAATTTCCCATCGGTCTAACCACCTTACTCTACGATCGATTCTGCAATTTGGGTGTTTACCAGCTCTTCGTATTCAACATACAATGGCAGCTCCCCTGATGCATCCATGATCGTTTGTAAATTGTCCCAAGCACCTGATGATAAGAAAGGATCCGTTGCATAAGACCCTTGTTCCTTATAGCGCTCTACTACTTGAGTGACGACATCAACCGGCGTATCTTCAAAAAAGGTTACAATGGTCGCAGCGATGATTTCAGGAGGTTGTTCACTTACCCATTGTTGTCCTTTGTATAGTGCACGGGTAAAGCGTTCAATCATTTCGTTGTTATTCGTAAGGGTACTTTCTTTTGTCATAAAGACCGTGTATGGAACCTCTCCGGACTCTTCACCAAATGAGGCAACAATATGGCCTAATCCTTCATTTTCAAACAACGTTGCTTGAGGCTCGAATAATTGAACATAATCACCTGTACCAGAAGCAAAAGCACTCGGGATGTTTCCAAAATCGATATGCTGCAGCAAGTTTAAGTCTTTCCTAGGGTCAATTCCATGCTGTCTTAATACATGCTCGCCTACCATTTGCGGCATGCCGCCTTTACGTTGACCGAGGAACGTACTGCCTTTTAAATCATCCCAATGAAACTCAGCAGTCGGTTCTCTAGCTACAAGAAATGTGCCGTCTGTTTGGGTAAGTCCGGCAAAGTTAATAACAGGATCAGAGGCATTTTGTGCATAGACATATATCGATGTCTCAGCCCCAACGAGTGCAATATCAGCACCGTCAGATAATAACGCAGTCATTGTTTTATCTCCGCCCCAAGCAGTGGTTAACTCAAGATCAATTCCTTCTTCTTCAAAATAACCTTGTGCCATTGCGGCATAAAGAGGGGCATAAAAGATAGACCGGGTCACTTCAGCTACTCTTACTTTTTCATTAGAACCATTTCCAAATGAACAGCTAATAGAAATAAGGATCAGACTGATAAGTAACGGGAGCCATATCCATTTTTTCAGTTTCATTGCATGTCAACTCCTCATCAGGTGAATCTTGAAATATCTTATGTAGGAAAACATAAATGTGTGTATGCCCATCACATACTAGATGATTGGTGTTTTAAAAGCGGGATTGGTATGCTAGAAACGATATGAAAGAGGTGAAGGCATGATGTGCAAAATGATCATCGATAAACAAAAAGTACCATCCCCTCACTCCTCCATTTCATTGTATTTAATTACATACATAAGTGATGGGTTGCAAGTAAAGGGATATTTAGCCGAACCGCGAACGCTCACTCGTGAGAAGCTTCCGGGACTTGTTTATTTAAGAGGGGGCATAAAAAATGTTGGGATGGTTCGAATTCAGCGGGTGATTCAATGGGCAGCCGAAGGATTTGTCGTCATTGCTCCATTTTATCGTGGTAATAAAGGGGGAGAGGGACAGGAAGATTTTGCAGGGGAAGATCGAGAAGATGCACATACAGCTTGTGATATCCTATTCAGTCATCCAACTGTTGACCCCGATAGTATCCACCTTATCGGATTCTCAAGAGGGGGAGTCATGGCACTTTTAACTGCACTGCACAATAAGAGAGTTGCTTCTCTTATCAGCTGGAATGGTGTGACGGATATGTTTTTAACGTATGAGGAACGAGTCGATTTAAGAAGGATGATGAAGAGAGTGATAGGAGGGACACCAAATAAATATCCAGAGAGATATGTAGACCGAACACCCCTGGATCAACTGCAGGATCTTCAATCTTCTGTTTTAATTATCCACGGGATGAAAGATGAGCATGTATCGATTGAGCATGCTTATAGACTGGAGCAGGCTCTAAATCAGGTAAATAAAAAAGTTGATGCTTGGTATTACCCTGATTACACTCATCATTTTCCTGCAAAAGAACAACAGAGAATTCTGACAGAGGCAGGGAAGTGGCTAAAAGCGCAACGAAAACACGGACTTGGTTAATCACCGACTTATTCAGGTCGGTGTTTTTTTGTGTTTTAGTGGAATATGTTTGGAAATTTAATAAAACGGTTAGAGAAACATATACGCTAACATGAAAGGATGAGATTAATGGCAACTGTAACAGCAGGATTTCAAGTATTACCGAACGGGAAAGATGTTGATACGGACGGTGTGATTCCAAAGATTGTAGAGGTTGTTCAAAACTCTGGACTCACCTATCATGTAGGACCGATGGAAACGGTAATAGAAGGAAGTATTGATGATGTATTTAATGTGATCAAATCAGCACAGCAAGTTGGTATTGATGAAGGGGCAAGCGATGTGTTAACGAATATCAAGCTTCATTACCACGAAGATGGTGTGTCGATCAAGGATAAGCTGACCCATGTCAAGGAAGGAATGCAGGGTAAATAGTAAACAAAATAAGATACTAAAAAGCCAAGTCGTGTAAGGCGACTTGGCTTTTAGTGGGAAAAGTATGATTAATAATGGGATTATAATGTTGGTCCTGCAGACTTGATCTCGTCGCTGACATTTTCAAATTTCTTGAAGTTTTCTTGGAAGTCAGCAGCAAGTTGTTTTGCCTTTTCATCATACGCAGCTTTATCTGTCCATGTATCACGCGGGTGTAGAACTTCATCAGGCACACCTGGGCAGTGAAGTGGGACGTGCAGACCAAAAATTGGGTCAACTGCTGTTTCTGTTTGACGAAGCTCACCTTGCAATGCAGCTTGAATCATTGCACGAGTGTACGGCAGGTTCATGCGTTTGCCGACACCGTATGGACCGCCAGACCATCCAGTATTCACTAGAAATACTTGAACATCATGCTGGGAGATCTTCTCGCCTAACATTTCTGCATAACGAGCTGCAGGAAGCGGTAAGAACGGTGCACCAAAGCATGTTGAGAACGTTGCTTCTGGTGATGTAACCCCGCGCTCTGTTCCAGCTAACTTACTAGTGTAGCCAGATAAGAAATGGTACATTGCTTGTTCTTTTGTTAATTTGCTGATTGGTGGCAATACGCCAAAAGCATCAGCCGTTAAAAAGATAATTGTATTCGGATGACCTGCAACACTTGGTGTGAGCGCATTAGGAATCGCTTCAAGCGGGTAAGCAGCACGTGTATTTTCTGTTAAAACCGTGTTGTCAAAATCAGGTAATGCTGTCTTTTCATCTACGACAACGTTTTCAAGAACGGATCCAAAACGAATCGCATTCCAGATTTGCGGTTCTTTCTCTTCAGAAAGGTTAATGCATTTTGCATAGCAGCCGCCCTCAATATTAAATACACCGTTAGATGACCAGCCGTGCTCATCATCTCCAATTAAGTAACGATTCGGGTCAGCAGATAAGGTAGTTTTACCTGTACCTGATAAGCCAAAGAATAAAGCAACATCGCCTTCTTTTCCTGCATTCGCAGAGCAGTGCATTGAAAGAACGTTTTGTTCAGGGAGCATGAAGTTCATCACAGAGAAAATAGATTTTTTCATTTCACCTGCATATTCAGTTCCTCCAATTAAAACGATACGTTCTTCAAATGAAATAATAATGAATGTTTCAGAGCGAGTTCCATCTACTGCAGGATCAGCTTTAAACGTTGGTGCTGAAACAATCGTAAAGTCTGCAATTGTTTCTTGATTCAATTCCTCAGCAGTTGGACGGATAAATAATTGTCTAGCAAAAGCTTGATGCCATGCAAATTCATTTACAACTTTTAAAGAAAGACGGAAGTTTTTATCAGCTCCAGCATATCCCTTTGAAACAAATAATTCTTCTTTCGTTCCAAGGTGGGCCAGCACTTTTTTGTAAAGCTTCGTAAATACATCCTTCTCGATTGGCTGATTAACAGGGCCCCATGCAATTTTGTCGGCTACACTTGGCTCGTTGACAATGAACTTATCTTTTGGCGAACGTCCTGTGTACGTACCAGTCTCAACGCTTAATGCACCAGAAGCTGTTAATTTACCTTCTTTACGCATCAGTGATTTTTCAACTAATGCCGAGATCGGTAAATCATGGTGTGTCTGCTCACTTTTCAATAATTGGTCAAGTTCTGATGTAAGGCTTAAAGTAGTCATTGTCGCAAAACCCTTTCCTATTTAAAGTAATTTAACTTTTTATTGGTATTTGGTACTTGTCATCGTTTCTATGTCAATTAGTATAACACATTATATCTATTAGTCTATACTAATGTGAAAGTTTTTTTGAAAAATGATGCAATGAACCAAAAGCCGCCCTTTTGGTATTGAAAGGGCCAAAGGGGAAAAGGTGTTAGTTCTTACGATTTGAGACGAAAATGAAGAAGACTTTAAATGAATAAGTCCATAAAATATGAAGAGATGAATTCTGGAAGAAGCATAATACTATATAGAAGAAAACGGTTTAATCTAGATGGTGATGAAAATAAAATGACATTAATTAATGAATAGTATAACTCATTATAAACGAGTTCTACTCCGACTAAAAGTATGAATATTAGTGAATTTTCGGCCGGTGTTGACAGAGGATTCTATGTACGTTATGATATGTCGCGAACGGATACTCTTATCCAGAGTAGGTGGAGGGACAGGCCCGAAGAAACCCAGCAACCAACACTCATGCCAAACGAGTGAAAAGGTGCTAACCTGCAAGGCAGCTGCCTTGAACGATAAGAGGCGAAAGGTAAACATTTCAACCCTTTTCCTCGATGGAATGGGGTTTTCTACGTTTATACACGTCTTAAACCGTTTTATCACCCATTGGATGAGAAACGAGTGCCGTCTCAAATCATTCGCACACAACCGTTGTAGTTGTCTGCATAGGAGGAATTTGAACATGGTAGAAAAGCAAAGTCGTCGTTTATTTACATCAGAATCAGTAACAGAAGGTCATCCAGATAAAATTAGTGATCAAATCTCTGATGCGATTCTTGATGAGATCTTAGCGAAAGATCCTAATGCTCGTGTAGCTTGTGAAACATCTGTAACAACTGGTTTAGTTTTAGTTGCGGGTGAGATCACTACAAACACATATGTAGATATCCCTAAAGTCGTTCGTGAGACGATCAAAGGAATTGGTTACACACGTGCTAAATATGGTTTTGATGCAGAGACTTGTGCTGTTTTAACATCAATTGATGAGCAATCAGCAGATATCGCAGCTGGGGTTGACCAAGCATTAGAAGCTCGCGAAGGACAAATGACTGATGCAGAAATTGAAGCAATTGGTGCAGGTGACCAAGGTTTAATGTTTGGTTATGCAAATAACGAAACAAAAGAACTTATGCCGCTTCCTATTTCATTAAGTCATAAACTAGCTCGCCGCTTAACTGAAGTACGTAAAGAAGAAATTCTTCCTTACTTACGTCCAGATGGGAAAACACAAGTGACTGTGGAATATGATGAGGACGGAAAACCAGCTCGTATTGATACGATTGTTATCTCCACTCAACATCATCCAGAAGTAACTCTTGAGCAAATTCAACGCAACTTAAAAGAGTATGTCATTAACCCGGTTGTACCAGCTGAATTGCTTGATGAGGATACGAAATACTTCATTAACCCAACAGGACGCTTTGTTATCGGCGGACCTCAAGGGGATGCTGGTTTAACTGGACGTAAAATCATTGTAGACACTTACGGTGGATATGCTCGTCACGGCGGCGGTGCATTCTCTGGTAAAGATGCAACAAAAGTTGACCGTTCAGGTGCTTATGCAGCTCGTTATGTAGCGAAGAACATCGTTGCAGCTGGATTAGCTGATAAGTGTGAGGTGCAGCTTGCATATGCAATCGGTGTTGCTCAGCCGGTGTCAATTTCAATTGATACATTTGGTACAGGTAAAGTTTCTGAAGAAACACTTGTTTCATTAGTTCGTGATAACTTTGACCTTCGTCCTGCTGGCATCATTAAAATGCTTGACCTTCGTCGTCCTATTTATAAGCAAACAGCAGCATACGGACACTTTGGACGTACAGATATTGAGCTTCCATGGGAGCAAACGGATAAAGCGTCTGTTCTTAAAGAACAAGCAGGACTTTAATTTACAGTTTTATTAAAAGAAATACAAAAAAACACAATTTCTCATTTGAGAGATTGTGTTTTTTGTTTTAGTTTAGATAATCGGGGTATAACAAATAATAGAAACACTTCTATGTATGCTTCTCTTCAAAAAAGGCCAAACTAGGCAGTAAGAGGGAGGTGGACTAATATGGCACAAGATGTTTTATGTGAAGTGAACAATTGTGTACATTGGTCGCATGGTAACCAATGTGCAGCGGATAAGATCTATGTAATCAGTCATAAAGGGAAACAAGCAGATCGTCAAGAGGAGACGGATTGTAAAACGTTCGAACCAAGCTAAGAGTATAAAAAGAGGGCATTCTCCGTGCCTTCTTTTTATACTCTTAGTATTGAGAATAAGAATCATTGTTATTCATATATTTGAAAAAAAAGTACCTGCCCCAAAACAGGTACTTTTTTTCTTATACACATTGAAAAGATGAAATTCTTCTTAAATCAATTCCGAAATTTACCCAGCGGAAAAACCACCATCGATAGCCAGCAACTGAGTTTCGGCCTACAAATGTTGGGAAGAACCAAAACGTTTCACCATTTGTTAGGCGGATAAATGTAAATCGAAATAAACAGCGATTAATGGCTCCAGGATCCACCGCGAAAGCTTGAGGACCGCTTGGAAGCTGTGGCGTCATCTGCGGAGGTGGCCCAGGTGGTCCTTGCCTCTCCATCTGTTCGTACATTGAATCGTAATAATACATTCTCCCACTCCTTAGCAAAAGATCAGTTAACTCTTTATTACACTATGCTCATGCCTAGAAAGTGGTGAGGATTAAAGGGGAGAGGTTAGGCAAGGGATCTTTTATCCAAGGAACCAATGCTTAGTTTTTTATATTCTGATAATAATCCGTCGAAAATAGAATCCCATGATTGAGATAAGGCATACGTTCTTGCTGCATATCCCATCTCAAGCCGCTGACTAGGAGAGTAAAGGAGCTTAGTAATGGCTTGAACAAAAGATTCGGCATTACCAGACTTACAAATCATTCCTGTTTTTCCATGTTCCACAATTTCCCTAACGCCTCCTTTATCAGCAACAATAGCTGGTGTTCCTGAAGCCAAAGCTTCTAATACGACATTACCGAACGTCTCCGTTTGGGAAGGGAAAATGAATAAGTCGGCTAAAGCGTATAGTGCTGAGAGTGCCTCGCCGTTTAAATAGCCTGTAAACGTCACCTGAGCACATTGGAACTCAGACTTCATTTCAGACAGCATCGGCCCACCTCCAACATAAATCCAATGAACTTGTTCACATATCTCTTTAGGAAGATGGCGCATAATCCTTTTCATGGTTGCTAGATCTTTCTCGGGTGCCATACGGCCAACATAAAGGAGAACAAATTTTTGTTCTATATTGTAGAGGTCATACAAATATCCTTCTTTCTTTGAGGGTGAGAACTGCTGGCAATCTACACCTCGGCTCCATATATCTAGATGGTTAAATTTTTTAGAGGCAAGATGGAGCTTTGTTTCAATTGAAGGAACGAGGACCTTCTTACAGTCTGCATAAAACCATCTTAAGTAAGACCACATCAAGTCGGACAGGAAAGTGAGTTTATAGTATTGCAAGTAATGATCAAAATGAGTGTGATAAGAGCCAACTAAAGGAATGTGATATTTCTTGCTGAGGTGAACACCTGCCAATCCCAGGTTAAAAGGTGTGGTTACATGGAGGACGGTTGGATTAAATGCTAGCAGCTCTTTTTTTAATCTCAGCATATTAGGCCAAGCAACTCTACACTCTGGATAGAGGAAAAAGGGAAAGCTTGTGAAAGAATGAATGTTGCTTTTAAATGGGTCTGTATGTTCTAGCTGATCAGGGATAAACAATTGATATTCAACGTTTCGTTTCTCTAGGTGGCTGACAAGTCTCGTTAACGTTCTAGCTACTCCGTTTACCTGTGGACTGTACGTATCAGAAAATATAGCGATTCTCATCTTTCATCCTCCTATCGATCTCAACTCATCAAAGCAGCAACTGCTGCATAAAAAAGTACACCACTTACAAACCCAAGTCCCCATCCGGCCATAACATCAGAAGGGTAATGCAGCCCAAGACTAATGCGTGAGATGCCAACAAGAAATGACGTAATTAAAAAGAAAATAGAATAGGCTGGGAACATCAACATAAAAGGCGTGCAGGCTGCTATGGCTGCTGTTGTATGTCCAGATGGAAACGAATGATCTTTTAAAGGCTTTTTTACTACATGGGATTCTTTGAGAGATACATAAGGTCTGTATCTAGGGGTACGGTGTTTTATACCCCTGACAATAAGGTGGCTTGTGATTAATGCAGCCATGGCAGCTATACTGGCTGTAAACATATCACCCGATGTGAGGAGCAATAAACTGAGTAAAGAAATAATAGTTAATGGAGCGCTGCCCAAGTGAGTGATATACTGCATCGGCAGCATGAGGCGGTGATTCTTATTAATTAAATAAAACAGCTGGCAGTCCGTTTCATACAACCAAGATTTATTTATGATCATCTTCATTCCCCCTCTCTATTTTCTTATAGTGTAAGGGGGAATTATTGAGTTACTATCAAGGGAAGGTAAATGTATTGTTTAGAAGTGTGAAGGCGTCTTAACGACTTTAGACAGGAGGCGGCATATTTTATGAGAACATGACAAAAAACCTTCTATCTTGAGTAGATGCAAGATAAAAGGTTTTGATCATTTATTTTTTATTTACTTCTGATTGCACTTGTTTGTAGTGCTGACCTTTTTCTACGTATTCCCGCCTAATTCTTGCCATGTCTGCTAGATCCTCATCCGTTAAATCACGGACTACTTTAGCAGGACGACCGAATGCGAGGGTATTAGGTGGGATTTTCTTTCCTTGAGGGACAAGACTTCCGGCACCGATAAATGCACCCTCGCCGATTTCAGCTCCATCAAGAATAATCGACCCCATTCCGATGAGGGCATTTCTTCTAATGGTGCAGCTATGTAGAAGGACCTGGTGGCCTACAGTGACATCATCTTCAATAATAAGCGGGTATTTAGGGCTTTGGTGAAGCATGGATTGATCTTGAATATTCACACGTTCGCCAATAATGGTTGGAGACACATCACCGCGGATCACAGTTTGATACCATATACTGCTCATTGCTCCAATGGTAACATCGCCGGTGATTGTGACATAATCAGCAATAAAAGCGCTCTCATCAATTTTAGGCCATTTCCCCTCGTATGGATAAATCATTTTATACACATCCTTTTGATTTGATAAAAAAACAGCTATACTAATTTTAACGTAAATATCATAGAGGTGGAAACGAATATAAAAAAAGAGAAGAAATGAAGTTAGGGGGAATCAATTATGTGGAAATCAGAGATTTCTGAGCCGCGTGGTGTAGTCGTAATGGTACACGGAGCCGGTGAGCATCACGGGAGATATATGTGGCTTGCTAAGAAGTGGAATGACCACGGCTTTGATGTGGTGATGGGAGACTTGCCAGGTCAAGGGAAGACAAGAGGTACAAGAGGCCATGTGCAATCATTTAATCAGTATTTAGATGCGGTTGATGAATGGATGCTTGAGGCAAAAAAGAAAGAATTACCGATTATTTTGTTTGGCCATAGTATGGGAGGTCTTGTTTGTGTTCGTTCGTTAATGGAGCGTAATCATACTCATATTACTGGAGTAATCTTATCTTCACCTTGCTTAGGATTAAGCAGCCCCCCTCCAAAAACAAAGGCATTGGCTACAAAGCTTTTGCACAGAGTCGCACCAACCTTCAGTGCTAAATCTGGATTGCGTACTGAGCATTGTACGCGCAATGAAGAAGTACGTGAAGCTTATTTGAAAGATGAACTGCGTGTAACGAGGGTGACCGCTAGGTGGTATCAAGAGCTGACGAAAGCGATGCACCTTGCCAACCGCTATCCTGAAAAAATGCCGAATCTGCCTATATTAGTGATGCAGTCTGGAGAAGATTATATTGTCGATCAAATCGCTGTAAGGGACTGGTTTGATCATTTACTTTTAACTGAAAAGAGTTATAAAGAATGGGAAGGGCTGTATCATGAAATTTTTAATGAGCCGGAAAGAGAAGATGTATTCAGGTATGCCATCGGATTTGTAAACATCCTCCTTCCATAGAATGACTCTTACAAGAAAGCTTTAACAAGGCTTTCTTTTTTTGTGTAAGCAATAATTATAAGCAATAAGCAGCGGCCGGCGGAATTTATGAGGATGCTTTGACATTAACGGTAGATTTATTGTTGCTTGCTTTTTTTTGTGCTAAGGTACTAATTATGGAAAGTGAATGGAGGAGAACACTTCATATGAAAGTCCCTACAAAACCGATTCCGATTTTAATGAATATTTATCGTGATGTTGTCCCTACTGTAAATCGTTATTTTAATCAATGGATAGAAAAGGCACAGACGATTCCTGATGATGAATTGCGCTCACAAGCCTTAGATGCCTTAAGTAAAAAGAAATTTCATTGCGAAGGGGGAGGAGTGTTTGGATTAGTTGCTAGAGATCGTTTTGATGAATTAATCCAATTTATCATTGCTTATCAGATTATGTGCGATTACTTAGAC
This sequence comes from Alkalihalophilus pseudofirmus, assembly GCF_029094545.1. Taxonomy (NCBI): domain Bacteria; kingdom Bacillati; phylum Bacillota; class Bacilli; order Caryophanales; family Bacillaceae; genus Alkalihalophilus; species Alkalihalophilus pseudofirmus. The sequence goes on along the minus strand of NZ_CP117835.1, from coordinate 3,345,070 downwards.
AACTTATGTGACCAAAGCGACTCGCTCGACCCTAAAGACTTTCGCGCCCTACATAATGCGTTGCTTACAGCCCTGACACCAGGGGCACCGCTTGAGAATAACTATGAGTTCCGTAACGAGCAAGAAGATGGCGGTTACTTACACGCGCTGATAGAGACTTGTCAGCAAATCCTATCAACCTTCCCGTCTTTTGAAAAGATGCAGCCTGCTATGCTTGAGTTAAGCGGATACTATTGTGATCTGCAAGTGTATAAACATGTGAAAAAAGAAGACAGGATTCCTATGCTTAAAGCTTGGTATGAGCGTCATCGTCATAAGATGCCTGAGATGACCTGGTATGAATTTTCAGCTTGTACAGCCTCTACGTTAGGTGTATACGCACTAGCTACGTATTCAACAAAACCTAATATGACGAGTGAGACTGCTGAAACAATTAAAGCCGGGTACTTCCCTTGGGTTCAAGGATTTCATATTTTACTTGATTATTTTATTGATCAAGAAGAAGACATTGCTGATGATGAGCTTAACTTCCTATTTTACTATGACAGCGAAGAGGAAATGATTGAGCGCTTTCGCTATTTTGTCAAAAAGGCAGAAGAAAGTCTTTCAACCCTCCCAGATCCTAAATTCCACCGTATGATTTATCAAGGGATTATTGCCATCTATTTATCTGATGAAAAAGTGCAGGGAAATAAAGAGATGAAGAAAAAGTCGAAAAAAATGATCAAGACCGGCGGACTTCCTACCTTTATTTTTTATTTGAACAGCTGGGTTTTTAGAAGAAGTTAAACGATAGAGATAGGCTGCAGCGAGTTAGATGGCTGCAGTTCTTTTTTTAGGAGGCGTACATTTGGATGGGACATAAAAGAGTCGTCCTTATTACAGGAGCGAACAGCGGATTTGGATTATTGTCATCATTATCGCTTGCCAAAAGGGGATGCCAAGTCATCGCAGCAGTGCGAGATGTGAAAAAGAGCAATGAACTGCTAGATAGAGCCAAGCGTGAAGGGACCAGTCATTTAATAGATGTAATTCAGCTTGATGTCACGAGAGAAGATCATATTAAAGAGGCATTTTTATATGTGGAATCGCAATATGGTCAATTAAATGTACTGGTGAATAATGCAGGGTACAGCGCAGGTGGAATGATTGAGAAGCTTGAAATAGAGGAATGGCGGAAGCAGCTAGATACGAACTTGTTTGGCGTCATCACAATGACGAAGACGTTTTTGCCGTTATTAAAGAAGGGAAAAGGAGCAAAGATCATTAATCTAGGAAGCATTAGCGGCAGAGTCGGATTTCCGGGGCTGGCACCGTATGTGACGTCCAAATTTGCTATTGGCGGATTTAGCGAATCTCTGCGTTTAGAGCTCCTTCCGCAAAATATTTATGTCTGTCTGATTGAAGCAGGTTCTTTTCAAACAAATATTTGGAACAAAGGACTGGAAAGTGTTCGTTCAAAAAAGAATGGGATGAATGATCCATTTTTTGATTCTATTTATCAGCAAGCAAAACAAACAGCAGCAGGCGCCCAAGATCCTGCTGAAGTCATTCAACTGATTGTCAAAATCTCGGAAGCAAAAAAGCCTAAGTTCCGCTATCATGCTGGTAAAGGGGTCCGACTGTTAGTGCTTTTAAAAAGCATTTTACCTTGGTCTCTTATGGAATGGTTGATTAATAAGAGGTTGATGAAGAAAAAATGATGACGCAAAATAAAGAATCCGCTGCACATAGATGGCAGCGGATTTTGTAATTATAGATGATCGTATCCATTTACAACGACATCTAATTTCCCTGTGTCAGGGCAAATGACAAGCCCGTGAACCGGAATTTGGCGAACGAATAACGGATGATTATTAATCACATCAACACTATGAGCAACATTATCTTCAACTTTAGAGAAGCCTGTTAAGAACCCTTTCACATCAATGCCCGAGTATTCAAGCGTATCCACTACATCTACGTCGAGTCCTCTCTCTTTTGCTTTCTCAAGAATGGATTCAGACTCGAGTCCTGCCATACCGCAGCCGTGGTGTCCAACTACAACGACTTCATCAGCCTGCAGCTCATAGACCGCCACTAAAATACTTCTCATAATACTTCCGAATGGGTGAGAAATAACAGCACCTGCATTACGGATAATTTTGGCATCCCCATTTTTTAGATCCATAGCCCGGTGAAGGAGTTCGACAAGACGAGTATCCATACACGTAAGGATTACAAGTTTCTTGTCTGGAAACTTCGTTGTTTGGAATGGTTCATACTGCTTTGTTTCAACAAATGATTTGTTATAGTCTAAGATCGTATCAAGAATTGTCATGATGAGTACACTCCTTCGTAATATTGAACTTATTTCCAATAAAAAGTTTGATTTATCAATCATTTCTTTTATATAAGTGTAAAGAAATCACGAAACTTGTCAACTAATCTTTTTGATACTGAACTCACTTATCTTTTTTCTATCGCAACAATGAACGGGGGATTATTCGCTTGATTAATAAACGAATAGTTTAGAACATGAGCTCTTTTTTGGTCAAGTCTTGTTACATACTCCATCAAATGATCACGTTCTGCAGCCCCTTCGGCATGTCCATGGTAAATGACAAGCACAATTATGCCTCCCTTAGGCATGAGTTCAAGTAGAGAGTCAATTGCTTTAATTGTTGTCTGAGAATGAGTCACAATCGACTTATCCCCTCCAGGAAGGTAACCCAAATTAAAAATTGCCCCTTTGACCCGACCATATTCTTCTTTTGGAATGAGAGTAGAAATATGTTCATGTCCGCTTTGGTGAAGGGTTACTCGGCTGGCAACTTCAGCCTCTTCTACTTTTAATTTTGTGTTTGTGATCGCAGTTTCTTGGATATCAACACTATACACATGGCCAGCGTTGCCAACTAAGTTTGCTAAGAATAAAGTGTCGTGCCCGTTTCCTGCAGTACAATCGACGGCAATATCACCTGGGGAGATACTTCGTTCAAGTAAAAAACGCGCAAAAGGAAGAACGCCTAATAATTTCATCTATTCTTTAACCTCCGCTTGATAAAACTTACCTTGCCAGCTGTCACGGCGCTTAAGTTCCGCTTCAATAGCATTGAATACCGACCACTTTTGAGTGCTCCACATCGGGCCGATCATTAAATCTGCAGGGCCATCTCCTGTTAATCGATGAATGACAAAGTGCGGCGGAATCACTTCAAGTTGGTCAGCAACAAGGTTTACATACTCTTCCATGCTCATGAATTCAACCAGTCCTTTTTCATATTGTTTGACCATAGGGGTTTTTTTCAAAAGGTGAAGAGAGTGGATCTTAATCCCCTGAACATCGAGCTTAGAAACTTCACGTGCTGTTTCCATCATCATCTTATGATTTTCTTTTGGGAGCCCGTTAATGATGTGAGCACACACGCGGATCCCGTGCTTTCTTAACTTTTCTACACCTTCTACATAGCATTGATAGTCATGAGCACGGTTGATAAGCTGTGCTGTCTCTTCATGAATTGTTTGTAAGCCTAGCTCTACCCATAGATAGGTTCGTTTATTTAACTCAGCCAGATACTCAACGACATCATCAGGAAGACAGTCAGGCCTTGTAGCGATAGATAAACCAACGACGCCTTCTTGCTCGAGTATCACTTCATAATATTTACGCAAGGTGCGAACCGGAGCGTATGTATTTGTGTACGCTTGGAAGTAGCCGATGTATTTGCCGCTTTTCCATTTATGGTGCATTCGTTCTTTAATGGTATTAAATTGAGTGACAAGGTCATCTGAGCGGTCACCAGCAAAATCACCAGATCCTCTTTCACTGCAAAATGTACAGCCTCCGTAAGCTGCAGACCCGTCTCTGTTAGGGCAATCAAAACCAGCATCTAGTGAAACTTTAAATACTTTCTCGCCAAAATGCTGACGTAGGTGGTTATTCCATGAATAATAGCGTTTATCGCCAAACTGTTTGAAACGCTCAGAGTCAGGGGCGTTTACTATCGATTGATTACACATATAAGTCAGCCTCTCTAAAATATTAGGTCCATTCGATTTTCTTTCATACTTGTAGCAAGATTATTGTAGCATGAGAGTCTTGGTGAAAAAAAGAAATGGCAAAGATTCAGACAGTATGTAAATACGAAAAAATGATTGCGTTCTTCAGATGATTCTACTAGTATTATTTTGGTGCTCGAAATAATGCTTCGCGTTACACGTTAGAAGAAGGAGGGCGCTATTATGCCTAAGGCTCTTTGGCTGTTAGTAGTGGCGATGGTGATTAATGTAACGGGGGCTTCTTTTTTATGGCCGCTAAATGCGATTATCATCCACCAAGAATTAGGACGCTCGTTAACAGCAGCTGGATTTATATTAATGCTTAATGCTTTCGCCGGGGTGATCGGCAACCTTATCGGCGGAAGATTGTTTGATAAAATAGGTGCCTACCGGACGATGATTTTATCTATTATTATTACAACCATAAGTGCTACGATATTGGCCTTTTTTCATAGCTATTACTTTTATATGTTTTTATTGATGGGGCTTGGATTTGGTTCTGGAATGATGTTTCCAGCGATGTATGCCTTAGCTGGCAGTCTTTGGCCTGAAGGGGGAAGAAAGCCGTTTAATGCCATGTACGTCGCGCAAAATGTAGGAGTAGCGCTCGGAACAGCATTGGTCGGGGTCGTTGCTTCTATTCAATTAACCTATGTGTTTAGCGCGAATGCTGCGATGTATGCTTTTCTGCTCGTATTCGTTATCTTTGCATTTAGGGGGATGAAGGCGAAAGCAGCTAATGCTCAAACTGCGAATGTATTTGAACAAAAGACTTCTCTCAGAAGCAATTACCGGCTTCATTCATTATTTTTGCTATCGGTTGCCTTTTTTATTTGCTGGGTTGCCTACACGCAGTGGCAGGCTAATGTGTCTGTTCATACTCAATCTCTTGGTATCTCATTGCAGCAATATAGTTTGTTTTGGACAGTGAACGGTCTAATGATCGTTTTTGCCCAGCCTGTGGTCTCATGGCTGATTAAAAGGGGTAAGATGTCCTTAAAAGGTCAAATGATTGTAGGTGTCATTATTTTTATGGCTTCTTATATCGTGCTGTCTGAAGCAACAATCTTCAGCGGATTTTTAGCTGCGATGATCATCTTGACGTTTGGTGAAATGTTTGTATGGCCGGCTGTACCGACGATAGCAAATGATTTAGCTCCGAAAGGAAAAGAGGGGTTTTATCAAGGGATTGTCAACAGTGTGTCTACTGGAGGGAAAATGATCGGACCATTACTTGGAGGAATGTTAGTTGATTTCTATTCAATGACTATTCTCATTTATGTGCTCTTAGGTATGTTTGGAATAGCAATCGTGTTTCTAATGAAATATGACACCCCTATTATTAAGAGAAACATGTCCTTGGAAAAAGAAGAGATGAACCTGCCGAGTTAAATCGGAATATAGTGTTGTTAAAGCTTGACATCGAACGATTCACTTCATACAATACTAATTAAGTTCATATTAAGACGTTTAGAAGGAGTAGTAATGATATCTGGGAAATAAGAGAGCAGACGGCTGCTGAAAGTCTGCCAGAAGGATATGATGAACTCGCCTTTTAGTTTTGAGAGTGAAAAATGTAGTAATTCTCAACGGGTCACGTCCGTTAAGCGTGCTGAGCGAACAAGTAATGTTACTTGTTAATTTGGGTGGTACCGCGGGAATAACACAACTCTCGTCCCTGACTATTGTTAGGGGCGGGAGTTTTTTGTTTCTTAAAATCATTAGCGATTTAAAATCTTGTGATTTCAATTTAACCCTAATCGTTCGATTGAAAATGAGGTTGCGTGGCAATCATGAATAGATAGCTCAAGCAGGCAGGATGACAACAATACGTATAAACTCAAAGGAGGAAAAGATATGTCGTTTTCACATTTAGACATTGAAAAAAAGTGGCAAAAGCATTGGGAAGAAAATAAAACGTTCAAAACAACAGAAGAGGCAGATAAGCCAAAGTTTTATGCTTTAGATATGTTTCCATTCCCATCAGGAGCTGGCCTGCATGTTGGTCACCCAGAAGGCTATACGGCAACAGATATTCTATCACGTATGAAAAGAATGCAAGGGTATAACGTGCTTCATCCAATGGGCTGGGATGCATTTGGACTTCCGGCAGAGCAATATGCACTAGACACGGGAAACGATCCAGCTGAATTTACGCTGAAAAATATTGATACGTTCCGCCGTCAAATTAAGTCACTTGGTTTCTCTTATGATTGGGACCGAGAAGTGAATACGATTGACCCTGATTATTATAAATGGACACAATGGATCTTCTTAAAGCTTTATGAAAAAGGGTTGGCTTACATTGATGAAGTAGCTGTAAACTGGTGCCCTGCTCTTGGAACAGTACTTGCGAATGAAGAAGTTATTGACGGGAAAAGTGAGCGCGGGGGGCACCCTGTAGAACGTCGTCCGATGAAACAATGGATGCTGAAAATTACAGCTTATGCTGACCGCTTGTTAGAAGACCTTGATGAGCTTGATTGGTCAGAAAGCATCAAAGATATGCAGCGCAACTGGATCGGCCGTTCAGAAGGGGCTGAGGTGACATTTAAAGTAGACGGACACGACGCGGAGAAAGTTGATGTATTCACGACTCGTCCGGATACATTATTTGGCGCAACTTATATGGTGCTTGCTCCTGAACATAAGCTGGTAGATGTAATTACAACAGCAGAACAACAAGAAGCTGTTGAGAAGTATAAAAAACAAGTGGCATTAAAGAGTGATTTAGAGCGTACAGAGCTTTCTAAAGAAAAGACGGGCGTATTTACAGGTGCATTTGCTGTAAACCCTGCCAACGGTAAACGTATTCCGATCTGGATTGCTGATTACGTACTTGTAAGCTACGGTACTGGAGCAATTATGGCTGTTCCGGCTCATGATGAGCGTGATTATGAGTTCGCTAAGACGTTTGACCTTGAAATTATTGAAGTAGTAGCTGGCGGAGACGTTCGAAAAGAGGCTTATACAGGTGACGGGGAGCATGTAAATTCTGACTTCCTTAACGGCCTTGATAAAGAAGCTGCTATTACAAATATGATTGAATGGCTTGAAGCGAATCATTACGGAACGAAAAAAGTAACGTACCGTCTACGTGACTGGTTATTCAGCCGCCAGCGTTACTGGGGTGAGCCAATTCCTATGATTCACTGGGAAGACGGTTCAATGACACCGGTCGCTTATGAAGAACTGCCATTAACTTTGCCAAAAATGGATGAGATCAAGCCGTCTGATACAGGAGAATCACCGCTTGCTAACCATAAAGAATGGCTTGAAGTGACAGATCCTAAAACGGGCATGAAGGGCAGACGCGAAACAAACACAATGCCTAACTGGGCAGGAAGCTGCTGGTATTATCTTCGCTACATCGATCCAAACAACAGCGAAGCCCTAGCAGATCCTGAAAAATTAAAGCAATGGCTGCCTGTAGATATTTATATTGGCGGAGCAGAGCATGCGGTTCTTCACTTGTTGTATGCACGCTTCTGGCACAAGTTCCTTTACGACCTTGGAGTTGTGCCAACGAAAGAGCCGTTTCAAAAGCTTTATAACCAAGGAATGATTCTTGGTGAAAACAATGAGAAGATGAGTAAATCAAAAGGAAACGTAGTTAATCCTGATGATATCGTTGATAGCCATGGTGCAGATACACTGCGTTTATACGAGATGTTCATGGGACCTCTTGATGCATCGATCGCTTGGTCTACAAACGGCTTAGACGGAGCACGCAGATTCTTAGATCGTGTATGGCGTCTATTTATCGATGAAAAGACAAACGAGTTGAACCCTGCAATCACAGATACAAAAGGAACAGATGAATTTATCCGTACGTACCACCAAACGGTCAAAAAAGTGACGGAAGACTTTGCAGCGCTTCGCTTTAACGTTGGAATTTCTCAAATGATGGTGTTCATCAATGATGCCTACAAACAAGAGAAGCTTCCACGTGAGTTAATGGAAGGCTTTGTTAAGCTTCTAGCGCCACTCGCTCCTCACATTGCAGAAGAGCTTTGGGAGAAGTTTGGACACAACGAAACCATCACATATGCTGAGTGGCCAACATACGAAGAATCACTTCTTGTTGAAAATGAAGTAGAAGTAGTTGTTCAAATTAACGGTAAAGTACGTGCAAAGCTTGTAATTCCAGCAGACGCATCACGCGATCAAATGGAAGAAATCGCAAAGAATGACGACAAAGTTCAAGAAGCAATCGGCGGCAAAACGGTAAGAAAAATTATCGCCGTCCCAGGAAAGCTGGTTAATATTGTAGTAGGGTAAAAGGAAAAGAGTAAGCTACTGTTCTGGCATGCGGTAAAATAAGGGGAGACAAACAGAAGTCCGAACTTAGACTTCGTTTGACTCACCGTTTTTACCCGCAGGGCAAGGAGCTGAAGCTAGACAATGAGAAAAGTGTAAGCGACTGTTCTGGCATGCGGTAAATTGAGGGGAGACAAACAGAAGTCCGAACTTAGACTTCGTTTGACTCACCGTTTTTACCCGCAGGGCAAGGAGCTGAAGCTAGACAATGAGAAAAGTGTAAGCGACTGTTCTGGCGGAAGCCGCTCAGCCGGTTGCTGAAGCGCAATTATAAGTTTTCAAGTTGTTTATGCGTCGGTTCAACTGAGATATGCGTCGATGCCAGATGGTTATGTATGATTTCAGCACCCAATTGCGCCGATTCATTAAAGAACAAAGAGGAGCTGTCCACAAGGGCAGCTCCTCTTTTCTTTTATCATTAAATGAATGAATATTCAATCACATATTATATCCACATAAATTTGTTAATAAAGAAAGCGTTATCAACAAATTTTCAGAAAATACTAACAGACTGTGTATAACTTGTGGGTAAAAAACGAGTTATACACAGTCTGTTGAAATCTAAACGGACAAATATTGGTTTATTAAGGGGAGTGATCTGTGGAATTGTGAATAACTTAAATTCCCCTATAATGAGCTGACTAGCTCGCCTGCTGCTTTTCCAGCCGTGTAGCCAGTAGAGAAGGCGCAGGTAATATTATATCCTCCTGTATATCCATGAATATCTAATACTTCTCCGCAGAAGAAGAGACCTTGCTTCTTCTTAGACTGCATCGTTTTCGGTTCTACTTCTTTAACAGAAACGCCTCCGCCTGTAACAAACGCTTTTTCTATAGAGAGCGTACCGTTTGCTTTAAAAGAAAAGGCCTTACAGAAGCCGGAAATGTCACGTAAGCGGTCATGTGAAAAAGTGTTAGCTGCCTGAGTACTATCTAGGTCCAGCTGCTCGAACATAAATAAAAGAAAACGTTCAGGTACAAAGCCTTTTAATAAGTTCTTTAAGGATTTTTTTGGTTCCTCTTTGACGCGTTTCACTAAATCTTGAAAGAGCATTTCTTTATTAGTGTCAGGAAAAAGGTCAATTTGCATTTCAATGGTCTTAACGGAAAACTTCTTTAATGCTTTAACCACATACTGGCTGCAGCGAAGAGCAGCCGGACCGGAAATTCCAAAGTGAGTAAAAATCATATCACCGTCATGGGTTTTGATCAATTTTCCTTTAGGGTTTATAACAGAGAGATGAACGTCTCTAAGGGACAAGCCTTGGAGCTGCTTTTGCTTAATAAAGCGCTCATTTGATGTGATTGGAACTTCTGTAGGGTAGAGTTCTGTAATCGTATGTCCAGCTTCCTCTGCCCACGGGTATGCATCACCAGTACTGCCGGTATGAGGTACTGATTTACCGCCTGTAGCGACGATAACAGCATCAGCCTCGAGAGTTTCACCATTTTGTAATTGAACAGAGTGGACTTTTTCCTCGTTAAATTGCAGGGATTTTACTCCTGTATTTGTTCGGATATTGACATTCAGTGCACGAATACGATTTAGAAGAGTAGAGACAACAGTCGTTGCTTTATCATTAACCGGAAACATTCTGCCTCGGTCTTCTTCTTTTAACTCGATACCAAGCCCTTCAAAGAAGGTAATAATGTCTTCATTATTAAAGACAGAAAACGGGCTGTGCATAAACCGGCCATTTCCAGGGATGTGAGCAATTAATTCTTGCAAGTCCATTCTGTTTGTCACATTGCAGCGGCCGCCTCCTGAAATAGCCAGCTTTCGACCAAGTTTATTTCCTTTATCAAGAAGCGTCACATTTGCTCCATGTTCCGCTGCAGCAATAGAAGCCATTAGCCCGGCTGGACCGCCGCCAATGACAATTACATGTTTATTCATTTATATCACCTTATTTATCTTCATTTGATTGTTTTAGAGTAGCATCTTTTATAGGCAAAAGGAAGTTTGTCTTGATATGTCGCACATTTTAATGAATGGAAGTTTTATCTCAAATGCAGTTATTTCTCGAATAGACTTTTTTATATAATTACTAAATATTTAGTGTGTCTCTATGCTACAATGCTTACTAGTGTTAAATATCGTTTTTAGAAGTGAAAAATAGAGGTGTTTGTTACGAAGTGTTCTAGTAAAAGTAGGAGGAAAAGATGGCTGATCAAAAATTAATGCGTGGCACAATGGTTCTAACGGCTGCGACGCTTATCTCGAAGATCCTTGGTTTTGTCTATATTGTTCCGTTTTCTGCGCTGGTAGGACAAGTAGGTCTTGCTTTATATGGATACGGATATGCACAATATGTAGTCATATTAAGTTTAGCTACACTCGGTGTTCCTTTAGCCGTATCTAAGTTTGTTTCTAAATATCATTCACTAGGAGATTATGAAACCGGTCATCGATTATTCAAATCTGGCTTATTATTTATGTCTATTACAGGGTTTCTAGCGTTTCTGACGCTGTTTCTGTTGGCGCCTGTTTTGGCACCTAGTATTCTTCCTGTTGAAAAGCCTGGCGGTAACACTCAAGCAGATGTTATTTTCACCATCCGTATGGTCAGTGTTGCGCTGATCATTGTCCCGGTGATGGCTGTTATTCGAGGGTATTTCCAAGGGTTTCAATCCATGGGGCCGACAAGTGTGTCACAAGTAGTTGAACAAGTTGTTCGTATTTCTTTTATCCTTGCAATGGCCTTTATAATTGTAGGGGTTGGGGATGGCAGTATCGGTCTAGCCGTCGGATTTGCTACATTCGGCGCCTTTGTCGGAGGGCTTGGCGGACTTGCGGTTCTTTTATATTATTGGTTTAAACGAAGGAAGCATATTTTAAAGCAAGTAGAAGAAAGTACGATAAGGCATGACTTAACGCTTCCTCAAATGTATAAGGAACTGATTGCTTATGCACTGCCTTTATCATTTGTTGGCTTGGCCATTCCTTTGTTTCAGTATGTTGATTTATTTACCGTAAATAACGCTCTTTCAGGTACTTCTTATGAGGCAGTTTCCGAGGCATTCTTTGGAGCGCTAAATCAATCTGTCCATAAAATTGTGCTTATACCGATGGCTTTAGCAACGGCATTGTCGATTACATTAGTGCCGACGATTACGAAGTCTTTTACTTCTGGTGATCACGATGCCTTGCAGCGTCAAATCACTCAGACGTATCAGATTATTTTATTTATCTCTGTACCAGCTGCAGTAGGGATGGCAGCACTTGCTTACCCAGTGTTTGCTTCGCTTTATGGACTTGAAGATTTAGCGATTGGCGGAATGGTTTTACAATATTATGGACCTATGACGCTGCTATTCTCGCTATTTGCTGTAACAGCTGCGATTTTGCAAGGGATGAATCGTCAAAAGCAAGCAGTCTTATCTCTTGTAGCTGCATTGTTTGTTAAGTTAGCTTTAAACTATTTAATGCTGATTCTCATGGGGCCGGCTGGGGCGATTGTATCGACTTATGCTGGTTACCTAGTAGGGATTATGATTAATGTGTGGTCGATTGGCCGCTATGCGCAATTTGATTACTCCTCCATTTTTAAACGATTCCTTCTTGTATTAATGTTTTCAGGGGTCATGGCAGGAGCGGTCATATTAGCCATTAACGGACTTCAATCGTTTATGCCTCTTGATACAAGACTGAACAGCTTTATTCTTATGTTCATAGGTGTTGGGATCGGTGCTCTTGTTTATGGGTATTTAGTATACCGATCTGGTCTTGCAGAAAAAGTATTAGGCCACCGCTTTCGCTTTCTAAAACGAAAAAAGGCCGCCAAAGAGAATAGTTAAAGGAACAGGTGAGAGAAGCTGATTGCCGTGGCAGTCAGCTTTTTCAATTTTTATCTTCAATTAATGGTCTTTTAATGGTCTTTCTTTTTTTACGTAATCATGTAAAATATTGAAGGATATGATGAATCTTGTCTAAACGCCGTTATTTCGACAAGTGTTGGCAACGAAAGCCCCTTTTTCTAATTTCAGTCGTTTGATATAATGAATCAAGCTAGAACAGTCATGGAAAAAAATAAAGACTGAACAAGTTGGGGGACCGGATGAAATATTCATTTATTAAAGATAATGATTGGGTTCTTATCATTACAACGTTCCTATTAGCTGGGTTCGGTCTGTTAATGGTATTTAGCTCAAGTTATGTATTGGCGATTGATAAGTTTAACAATCCTTATCATTTTATTACAAGACAAGCTGTGTGGTTCTTGCTTGCCATACCAGCTTTTTTATTCTTCATGCACTTTCCATACCGGCTATATAGAAAGCTTGCCATAGTTATTGTCGGGTTTATGGTATTATCCTTAATCCTTGTTAAAACCCCGTTAGGTCATGAAGTAGGAGGGGCCCAGCGCTGGATTCGTATTGGTCCGCTTAATTTGCAGCCCTCAGAATTTGTGAAGATCGGAATTGTCATTTACCTTGCACATGTCTATTCCAAAAAACAAGTGTACATTGATCAGTTTATCAAAGGGGTTCTTCCGCCGCTCGTTGTGGTTGCGGTTATTTTTGGACTGATTATGCTTCAGCCAGACCTAGGTACTGCTACATCGATTTTAATGGTTTCTTTATTAATTGTTTTCTTTTCAGGGGCTAGATTTAGACATTTATTAGGGTTGGGGCTTGTAGGAGGCGGTCTGTTTGCGACCCTCGCTATTACAGAGCCTTACCGAATAAGGCGTCTTACTTCTTTTACAGATCCATTTTCCGATCAATTCGGCGATGGACTACAACTCGTTAATTCCTACATAGCCATTGCTCATGGGGGATTAACAGGTACGGGGCTTGGACAAAGTGTACAAAAGCTTCTATACTTACCTGAGGCACATACTGATTTTATTTTAGCGATTGTCTCAGAAGAATTAGGGTTTTTAGGTGTTATTTTCGTATTAGCATGTCACGGATTAATTTTGTTCCGCGGTGTTATTATTGGAACTCGCTGTAAAAGTCCATTTGGCAGTTTGCTTGCATTTGGAATTGTGTTCCAAATTGCTATTCAAGTTATTTTTAATGTGGGAGCAGTATCAGGACTCTTGCCTATTACAGGAATTCCGCTTCCGCTCGTTAGTAACGGGGGATCTTCGTTGCTTGTTACATTAGTATCAATAGCGATACTTGCAAATATATCTAGAAATAACATCCGGCAAAAGCGGCTGAACCAGCATGAAGATGAACCGTTGACTGCCTAAATGCGTATAGGTGTAGTTGTTTCGTTTGGAGGAGACAATGGAAGAACGTAAAACAAATTTGCAACAAATTGATTATACATTGCTTTTTCTCTTGTTTGTGTTGATGTGTTTTAGCCTGCTGGCTATCTATAGCGGATCTGGGCAGTATTTCAGCAGTGACCCTACCTTATTCCTAAGAAGGCAGGTCATATTCTTTGTTGCTGGTACTCTCGTCATGGCATTTGTGATGGTAATGGATTACGATTTATTTAAAAACTTTTCGATTCCGCTTTATGCAATAGGAATGATTGCACTGATGCTTGTTTCATTTACTCCGCTCGGGGTATTTAGAAACGGGTCAACGCGCTGGCTAAACCTAGGTTTTGCACAGCCGCAGCCTTCTGAATTTGTTAAGATTTTTGTTATCTTAGCTTTAGCCCATCTGCTGTACAAGATTACCACAGAGCGAAGGGAAAAAGACTTCAAATCAGATATGATTGTGGTGGCTAAAGTTCTAGCGGTAGGGCTGCCTCCATTCTTTCTCATACTTCAGCAGCCAGATCTAGGTACGGCACTTGTTATTGCAAGTATTATTGCTACAATGCTGTTAATGTCAGGTATTGCATGGAGGATTCTTGGCTTTTTAGGCTTATCTGCTGTCACGGGGATTATTTCCTTAGTCTGGCTCCACAATAATCATTTTGAAATATTTACAAAGATTATTGCACAGCATCAGCTCGAGAGAATTTATGGCTGGCTTGACCCAGAAGGATATGCGTCTGGCTACGGCTATCAGTTAACGCAGGCTATCCGTGGTATTGGTTCAGGTCAGCTTTATGGAAGCGGCTATCTACAAGGTGTGCAAACACAAAGTGATACAATACCAGAAATTCATACCGACTTTATCTTTACCGTTATCGGTGAGGAGTTTGGTTTTATAGGAGCTACTGTTTTACTTGTTACGTATTTCTTGATTTTTTATCGCATGATTATCATTGCGCTGACATGTAATAATTTATATGGTACGTATTTAGTTGCTGGTGTAATTGGGTTACTTGTGTTCCAAGTATTCCAAAACATCGCGATGACGATCGGATTAATGCCGATTACAGGTCTTGCTCTTCCGTTTATCAGCTACGGTGGTAGTTCGCTTATAACGAATATGCTGGCCGTTGGAATTGTCTTGAATGTTGGAATGCGTACCCGCCACTATATGTTCCAAACAGAAGAGATTGCTTCATAAGAGCTGTTAATCACCCGATTGCAGCTCTTTTATTATTTAAACAGGAGGGGTCAAAATGGTTATTATCATAGGCTCAGGACGTCTAGGTAAAGCGTTGCTCTCTCAAATAAAACATGACCGAGTTGGAGTGTACGGAAGAAATCAGAAGACAGTAAGGGAGCTCACAAGTCAGTATCCATTTGCAGTCCCTGTTAAAAAAGAAGAACTTAAGAAGGCAGAAATGATGCTCGTTTGTCTTCCTAAGAATGCCTATGAGGAATTCTTTACAGAGCATATCCATCACTTAGATGAAGATGTCATTATTTTTCATTTTGCCACTGCCTTATTGGAAAAAGATGTGATGCCGCTAGTAAAGGGAAGAACATTGCTTCCGTGTAAACTAGTTGGGCACGCGGCACAATTGCTGAAGGATAAGGATGGTTTATTAGCGATTCCGCCTGAATGCGGACACTTTAAAGAGAAAGTTCAAACACTCTTTCCAGCTCTCAGGGTGGAGCTGGTGAGTGAAGAGGATGTACTGGCTGCGAATAAACTCGCTACGGAAGAAACTTTGAAAATGCTTATCCAAATTGAAGCTAAAGCCAAAGAGATGAAGCTTTCAAATCAGGTAACAAAACAGATCCAAAAGCAGATTGCACCTGGTGTGGTTCGGGGGTACTTAAACAATGATCTGGGTGGATTTGCAATGTCTATTATTGATGAGTTGAAATCGAATAGTTAAAATCCACCATAAAGTAATCGATAGAAAGGTGAAGAAGGATGAGGCTAGATAAATTGCTTTCGAACATGGGATATGGTTCACGAAAAGAAGTGAAAAAAGTTCTTAAAAACGGCAGTGTACGAATTAATGAAAAGGTGATAAAAGATGGTTCATATAAAGTAGACCCTGACCAATCCGATGTGACAGTCCTTGGCGAACTGGTAGAATATAAGCCGTATGTTTACCTAATGTTAAATAAACCGCAAGGCGTCATTTCTGCTACGGAAGACAACCATCATAAAACCGTTATAGACCTGTTAGATGAATCATATCTATTATATGATCCATTCCCGGTTGGCAGGCTCGATAAAGATACGGAAGGAATGCTGCTTCTTACAAATGACGGGAAATTTTCTCACTCTTTGATGTCACCCAAGAAACATGTCAAAAAAACGTATTATGCCAAAGTAAAAGGAACCGTAACAGAAGAGGACATTGGTTTATTTAAAAATGGAGTAACCCTTGAGGATGGATACGTAACAAAACCTGCTGATTTAACCATCATTACCGCAGGAGAGCAATCGGAGATCGAATTAACGATTACTGAAGGAAAGTTTCATCAAGTAAAAAGAATGTTTGAAGCAGTAGACAAGAAAGTGACGTTTTTAAAGCGCATATCAATAGGTGGCTTGAAGCTTGATCCAAGTTTAGAAAAGGGCATGGTCCGGGAGCTGACTGAAGAAGATAAGCTGGCCTTGTTTGAAGAACTAATTTGAAGAACTAAATTGTTAATACGATCTTTAATGAAGAGAAGAATTCAAAGAACAAAATTAAAGCCACAAAAAGACGAAAGGATCTGCTCCTTTCGTCTTTTTGTGGCTTTAAGTATTATGCATGTTCTCATAGAAGTCGTTATCAATTCGTAAGGTAGTGTCCAGCATACAGCAATTTCAAGTTAAAGAAACTATGAAACGCGTGTTTTTCTGTCTGTTACGCTCCATTTTCCTCTTGAAGGACTGCTAACAAGATTATTGTACTCTAGTACATTCAAGTCACGCTGGATGGTGCGTTGGGTAATCCCGAATTCTTCAACCAATTCAGTCGTCGTGACGGTCCCCCTTTGTTTGATGTAGAGGTAAATGGATTTAATACGGGTCAGCATACGATCAGTTGAAGTTTTCAAAAAACCACTCCTTATTCATAATCATGACCTAGTCCTATAGCACATTCTATGCTTCTTTAAACATATATATGCAGGACTACAGCGGATCACTTACCGTCAGAGGGGGATGAGATGTAGATGCGTTCTTATTTTCTGGCTCTTGACTGCCAGCTAAGAGTGAGAAATGATTTCTCATCTTAACGTAATAAGAACATTACACAAATCTTGGTTGTAGTGGGTCATTTGATTTTTATCTTATAGCAAGGTAATGTTGATATTGGTTCGTGATAGTGATTTAGAAACACATGATCACATCGAACCCTCCAGACACCTATATTCTATAATAATTCTTGAAATTTAGCAAAGGTTTTGCTTGACTATTGTTTATGTATGTAAAGGAGAATCGGAAAAATGAAGATTAATTGGCTCAAAGAAGTAGAAAAAAGAAAAGATCAGTTAATAAATGAAACTCAAGAATTTCTGCGTATTAACAGTGTTTTAGATGAGTCGACGGCATCAGCAGGCCAGCCGTTTGGTAAGGGAATTGCAAACGCACTGCAACATATGTTAACAGAAGGTGAAGATCGTGGTTTTTCTGTTAAGAATCTTGATGGGTATGCGGGGTATGTAGAACATGGCTCTGGAAAAGAGAGTGTAGGTATATTATGTCATCTCGATGTGGTACCGGCAGGAACGGGGTGGACAAGCCCGCCATTTGCTGCAGAGATTCGGGAAGGGAAACTGTTTGCTAGAGGGGCAATAGATAACAAAGGTCCAACAATGGCAGCTTTTTTTGCCTTAGCCTTAGTAAAAGAATTAAATGTAGAGTTGTCAAAGCGTGTTCGGATTATTTTCGGGACGGATGAGGAAAGCAACTGGAGATGTGTAGAGCATTATTTTAAGCATGAAGAAATGCCGACAATCGGCTTCGCACCTGATGCTGACTTTCCCATTATTCATGCAGAAAAGGGAATTATGGATGTAGAACTTAAATTCTCCGAAAAAGATTCAGACGGAGAGGTTAAACTAGAAACATTTAAGTCAGGCGAACGTTTAAATATGGTGCCAGAATCTGCAGAAGTGAAGTTGAAGGGGAACGAGGAACACCTCGCTTCGATTATCAATTCATTTGCAACATTTTTAGATAAAAAAACGCTAGAAGGTTCTTTTGACCATACGAAGGAGAACCTCGTTTTATCTATATTTGGGAAGTCCGCCCATGGCTCCACACCTGAGAGAGGAATGAATGCCAGCCTTTACTTAGCAGAGTTCATGCACTCGCTTCCATTAAAAGGTATTCCGTCTTTTATTTCGCTGTTAGGAGAGAAGCTTCAAGGTGACTTTAATGGCGAAACGTTAGGTATAAATGAAGAGGATAAGGTATCTGGCCCCTTAACAATAAATGTTGGTAAAGTTTCATTTCAGCGTGGGTCTGCTTGTACAGTTGGGTTAAATATCAGGTATCCGGTGACCGCTGATGGAGATAAGATTATTCATGCATTAAAAGTGGCAGCAAAGAATAATCAAGCAGAAGTTAAGGTGATTGATCATATGACACCAAGCTATGTAGAGGGAGACCATCCTCTCATTAAAACGCTTCAAGGAGTATATGAGCGCCAAACAGGTGAGAAAGCCGATTTACTTGCGATCGGGGGAGGAACCTATGCTCGTTCACTTGATGTGGGCGTAGCCTTTGGACCGATGTTTCCTGGAAGAGAAGATGTTGCCCATCAAAAGGATGAGTACATTTTAATTGATGATTTAGTTAAATCAGCAGCTATCTATGCTGAGGCTATTTATGAGCTTGCTAAATAATAAAAGCGGAGAGATCATTAATCTCTCCGCTTTTTCTTATTAATCATTAAACTTAATCATTAAACTCGAATAAGTCAGTAGATAAATAACGCTCACCCGTATCACAAGCAATCGCTACAACCACATCCTCAGGTGATAAGCGTTTAGCTACTTCTAGCGCTGCAAAGCAAGCAGCACCTGAAGATGGACCGACGAGAATCCCTTCTTGTTGGGCAAGTTCTCGTGTAACGCGGTAAGCATCCTCATCTTCAATTTTCAAGATTTCATCATACACTTGCTCATTAAGGATAGGAGGGATAAATCCAGGACTTGTACCGACTAATTTATGAGGTCCTGGCTTGCCTCCAGATAAGACTGGTGAACCTGCAGGCTCTACTACATGAATAGAGGCCTCTGGGTAGAAACGTTTTAGTTCTTCACCTGTCCCAGTAATCGTACCGCCTGTACCTGATGCAGCTACAAAAGCAGATAATGATTCATCTACACTATCAAGCGCGGTTTTAATTTCTACAGCCGTTGTTTTGCGATGCGCATCTGAGTTTGCTTCATTTTCAAACTGCATAGGCATGTAACTATTTGGTATTTCTTTTACTAATTCATGCGCTTTTTCAATGGCACCTGGCATTTTCTTATCGCCTTCTGTCAGTACTACCTCTGCACCGTAGGCTTTTAGTAAATTAATTCGCTCTTGTGACATCGTGTCAGGCATGACTAAAATCGCACGGTATCCTTTAGCTGCGGCATTCATCGCTAAGCCAATACCTGTATTTCCGCTTGTTGGCTCAATGATGGTTGAGCCTTCCTTTAAATGACCTTGTTTCTCGGCTTCTATAATCATATTGTATGCAGCGCGGTCTTTTACACTTCCGCTTGGGTTCATCATTTCCATTTTGAGATAAACTTTGGCACCGCCTGGAGCTGGGATGCGATTTAACTTTACAAGTGGCGTTTGACCAATTAATTCTGCCATATTATTAACTACTCTCATCATTCCACATCCAATCCTGATTTCTATACGTATAGTTTATCACAGCTGTGTTTTGATTTCCTATTAACAAGATAGGAAAAGATGATAAATAAATGTTTTACTTATATTCATTCTTTCTTTTGATACAATATCATTTATAAGAGTACCCCAAAAGACAGTTCCATAAAAGGAGTTCTTAGGATGAAAAAGGCGGTCTTAGTATGAACGAACAACATTATTTTTTGTCAGTGCCAGTTAGCACGGAAATTAAAGAACTGTATGGTAAGCACTTAGCTGATTTGAAAAAACAATATCCATTTAAACAATGGCCTCATCCAGAGGATCTGCATATTACGCTCGTATTTCTAGGGGCTGTATCAACTAAGAAAAGGCAAGAATTGATTGAACAGATAAATCAGACCCTCAACTCAAGTGGGCTCTCTAGCTTTACTTTAAGGATAGGCGGGCTAAACACATTCGGTAATGAACGTTCACCACGCATTCTTTGGGCAGATGTTCATGGCAATCTAGAAAAGCTTCATAAACTCCAAAGAGAAATAAATGGTGTATCTCAAAATTTAGACCTGCGTACAGACAACAGACCGTACCGTCCACATATGACTATTGCTAAAAAATGGGTTGGACAAATGGAATTTTTATTGTCAGATGATCCATTTACTGAATCCTTTGTAGAGTGGGATATACCGTATTTTCAGCTAATTGAAATCTACCCGAAGCAAAGTCCAAAATATAAAGAAATTCAACGTTTTAATTTAGGAGGTGAATAGCCGGATGAAGGTAATCTCTTTTATGCAAGTACTCATACATATCGCTATTTTATACGGGTTTTATAGGTTAGGGGTATGGATTCAGCAAGCTTTATCATTGTCCATCCCTGGAAGTATTATAGGCATGCTTTTATTATTTATCTTGCTCGTAACAAAAATCATTCCAGTTACAAGAATTGAAAAGGGGACAACCTTTTTAATACGCCATATGCCGTTGCTTTTTATTCCTGTAACCGTAGGAGTGATGGAATATTTTGATGTCTTCCGCGGTAAAGGCTCCTTATTAATTGTCATTACACTAATAAGTACAATCTTGGTGTTTGGAATCGCAGGACTGGTTAGTCAATGGTGTATACATAAAATGGAGAATAAGCGACTGCAGCCTAATAGAAAGGAGTATAGTAATGAATGAATGGAGTATAACGATCATCATGCTTGCCTTAACGATTATCATATATGGATTTGCCAAAATCTTTTATAAACGTGTTTCTCATCCATTTACATTGCCAATTTTGACGTCTACACTATCTATTATTCTGCTATTACTTCTATTAGATATAGATTATCACTTGTACAAAGAGGGAAGCAGATGGTTAGATGAGTTACTAGGTGCTGCAGTTGTTGCTCTTGCTTATCCATTATACAAGCAGCTGCCTATGCTTAAACGGTTTATTCTCCCTATTCTTTTAAGTATTACA
Organism: Alkalihalophilus pseudofirmus; assembly: GCF_029094545.1. Classification (NCBI taxonomy): domain Bacteria; kingdom Bacillati; phylum Bacillota; class Bacilli; order Caryophanales; family Bacillaceae; genus Alkalihalophilus; species Alkalihalophilus pseudofirmus. Next base: position 3,324,157 of record NZ_CP117835.1, on the reverse strand, counting down.
GTAGGTGCGTTTATCGGCGTTTTCAGCGGAGTGCTGCTATCTAGATGGCTAGGGATTGATTCTTCCATCATCGGGGCCCTTGCTCCCAAGTCTATTACCACACCCGTTGCGATGGAGATTGCTTATAATCTTGGCAGCGCTGCCCCTTTAGCTGCTGTTTTTGTCATGATAGCAGGTATAGGAGGGGCTGTGTTATCCCCTTTTTTATATAAATGGTTTAACATTACTCACCCGATCAGTAGAGGAATAGGAATGGGTTGTGCGTCCCATGCTATTGGAACGGCAAAGGCATTTGAAAATGGGGAACTAGACGGTGCCGCCAGTTCTATTGCGATGACTGTTAGTGCCATAGTAGTAGCATTAATCATTACGGTATTCTTCTAACAGGTAATCATGTAAATGTTTGGGTGAATCGTGGGAAAAAAGGGGAGTCTTGGCCTATTCATTCTAATTTTGAAGAAGGTATGGTACTATTTCTTTATTAGAATAGGTTCACCCAAGAGTCGGGGGGATAACGATGGCACATTTAATTAAACTAGAAGACTATGTTTCAAGGTATCAATCAGATCTTCACAGATACCCTAGTCAGTTTACTAGAATGAAGAAAGAACGATGGGAATTTCTGAAAACTGAATGGGAGCGTCTTCAACAGGCAGACCATACTAACATCGAGCAGTCTCAGGATGAGGTATTAATAGAAAAAGAAGGCAGCTTTTTCAGTCAAGCTGTTAGAAAGATGAAAAGCTGGAAAGCTAAGCGCAGCCAATCAAATATAGAAGAGTTAGATGTGGAGGAAGAAAAGGAAAAGATGGACCCTTCTCTTAGTCTTGAGCAAGTAAAAGAAAGGTTCTTACAGGAATTATTTCATTCACAACTAAGATGGGCAAGTTCTTCCTTACTTGAAGAATCCTCCCTCCACCCTCGTTATAAAAGAGATGAGGTCCTTCGTTTTTTTACTCAGCATCTGCCAGATAATTTCTTTGTGATGTACAGGCCCGTTTTCTATATTAAGAAAGCTCCTATTGAGTTGGATATTATTTTGATTACACCTAATGAAGTAATATGCGTGGCCCTTCTAGATGGACATGAACATAGTATATTTGAAGCGAGCTCAGAACGGTTTTGGACAGAGTATATCGACCAAACGAAAAAAAAGCGAATTAGTCCATTGCTCTCATTATCGAGAATGAGCGGTGTGATTAAACCGATCTTAGAGGCTGAAGAGTTAAGCATACCCATTCGAAAGGTAGTCTTGTCTCCGAATGGATTGATTGACGGCCACCTTACAGGTAAGAAAGTCGAATTCATTGATCAGCGTAACAAAGCAGATTGGCATTACAAGCTTGCAAAAAATCCTTCTCCAATAAAACATCAGCAATTAAAAGCAGCTGAAGTTCTCTTAGGATATACACATACGATGGCGTTTCAAAGAATGGAAAATCAGGAGACTTAACTGAAGATTACAAATAACGGATCGAGATTGAATTTAAAAGAAGAAATCCGTATAATAGGTAAGGATGTTAAACGTTCCCTATGCAAGGCATAGGGATTTTATTTGTGTATTTGATTAGCTGATATAATCGTCTTTAATCATCCGGCGGTTTATTGAAACAGTCACGTGACGTCGTAATAGTTGAGGAGGAGGGTGCCCATGCAGATAGTACCGAAAATTGATGATTATGCTTGGCAAGTCCGGCGTGTGCCAGATTGGACGGGTCAGACAGAAATTATGATAGAAATTATAGGAGCTGAAGGTTGTGTCAGCTTTGGGTATTCGGTAAAAGAGGCAAAGCGTGGATTAAAGGAAGCTCTTTTGCTTTGGATCAAGAAGTACGGTGAACTAGCCTTGCCAGAAGGTCGTGAGGGAGCCCATCTGATTTATATAGAATCTGAAATGAGCAAAGAAGAAGAAGATTATATTAACGTAGAACTCAAAAAACTACAATAAAAATCGATCCTAGATCTAGGATCGATTTTTATTTGGCCTTTTAAAGTACGGGTAATACCCTTCCGCTTTTCTTGTCTAGCTGCGGCTCCTTGTCCTGCGGGTAAAAACGGTGAATCAAACGAAGCAAAGAACGCTTCTCATTGCTTCCCCTCATTTTACCGCATGCCAGTTCAGTCGCCTCCGCTTTTCTTGTCTAGCTTCATGACATTGCCCTTCAAGAAACTTTTGTGAATCAAACGAAGTCAAAAATCAACTTCTTTTTGCTTCCCCTAAGTTTTCGAATGCCAGATCATGTCATCCCGCTTTTCTGTCTAGCTGCGGCTCCTTGTCCTGCGGGTAAAAACGGTGAATCAAACGAAGCAAAGAACGCTTCTCATCGCTTCCCCTCATTTTACCGCATGCCAGCTCAGTCGCCTCTGCTTTTCTTGTCTAGCTGCAGGGTTCAGATAATCGGATGCTTCGCTTCGCCAAACGAAGCCAAAAGCGCTTCTAATTGTCAAAGCTCCACCATCCTCATATCTAACCGAACCCTTCCGCTTTTCTTCTTTAAAATACGACGGTTTTGTTTCCGTAGACGATGACTTGGTCGTTTGTGTGCCATTCTACGGCTCTGGCTAACGCGATTCTTTCTACATTTCTTCCTGCTATACGTAGTTCCTGAGTAGAGTAGCGGTGGTTAACACGAAGAACATCTTGTTCGATGATAGGACCTTCGTCTAAATCATCTGTAACATAGTGAGCCGTTGCTCCAATTAATTTAACCCCGCGTTCGAATGCTTTCGCGTATGGATTAGCTCCGATAAAGGCAGGTAAGAATGAATGGTGGATATTAATGATTCGATAAGGAAATGATTCTACGAATGTTGGTGAAAGGATTTGCATATAGCGTGCTAATACAATGAAATCCACATCGTGTTGTTTCAGTAAATTAATTGCTTCCTGCTCAGCCTCTTCTTTTGTATCACGAGTTACAGGTACATGATAAAAAGGAATTCCATAGCTTTCCACGACTTGTTTATTAGTAGGGTGGTTGCTTATTATTAATGGAATATCCACTTGTAATTCTCCTGAACGCCATCTCCATAAAAGTTCTAATAAGCAGTGATCCTCTTTGGAAACTAAAATAGCCATGCGTTTTTTTCTCGCCGCAAGTTCCATTTTCCATTCAAAGTCCAATTTATCGGCTAATGTATGAAATTCTTTTTTAAACCGAAGAAAATCAGGGCTTGAATTTCCCAGGTCAAATTCAATTCTCATGAAAAACATACCGCCTTCAGGGTCTGTTGAAAATTGATCAGATTGAACAATATTCGCATCATATTGATGAAGGAATGTTGACACTGCTGATACAATGCCAGGTTTATCCTGACATGAAATAAGTAAACGTGCTCTGTTTGGATGTTGACTCATTGACTAAAATCCTCCGTTCGGCTCTTCGATTATAACGATTTTCGATAGCTCTTTTAGACAAGCTTAGTTTATACCAAATAGCCATGCTTATCTATATGATATCCTAATTAAGTTAAGCTATAATGACAATCGTCGGCTGCATTCCTTTTAGGTACTTTCAATATTGAAGCAAATCCACAATACTTCTGTCAATTGTCTTTTTTCATTCTTCTTAAATGTAATCGATATCATGAGATTTCTGTAAGTTTTTCATGTTTATTAACAGCCAGCAGGGAGAGAAACAGGAAGATAAAGAGTGAAGGTGATTGACTGGAAACGAGCTTTTTTGATACTATTGAAATCAATTCTTAAAGAATACTATAATGTATTAGCGTAGCAGAGTTGCCTACTAAAACTCTGCTTATTTTGTGTAAAGTAGCTTATACTGCACGTAACACTGGGTTTCGATTGTTATTTTAATTATTATTTAATGAAATTGATTGAATTTTTGATAGGTAATTACGACAAAATACGCTATACTAAGAAGATAATGCAGTAAGGTGAAAAGAAAGTTAATGGAAATTGAGGGTGAATTGGTTGGAAATGTTTTTAGGAGATGGCTGGAAGGTGGAACCAGCTGGTGGAGCGACAGGTGAAGCATATATAGCCCAGCAAGGTGACCAGAAAGTATTTCTGAAACGCAATTCATCACCATTTCTTGCTGTTCTTTCTGCTGAAGGAATTGTTCCGAAGCTGCTATGGACTAAACGCTTAGAAAACGGTGATGTTGTAACAGCACAGCGTTGGGTAAAAGGCCGTGAGTTAAAAGCTTATGAAATGAAAGAACGAAAAGTTGCTGAGCTTTTAGCTAAAATTCACGGGTCAAGCGAGCTGCTTGATATGTTTAAGCGAATAGGAAATGAACCTTTATCGCCAGAAGTCATTGTAGACAACCTGCGTGTTCAGCTGCAATTAAATCAAGTAGAAGACGATATTATTGAGACAGGGATGGCTTTTTTAGCATCTCAATTAAATGATGTCTCGTATGATCATTATGTGGTGTGTCATTGTGATATTAACCATAATAACTGGATTCAAGATGAGGAAGAGCAGCTATATTTAATTGATTGGGACGGTGCAACGGTTGCGGACCCGGCTCTTGATCTAGGATTATTACTCTACTCCTACATCCCGCCTGAAGAATGGGAAGACTGGATTAAAGAGTATGGATTGTTGCTCGGAGAATCATTGCGTGAGAGAATGCACTGGTATGTGGTTTCTCAAACGATCTCAGTCATTCTATGGCATTATGAGCGTAAACAATTTAATGAAGTAGACAAATTTAAAGAATACCTCCATTCCTTATTAATTGAGGATTATAAAGAATAACGAATTTGCAAAATCACATAATAAAAAGGCTGATCCACAGGGAGCAGCCTTTTTTATATGCAAATGCTGTCAAAGCCGGGGAATGATGAAAGAGGAAATAATTATTTGTAGTTATTTCCTGGGGAATGTCCCGTATTGCTGTCGAACGTTATCTGATTCATACCAGTTAACCACTGTTCGACATTCTCTTGTAAAAAAGGTTCATGATTCAGTTGATGCTGCTCGGTAATTTCACCAATGATTTGCTTAACCGATTGATCTACAGAAGGGTCGTTGTTTAAGGATTGAAGCAAGCGTGCAATCTGTGAAGCTTCGTCGTCAGTCATATAGTGCTCATCTGCTTGGTTCTTTAAAATATCACAAAGCAAGCCAATTTTATGTTGATTTGAAATGGGCATACAATCACTCTCCACTTTTTTCTAACGGCTGTGTTCCAGCTGTCATTTTGCAGCCTTTACGTATAGAGTGTGCATATGCTCATGTATGTATTCAGAGCAGAAATCGCAGAAATATAAAAAATGCTAAAATAGAAGTGCTCATATACATTGCTGACTATAAAGGTTATAATACATGATTGAGTTGAAGAAATGAAGGAGTGATTACGGTGCGTTTACGTCACAAGCCGTGGGCAAGAGAAGAGATGGACAAATATCCATCCATTGTTATTCAGAACCCGCAAGAAAATAAAAATAAATGGCATGAATGGTTTGGCAACGACAAACCGCTATATGTGGAAGTAGGAACAGGAAAAGGTCAATTCTTAACAGGAATGGGTGAGTTGCACCCTGATGTTAATTTCATTGGGGTGGAGAAGTATGACAGTGTCTTAATTTCTGCGATGGAAAAAGTTCGCGATACTGAGCAGGGAAATGTTGTATTTTTAAATGAAGATGTAGAGAATTTATTGGATTTCTTTGGTGAAGGCGAGATTGATCGTTTATTTATAAACTTTACAGATCCTTGGCCTAAAAATAAGCATGCCAAGCGTCGTCTTACACATGGAAATTTCCTAACTCTATATAAGAAAGTGTTAAAAGAAGATGGAGAGATTCACTTTAAAACCGATAATCAAGGGTTATTTGAATATTCCCTTCATAGTATGTCCACTTTTGGAATGGCTTTTAATCAAGTTAGCTTAGACCTCCATAAAAGTTCAATGGTTGGAAATGTAATGACTGAATATGAGGAGAAATTCTCGCAAAAAGGAATGCGTATTTATCGTCTAGAAGCACATTTTAATAACAAATAAAACTCTTCGAATGAAGAGTTTTTTGTTGTTTGCATATCAAGTTTAGGGCCTCTAATTTTATGAAGAGAACGAGGGGAAATAAGGGAATAAAGAGTCTGCCAGAAGACTATAAATTTATTTAGACAGACTCTTTTTCTAAATTAAGTTAGGTTAGTCCTTGATTACGATTAATTGCGGTGCATAATCTGCATGCTCCCCTCCGTGAATCTCCAATACATTGCTCGTAAACGAAGCTGTGGTCGCTGATTTAATTCGAAATTGTAACTTGTTATTGGATGCAATTTCTTTTAGAACATGTGATGGTAATTCAAAGTCCACGAATTGATGATCTTGTGATGGTACTTGCGCAGTTAAAAGGTTAGAATATGTTGCAGCTGATGAATAATCAATGGGCTCTAGAGAAGAAGATGTGCCAAATGCATTCACTTTCATATCTACATCCATCGTTTGTACATTACCTTGTAGGGCTTTTCGGTAAACCCTAAGCTTAGCCCCTTTGATGGTGTGGGTACTCGAAAGGGTAGAGGTATCGAATGATAATATCGTGCGGTACGTATCAGTGTTATACATCCCCTTATCACCCACCTTTAGAATAGATGTGCTTAATCCATCTGCACTAAAACGTCCGACAAAGCCGTCTTCCTGTGCAATAGATGATAAAATCACTTCATTTGCTGCTTCAGTAATCATATAATCCTCAGAACGGAGCTCTTCGGATAAGCCGTTGCTATCAACCGAGTAGAACCTTAAGGTTGAAGAGTTTTCGATAAAAATAGGTTCGGAGTAGACAGGTGAATTCTCATCTGGTGTTGTACCATCGACTGTATAGTAGGTTTTTGCTTCTCGGTTAGTCTGAAGTGTCACACTGACTGGACTCGTATAAGTGCCTCCTTTGGGTGATGCTGTTGTCATAGGAGGTGCCCCCTCACCTGGGTCATCTTCATTAGGGTCCTGCTCTCCTCTTTCCTGCATGAAAAACTGCCACATTAATTCGCTCGCATTTGGACCGTTTGGGTCGGTGTAGCTCCCTTGGGTACTCCCTCCTGACCAAGCGTGGCCCATGCCATTTACTAAATATTTTTCTAAAATGGTTATTCCGTACTTATCCTGATAGATGTAATTGGTATAACTACGCCCTCCAGAAACCTGTCCTTGCTTTGTCTGATTTGGTGTATCATTTATATACGTATTTTCTACTTCGCCGTAGGCCAGATCGTTTGTTTTAGCCCATTGCGATATGACTTGATCTCCATTAATAGGTTGTACAGTATAGTCACTTGTTCCGTGAAAAACAATTGTAGGCATCACCTGCTTATACTGACCCATTGCATTGTAGGCTAAGGTACCTTGTGTTTTGGGGTTTGGCCCCCCGCTGCTCATAGCAGTAAAAGCTTGAATGGAGTTAGTGGCTGCTTTATACTCTAAGCCAGCCGCTACACCAATTGCTGAGAATACATCCGGATAAGTCGCGCCCATAATGACACTCATTGCGCCTCCAGCGGAAAGTCCTGTCACAAATACGTTATCACTATCAATAGCAAAATTATTTTTAACTTGCTGAACCATTCCAGCTATAACTGCGGGCTCGCCACTTCCTCTAGCTTGATGTCCAGTTTCAAACCAATTCCAGCATCTACTAGAATTTGCACTTGATGTTTGTTCTGGATACAAAACAATGAAGGATTCTCGTTCTGCAATAGTATTCATTTCTGTTCCAGCAGCAAACTGATTAGCATCTTGCGTACAGCCATGAAGCATGACAACTAATGAGACGGGTTCAGAAGTATGATAGGAACTAGGTACATACAATTTATAAGTCTTACCGCCATATGAATGAGAAGTAAATGTCCCTTCCCCAAATACAGTGGATGTGATTAAAAGATGGAATATTCCAATAATTATTAATGAACGTATAACTTTTAACATATTCTTAGTTTGAATCATTTAAATCCTCTCCTCTTCTAAAATTTAAACCTAAATAATAGTAAGTACATTTTCCTCCTTTTCAAGAATTTTGAAACTAGCTTGTTTTCTGGCTCATCGCTTGTCAAGAAGATGGGTTTGAAAATTAGGGGAGTTAGTGCAGGATTGGCCTGACTATTTAAATATGAAGGGGGAAAGTTTCATATAAGTTACAAGTGAAATGATGTGATGAACAATCAGAAACAAAGATATGTTATAAGACATGTTTAATAACTGTGCTTTAAATGAAGAAGGGATCTAGGGATGGTACAATTTCATGAATTTATAAAAGTTCTGTAACTGAGTTATGTTACGATAGATAAAATTATAGTGACTACTGTTCCAGTTGGTGAATTTAAGTAAAAAACAAATAATATTATTGATTTAAGCAGGAAATCATCACCCTGCTAGCCGAAAAGATAGTAATAAAGCAGCAGACAGACTTTTTTCCGGTCAGAAAAATTGAGGTTGAGACAAGGAAATTATTCTGGAAAGTCCAAGGAACATTTAATAGAAAAAAGCTATATGATTGAGAGGAGGAGTTATATGCAACCGAAACGAAGGTTAGCAGTATTGCGGACTAAATTTATTCCCCCTTTGCAGCGTAGTTCAATGATCTATCGACCTAAATTAATGAAACAATTAAAACAAATTGAAGCGTGTCCTCTAACATTGATACATACAGGGCCAGGGTATGGAAAAAGTTCTGCACTTTCTAGCTTTTTGGCAACCTCTGATAAGCTATCCTGCTGGTACAGCTTATCAAAACAAGATGAGAATTTCTTTCACTTTATTGTTCATGTTGTTCATGCTGTGCGTGAGAAATTCCCGCATTTTGGTTCAGAGCTTATTGAATATTTAGTATCAGGTGAGGTTGAAGGGTGGGAAGAGGAACTCGACTATATACGTATAGAGTTTTGCAATGAGCTTTTGTTACTGAAAAAACCATTTGTTTTTGTGCTTGATGATATTCATATTACAGAACGTTCAGAACTTGTTAAAGACTGGCTGCAATTACTAATCGAATCAGCCCCTGCCAATGTTCACATCGTGCTTGCAGGAAGGGTGCGGCCAACATGGGACGTGATTACTCGCAGGCTGTTGAACGGACAATTACTTGAATTAACCGAAACTGATTTTATTTTCTCTAATGAAGAAATTGATGTTCTTTTCTCAGATGTATTTAATATTGAGTGTACGCCAGAAGAGTTGATAGAGATAGAAAGAGCGACTGAAGGATGGGCAATTGCCTTGCAAATGCTTGGTCAACAGTGGAAAGAACATGGGGAAGTTCAGGGTGTTCTGCGGAATGGTCTTGAGACTACCGACGAGCTTTTTCGATTCCTAACAATGGAAGCGTTTTCAAGACAACCTGAAGAAATTCAGAAATTTTTATTAGAAACAAGCTTGTTTGAGGAGTTTAATGAAAAGCTTTGCCAAACCGTCTTTGAAGCTGTGCATGCTGGAAGGTATATTGCTCATCTCATTCAACAGAACTTGTTTGTAGTAGAAATTGGTAAGAGCCAGTACCGGTATCATGCTTTGTTTCGAGATTTTCTAGTGCGTCAACTCAGTAAAAATCCAATTTTACAGGATAACCTTTTGCAAAGAGTAGCTTGTTACTATAAGACTGCTGGTGATTATGAAAAAAGCTTAGAAGTATACATGCGAGCTGGTGATTATAGGGAAGCGTCTGCTCTTTTAGTTCGCGAAGGTATGCGCCTTTTACACAATGGCAAAATGGAAGGACTCATGGTTACGCTTGACTTGATTCCAGAGATAATTAAGGACGAAAATTGGTTGATTTGGTATCTTGAAGGTGAGGTGAATCGGTATTATTCAAAGTTTGAGCAAGCTATGGCTTGTTACCGAAAACTTGAAGAACTTGCAGAAGATAAGCAAGATGCTGAAGGTATGAGCCTTAGTATGGAGGGACGTGCTCAAATTTATCTAGATACAATTCAACCTGTAAAAGCACAGCCTTATTTACAAAAAGCGATTCATTATATGGAGCGTACAAAGTCGAGTGTTGAGCGAAAGGTGAGACTTTATAGTTTGATGTCAGAAAACCTGCTTAACCTAGGTGAAGTAAAAGAAGTTGAATCTTGGCTTGAGAAAATTCAGGCTGTTCATCCAGAATATAAAAATATTGAACTTGAGTCCCGATATCTGTTGAGGACAGGTCAGTTCCATACAGCTAAGGAATTATTACAAGAAGCTAAGCTTTACGAGAAAGATCATAAGCTCTCAAGCTCCCACCGTGAAGCGGATTTGCTATTATCTTTATTAAATAGCTTAATGGGAGTAACGGAGCACGCAAAAAAACAGGCTGAGGCGGCGATCGTGTGTGGAGTTCAACGTCGTTCTCCTTTTGTTGAGGCGGTAGGTTGGGCTCGAATGGGGCATGCTGTACAGTTACTAGACGATTATGATCCCTCACTTGCAATCCAATGTTATGAAACGTCTCTAAAGTTAATGAGTGATTTGAAGATGTCACGCGGTAAATCAGAAGCATATATGGGACTTTGTTTATTGTATGGAAAGCAAGGAGAGTATGAAAAGGCTCTCCGTATAGGGAAGGTAGCTCTTGAAGAACCAGAGCGTGTTAAAGATCGTTGGCTAAGCGGCTTAGTCCAGCTAGCTTTGGCGCTTGTCACTTATAAGCAGGGGGAATTTATTGAAGCAGAAAAGCGCTTGAACGGATGTGAGAAGACCTTTACAAGCTGCGGCGAAACGTTTGGGAAAACTATCACACTTTACTGGCTGTCATCACTCTATCTAAAACAAGAAAATAGATCAGCTTTTAAAAAGGCGATCAAACAATGCTTGACTCTCATTCAAAAACATAATTTTCAATTCTTTTTCTCTAATAGGACCTTGTTTGGTCCATCAGATATTCAAAGCATACCACCGCTGCTGCTAGAAGCAAAAACAAATCAAGTTGATGCACATTTAGTGGAACCACTTCTTACAGAGCTTGGTTTTGCCCAATTGGCCTCTCACCCAGGCTATACGATTCGGGTTCAAACATTAGGGGAATTTCAAGTGTGGCTTGGGGAGGATAAGCTAGATGAAAAAGGGTGGAAACGTGATAAAGCGCGTGAGCTTTTCCAGCTTTTTATCACAAGAGCTAATCAGTTTATTTCTAAGTCTGAAATTTGTCATTTACTATGGCCTGGTCAAGATGAGGATGCTGCGAGTCGTGACTTAAAGGTTGCTTTGAATGCAATGAATAAAGCGATTGAACCCCATCGGAAAGCACGCCAAGAAGCTTTTTTTGTTGTACGCGAGGATCAAATGTACGGTCTGAATAAGGAAGCAAGCATAGATATTGATGCCCAGCGATTTATCTATTACATTGAATCAGGATTGGAGGAGCGGAGTCGTAAACGAGCAAAAGAAAGGCTTGTGAAGGGTCTTGAGTTATATAGGGGGGAGTATTTGCCGAGCCGGCGCTTCGATGATTGGTGTATTGAACTGCGTGAGCAATTATTTGTTTTATATTTACGGGGAGCCGAGCGAATTGCTCAAATAAGTGTCGCTGAAGAAAAGTTTGATGAGGCCATTCGCTGGTGTGAACGAATCTTAACCGAGGATAGCTGTTGGGAAGAAGCGTACAGGCTGCTTATGTATTGTTATTATTGTAAACAAAACCGCACACAGGCTCTTCGTATCTATGAGCGTTGCCAACAGCAGCTGCAAGTCGAGTTAGGTGTAGCCCCACTCGAAACAACCAAGGAAATGTGGAATATGATTCAAGAAGCAACAGAAAAAATATATTTAAGTCATCTATAGTCAGCCTTTAAAGGCTGACTATTTTTGTGACAAACTTGTAACTTTAATTCTTTATGATAGGAAAGAAATCAAATTCATACATCGAAGGGAGAAAGCGGATGGAGAGGTGTTTAACTGTTCATGTACGGGATTTAGACTTTAAAGTTGTCGACCATGGTGGTAGTGGTGAGGTGATCGTTTGCATACACGGTCTAACCGCTAATGCTCATTTTTTTGATTCACTAGCATCAAGGTGGGTTAAGGATTATCGTGTCCTAAGTTACGATTTACGGGGCAGAGGAAACAGCAGTAAGCCCGCTACTGGTTACAGTTTAAAAGATCATACAGAAGATTTAGTGGAGATATTAAGAGCGCTCAAACTAGACAATGTGATTGTCGTCGGTCATTCACTAGGAGCGATGATTGCCAGTTATTTTACTGCTCATTATTCACGATTTGTAAAAAAGCTGATCCTTATTGATGGAGGAGCTAATTTAGATGAACGTGTCATTTCAGCCTTAACCCCGTCTATTGATCGTCTCGATCATCAATATGAAAGCTTTCAAACATACCTTTCGAAAATGAAAGAAATTGATTTCTTTAAACCGTGGCATCCAGGCTTAGAGCGCTATTTTAATTATGATGTCCATCACATGGAAAATGGGAATGTGCACCCTAAAGTTCGTAAGGTAACGATTGAAGAAGAACTAAGAAACCTTCTTGCCACAGAAATTACCATGTTGCATGAAAAAATAAAGGTTCCTGTTCTCATTTTCTTTGCACCAGATTGTCTATACGATAAGCAGGCCTTTGTTATTTCAAAGCAACAGTGCAATGAGCTAGTCTCTCGTTACAAGCACTATCAATTGATAGAAATTCCCCAGTCCAATCACTTTTCGATCGCTATTCACTTTGCAAAAGAGGTGGCAGCCTCTACAAAAACGTTCATTGAGCAAGTCTGTAACTTACATGCAACTACAGGGAGGTATAATTCAGATAATTCTTAAAATAAAAGGGGGATATTAAATGAGATTGAAAAAAAGCTTGATAGGCTGGGGGTTGGCCTTGTTGACATCGATGCTCGTTGCATGTGGCGCTGAGGATGTAGGAGGCAGTGAAGAAGCAGGGGAAAGCCCAGATAATACTGAGGCGGAAGATGTTGTACGTGTTGGGGTTTTAACCTCACTAACTGGAGCTTTAGAAGCATATGGCACACAAACCGTAAGGGGATTTGAGCTTGGGTTGGAGTATGCCACTGATGGCACGATGGAGGTTGGCGGCAAAAAGATCGAATATTACGTTGAAGACACAGAGACTCAATCAGACGTGGCTGTTCACAAAGCAACTCGTTTACTTGAAGACTATAATGTTGATTTTATTGTTGGCTCATCTTCATCAGGCGATACGCTTGCAGTACTTCCTTTAATGGAAGAGTACGAGAAAATAATGGTGGTAGAACCAGCAGTAGCAGATAGTATTACTGGGGAAAACTGGAATCGGTATGTTTTTCGTACAGGGCGTAGCTCTTCACAGGATGCAACTGCCGGGGCAGCTGCAATTGCAGGTGAGGGAGTAAGAATTGCCACCCTTGCCCAAGATAATGCATTTGGTCGTGACGGCGTGAGTGCGTTTAAAAATACTGCAGAAGAGCTTGGTGCAGAGGTTCTTCACGAAGAATATGCAGACCCGGCTGGGGTGGATTTTGCTTCAAATATTCAGCGAGTTATTAATGCAGACCCTGACTACTTGTTTGTTATTTGGGCAGGAGCAAACAATCCATGGGGGCAAATTGCTGATATGGGTGTACAACAGCGTGGAATTCAAATCTCCACAGGAGCACCTGACATCGCAGCTTTACGCACAATGGGAGCGGTTGTCGGGATGGAAGGCTTTACAGTATATCATCACAGTCTTCCGGACAACGAAGTGAATGATTGGTTAGTTGAAACACACCAAGAGCGCTATAACGGCGAGATGCCTGATCTATTTACACCAGGTGGATTTTCAGCGGCTATGGCTATTGTGCAAGCGCTTGAGGAGACTGGTGGAGATACAGATACAGACTTGCTCATTTCTACCATGGAAGGCATGACATTTAATACGCCAAAGGGAGAAATGACGTTTAGAGAAGAAGATCATCAAGCCCTTCAGTCTATGTATTCGATTACGCTAGAAGAATCACCTGATTATGACTATCCAGTACCTGTTCTTTCTCGTGAACTAACACCAGAAGAAACAGCGCCGCCTATCAATAATTAATGACTATAGAGTACTATCAGATTTTTTGATAGTACTCTCTTTAAAAAAGGAGGAGAAAGGATGTCAACAATATTAGAAACAAAAGGATTGACGATTGCGTTTGGCGGCCATGTTGCCGTAAACGATGTCACAATTGCGATAGAGCGTAATCAGTTGAAATCAATTATCGGCCCGAATGGGGCAGGGAAAACAACCTTTTTTAACATGTTGAGTGGTCAGCTAAAGCCAACAAAGGGGGAGGTCATCTTTAATGGAAAGGAGATTACAAACCTTTCTGCCACTGAACGAACTAGACTTGGAATTGGAAGGTCTTTTCAAATTACAAATGTATTTCCGAATTTAACATGCTATGAAAATGTGCGGTTAGCTGTTCAGTCACAGCAAGGTATCCGGTACAATATCTTCTCTCATTTTTCGAAATACAAACACATTGAAAAGCGGGCATTGGAGCTGCTAGATGTAGTTCTTCTTAAAGATAAGACAGAAGAGCTAGCTGTAAATTTGGCTCATGGTGAAAAAAGAAAACTTGAAATAGCGATGCTGTTAGCGCTTGAGACTGAATTGCTTCTATTAGATGAACCGACTGCTGGCATGTCGTTAGAAGAGGTGCCGATGATTCTTGATGTAATTAAATCAATTCGTGATCAACGCAGTCGAACAATATTGTTAATTGAGCACAAAATGGATATGGTGCTTGATCTCTCAGATAGCTTGATGGTGCTTTTTCACGGAGAATTACTTGCTGATGGTAAACCAGAAGAGATTATGAATAATGAGCAGGTGCAGTCAGCTTACTTAGGAGGTATGCAGCATGACGCTTCTTAAGGTAGATCATATTCATACGTATATTGAGCAATACCATATATTGCAGGGAGTATCTTTTGAGGTGCAGGCAGGCGAGGTTACGGTGTTGCTCGGTCGAAATGGAGCTGGAAAAACAACAACTCTTCGGTCAATCATGGGATTGAACCCTGTTCGTGAAGGGGCCATTACGTATAAAGGTAAGGAAATTCATAAGCTGCCAACCTATGAAATAGCTAATTTGGGTATCGGCTATGTTCCAGAGGATCAAGGTATTTTTGGTGGGTTAACGGTCGAAGAGAATATGAATGTAGCGATGAAAAAGAAAGACGAAGCAACATTAGCGAGCATGAATTACATCATAGATTTATTCCCAGATTTAAAAAAATTCTGGAAAAAGCAAGGCGGACACCTTTCAGGCGGACAAAAACAAATGCTATCCATTGCTAGAGCATATGTGAACAACAATGAATTACTAATTATTGATGAACCAAGTAAGGGGCTTGCACCCATTATTGTTGAAAAAGTAATGGAATCAATTAATGATATGAAAGATAAGACGACGGTGGTCCTCGTTGAACAGAACTTTATGATGGCAAGTACAATCGGAGATCGATTTTATATTATTGATGATGGGCTTTCGGTGCATAAAGGTGAAATGGAGGAACTTAGTCGCGATGAAGAGTTAAAACGTAAATATTTAGGTATAGCCTAGAAGGAGTGATATAGGTGGAAACGATTGCAAATATAACAATTAATGGGTTGGCAACAGGCATGCTGATTTTTCTTTTAGCAGCAGGTTTAACGCTCATCTTTGGATTAATGGATGTATTAAATTTTGCCCATGGTGCTTTGTTTTTATGGGGAGCCTATGCTGGAATTTGGGCCTATACAACTACAGGAAGCTTTTTAGCAGGAATCTTAGCAGCACTGGTCATTGGAATGGTGCTTGGATACTTACTCGAACGTTTTATCATCAAGCCTGTGTATGGAAATCATATTCAACAATTACTGATTACCTTAGGGGCGATGCTCGTCTTGAGTGAGGTCGTGAAAGTATTCTGGGGACCTAACATATTGCAAGCTCAGGCACCGCTTTGGCTTCAAGGTAGCTGGGAAATTGGAGGGCTTTACTTAATTAAATACCGATTGTTTATCATTGCTGTAGGATTGATCGTATTTCTCGGGTTGCTTTTCTTATTAAACCGAACAAAGATTGGTCTCATTGTGCGAGCAGGAGTTATGGATAAAGAAATGGTTCAATCGCTTGGAATTAATATTCGTAAAGTATTCTTATTTGTTTTTATGCTTGGCGCTGCAATGGCAGGATTAGCAGGAGTTTTATTTGGTCCTTATTCAGGGGTTATTTATGCAGAAATTGGATTAGAATACGGAATTTTAGCCTTTATTGTTGTTGTCATCGGTGGAATGGGCAGTGTGCTTGGTTCGATGGTTGCGGCGATTATTGTCGGTTTGCTCGGCGCTTATGCTGGATACTACGCACCGGATATTGCGCTTGCTGTTAACTTTTTAATCATGCTTGCCGTTTTAATTTTTAAACCATCTGGAATCATGGGCATGAAGGAGGCGGTTCGATGAAAAGCCTCCAAAAACTCTCTCGCTTCAAACTAACTTTACTTGTTTTAGCTATAGGTTTAGCTATATTTCCATTTGTGAGTGATTCGCGTACAGCACTAATTATGCTCACTCAAATTTTTATTTTTGCTGTTTTTGCGATGAGCTATGACATCTTACTCGGATACACTGGCATTGTTTCTTTTGGTCATGCGATGTTCTTTGGAATAGGTGCCTATACAGTCGCTATCTGCTTGAAAATGTTTGGCTCTACAATGCCCGCTTTTTTCATAGCGATAGTGCTTACACTGATTATTACAGGAATAGTAAGTTATCTGGTCGGTATTCTCACGCTCAGATTAAAAAGTCACTTTTTTGCAATGCTAACGCTTGCAGTATCTAGTTTGTTTTTAGTCACAGCTGAGAAATGGCGTTCTCTTACAATGGGAAACGATGGCTTTACATTCGTTGTACCAGAGCTTTTCCGGGACCGGGTTTCTTTTTATTTAATCGCCCTTGTTCTGTTAGTCGGTACGTATATTTTTCTTGATCGCTTCACTCAATCACCGATGGGAAAGGTATTACAGGCCATTCGTGAAAATGAGCCTCGTGTCGAATCACTTGGCTTTAAAGTGATGCACTATAAAGTTATTGCCAATGTTGTAGCGGGAATGGTTGCTGGGCTGGCTGGAATCCTATATGCAATGAGCTTACGTTTTGTTAATACAGCTGTATTATCTGTTGAGCTCTCGCTTGATGTATTGTTAATTACAATAATTGGCGGGGTCGGTACACTATTTGGCTCCGTAGTGGGGGCAGCAATCATTGAGCTTGCTCGTCATGGATTAATGGACTTAGCAAAAGTACATTGGATTTTTGAGCGTTGGGTCATTTTATTTGGCATAATCTTCATTTTAGTGGTTATGTTTTTCCCAAAAGGGATTGTTGGAACGACGAAGCATTGGTGGGATAAACGCCAATATAAAAAGAAAGAAAAGCTCAGAAAAGAAATGGAAGCTGGTGCGGTAAAAGATACCTTTAGCTAAGGGAGCAGTGATAGTGATGGAAGTCCTTGACCAAGTTGTTTCGTCCTTTATTTTACGTTTCCATCCGCATGATACGATGCGGATAAAGATTAAGCATGTTCAAACAGAAGAAGAATACGTTTGCGCTAGTTTAGAAGAGGCAATGGATTATATTAAGCAGGTGATGCATCTATGAATCTAGAAGTAGAGAAGATAGGAATTATAGCGACAGGTATTTATTTACCCGAAGAAAGAATGACTGCATCAGAACTAGCTCAAGCTGCCAACTTACCGATTGGAATTGTACAAGAAAAGCTTGGGATCGTTGAAAAAACAATTCCTGGTATAAACGATCACACATGCCAAATGGGCATCTGGGCGGCCGAAAAAGCTTTACAAAAAGCACAAATCAATGCTGCTGATATAGATGTCATTATTTACATCGGTGAAGAGCATAAAGAGTATCCGCTCTGGACGGCTGCGATTAAGCTTCAGGAGGGTATTGGTGCAATCAATGCATGGGCATTTGATGTAGCCTTACGCTGCGGGACGACAATTATGGCGCTGAACCTTGCTAAATCTTTAATGAAGTCAGATGACACAGTAAGAACCGTATTGCTTGCTGGAGGCTACAGAAATGTAGATTTTATCGATTATGCGAATCCAAGAACTCGTTTCATGTATAATCTTGCAGCTGGGGGCGGAGCTATTGTATTAAAAAAGGGTGCTCATAGACACCGTCTGCTTGAAACAAAACTTATAACAGACGGCGCCTTTTCTGAGGACGTAGTTGTACCAGCAGGCGGGACTAAACAACCGCTGTCACCAGCAGCACTGGAGCAAAAGCAGAACTATTTAGATGTTATCGATCCTGTAAGTATGAAGGAGAGATTAGCGGAGAATTCAATGGCTAATTTTATTACTGTCATTAAATCGTCCCTTGAAAAAAGCGGTTATTCTGTTGGCGATATCGACTACGTTGCGATGCTTCATATGAAAAAATCTGCCCATGACTATATCCTAAACGAACTAGGCTTAACTCAAGAGCAATCGATTTACTTGGACCATTACGGACATCTGGGTCAGATCGATCAAATTCTATCCTTAGAATTAGCCGAAAAAGCCGGCATGCTTAAGAGTGGAGATATTGTTGTTCTTGTTAGTGCTGGTATTGGTTATGCATGGGGAGCTACGACGATCATTTGGGATGAAGGGAAGGTGGAGAAACATGAACATTCAGCTTAAATATGTGGACTTAAACATTGGAGAACGAATTGCATATCGAGAACGAGAAGGGGGAACTGATGTTGTTGTACTTTTACACGGTAATATGACGTCATCACTGCACTGGGATCTCCTCTTAGAAAGCCTTGATCCAACCTTTAAAGTGTATGCGATTGATATGCGAGGTTTTGGTGAGTCGACCTATCATAGAGCAGTTGATTCAATTGAAGATTTTGCTGAAGACATTCGAGAAGTTCTCTCAAAGCTAGAAATAGCTTCCTGTGATTTAATCGGTTGGTCAACAGGTGGCGCAGTCGCTCTTCAGGTAGCAGCTAGAGAGGAAAAGCAGGTACGGCGTGTCGTACTACTCGCCTCTGCATCTACAAGAGGCTATCCATATTATCAACAGATAGAAGAAGGTCGTCTCGAACGGTTGGAGACGAAGGAAGCGATAGCGGCTGATCCGGTAAGGACGATTCCAATTGAAGAGGCCTACTTAACACGTAATACCGTTTTACTTAAGCAAATATGGGAGTCCTTAATTTATACAATGAATCAGCCGAGTGAAGAACGCTATCAGAAATATATTGATGACATGTGTACCCAAAAAAATCTAGCAGATGTATATTATGCGCTTAATACATTTAATATGAGTGAACATCATAATGGATTGGTAGAAGGAAGTGGAGAAGTGAATAATATCTCGCAGCCCGTACTGATTTTATGGGGTGAGCATGATTTAGTCATTTCTGAAATAATGACTAAAGAATTAATAGAAGATTTGGGAGAGCGAGCATATTATGTAAGATTAAAAGATTGCGGACACTCTCCGCTCATTGATGATTTAGCACAAGTAACAAAGGTTATGGAAGATTTTCTAAAAAAGAAGGAAACGAGCCTCTTTTCGGTTTAAACGAAAAGGGGTTTTTTGTTACTAGACTGTTACGTCCATTTTATACACTGAACCTAAGCGAAGAAAGCAGAGGAGGAGTGTAAATGAGTTGGGAGCAGGATTGGTTATGCAAAAGAGCACAGCTTACCCCTTGGAATATTGCTATTATTGATGGAAGCACGAAAGAACGATGGACATATCAGGAGTTAAATGAACGAGCCGAGCGATTAGCTGGAATGTTGCAGCAGCGTGGCATTAAAAAGGGGGACAGGATCGCTTTACTTTCACCAAACCATATTAGTTATTTTGATTTACTATTTGCCGCTACAAAGCTTGGAGCTATTTTTGTTCCGTTGAACTGGCGTCTTTCATCCACCGAGCTGGCTTATATTTTTTCTGATTGTGAGCCGAGCTTAGTTTTTGTTGATGAAATCTTCATCTCATTAGTTGATGGGGGGGTTCCGAGTGTACAGTTAAACCAAGAATATAAAGAATGGATTGCAAAAGCCGCTCCTTGTAAAAAGGAGGAGATATCCGACTCTGACCCGCTGCTCTTAATTTACACAGGGGGGACAACAGGTTTACCTAAGGGAGTCGTATTAACTCATCAATCTGTTTTTTTTAATATGATCAATACTATTACAAGCTGGGGCTTAACGAGCGATGACAAAACGATAACGAGCTTGCCGATGTTTCATACAGGAGGGTTGAACGCCCTATCCTTACCTATCCTTCACATAGGGGGCACCGTGATATTATCAGACCAGTTTGATGGCGAGAAAACGATTCAATTAATTGAAGAATTCCAATGCACCGTTATTTTACTTGTCCCGACGATGTATCATCTCCTCATCAAAGCACCGAGCTTTAAAGAGGCTACGTTTCGTTCAGTGCATACCTTTCTTTCTGGGGGTGCCCCTTGCTCCTATGTCATATATAAAGCGTTTCAAAAAAAAGGGCTTGCCTTTAAGGAAGGATACGGACTAACAGAGGCTGGCCCGAATAACTTTTTCATCGACCCAAGCGAAGCTGTTTCAAAACGAGGATCCGTTGGAAAACCGATGCTTTATAATGAGGTGAAAATCATCAAAGAAAATGGAGAAGAGGCTGACCATGATGAGGTGGGTGAAATATGCATCCGTGGTCTTCATGTCTTTGATTCATACTGGCAAAAGCCTGAGATAACCACTAATACAGTAATAAATGGTTGGCTTCATACTGGTGATTTAGGTAGAAGAGACAAGGAAGGCTATTTTTACATTGTTGGACGAAAGAAAGATATGATTATTACCGGAGGAGAAAATGTTTATCCCCTAGAAGTTGAACATGTTCTAAACGAGCACCCGGCTGTTTCTGAAGTAGCAGTCGTTGGACTCGCTGATGAAAAGTGGGGCGAGGTAGTGAGTGCGTTTATTGTAGTAAAGAAAAACTTTACGCTGTCAGAAGAGGAACTGCTGGCTCATTGTCAACGAACATTAGGGCGATACAAAATTCCGAAGCGAATAACTTTTGTTGAGGAATTACCAAAAACACCAGTAGGGAAGGTGGATAAGAAGAAGTTGTTTACAGAGGCAGTATAAAAAAAGGTAGTCTTATAAACTCATGAAAATTCAAACATTGTGGCTTTAAAGCAGTCACAGTGTTTTTTTATGGCCTATTAACTTTTAAGAAAATACTAGGCGGCTTGAAAAAAGATTTCACATAATGGATAGAGTGAACGCCTCGCAAAAACACAGAGTGTTTAGAGTGTGAATTGTGATAAAATAAAGAAGAATGAATCAAAGGAGGGGTTTCCTGTGGAGAATTTAGAAAGAGATGGCATGAAGATGACTTGGTTAAACGGGGGAGTAACTCATATGGATGGCGGTGCGATGTTTGGTGTTGTACCTAAACCATTATGGAGCCGTAAATACCCGCATAACGAAAATAATCAAATTGAACTTCGAACGGATCCAATTCTAATACAAAAGGATGGGAAAAACATTCTGATGGAATCAGGAATTGGAAATGGTCGTTTTTCAGATAAGCAAAAGCGTAATTATGGAATTAAAGAAGAATCCTCTATTGAAGGTAATTTAAAAGATTTAGGTTTGACGACAGCTGATATTGATATTGTTCTTATGACGCATATGCACTTTGATCATGCATCAGGACTTGCGAAGGAAGATGATGGTCAATGGGTGCCTACTTTTGAGAACGCTGTCATTTATACTTCAGAAACAGAATGGAATGAAATGAAAAATCCGAATGTTCGCTCTCAAAATACATATTGGGAACAAAATTGGAAGCCGATTGAACAGCAGGTAAAGACGTTCAAGGAAGAAATTGAGCCAATCCCGGGAGTGAAATTAGTCCATACAGGCGGTCATAGTGCTGGACACTGTATCTTGGTGTTAGAACATGGAGGGGAGACATTTATTCACTTAGCCGATATTATGCCGACTCATGCTCATGCCAATCCTCTTTGGGTGCTCGCGTATGATGATTTTCCAATGGATTCTATTTTCAATAAACAGAAATGGCAAACGCACGGTAAAGAAAAAGACGCGTGGTATCTGTTCTACCATGATTATAAATATCGTGCGGTAAAGTGGAATGAAAACGGAGAAATAGTCGAGACAATTGAACGTGAGCAATACGTTTATTCAAGCTAATAAATAGAGGCTGGGACAAAAGCAAGTGTTTATCTGATGAGGGAACAATACGCTAATTTAGCGTAGTATATTTCAGGAGCGGTGTATATGCACTCGCCCCATTGCCTTCTCATTCGTTAAACAACTAAGTCCCAGTCTCATTCTTTAATTTATGCTGCTTTTAACTCGAGTAATGTACCAGTCTTAGTATCAGCTAGAAATTCGAATTGTACTGTACCCGATTCAGTTGTCGTAGAAATTCCTCCACGATATACTTCCACACGTACATTTTCTCTTTCTACTGTTTCAGGAATCATATGAATCCATGATCCTGATATGGCATGAGTAGACGAAACGGTTTTCTTCACTTCTTTTAATGCTTTCTCAGGTGATACTTTTTCTGCTTCAAGGCTTGGACGTAGGAAGTACCCTGCAACAACGCCAATGCCGACTCCTAATGCAAAACGTTTTATACTCATCATGATCATCCTTTCACACTTACGTTAGATTTGTCAGGTGATATTCAGGAAGCATTAACTTTTTCAAAACAACTAAGACTAGATATAGTATACAGAAACTTTCTGTCGTTTTCCAATTTAAATAAGATGAGTCATTGTTTATTCATTTTTTTAAAAGAAGGTTTTATTTAGGCAAAGTAGCAATTGCTAGAGGATTCAGATAAAATAAATATGTACATATATTTTTCGGGAATCGAAAGGAGCTTGTCATGAATCAAGAAACGCTTACTATGTTTAAAACGTTAACAGAATTACAAGGAGCCCCTGGATTTGAACACGATGTTCGTAAGTTTGTACGGGGGGAGCTTGAGAAATATTCTGATGACATTGTGCAAGATCGTCTAGGCAGTATTTTTGGTGTGAAAAAGGGAGCCGCGGAAGGTCCTAAGGTTATGGTAGCTGGTCATATGGATGAAGTTGGATTTATGGTCACATCTATTAATGATAAAGGCTTAATTCGCTTTCAAACATTAGGCGGCTGGTGGAGCCAAGTGCTGCTTGCGCAGCGAGTGCAGATTATGACTGATGCGGGTCCGGTTATCGGAGTCATAGGCTCAACACCGCCTCATCTTCTAGAGGAATCTCAACGTAAGAAGCCAATGGAAATTAAACATATGTATATCGATATTGGTGCAGATGATAAAGAGGATGCTAAGAAAATAGGAATTAAGCCAGGTCAGCAAATTGTACCGGTTTGCCCGTTTACACCTATGGCAAACGATAAAAAAATCTTAGCAAAAGCATGGGATAATCGTTACGGGGTAGGCCTTTCCATAGAGCTGTTAAAAGAACTACAAAATGAAAAGCTTCCTAATACGCTTTATTCAGGAGCTACGGTTCAAGAAGAGGTTGGACTAAGAGGAGCTCAGACTTCTGCTCAAATGATAAAGCCTGATATTTTTTATGCGCTAGATGCGAGTCCAGCAAATGATGCGACAGGCGGAAAAGATGCGTTTGGTCACCTTGGAAAAGGAGCACTTCTTCGTATTTTAGATCGGACGATGGTGACTCACCGCGGCATGCGTGAATTTATTTTAGATACTGCTGAAACACATAATATTCCATACCAATATTTCATCTCGCAAGGTGGTACGGATGCAGGACGTGTGCATATGTCAGGGGACGGGGTACCTTCAGCGGTAATTGGTATTTGTTCTCGTTACATTCATACAGCAGCTTCCATTATTCATATTGATGATTATGCAGCGGCAAAAGAATTAATTGTAAAATTAGTGAAGAATACAGATCAGAACACATTAGAACAAATAAGAAAAGGTGTCTAAGCGGTTACTGGTAGAAGAGATACATGGAGGTCAGCGGAAAAAATGAAGCTAGCAATAGGCACAAAAAATCCTGCCAAAGTGCATGCTGTAATGGATACACTTATTCGTGAGCCACTGGAGTTCATTAGTATTGATGCCCCGTCGGGTGTGTCAGCTCAACCTTTCTCTGAAGAAGAAACCTTGGAGGGTGCCATTAATCGAGCGAAATTTGCCTTAAGTGAAGCAGGCTCAAAAATAGCTGTTGGACTTGAAGGAGGGGTTTGTGAAACCCCTAATGGGATCATGCTATGTAATTGGGGAGCATTAACGGATCATTTGGGGGGAGTTTGGATCGCCAGTGGGGCCAAAATTCCATTGCCTTCTAATGTTGAGCGAAAATTAAAAGAAGGTTATGAGCTTGGTGTGATTATGAGTGAGCTCATGCAAGATCCTCATATCCGCCACAAAGAAGGTGCAGTTGGAGTCTTTACTTCCGGTATGCTGACTCGTAAGGAAATGTTTAGCCACATTGTACGGCTGCTTTACGGTCAATATCAATTTGACAGACCTTCATACAGCCATTAATAGAAAAAAAGCATTAGTGTCCTTGATAAATGGACCTAATGCTTTTTTATGCTTTCAATAGATTTCATTCATTTATTCTTCTTCAAACACATAAGAGAGAGCTTGGATCGCTTGTTCAGGAGTCTCAACGACAACTTGTGCTTTATTTGCTAATTCTTTAAGCGGATGATGCAGCTTTTCTGGTCGAATGAGGATTAATGGTTTTTGCAAGGCAATGGCTGTAGCCGCATCCATGGCACTGTTCCATTGTTTGTACGTCTCTCCGAATAAGGCGATAACGACATCGGCTTTTTGAAGAAGAATTTGAGTACGCAAATTATTAATACTGGATGCAGCTTCATCTTTTAGGATGCTAGTAGGCATTTTGCCCAAGATTTCTTCTCCAATATCGTCAGAACGGTCATGATTTTCCATCGGCCCTGTGAAATGAAGAGGAAGATTTCGGTTTTTTGCAGCCTCTTTCAGGTCTTGTCTCCATGCACTATGAATTTCTCCTGCTAAATATACGTTTAGTTCCACAATGATCTCTCCTTTACTATTTTTTCCCTTTCTATTATAAAGCAAGAACTCTTTGGAGACGAATAATAGGACAAGATTCATTGTTGATCTGTCTTGTCACATGTAAAGGTTGCGGTTATGATAGGAAAGAAATGATTTAAATGTTATGAGAGAGTAGGAGAGGGCATGCAGAATTTCTTAAAAAGAAAAGGCATTGAATTACATTGGAAAACCTATGTCATTACAGGATTAAGTCATATGGCCTTAGGGCTGTTCGCTTCATTAATTATAGGTTTGATTATTCGTACAGTGGGTGAGCAAACTGGATTAGAATTTTTAATTGAAATTGGAGCGCTTGCTATGAGTCTTACCGGCCCTGCCATTGGTGCAGCTGTAGCCTATGGGTTAGGTGCTCCGCGGCTTGTATTATTTGCTGCTCTAATCAGCGGCGCGGCTGGTTTCCAGCTAGGGGGACCAGCTGGAAGTTTTGTTGCTGCAGTGATCGCTACTGAACTCGGAAAAATGGTGTCAGGAGAGACAAAAATAGATATTATTATCACTCCGCTAGTGACGATTTTGTCTGGTTTTACGATAGCTAGTCTGATTGGCCCTGGGATCGATGCAGGGATGACACAGCTTGGCAGTTTGATTATGTGGGCCACAGAACAACAGCCGATTTTAATGGGGATCATTATTGCCACCTTGATGGGGCTTGCGCTCACAGCACCTATTTCAAGTGCAGCACTCGCTATCATGCTTGGGTTAGAAGGAATCGCTGCAGGTGCCGCGACAGTAGGGTGTGCAGCTCAAATGGTCGGCTTTGCGGTGAGCAGCTACAGGGAAAATCGCTGGTCTGGATTAATTGCGTTGGGTCTAGGAACCTCGATGCTCCAAATAGCCAATATCGTTAGACATCCTCTCATTCTTATTCCTCCAACGGTAGCAGGGGCCATCTTAGCACCGTTCGCTACTACGATGTTTGGGCTAACGAATAATCCAGCTGGAGCTGGAATGGGAACAAGCGGATTAGTAGGGCCGATTATGACATTTACCGATATGGGGTTCAGCTATCAAACGGCTTTGTCAGTTGTGCTTCTATATTTTATTTTACCTGCTTTAATTAGTTTGGGGATTTCAGAATGGATGCGAAAGGCAGGATATATTAAAATGGGAGAGATGAAGATAGAACAATCATAAAGGGGAATGAGACCTATGGAAAAATTAACAAATGTAGAACAATTTAACAAGCTGGTTGAAAACGAAACGGTCGTTTTTATGTTTTCAGCAGACTGGTGTCCTGACTGCCGGGTGATCGAACCTATTTTACCTAGAATTGAAGCGGACTTCCCTTCGTTTTCTTTTTACTATGTAGACCGTGATGAGTTTATTGATCTATGTCAAGAACACATGGTGATGGGCATTCCAAGTTTCTTAGCCTTTTCAAATGGAAAAGAAGTAGATCGTTTTGTAAGCAAGGATCGAAAAACAGAAGAAGAAATTATTGAGTTCTTAACTAGAGCAGAAGCTAACAGCTATTAATCGGCAGGGAGTATCCGCATCATGTGATGTGGATACTCCTTTTTTATATCCGTCTCGTATTTCAATCATTGGATAGCCATTCTTAGAAATGGTACACTGTAAGGTATGAAGGAGAGTGTATGCAATGGAACTTCGTGAATTTAGAAAAATGGTAGAAGAAAAATTAAAACGTGATGATCGCAGCATCACATACAATCATAAAGAGTCAACTTTACGTATTACAAAGAGTAAGACGAATAAAGGAGTAACCCTTTCTTTAAAGCCTTTATTAGCAAAATGGGAAAGAGAAGAGTATGCTTCTATTGATGAGGTGATCCGCTATATTGAAGTGGGCCTTGCAACGATGGATAAACGACCTTCTCTGAAAGGGAATGAAAATAAAATATTCCCTGTTATCAGGTCAACTTCCTTCCATGATGAGACTAAAGAAGGTATCTCGTTACTGTTTGAAGAACATACAGCAGAGACTCGTGTCTATTATGCTATAGATCTAGGAGAAGCCTATACATTGATTGATGAGGAAATGGTACGTGAGTCAGGTCTGACGGCTGAAAAAATAAGAGAAATGTCACGTTTCAATCTTCGGTCGCTGCCACAGCCAATGAAAGAAGATGTGGTTGCAGGAAATACCTTCTATTTCTTACGTGCAAAGGATGGGTACGATGCAAGCCGAGTTCTTGATCCATCACTACTAGAGAAAATGGCGAAAAAAGTGACAGGTCAATTGGCCGTTGCAATTCCTCACCAAGATGTTTTAATTATGGCAGACATTCAAAATGACAGCGGGTATGATGTACTCGCGCAGATCGCTCTTCAGTTTTTTGGAGAAGGAAGAGTGCCGGTAACCGCGCTGCCTTTCATGTATGAGGACGGAGAACTAGAACCTACTTTCATTCTAGCTCAGAAAAAACCAAAGCAGCCACAATCACCAAAAGAATGATTATGGTACAATAAGGTAGTAATATGTTAAAAGCTGATGAAGCCATATGAAGCCGGATCTGCCTTTCTCTGTGATCGGCTGATTCGAATAAACAGAACCACTAGAGCTAACTAGTGGTTTTTTCTACTCATATATGAAATGGCTATTTTAGAACGAATGATAGTCAGTTAAATAGTCATTAAAATGGTGAAACATTAGAAAGAGAGTGAGTGAGGAGTATGGATACATTAAAGCAATGGATTAAAAAGATCCAAGGGGCTTTATCTGGCGGGGAAGAAACGGATAATACTTCTATTAAAAGTGACAAACAAACCACAGAGGATCATCCATCCCAAGCAGCCCAAAACAGTAAGAGGTCTTTTGGCTACATAGAAAGCGGGCAGCGCGAAAGTGAACCACGGATGGTCTACCAATATCCTAAGCCTGGTAAATTTCGTTTTCCTCTTATAGAAGATGAGAATCAAGAGCGAGAACGTTCAGTAAGTGATACTGAACACAGTCCTAGAAAGACATTTAGACAGGCAGAACAAGAACAGCCTGAAAATAAACGTACCAGAAGAACAGAACGAGTAAGCCAAGAGAGACATCAGCCGTCACAAATAAAAGTAGATAAGAAAATTGAAGAAAAAGCAATGGAGCGAACCCAAGGAAATTCTCAGGGGAATACTCAAGGTTATACTCCCAGTTTTCCTCAATCAAAGAAGGAGTTCAAACCCACTTCTATACCATCTCCAGTGTATGGATTTAAAGAAAGAAAGAAAAACATGCTTGAAGATGAATCTTTATTATCTTCTCTTCCTGGATACGGGAAAGTCATTGAGCCAAAACGTCCAAGTGTAACGATGGAAAAACAGCTCGAAGTATTTCTAAAAGCTGAGAACCTGAGGAATAGTCAAGTTGCAGCAACTGTACTAGATCAAATTGCAGAAAAGTCCTCTGAATCAACACCACAAGATGATTCTGCTACTGAAAAGTCAACTATACTTGATTCTATACCTGACAAAGTCGATGTCCACGTAAGAAATGACCTTCTTTCTATAGAGGATGACGATGCTGAAACAGTAAATGAAGCAATAACCCAAACAGTAAATGAACCCTTAGATGAACAAATACCTGAACATAATCTTCAATCAGATCCATCTGATGTTCAAAAAACAGCCACTGATTTCAAAGAGGACTTACCACACATTGAAGAGAAACCAGTAGGGAGCCCGTTTCAGGAAACTGTTGAACCAGCATCTGTTGTTGAAACGATAGAGGAAGATAAGGATGACGAAGCAGAGGCATTTAAAACAGAAACCGCGGACGAAGTAATTTCGTCATCCCAAGTCACAGAGCCAGTAGAACAAAATGAAGTAAGTTACGAAAATGTCCCTAACCAGATCGAAACTATCCAAACTGGGGAAAGTATTCAGGACAGCCTAGATGAAGAAGTTGTCGTAGAAGAGAAGACAGAGGTTAAGAGCAATCAAGCAGCTGCTCGGAGTAAACCAAAAGAGAGCATTCCGTTTAATGTCATGATGCTTCCTCAGGATAAAAAGCCTAAAAAAGTCCAGCCGCAGCAAGTTACAGTGCAAAGTGAATATAATCATCCGAGTATCCAGCTGTTAAAATACCCTCAGCATCAAGAGGAGCAGGATAGTGAATGGTTACAAGAACAAGCAGAAATTCTTGAAGAAACTCTACTAAGCTTCAACGTAGATGCAAAGGTTGTTAATGTCACAAAAGGACCATCTGTAACAAGGTATGAAATTCAACCTGCGCGTGGAGTCAAAGTAAATAAAGTAACAAGTTTAACAGATGATATGAAGCTGGCTTTAGCAGCAAAAGATATTCGAATTGAAGCCCCTATTCCGGGGAAGAACACGATTGGAATTGAAGTGCCTAATAAAGTATCAAAACCAGTCTTCTTAAGAGAAATTTTACGCCGGGATGTCTTCATCAAGCCGGAGTCACCTCTTACAGTCGCGCTTGGATTGGATATCTCAGGGCAGCCAATTGTGACAGACCTTCGTAAAATGCCTCATGGACTTGTTGCTGGGGCTACAGGTTCAGGAAAAAGTGTCTGTATTAACTCTGTTTTAATCAGCTTGCTTTATAAAGCGAATCCAGATGAGGTGAAATTATTATTAATTGATCCAAAAATGGTTGAACTAGCTCCGTATAATAAATTACCTCATCTTGTCACGCCAGTGATCACGGATGCAAAACAAGCGACAGCTGCTTTAAAATGGGTAGTAGGGGAAATGGAAAGACGTTATGAGTTGTTCAGCCAGCAAGGAGTTAGAGACGTCACTCGTTATAATGAACTTTATTCGGAGTCAAAGGACAAGCCAGCTCTTCCTTATATGATCGTGGTTATTGATGAGCTTGCCGATTTAATGATGGTTTCACCGCAAGATGTAGAAGATTCCATTTGCCGAATTGCTCAAAAAGCAAGAGC
Source organism: Alkalihalophilus pseudofirmus (assembly GCF_029094545.1). Lineage (NCBI taxonomy): Bacteria > Bacillati > Bacillota > Bacilli > Caryophanales > Bacillaceae > Alkalihalophilus > Alkalihalophilus pseudofirmus. Next base: position 3,294,252 of record NZ_CP117835.1, on the reverse strand, counting down.
TTGCGGGATTCACTTATTATTAGCGACACAACGTCCGTCAGTAGATGTCATTACGGGGCTGATAAAAGCAAATATTCCTACTCGTATTGCGTTCTCTGTCTCTTCACAAACAGATTCAAGAACGATTTTAGATATGAGCGGGGCTGAGCGTTTATTAGGAAGAGGAGATATGTTATTCCATGAAAACGGGGCTCCAAAGCCTGTACGGGTTCAAGGTACATTTGTCTCTGATGAAGAAATAGAAGATGTATTAGCCTTTGTGAAAAAACAAAGAGAGCCAGAGTATCTTTTTGCGCCAGAACAGCTGAAAAAAATGCAAAGCAGCGCAGAACAAGATGATGACCTGCTAGAAGAAGCTTGTTATTTTGTGATTCAGCAAGGCGGAGCTTCTGCTTCAAGCTTACAACGAAGATTTAGAGTAGGGTATAATAGAGCGGCTAGATTAATAGATATGATGGAAGATATGGGTGTCATTAGTGAAGCAATGGGCAGCAAGCCAAGACATATTCTTGTTGACGAAATCGAGCTAGAAGAGAGGTTATACCCAAACAGGTAAGATAAATCCTTGCTTAACCTTGTATTCATCCTAAAGGTTATATATGATAAGTACGATAAGAGTTTCGATGCTAGTAAAATGCGGCTAGAACGATATAAGCTAGAACGAGATAGCTAGATAGAGAGAGAAGATAACTATAGTTGGGTACAAGGAGTATAAGGGGCTATGAAAGAAATTGAATTGAAGATGCAAGGTGAAATTAAACGTTTAACAAATCAAACGTTTAAATTTGATGAACGCATTCATGAAGGCTGGTTTTCTGCGGTTTATTTTTTGAAAACGAGAGAGATAGTAGAAAAATATCATTCAGACAATATTGTAACGATGCAGTTTTTCCAAAAAGAACATGCTATTCTTTGCGGGACTGATGAGGTCATTGCACTAATTAAAACATTTGCTAAAAATGCAGATGAACTTGAAATCCGCTCTTTAAAGGACGGAGATAAAATTAAGCCGTTTGAAACGGTCTTAACAATCAAAGGCCCTTATCAAAACTTCGGTTATTTAGAAGGTATAATTGATGGGATTTTTGCTAGAAGAACATCTGTAGCAACTAATGTATATAATGTCGTAAAAGCAGCGAGAAAATCAGGTGTTCAAAAGCCAGTCATTTTTATGGGAGATCGAGACGATCATTTTACCCAGCAGTCGGGTGACGGCTATGCAGCTTATATCGGCGGATCAAAAGCTCAGGCGACTCATGCGATGAATGAGTGGTGGGGTAAACAAGGAATGGGGACTATGCCTCACGCTCTTATTCAACTGTTCAGAGGCGATGTAGTTGAGGCGACTAAAGCATATAAAGCAGAATTCCCAGAAGATGAATTAATGGCTTTAGTTGATTATAATAATGACGTGATAACAGATTCCCTAAAGGTAGCAAGGGAGTTTGGAGAAGAATTAAAGGGAGTCAGAGTTGATACATCTAGGACGATGGTCGACCAGTATTTCTGTAGAAACCCTGAGGTGATGGGGGCATTTGACCCGCGCGGAGCTAATCCAGTTCTATTATTTGCTCTTCGGGAAGCGTTAGATAAAGAAGGGTTTAACCACGTGAAAATTGTAGCCACCGGAGGATTTAATGCAGAGCGAATTGAGTCCTATGAAGAGCAAGGTGTACCTATTGATATTTACGGGGTCGGAGGAAGTTTGCTTAAGATACACATTGGTTTTACAGGAGACAATGTCTTGCTAAATGGGGAACATGAAGCGAAAGCCGGCAGGCGCTATCGCGACAATCCTAGATTAGAACTTGTCGATTAACGGTTAGGTGACCCGCTAATTGAGTGGGTCACTTTTTTTTAGGAATAAATCATGGTTTTAACAATTGGTAATGATTTAAGTACTCGTCAAAAATGAGGAATTCGTGCTGCGGAACAAGTCGAATTGGTGATTGCTCGTATTTCTGCTATAATCATAACGTGAATCGTAAAAGGTGAAAAGGATTTACATAAACCCAACACTTACACATGACTTGGACGCGGTTTGAAACCATGAGGAATTTGGAGGTCCAACTATGACTAAATATCATTTTATTGGAATTAAAGGATCGGGGATGAGTGCATTAGCACAAATTCTCCATGATATGAAGAAGAACGTGCAAGGATCTGACGTTGCGAAACAATTTTTTACTCAGCGCCCGTTAGAACAAAAAGGCATCTCTTTATTAGAATTTAACAGAGATAATATCGAAGAAGATCAGCATGTTATCGTTTCAGCAGCTTACGGGGAAGACCACGAGGAAGTTGCTCGTGCTAAGGAAATCGGTATTCCTGTTGATCAGTATCCACACTTTTTGGGGGACTTTATTCAACAGTTTACGAGCGTGGCTGTTACTGGCTGCCACGGCAAAACATCAACAACAGGGCTGTTATCTCATGTGTTAGGTTCAGCCTTCCCAACATCGTACCTTATCGGTGATGGAACAGGTAAAGGGGAGGAAGACTCAAAGTATTTCGTATTTGAAGCCTGTGAGTACCGCAGACACTTCCTTAACTACAAACCTGATTACTGTATCATGACGAATATTGATTTTGATCACCCTGATTATTTTAAAGACGTTGATGATGTGTTTGAAGCATTCAGTGAAATGGCAATGCAAGTTAAAAAAGCAATCGTAGCCTGTGGTGATGATCAATATTTACAAGGGATTCATGCGAATGTACCTGTTGTATTTTACGGATTTAGCGAGCAGAATGATTTCCAAGCAAGAAGTGTAGAAGTGACGGACAAAGGAACGAAATTTGATGTGTATGTTCGTAATAATTTATACGGAACATTTACTATTCCTGGCTATGGGAATCACAACGTGTTAAATGCTCTTGCAGTTATTGCATTATGCCATTATGAGAATGTACCTGCAGAAGTTCTTGAAGAACATCTAAAAACGTTCCAAGGGGTAAAGAGACGTTTTACGGAAAAGAAAGTCGGCAGCCAGATTTTGATTGATGATTACGCACATCATCCAACTGAAATTGCCGCAACAGTTGATTCTGCCAAAAAGAAATATCAGGACCATGAAGTAGTAGCTATTTTCCAGCCGCATACGTTTACGCGTACTAAAACATTTCTGAATGAATTTGCTGAGGCATTGAAGCTGGCAGATCATGTTTACCTGTGCGACATCTTTGGATCAGCTCGTGAACAAGCAGGATCGTTAACGATTCAAGATCTTCAGGAGCTCATTCCACAATCTCAATTAATCACTGAAGAAGACGTTGAAAGGTTAAAGGAACATGAAAACAGCACCTTGTTATTTATGGGGGCAGGAGACATTCAAAAATTCCAAAAAGCCTATGAGAATACGTTAAACTAAAAGGAACCCCCTGCATTTGCAGGGGGTTTTCTGTGATTAATGTAAAATATCCTCAGCTGTTAAAACGGCCTCAATACCGAGACGAGCTTCTTTTATAACCGAATCTCTCCACTCTGGGTCATCCGGATAAAACATTTCCTTAAATTCATTCATGATCCAATCGATATCTTCTTGTTTTTTTGCCCCTTCAAAATATAAATGATTTTCTAAGATAATCGTCTGAAATTCACGAAATTCAGCTTTCTTTCCGGTTCCAAACGTTCCAAATTCAAATAATGCCGAGAAAAGTTTCGTATCGGGATATTCTTCTTTTCTCACTTTATGAAAATGGTGAGTGGAATCTCCTTTTACTTTATCAGCAGAGAACGGAAGAATATTTTTCAGCTGATAGGTTTCTTTTAGTTGTTCTTCACTGCGCCCATCAAGGTCTGATATAACCATAGTGATTTCATTAGCAGGGCCGAGTGCAGTATGCCAATCCATATGAACGACTCGTGCGAATGTCGATAAAAGCTTTTTTTGAATTTCTTTTAAATAAGCTGTATTGGGCTCTTCTTGTTTACCGCCGTAATAGACTCCTCGTTCAAATTCAAACTGCCCCATTCCTTTCGCTTTTTTAATGCCGCTGTAACCGGTAGTGACTAGAGCTTTACTTAATTGTGTGTACAGCTTTCGCTTTTCTTGTGTGAGGTTTGCTATTTTTCCATTTGGAAGGAACATATCACTTTCTTTTGAATAGTGATCATTGATGTCTTTTGGTACAGAATTTGGATCGTAGAGATAATTGCGATTAAGATCCACATTGTTTTCAGTGACTCTTCGGTAATTACGCATCCCCCATGGATTTAGTGCATGAATAAGACATATACCTGTTGTATGAGGGTCTATACGATCAAGGTATTCATTGATAAATATATGAGTGCAAGCAGCACCAGCAAAGCCTTCGATTCCGTGTTCACCGATTGTAAAAAAGAGGACTTGTTTATTTTCAGTTAAGGCTTCTGCATAAATCATATCAATTGTATTATCAGCTTCATTACCAATTGGCTTAGTCGAAATCACAGCATTAGGCCACTTCTTTTTGATGGGATCTAAATGTCCTCGGAATACCTCTCGAGATTGTTCATAAGTAGTTTTGAAATAATCTTGTTTGTCTATTGTCATTTGAATCGCACCCTTCATCTTTTTGTAGGGATGATTCCACGAACAAAATTTATTAAACATTGTATGTTTAGCTGTAACCATAAAAAGGAAGGAGTATAGCAATTTACATTTAGAAAGGTGTGGATTGGTAATGAAGGCTGTAACATTTCAAGGTAAAGACAAAATTGAAGTAAAAGAGATGGAGGCTCCAAGTATACAAACTGCTGATGATATGGTGATAAGAATTACAGCATCAGGTATTTGCGGATCCGACCTTCATCTGTATAAAACAGGGATTCCACTAGAAGAAGATTATATCATTGGACATGAGCCGATGGGGATTGTGGAAGAAGTGGGAGCAAATGTGAAAAGCTTGAAAAAAGGTGACAGGGTCGTGGTTCCATTTAATATTGGGTGCGGCACTTGCTTTTTCTGTCAAAACCAAATGGAAAGTCAATGTGATGAGTCCAATCCCCATAGTGATTCTGGCGGGTTATTCGGATTTTCTAAGATGTTTGGAAACTACCCAGGCGGCCAAGCAGAATATTTAAGAGTTCCCTATGCTGATTTCACTTCTTTTAAAGTGCCTGAAGACAGCGAATTAGATGATGAAAGTGTTCTCTTTTTATCCGATGTCATTCCCACTGCTTGGTGGAGTGTTGAGCCTGTTAAAGAAGGCGACACAGTTATTATTCTCGGCAGCGGGCCGATTGGATTAATGGCTCAGAAATTAGCTTGGTTAAAAGGAGCGAAACGAGTAATCGCAGTCGACCAAGTGGATCATCGCCTTGCTCATGCTAAGCGGACAAACCAAGTAGAGACCTTTAATTTTCGTGAAAACCCCGAAATAGGTGATTTATTAAATGAAGAAACAAATGGTGGTGCTGACATTGTCATTGATTGTGTTGGGATGGATGGCACTGTACCTCCTGGTGAAACATTCGGCTCTAAGGGCGATAATCAATTTGGAACGATCAGCCCTATTATTACTGCATCAAAAGCCGTTAGAAAGTTCGGACTGGTTCAGTTAACTGGTGTGTATGGAACAGAGGCGAATAACTTTCCACTCGGTGATTTCTTCTCAAGGAATGTATCTCTTAAAATGGGACAAGCACCCGTTATTCACATGATGCCAAAGCTTTATGAAATGGTGAAGCAGAAGAAGTTTGATCCTACAGACATTATTACACATCGTATGAGTTTACAAGAAGCACCGAAAGCTTACGATATTTTTGACAAAAAAGAAGATGGTAACATTAAGGTAGTACTTAAACCATAAAAAAAGAAGCTGCAGTGAGAAAAGCTGCAGCTTCATCATTTATTTTAAGCTTTCTGGGTTTAATGCTTCTAGCTCAGGGATTACAAAGCGTCCATCTTTACGAATAAGCACCTCATCAAAATAGATTTCTCCGCCCCCATATTCAGGTCGCTGAATATTGACAATGTCCCAATGAATAGAAGATTGGTTGCCGTTTGAAGCCTCTTCATAGCATTGACCTGGAGTGAAGTGGAAGCTTCCATCGATCTTTTCATCAAAAAGAATATCTTTCATTGGATGCTGAATATATGGGTTAACGCCTATAGCAAACTCACCAATATATCTAGCACCTTCATCTGTATCTAAAATTCGATTAATACGGTCTGTATCATTTGCTTCTGCTTTTACAATTTTACCATTTTCAAACGTGAATTTAATCGATTCAAAAGTAAAACCTTGGTACGGTGATGGAGTATTATAACTAAGCGTACCATTCACTGAATCTCGAAGGGGTGCAGTATATACTTCACCATCAGGAATATTCATATGGCCTGCACATTTAATGGACGGGACCCCTTTAACAGAGAAAGTTAAGTCGGTACCAGGCCCTTTAATATGTACTCGGTCTGTTTTATCAAATAAAGCAACCAGAGAATCCATCGCCTTATCCATTTTGCTGTAATCTAAGTTGCATACGTTAAAATAAAAGTCTTCAAACGCTTCTGTACTCGTATTAGCTAATTGAGCCATAGAGGAGCTTGGGTAACGAAGCACTACCCAGCGAGTTTTAGGAACGCGGATCTCACGGTGAACCTTTGTTCCGACTGTTTTTCCGTGAAGAGCCATCTTATCACTTGGAACATCAGAAAGTTCAGATATATTATCGCCTGCGCGCAGTCCGATATAAGCATCCATTTCACTCATCACTTGTGCTTCAAATGAAGCCATCATTTCAAGCTGTTCTTCACTTGCACCAAGAAGAAGCGAACGATCCACTTGGTGATCTTTTAAAAGGACAAATGGCAATGCGCCAACGTTATATGCTTCTTTAACAAGGGCTGTAACTAGTTCTTTTTGCAGGCCGAAATTCTCAATTAGAACCTTTTCGCCTTTTTGCAGATTCACTGAGTACTGAATTAAGTTTTTAGCTAACGTAGTAATTCGGGGATCTCTCATTGTTTTGCCTCCTTTATATACCTTATTATTGTATACGATAACAAGAAAACTTAATAGTAAGACAAGAATTAAAGGAGGAATTTCTAATATTTTATCGAATTACTATGTTATACCTTGTTTTATTTGGCGAGAATTAGGGTAATAGAAGGTATAAGGAGGTGGAAGCAAACATATGGAAAGTCTACTTTATATCAGTGCAATCATCGTAGCTATTGCTTTTGCCGTATTAGTTGGCTATATCGTTGTAACGCTTAAGTCTGCTAATCGAACACTCGATCATGTTGCAAATACAATGGCAGGACTTGAAAAGCAAGTGAATGGTATTACGAATGAAACTGAACTTCTTCTTAACAAAACAAACCGGCTTGCAGATGATATTCAACATAAAACGGAATCGTTGAATACAGTCTTTGCCTCAGTGAAAGAGTTAGGAGATTCTGTTCAACAGGTTAATCGTTCAATTCGCCATGTTTCCACAACAGTTTCAGAACAATCAGTTAAGCAATCTGAACAGATTGCCAAAGCTGTCCAATGGGGAAATGTTGCAATTGACTTTTATACGAAATTCAAAGCTCGCAAAGCAAGTCAAGAACAATCATCTACACTACATAAGGAGGAGATTTAAGTGGGAGACATGAACACAAAAGATTTTCTAATTGGATCACTTGTAGGGGGAATTGTTGGAGCATCAACAGCCTTATTATTAGCACCTAAGTCTGGTAAGGAATTACGCGGTGACTTAAACGAACAAGCTACTATTGCTCGTGAGAAGACAAACCAATTCACCAATAATGCGTATGAAAAAGGAAACGAATGGGCTAATTATGCTAAAGAAAAATCAAACAACATTGCAAAAGTTGTTTCAGAGCAATCAGCTCAAGTGTCCGAAAAGGTTAAAGAAGTGACAAACAGCGTGCGTGGTGAAGCTGATGAGGTGAAACAATCAGCAGAAGAGCTGGCACAAGATCTTTCAGGTGACTTACAACAATCTGGAGAAGAGATTGCTGAAAGTGTAAAAAATGAAGTAGATGACATTCAAAATAAACTAGAAGAAGAAAAAGAAGCACAGCGCACTCTTTAATCTTCTATAACTGGTAAATTAGGAAAACGGTAATCACTGCGCATAGTGATTACCGTTTTTTTTATTTAGAACAAATTAGGATGATGTCCATTCTCCGCCGTTCACATGAAGAGTCTGTCCAGTTACAAACCTTGAGTCATCTGAAGCTAAGTAGACGAAGGTTGGGGCTAATTCAAAAGGCTGCGCCATCCTCTCCATTGGATTGAATGCACCAAAAACAGCCACTTCATCAGCAGAGAAACTTGAAGGGATTAAGGGGGTCCATGTTCTTCCTGGAGCAACAGCATTCACTCTTATTCCTTGCTCAATCAAATTATTAGCAAGGGCTCTGGTAAATCCTATATTCGCACCCTTAGTAGCCGTGTAATCGATCATTTGTTTTTCTCCTGCATAGGTTACTACAGAAGATGTATTAATGATTGAACTGCCAGCAGTCATGTAAGGAAGAGCTGCTCTAGTTGTATAAAAGTGGGAGTAAATATTGACCTTAAATGTATCGTCAAACTGCTCATCAGTTATATCAAGCAAACTAGGCTGCTGAAATTGTATACCTACATGATTACAAAGGATATCTAATTGCTTAAACTCCTCTATCGTACGTTCAACAATTTCCACACATTGTTCTTTGCTGCGAAGGTCGCCGGGCATTAATAAACATCTCTGTCCTAATTCCTCCACTCTAGCCTTCGTTCTGTTGGCATCTTCATGTTCATCTAAATAAGCAATCGCAATATTTGCACCTTCTTTCGCAAACGCTATGGCACAAGCTGCGCCGATTCCGCTGTCTCCACCTGTGATCAGTGCTGTTTTACCAACTAATTTTTCACTACCCTTATAATTTGGGTTTTCAATAATCGGCCTTGGCACCATAGCACTCTCATAGCCAGGCTGCCGTAACTGTCTTTGTTCAGGTACATTTATGGGTATGTCTTCATACCGAGTAATTTTTCCGTAGTTAGGATAGAGCGGGTATGAGTTATCTCTTTTGGGCTGGTCTTTACTCATTCGAATCCTCCTTATTTTTGTCTTATGTGCTACTTTATGTAACCTAGGCATGTGTTGTGATGAATAGATGGAGGTGAATGTATGTAACCTGGCTCAAAATAAAAGCAGGAGCATAGGGTAAGTATGAGGAAACAGAATAGGAGGAAAGAGGATGGAAAATTATATTTATAACCCTCAAGCAGAACTATTGTTAGAAGCAGACTCTGATGAGGCCGTAACAATGACTTATATAGATCAAACATGGGCTATGCCCAAAATAGGCCCGCGTCCACCTTATTATTGCAATCCAGTATATGAAGAAAATAATCCGACGATCTAAGCGTAATCAAAGGTAATGAAAAAGGGATGTAAAAAGATCCAGTCTGCCTGGATCTTTTGCATGTAAATAAGATTTATAGTAAGATAGTGGACAATTATTTAAAAATGATTCACTTTAGCGCTTAAAAGCGTTTAATTAATAAAGAAAAAATTCGTGACATTCAGTTAATTATGCTTTATAATGAATCCTAATTAAGAAAAAGAAGCCAAAGAGATGAGGAGTGGAGAGAAATGAGTAATGAACAATTAGATAAGTTGAGATCAGAATTAGACGAGGTGAATCTGAAGCTTCTTGAGTTAATTAATGAGCGTGCTAGAGTGGTTCAAGAGATTGGTAAAGTAAAAGGAAAACAAGGTGTTAACCGTTTTGATCCTGTACGTGAGCGCAGCATGCTAGATCATATTGCAGCAAATAATACAGGACCATTTGAAACATCAACCTTACAGCATTTATTCAAGCAAATCTTCAAGGCAAGCCTTGAGCTTCAAGAAGATGATAATAGTAAAGCTTTACTAGTTTCTCGTAAGAAGCATCCAGAAAACACGGTTGTGGACTTGAGAGGCGAAAAAGTTGGAGATGGCACACAGCGTCTTATCATGGGACCATGTGCGGTAGAGAGTTATGAGCAAGTAGTTACTGTAGCTAAAGCAATGAAAGAAAGAGGCTTAAAATTATTACGAGGCGGAGCATTTAAACCAAGAACGTCTCCTTATGATTTCCAAGGTCTTGGACTTGAAGGCTTAAAGATTTTAAAACAAGTTGCAGACGAGTTAGATATGGCTGTAATTAGTGAAATTGTTAGTCCGCAAGATATCGAAACAGCTGTAGAATATGTAGATGTTATCCAAATCGGTGCACGTAACATGCAAAACTTCGAGTTACTGAAGGCCGCAGGTTCAGTTAATAAGCCAGTATTATTAAAAAGAGGACTTTCAGCAACGATTTCAGAGTTCATTCATGCTGCAGAATATGTGGTAGCTAAAGGAAATAGCCAGTTAATGTTATGTGAACGTGGAATTCGTACATACGAAAAAGCTACTCGTAACACATTAGACATCTCAGCTGTTCCAATTCTTAAGCAAGAGACACATCTTCCTGTTTTAGTTGATGTTACACACTCAACAGGCCGTCGTGATTTACTCTTACCTACAGCTAAGGCTGCGCTTGCGATTGGTGCAGATGCTGTCATGGCAGAAGTACATCCAGACCCAGCGGTTGCTCTTTCAGATTCAGCTCAACAAATGGATATTCCGCAATTCAATGAATTCATTGATGAATTACAAGCATCAGGTTTATATAAAGGGTAAACAATCCATTAAGCCGTTCCTTATTATAAATATAAGGGACGGCTTTTAAGTTGAGTCCAAAAGGTACATGCTATACATATAGGCGTACATACATGATGATAAGGCTGCTTTGGCAACGGATTCGAAAAAAACGTGAATTCTTACACAAAGATGTCAAATATTTTCCCTGAGTGTCGATATAAGTAGAGTAAAGACATTGCGGACCTCATCATAGTATCGTATGATAACAATACATTGATTACGTGAATAATTACGTTTACTTGATAGAGGAGGATTACAGTGAATACGACGATTTATGATGTAGCAAGAGAGGCAGGCGTATCAATGGCGACCGTTTCCCGTGTCGTCAATGGCAACCCAAATGTTAAGCCGGCAACTAGAAAGAAAGTCTTAGAAGCCATCGAGCGCCTTGGATACCGTCCAAACGCTGTTGCACGTGGGTTAGCTAGTAAGAAAACAACAACAGTTGGGGTAATTATCCCTGATATTTCAAGCATTTTCTTTGCTGAACTTGCACGTGGAATTGAAGATATTGCGACGATGTATAAGTACAATATTATTCTGTGTAACTCAGACCAAAACAAAGATAAGGAAATTCATCTGATTAATACGCTGTTAGAAAAACAAGTGGATGGTATTGTATTTATGGGTGGACAGATTACAGAGGAGCATGCAGAGCAATTTAAACGTTCTCCTGTCCCAGTTGTATTAGCAGCCACGCTTGATACGAATAAAGAAATTCCATCAGTCAACATTGATTATAAACAAGCAGTGTATGATGCGATTACTCATTTAATTGAGCAGGGCCACACACAAATCGGCATGGTGTCCGGCACGTTAGATGATCCTGTTAACGGATATCAAAAGTTTGCAGGTTACCGCGCTGCTCTTGAAGATGCTAAGATAGCATTCAATGAAGACCTTATTGCAATTGGTGATTACACGTACGATTCAGGCATTGAAGCGATGGAATCGTTGCTAAATCTTGAGCAGAAGCCTACAGCGATCTTTGCTTCAACCGATGAAATGGCACTAGGTGTTATTCACGGGGCACAAGATAGAGGATACAATATCCCTCAGGATTTTGAAATTTTAGGTTTTGATAACACACGACTTGCCACGATGGTTCGTCCTACTTTATCGACTGTTGTTCAACCGATGTATGATATTGGCGCTGTATCCATGAGATTGCTGACGAAATACATGAACAAAGAAGAAGTGAATGATCATATCGTCGTCCTTCCGCACCGCATTGAATTTAGAGATTCAACAAAGTCATAATCTATAGAAATAGAGAGATGACTGAGCAGGGAGAGACCAATGAAAAAATTTGATATCTTAACGCCAATAGGAGTATTTTTAGGAATAACGGTACTTCTATTGGCTGTATTCTCTAATTCAGGACCATCAGGCCTTATATTTTTCATCCAAGTCGCTTCGATATTAATTGTGCTTGGTGGACTTATAGCAGCACTTATTATTACTTTTTCTTTACCAGACTTAAAAATGGTTCCAAAAGTATTAAAGGAATCGGTCCAAACTGTTGATCATGATCTTGAAGGATTAATTCAAACCTTTGTTGATTTATCAGGTAAAGCTAGAAGAGAAGGTCTTCTTGCCTTAGAAGTAGGCCTTGAAGATGTAAGGGATCCCTTTATAAAAAAAGGGGTGCTTCTTGCCGTTGACGGCATTGAGCCTGATGTTATTAAAGACATTATGATGGCTGAGGTTGTAGCTATGGAAGAGCGTCACCGTAAAGGGCGTGCGATTATTGAAAAAGCTGGAGAATATGCTCCTGCTTGGGGAATGATTGGTACCTTAATCGGGCTTGTGCTGATGCTGCAAAATCTAAATGACCCTGCCACACTTGGACCTAATATGGCTGTTGCGCTTCTTACGACCTTGTATGGTACTGTGCTTGCTAACCTTATTTTTCTACCAATGGCAACTAAGCTTGCTAATAAAACAGATGAAGAGGTTTTTGTTAAGCAGATTATTATTGAAGGAGTTATTGGGGTACAGTCAGGACAAAATCCTAAAATTCTAGAAGAAAAGTTAAGTGCTTTTACACGTGAGAAACAAAAGACGGAAGATGCAGGGGATGAAGACAATGAAGCGTAGGCGACGCCAGCAAGAGAAGGGCGCTCCAAAATGGATGGTCACATTCTCTGATATGATGACGCTTATTCTCGTGTTTTTTATCTTATTATTTTCAATGTCAGTTGTTGATGCTCAGAAGTTTCGTGCAATCTCTGAATCTTTTCAGCAAAGACAAGTTTTTGAGTTTTTTCCTTCTGCGATAGAATTTGAGAATCCATCAGAAGAATTCGGTGAGGAGTTTCCAAACCCTTTTGACGAGGGGGGGTTTAGTGAGGAAGGCTCTAATACCGATGAGGTCGATATGGATGAATTATTAGAAGAAGTCCAAGAGTTCCTAGAAGTGAATGAAATGAATGATGTGATCTCAGCGACAAGAGATGATCGAGGGGTGGTTCTTGTTTTACAAGAGCGGACCTTGTTTGAAACAGCAGAAGCTGAGCTGCTTGATTCTGCAGAGCCTTTCTTAGAAAAGGTGGGGACATTGCTTTCTGCCATACCTAATATGGTTAAAGTAGAAGGTCATACAGACAGCCGGCCGATTTCAAATTTTCGTTATCCATCAAACTGGGAATTGTCAGGAGCTCGTGCAAGCAGTGTCATCCGTTACTTAGTTGAAACGAATGATCTTGATCCAAAACGATTTATTGCTACTGGGTATGGGGATACTAGACCTGTAGTACCAAATACGACAGTAGAAAATTTACAATTGAACCGCCGTGTGGTCATTGTTATTTCTGACCCTACACATTCAGAAGAAGACGCGTTTTAATGGACTGCCCGAGATATCATCTCGGGTCCTATTTTTTATTTACATAATTTTTAATGAGGTGTGTATTTATGAAAGTAGCAGTAATAGGCGCAATGAATGAAGAAATTGAACGAATGCAAAAAGAGATGAGCGTTGAAGAAACGATAACCTTTGCAAAGGTTCCATTTTATGTTGGCAAGATGTGCGGGATTGATATCGTTCTGTGTAAATCAGGGGTAGGGAAAGTGAACGCTGCTTTAACTACACAAATTTTGATTGACCGCTTTGAGGTTAGTCATATTTTATTTACAGGCGTCGCGGGGGCACTTGATGAGAGTCTTGAAGTAGGTGATCTTGTTATTTCTACAAGTGCAATGCAGCATGACCTAGATGCAAGTCCATTAGGATTTAAGCGTGGTGAGATCCCTATGTATGACGGGGATTCGGATTTTAAAGCTTCTACACGCTTAGTCGAAATAGCTAAAGAGGCAGCGGCCAGCCTCACGGATCGACAAGTTGTGTGCGGGCGTATTCTTAGCGGTGATCAATTTATTGCAAATAAAGAGGAAGTAAAACAGTTGAAAGAGTTATTTAATGGGGTTTGTGTAGAAATGGAAGGGGCTTCTGTAGCTCATGTGTCAGATATGAATGATGTTCCTTATGTTATTATTCGCTCTATGTCTGATAAAGCAAATGGCGAGGCACAAATCAGCTTTCAGGAATTCACAGACATTGCCAGCGAGCAGTCTCATTTATTAGTAAAAGCAATGCTCAAGGAGTTAAAAGGATAGCGCTTCGCTATCCTTTTCTTGCTTTTGCTTTCATTTCATTGCGAATATGAAAAAGGGCTTTCTCTAATGTTTTTAAATTCTTTTCATTTATTTCGCTTTTTCTCGGAATAGTCGGAATAATTGAGGGGTGATCATTCCATGTAGAAGGCAATTGATTTTCAGCTTTAGGCTGCCACTTTTCTAACCATTCCTGTGGGATCGGCTTGTCTAGAATATCTCTTTGATTTGTCATCTCAAGCCATATTAAAGACCAAGCTCTAGGTACCACACGCCACATATCATATCCGCCGCCGCCGACAGCAATCCATTTTCCATCACAGTACTCATGAGCGAGTTCATGGGCAAGTTTTGGAATAAATTCATAAGTTCTCATTGATGAACATAAATGAGTCAATGGGTCATAATGATGAGCATCGACACCATTTTGCGTTAATATCACATCTGGTTTGAAAAACTCAATGACTTCTCTGAATGCTGTTTCATAAAGTTCGATAAAAGAATCATCTTCTGTAAAAGCATCGACAGGAAGATTAATAGAATAACCGTATCCTTTTCCAGAGCCTTTTTCTCCAACACTTCCAGTACCAGGAAATAAGTATCTTCCTGTTTCATGAATACTTAAGGTACATACATCGGGATCATCATAAAAGGCCCATTGAACCCCGTCCCCATGATGAGCATCTGTATCAATATAGAGTACTTTTGCCCCGTATTTCTGCTTCATATATTCAATGGCGATTGAACTATCATTATAAATACAAAAACCCGAAGCTCGTCCTTTAAAGCCATGATGAAGCCCTCCGCCTAAATGAAGAGCGTGCTTGCACTGGCCGCTCATTACAGCATCAACTGCGGTCAATGTTCCCCCAACAAGTAGAGAGGCTGCCTCATGCATATTAGGAAAAAGAGGAGTATCTTCAGTGCCTAGTCCAAAATTAGAGGCAATTCCATTTGATAAAGTGCCTTGTCCTCCTTGTCTAACCGCATCAATGAAGGCAGGGTCATGAACAAGCTTTAATTCCTCTTCTGTGGCCATACGTGGTTCTATAATATGTTCTTTAGACAAGGAGCCGACACTTGTTAACAAATCATACGTTAATTGAAGCCGCTGATGATTAAATGGGTGACTTTCATTAAAGCGATAGGTCAGTTGTTTGTCTGAATAGATAAATAAAGATTCGTGTGTCATATGTTCATCCCTGGTTGTTTTGGCCAGATCACTTCATAACCCGCTTGTTCAATCGCTTTAATAATACGTCTTGGATCCATCGTTTGCACCCTGAAAACAAGAATCTTATATTCAGGATTTTTATATGGATATACAAGAACGCTCGTAATATTGATATGCATCTCTTTAAAAATGGAAGCAATACTTGCAAGCATTCCGGTTTGATTCAAGACTTTTACTTCAATATGTGAACTTGGCTGATGAGCACCCATTAATTCAACCAGCGTATGAAGAATATCTGTTTCAGTAATAATACCTCTTAATTCATCGTCATCTGTAACAACAGGCAGGCAGCCAATATTATTTTCATAGAAAATCGTAGATACTTCTTCTACAAAATCGAGTGGATGTGCCGTTATAACATTGCGCTGCATAATAGAAGAAACTGGCTTCAAGAAATCCTCTAAATGTTCGGTTGAGTGAAAAATAGAAGGGCTGGCATCTCTAATATCTCGGTCAGATATAATGCCGACCACTTTTTTTTCAGGTCCTTGAACAATTGGAATATGACGAATTCGATACTTATCTAACAATAGCATTGCATCTTTAATAGGAGTATCTTCTGTTAAAGTAATAACGTCCGTTTTCATTATTTCTTCTAAAATCATGGCTGTACTCACTCCTTTATGAAATAAAAGTAAGTCATTCTAGATTCCTGTATTAGTACATAAAGCGATTTTGAAAGCGCAGCTGATCAAACTGTTGGATCGAATCGGTGTCTATTCTCTTTCCAATACGAGCCATTAAACAGTTGGCAGGATGAGAACTGATTTCTGGATCATCTGTTGCATACCACTCGAGTCCACCAGCATTCATCATCTTTTCCATTACTTTTCGATATTGCCATACATCGAGGCCGCTTCCTTTTAAATCCCAATGCCAATAATATTCTGTTGTAATCACGATATAATCTTCCATCGCATCATCCATCATAGAAAGGCGCAGCAGGTTTTTTCCGACTTGTGCACCACGGTATTTTGGAGCAATTTCAATAGCTCCAAGTTCAATTAAATTTTCCATCTTTCCTTCTGACCAACGTTCCATCGGGTCAGGGTAAACAAATGTAACATAACCAACAATTGTATTTCCGTCGCGTACAACGTTAATTCGTCCCTCAGGCAGTTTTGCAATACCGATTAACGCTTTCTTTTGTTCAACTGAAGGTCTAAATGAAGTAAGGTCTTCATGAAAATCATAAGAAGAAATTTCTTCAGCTGAGATAGGGCCTTCAAGTAATAATGTCCCTTCAGAGTATGTTACTTCCATAGAGTAATACGTTTTAGGATGATCCATTTTTGTGTAACCACCTTTTGCCAAGCAGATTCGTCTTTATTATACATGATAACGTTATCAAGATGAGAGAGTTCAAGAAATTTTCCGAAATTATTCTATTAGATAAGTAAATTACGACAAGAATATACAAGAATTCCCTTTACTATTAATTTTAAATTGAATAAATTTTCAGTCTGTATTATAATAGAGTAGAAAATACATAATAGAGAGGAAGATGTATAATGAATGTGCAAGCGCTTCCATCTGAAAAAGGGTTATTTAATTTAGAAAATTACGATGAGGCTGCAAAAAATTTCGACTGGTCAACGGTTGAAAAAGAATTCTCTTGGAGTGAAACGGGCAATGTGAATTTAGCTTATGAAGCAATTGACCGTCATGCTGAGGGAACAAAGAAAGACCACGTAGCTTTATATTATAGTGATGCTAAAAGAGATGAAAAGTATACGTATAATGATTTGAAAATTCAGTCAAATAAAGCAGGGAATGTCCTTCGTGATATTGGCGTAGAAAAAGGCGATCGAGTATTTATCTTTATGCCTCGTTCACCGGAACTCTATTTCTCTATTCTTGGAACAATTAAAGTGGGAGCCATTGTCGGACCGTTATTTGAAGCTTTCATGGAAGGTGCTGTACGTGATCGTCTTGAAGATAGTGAAGCTAGAGTACTGATCACAACACCTGCTCTACTAGAGCGTGTTCCTGTGGATGATCTGCCTAAACTTGAAAAGGTACTAATTGTAGATGAAGACGCAAAAGAAGAGGGTCCTTATTTAAACTTCTTTACTAGATTAAATGCTGCAAGCGAAGAGCTTGATATTGAGTGGGTAGACCGTGAAGATGGATTAATCCTTCATTACACGTCTGGCTCTACTGGAAAACCAAAAGGTGTCCTTCACGTACACAATGCTATGCTGCAGCATTATCAAACGGCTAAATGGGTTCTTGACCTTAAAGATGAGGATGTATACTGGTGTACTGCTGACCCGGGCTGGGTAACTGGTACATCATACGGAATTTTTGGTCCTTGGCTCGCAGGGGTAACTAATGTTGTTCGAGGCGGACGATTTAGTCCGACCGACTGGTACGACACATTACAGCGCTATAACGTATCAGTGTGGTACAGTGCTCCTACTGCATTCCGTATGCTGATGAGTGCTGGAGATGAGCTTGTAAAACAATACGATCTATCTTCTCTTCGCCACATCTTAAGTGTTGGGGAACCGCTTAATCCAGAAGTGGTTCGTTGGGGTATGAAAGTCTTCAACTTACGTATTCATGATACGTGGTGGATGACTGAAACTGGAGCTCAGCTTATTTGTAACTACCCATCTATGGAAATTCGTCCAGGGTCTATGGGTAAGCCGATCCCAGGAGTAAAGGCTGCCATTATCGATGACCAAGGAAATGAATTGCCTCCTAATCGCATGGGGAACTTAGCAATCCGTAAGGGCTGGCCTTCAATGATGCGTGCGATCTGGAACAACGAACCTAAATATAAGAGCTATTTTGAAATTGATGGCTGGTATGTATCAGGGGATTCCGCTTATATGGATGAAGACGGCTACTTCTGGTTCCAAGGACGTATTGATGATGTCATTATGACTTCTGGTGAGCGTGTAGGACCATTTGAAGTAGAAAGTAAGCTTGTTGAGCATCCTGCTGTTGCAGAAGCTGGTGTTATTGGTAAGCCAGACCCTGTACGTGGGGAAATCATCAAAGCATTTGTAGCTCTTCGTGAAGGATATGATGTTACTGATGAGCTTCAAGAAGATATCCGTAACTTCGTTAAAAAAGGTTTAGCAGCACACGCTGCTCCTAGAGAGATTGAATTCCGTAAGAGCTTGCCTAAGACACGCAGCGGTAAAATTATGCGTCGCGTACTTAAAGCGTGGGAACTTGATTTACCGACAGGTGATCTGTCTACAATGGAAGATTAATAAGCTGCACCGCTTGCCTTAAGGCAAGCGGTGTCTTTGTTGTATAACATCTTTCTAGACCCCAGCGATATGAAGGACAAAAAGAGCAAACTCAATTTGAGTTTGCTCCTCTCGTTTAATCATCATTTGTTGGCTCTTCTGGATCTCCAGGTTCTTCTGGGGGCGGTTGATTCCCGTTCCCGTTGCCATTGCCGTTTCCGTTTCCGTTTCCACTTCCATTGCCGTTCCCGTTTCCATCACTCTCACCATTTCCACCATCGTTATCATTCCCTCCATTTTGCTCGGAAGGAGGATCTTCGTCTGGTTCGCTTGGTTCAGTATCTGGTTCATCGGGCTCAGATGGTTCAGGTGTATCTGAATAATCGGCACCTTCAGCTTGAGAGGAAGAGGTTGATTCTCTCCCAGCTGTATCGATTGCAGTAACATAATAAGCAAATGATCCACCGTTTACTGTATAGCTTGTAGAACCATTGCCTTTCACATGCCCTACACGCTCAAAGCTGCTGCTGCCGTTAGCCGCTCGGTAGATACGGTAACCGACAATATCATTATCAGGATGCTTAGACCATGATAATGTTTGACCGTTTAATGATACTCCGCTGACTGCCCCAGGGGACCGTCCGTTATTTGGTGCATCTCGATCAGGGACAACCCCTTGCATAGAGTCAGGTAAATATTCACCTATATTGCTGACCCCAAAGACTGTATCAGGAACGGTCACTCCGACATCTGTAAATTCTTGCGGAGTCGAATCAAGTGCTAAATAGTTTTGACTGTTTATCGTAACATATCGTGCACTATCTAAATTATCTCCAGAACCAGGCTGGAAGTTAACATTAAATAAGTCTGACCGAACGAGTCCTGCTTGCTCACATAATGAGGTAGGAGCTTGACCTGTAATGCTGCAGACAGATCTGCGCACAATTCCTTCAGGCATAGCAAAGCTTTCACTTGGAGCCAATAAGTTTGGATTTTGATCATAAGCAGCATTGGCGATGTTAGCCCAAATACGCTGCGTCCTAGGACCATAACGCAACCCATTCACGACTCTATCGATCGGCTGGTTTTGACGGTAACCAATCCAAACGCCAAGTGTTACATTAGGGTTTGTAGCCACAAACCAAGAATCTCTGAATTCACCGGTCGTACCTGTTTTCCCAGCCCAATCAGCTGAGAATTTTAAGCGGCCGGGTACCGAGCTTGCTGTACCGCCAGCTCGCAAAACATCTCGCATCATATCAATGCTCAAATAGTTTGTTTGAGGTGTAAATACATTTACTTGTTTTATCTCGTGTTCAAATACTATGTCGCCGTCTGCTGTTTCAATTCGTTCAATCATAAACGGATCGGTTCGATTTCCTCCGTTGCCAAATGTTGAAAAGGCACTTGTATTTTGCTCAACTGTGACATCAAAGGCTCCCCCAAGAGCGGCAGACTCATAAGGCTGACTCTCATCATTTGGGGTGAATCCTAGATTAATCATCGTTTCTCGTAGTTGTTCATGTGGAACTCGTTGGAAAGAACGAACAGCAGGTATGTTACGAGAACGAGCCAGTGACTCACGTACAGAGATTAAGCCAGCATAACTATTATCAAAATTAGAATAAGGTTGTCCACCGCTATATGTGGCAGGCGTATCAGGAACTACGATGCCTGGCTGAATCACTCCAATTTCTAAAGCAGGCCCATAGGCTAGCAATGGTTTCATGGTAGAACCATTTGAACGGTAGGCTTGAGTCGCGTAATTGTAATGGTTTGTTGTTTCGCCTTCCCCGCGTCCACCTACAAAGCCTTTAATCGCTCCTGTATGATTTTCAATTAAGACAGCCCCGACTTCTTCTTGGTCATCACCCTTTTGTGGACCGAATAAGGAGTGGTCATTAACTGCTTCTTGCATCGCATTATATACATTTTTATCTATTGTTGTATGAATTCTAAACCCTTTTCGTCTTAGGTCTGCATCTGCTTCAGAGCGAAGATCAGTAAGAAACAATTGGCGCTCATCGCCTTCTAGTTCATTCAGCTCTTCTTGATGTTCTTCAAGTTTTTGACTGTAGAGAATATCACTAGCACGTCTCATCACTTCATGTGTTAAATACGGATATTCTTCAATCGGCGATGGCGTACGGTCTGTTAAATTTTCACGTAAATCAAATTCTAATGCTTCTTCGTATTCACGGTCGTTAATAAAACCGCCCTCATGCATTCGTCTAAGTACGGTTTGCATACGATTTAACCCCGGATCTAAATTCTCTTTCACCTCACCATTCCCGGTAAAAGGAGTGTAACCGAATGGACTTTGGGGTAAACCAGCTATGAAGGCTGCTTGCGGAATGGATAGATCTTTGGCATCCACACCAAATAACCCTTGTGAAGCTGCCTGAACGCCTGCCACTTGTCTTCCAGATGCATTACGTCCAAACGGAACGACATTTAAGTAGGCTTCTAAAATTTCTTCTTTTTCAAGAAAATGTTCTAGCCGCATAGCTAGTAAAATTTCTGTAGCTTTACGGTCAAAAGAGACTTCACTCGAAAGAACTTGCTGCTTAATTAACTGCTGAGTGAGTGTACTTCCGCCAGTTTGAACAGATGAATTAGCAACTTCTTGGAATGTAGCTCGCAAAATCGCTTTAGGGACAATTCCTTCGTGTTCAAAGAAGTGCTCATCTTCTGTTGCAATTACTGCGTTCTTGACATGGTCCGACATTTGATCTAAAGAAACCTGATGTCGTTCGAGCTCAGTAGGGAGCTCACCCAAGTACGTATCATCGGCAAAGAACAGCTGACTGGTTTCTTCATAGTCATAGATGTCTGTTACCATCTCATCTGGTGACCGAAGAGGCTCATCTTTAACTAGAGAAGCGAAATATCCAGCGGCAGTTCCTCCTATGAAAAAGATTGACATTAATCCCACGATCATAACAATTAGGAATAAATTCCAAAAAACTTGGTATGTAATGCCGATCTTTCGAAAGACTTGTTTTTCATGTAATGACTCTGAAAATAACCTCAGTTTTTGTTGCATTTGAGAGTAGAAACTCTTCATAGCAAACCTCCTTATTAAGTTCAAAGGCCCATAGTATCAGGCATTATAGCTAAAGAAATAATGTGTAAAATAATTGCATCTATAGCTAGAATATCAGCAATATTATAGCATAGGTTTACATAGGATGATATGTTTTTACAAAATCTAAGAAAGTCTGCGATTGACAACAAAAATAGAAATGTGGTAAAAAGAGAACAGTATATGTAAACAGCTTTGAAGGGTCGGAGTAGGTACTGTTTTACTTTTAAGAGAGCTGATGGCAGGTGGAAATCAGTAGGGAAGCAGTATTCGAATTACAGCCTGGAGCCAATTCTTGCGTAGCAAGAACGGTCATACCGTTATCATGTTGAGTGGAAGTTTATTTAGTGATAGCTTCAACAAGGGTGGTACCGCGAGAACCTCGTCCCTTTTTTGGGAGGAGTTTTTTTTATGTCCAATTTTAGATTAGATGCTTATTTCCAACATGATGAAAAAGGATTATTTAAATAAAGGAGGCAGCATGAAATGAGTGAAGAAACGAAGTTAACACTAGAACAAGAACAAGAGGTAGAACGTCAGTTAGAGATTCTAAAACGCGGCGTGGTAGAAATTACCCCAGAACATGAATTAAAAAAGAAGATTGAAAAATCGGTTCGTACAGGTAAGCCGTTAAAAGTTAAGCTAGGGATGGATCCGTCTGCGCCTGATGTTCACCTTGGACATACGGTTCCCCTGCACAAGCTGCGTCAATTCCAAGAACTAGGTCATGAAATCCAAATGCTTATCGGTGACTTTACCGGACGAATTGGTGATCCTACTGGGAAATCTGAAACTAGAAAGCAATTAAGTGATGAAGATGTAAAACGTAATGCAATGACGTATGTAGAGCAATACGGAAAAATTCTCGACATGGAAAAAGCAACGATCTATTACAATTCAGAATGGCTCAAAGCTTTATCATTTGAGGATGTTATCGGTCTATCTGCTAATATGACAGTAGCTAGAATGCTTGAGAGAGATGATTTTGAGAAAAGATATAAATCTGGTCAGCCGATCTCCATTCATGAGTTCTTCTACCCATTAATGCAAGGATATGATTCTGTGGCGTTAGAGTCTGATATTGAAGTGGGAGGAACGGATCAAAAGTTCAATCTTTTAATGGGACGTACACTTCAAGAGGCATATGGCAAAGAGAAGCAAGTAGCTATGACTTTGCCGTTAATTGAGGGGCTTGACGGAGAAAGAAAAATGTCTAAATCCCTTAATAACTACATTGGTATTGATGAGTCGCCAAATGAAATATTTGGTAAATCGATGTCGATTCCAGATGAATTAATGATTAAATACTACAAGCTGGCAACAGATATTCCTATGGATGAGATCAATGCTCTAGAAGAAGGGATCAAGAATGGTTCAGTACATCCAAGAGATGCAAAGATGAATCTAGGTGCTAAGTTTGTGGAAATGTACCATGGAAAAGATGCTGCTGATGAAGCAAAGAGCTACTTCCAAACAGTTTTTCAAAAGCGTACCCTCCCAACAGACATCCCTGAAGTGAAGTGGAGCGGGGAAGACGCTGTGTGGGTTGTGGAGCTGCTGGTTGAATTGAAGATGATGTCTTCTAAAGGAGAGGCACGTCGTATGGTTCAAAATGGCGGTGTTAAAGTAAATGAAGAAAAAGTAGAAGATGTTCAAGCCCAAATTAAAATAGAAGATGGACTAATCGTTCAAGTAGGTAAGCGTAAATTTGCTAAGCTTGTAACACATTAATAGAAGATAAAAAAAGAAGAACGGGGAATGCGTTCTTCTTTTTTTATTTAGTCAAATAAAAAAGACTCCGGGAGATCCCAGAGTCTTTTTTGAAGCGATTAACGAGAGTAGAACTCAACGATAAGAGCTTCAGTGATTTCAGCAGGAAGTTCAGAACGCTCAGGAAGACGGCTGAAAGTACCTTCAAGCTTCTCAGCATCGAATGTTACGTATGCTGGAGTGAAATCGTTAGCTTCAAGAGCTTCTTTAACAACGCTTAAGTCACGAGATTTTTCGCGAAGAGCAATTGTTTGACCAGGTTTAACACGGTATGAAGGAATGTCAACACGACCTCCATCAACCATGATGTGACCATGGTTAACTAACTGACGAGCAGCACGACGAGTACGAGCAAGACCCATACGGTAAACAAGGTTATCAAGACGTGACTCAAGAAGAATCATGAAGTTTTCACCGTGGATACCAGGCATTTTGCCAGCATCATCAAAGATACGACGGAATTGACGCTCATTCACACCAAACATGTGACGAAGCTTTTGCTTCTCTTGTAGTTGAAGACCGTATTCCGATAATTTTTTACGTTGGTTTGGACCGTGTTGCCCTGGAGCATACGGACGCTTTGCTAATTCTTTACCAGTACCGCTTAGAGAGATTCCTAAACGACGAGATAATTTCCAAGATGGACCTGTATAACGAGCCATAATAAGACTCCTCCTTGTTATTTTGATGTTGCAAAATAACAACCGATGGGTAATCTCTTTAATATGTTCATTTTGCCTTCATGCATCTTCGCTTCGACAGCTAGAAGTTACGTGATGCACCTCAGTTTGCAGCCGCTAATCGAGGAACAAAATGACCGGACATATTAAGTTTACCTAGGCTGTCGTATTTCACACAAATTCGAGTATAAGCTTAATAGGGGCGAAAGTCAAGAGGAAACAAGAAAAGGCGATTCTTGTGAAAATTGTCGGAAGGTTTTCAAAATAATATCGTGGAAAATAATAGTAATGTGTTATAAGTTGATTTATAATGACAGTAACAAATACCTAGAAGGTATAATTGAGAATGGTTTTTTTTGATTACATTATCCTATAGTTTGTGACATTTTCTCTAGATAAGCCTATATGAACCAGTAATATTTAAGAGTAAATTAAGTATTTTCCTATATATGGTGGTGTAAAAGTAGATGAATCCACGGAATGAAGTTACGGTTGGGGAAATGATGACTGTTGATCAATGGTTAAAAGGAGCAGACTATCAAATTAATTTCTATGCATTAGCTTCTTCTTACCATGCCCTCGCATTAAAAGTGGGTAAGCCTAATCATTTAGAGAAGATAGCCATTTATGAAAGAAATAATGAACAATTTGAACTCGTTAAAGGGGAAGAAGCAGATAAAGGTATACATCAGAATAATAAAGAGATCGAGAGCTGGTTCAAAAAGACTCATGATCATTCCATGAAAGTAGTAGAGGGCAGTTTAATTACCACTTCTCCAAGCTGGAATGTATGTATCTCCTTATACTATAAATCGATATTATATGGATTGATTATTCATACTTTCCCTACAAAAAAAGATGCAGATGCGTTTGCTGCAGGACACCTAGAGATGATTCCTTTCCAAACACTATTTGCCCAGGGCTATAATTGCTCGAAATCCACTACCGTCAGCATGAAGAGAGATCTTCTTTTGCAAGTAACAAAGAAGTGTCATGGATCTATGGATATAAACGAAGTATTAAAACAAATTATTACGGCTATTAATCAAGTATTCCCTAATTGGAATGTTCATTTATATTTAACGCATGAGTGGAAAATTGATCATGACCTATCAATTAAACCATTGGTGTATGGAATGGATAACCATAACCGATTGGCCGAGCATGCTTATTTAAAAGGAGAGCTCCAAATAGATAGAAATGAAAAACAACTGAATGTTTTTGCGCCGCTTAGAGGCAAACAAGCGGTTTACGGGGTCATAGAATTAGAGGCTGATACAGACATTGTCCTTCACACACATGACCTCGAGTTTATTAATGTCCTAGCGGATACTGGGGGAAACGCTTTAGAGAATGCCGAGCTTTATCAGCAGTCTAGAAACTTAAATCAAGATCTGCAGCTTATTAATCAAACATCCCACCAGTTAAATGAAAAATTAAGACTAAAAGATACAATTACCTTTATGACTCAACAGATTCTTGTATCATTTGGAGCTGAACAAGTAGGTTTTGTTCTCTTTGAAGAGGGAGAAATTACTGTGTTAGAAGGTAGTACACCTGTTTTCAATGACCCCTCACTCTTAAAGAAGCTCAACCCGCTGTTTATGGAGATGAAATACCATAGAGAACCGCAGTTTGTTGGGGACTCTAAAAGTCACAAGCTCTTTCAGCACTCTTATTATCGAAGTCTTTTAGCGGTGCCGATGATTCAAAGTGGAGTCTTAAAAGGTGTGGTTATCGTGCTGGATCAGAAGCCGTATTGTTTCAGTTACGATCATTTTAAGCTGCTGCAATCTCTCGCACATCACTCTACATTAGCTTTTACAAATGCTATGCTTCATGAGAAGTTAGAAAAACTCGTAATTACCGATCATCTAACCAGCTTATATTCTAGAAGTTATTTAGATCAGCAAATTAGAGCCTCGCTTGAAAATGATGGCTATGGGACGTATCTTCTATTTGATGTGGATAACTTTAAACAGGTTAATGATACACACGGACATCAAATTGGAGATGAAGTGCTTATTCAAGTGGCTAAGATTATGAAGGAAAATATTCGTGATGAGGATATTGCAGCAAGGTGGGGAGGGGAAGAGTTAGCTCTATATCTGCCAAAAGTCAATTTAGAAGATGCTAAAAAAATTGCCGTGCGCATCGTAGAAGCTGTTGAATATCAAACCGAGCCGCCTATTACGGTTTCATGCGGTGTCTCTTATTGGCATCATCATAAAGCTGCCCGCTCGCTAAAAGAATTAATTAAAGAAGCTGATGACGGGCTTTATACAGCCAAAAGGTTAGGTAAAAACCGGATTCATGTGGCTCAAGAGAGTTCTTCACTTAAAGAAGAAGCCTAAAAACATTCATTGTTTTTAGGCTTTATTTAATTTAACTATTATTTTGTTTATATGTGCCGTTCTAATTCTTCAACGAACGCTTCAAGATGTGTTTGATCTTCTTCAGTGAAACGATTTAGTATTGGACTGTCAATATCAAGAACCCCAACTAGATTACCATCTTTTATAATGGGGATCACAATTTCAGAACGTGATGCGGCAGCACAAGCAATATGTCCAGGGAAAGCATGAACATCTTCTATGCGAAGAGTTTTTCTCTCAGCTGCGCTCGTTCCGCATACACCTCTGCCAAGTGGAATACGTACACATGCAGGCAGCCCCTGAAATGGCCCAAGAACAAGCTCATTGTCTTTTAATAAATAGAAACCAACCCAATTTACATCATGCAAAAATTGACTTAATAGAGCACTTGCATTAGACAAATTAGCAATAAGGTCATTCTCTCCTGTTAAAAGAGCATTCAATTGCTTAGTAACTAATTGATAATTTGAAGCAAGATCTCCTTTATAAGCTTCTTGATTAAACATGGCGACTCCCCCAAGCATCTATAGAATTATAGAAAATAGTTTACAGCAAGAGACAAAGGAATACAAAATAATTCACTCTGAAAATACTGGAGGATAAAAAAGAGATTTGGTGGACGCTGTCATGTTATTGCCAGGATTCGTTTTATTGGGCTTTTTTTGTAGAAAAGTTTGACGGGAATGTCGAACAAATCAAAGAGGATCAATCAAAACAATAGAGAAGTAAAAGACTATAGCAAGCAGTTTATTGTTAAGGGGGAGAATGCATGAGTGAAACAACACGTGAGAAGATGAAAGAAGCAGCTGCCCGTTTATTTTATACACAAGGCTATCATGGAACATCGGTCCGTCACATTGCAGAACAAGCAAATGTAAATATTGCACTCGTATCTTATTATTTTGGTGGAAAAAAAGGGTTGTTTGAACTATTAATGACTGAATTTCTAGAAGGATACTTACAGGCAATGAAGGTGGATGAGGAAAAACTTAAAAACCAAGATGCTAGAGATCTGCTGTTAACCATGATGCATTCATTGTTATGCTATCAGCAGAAACATTATCATTTAGCTAGAATGGTACACAGAGAGATGACAATGGACTCGATATTAGTTAGGGAACTTATGTCCACGTATTTGAGGAAAGAAAAACATGATGTAGAGAAAATTATTAGAAAAGGGATGAGAGAGGGCAGGTTTATAGGGCAGCCAGTGGATTTTGTCTTAATTCAAATACGCGGAATGATTACACTTCCTTACTACTCGCCTCAGTATTTTAGAGAACTTTATCAGTTATCTACAACGGAACCTTATTTTATTGACCGCTATGCAGAGCATCTAGTGAGATGGATTGATTCATGCCTGTGCGGAATAAGCGAGCCACGAACCAATCGCATAATAAGCAGGGTGAATTTAGCGTAGAACAGGGGCAGAAAGAATATCCGTATCAAAAAGGGTATCAACCCCGGCAGCCATTCCCTTTACTTGATGAGCATCTGAACCATAAATTAATGGTATACCTAATTGATGAGCAAGAGATGCGATGTCACCAGGAGGATAGGTCACTCCGCATAAAGGCTTAAGTGTACCTGCCCCGTTATAATCAAGGCTGTAATTATGATCATTTATTAATTGGAGAATAGATGTGATATCCTGGCTGTGTAATTCAGTCGCAGGGTATTTTTTTTTGAATTTTTGACAAAGAGTAATATGGCCGATTCTAGTGGGTTTGTATGAACCCAGGTCAGATTTTACTGATTTTTTAACCGTCTCGTAATAATGTTTATATACTGCATCCGTTGAGCCGAGCAATGTTTGACACGTTAAAAACACATGAGGGCTATAATCAATACAATAATATTCGTTATTTATGTTAATAAAATGACAAGATAAAATGCTGTCATCTAGTTTTGGGCCCACCTCATTTAGAAAGGTCGTCGTTTCTTTCTCATATCCTTCAATGAAATCAACTTCCAGGCCGATTAATACAGATAGCTTATTCTTATAAAAAGATTTGACAGCTTGTAAATCCTCTATATAAGACGTCAGCTGGCCATAAGACATAGCGCTGTCCTGCTCTGGGGTAGGGTCAGTGAACCCTTCAGGAAGCGGGGCATGTTCTGTGAATGTGATGCCGGATAAACCATCGCTAATAGCTTGTTCGCAATAATCAGCAAATGTATCAGCTGTTCCATGCGGGCAATAAGGAGAATGGATGTGTCCATCGTGCTTGATCATGAATAAACCCCTTTCATACATAAGATTAATAAGAAGATGTAACTATGATAAAAAGGCATACAAAAGCTTATTTTCATGGTATCATATTACATATCGTATACATAAAAAAATGAATAATTTTGTTTGAAATTAAAGGGTTTTCACGTTTTAGAGAGAATCCATGTAAAGATTATGTCTAATAGTAGTGAATTTTAGCTTATGTAGAGAGGTCATAGTGATTAATGGTGCGGAGCAGTTAATATGTATAAACCAATCATCGAGGCCTTCATAAACAAGACTGATATGATGCTAGAGAAGGGGGTCCTCAAATGACGATGTATGTAATTTATGCGGCAATAGCCGTTATAGCTGTACTATTTGTTATTGGAATGGTATTTAGAAAAAACATCTATAAAGAGGTCGATAAATTAGACGACTGGAAAAATACCATTTTAAACCGTGATATCCCAAGTGAAATTGGAAAAGTGAAGAACTTACATATGTCAGGCGAAACAGAGGAAAAATTTGAATTGTGGCGTAGTGAATGGGACGAAATCGTGGGCGGTATCCTTCCAAATATTGAAGAACAACTATTTGATATTGAAGAAGCAGCTACTAAATATCGCTTTAAAAAAGCAAAGGAATTGATTGCTTTAACGACAGACAGGCTGAACGGGATTGAAACGCAGCTTCAAGTGATGGTTGAAGAAATTAACCAGCTTGTGACAAGTGCTGAACAAAACAGCACTGAAATTGGCTCTGTAAAAGATCAATTCCATACAGTCATGCAGCAAGTATTAAAAAAACGAGGTTCACTAGGTGTAACTGTTGAAACCTTAGATGAAAAACTTGCGCACACAAAACAGCTTCTTGAAGATTTTGATCAAGCTACAGAAGAAGGAAGCTATTTAAAAGCAAGAGAATATCTGAGAGAAGCGAAAGAAGAAGTCGATTTAGTACGACTGAGTGTAGAGAAAGTGCCTGCTCTTCTTGTTCAATTGAAAACGACCATCCCCCAAGAGGTACGCCAGTTGATCCTTGGAATTGAAGATATGGAGAATTCTGGTTATTGTTTAGAACCGTTTGCTCTCATGTCTAAAATTGAATCGATTACGAACGAAAACGAACAACTGCTAGCTGACATTTCTACCTTAGAGGAAATAGAAAGTATGGAAGAGAAGGCAGCTGAGGTAACCGCTCAACTAGATCAGTTATATGAAGTGCTAGAAACTGAAGTTGAAGCAAAACAAGAGGTAGCAAAAGCAGTGCCTACAATGAAAGAGCAGGTTGAGCAAGTAGATGAACAACTCACTCTTTTAATGGAGGAAACGACTCAAGTGCAGTTAAGTTATCGTTTGGCAGAAGAAGAAATTTCCTTCCAAGAGAAAGTGAAAAAACAGTTGAATGAATTAATGCATCAGCTGCAGCTGATTGTAGATGTTTCTGAAAATAACTCTCAAACCTACACGTCTATCTTAGATATGGTAGAAGAATGGATGGAGAAAATCAAACAGATTCAGCTAGATATTGATAAAGGGAAACAAGCACTAAATGACCTTCGTCAAGATGAGCTCGATGCAAAAGAGACACTAATCGAGTTAAGACAAAAGCTGCTTGAGAGTAAACGTCTCCTTCAAAAGAGTAACATACCAGGCCTTCCGCAAGAGGCAGTAGATCACTTAGATGAAAGTGAAATGAAAGTGATTACAGCGGCAAGACAGCTTGAGCAGGTGCCTCTTGAAATGGGGCGTGTCAATGTATTGGTAGAAGAAGCTCTTAGTTGTGTAGAGGAAAATGAACAGCTCATTAAAGATACAATTGAGTCAGCTCAGCTTGCAGAGAGAGTAATTCAGTTTGCTAATAGATACCGTAACAGGTCGGAACGTACTAGAAGCGGATTAATTGAGGCTGAGGAGCTGTTCCGTCAATATGAATACACCGAAGCGATTGAATGTGCTTACCAAGCTGTAAAGGAATTTGATCCATCGATTGTTGAAAAGGTAAGCGAACAATATACCGCATAATAAAAAGTGTAGCATCAAAGCGATGCTACACTTTTTTTGTTCTCGTCCTTTTAACGTTTTGAAACAGCCCAGCCTATGAGAGCCCCGATGATACTAGGAACTAACCAGCCTAAACCTTCTCCGTACAATGGAATCCAGTTAAGGAATGCGAGAGACTCTAGATTAACACCTGCTGTGCTGATCCCATCAAGCAGGCTGATAATAAATGCCCCTATAAGAGCTCCGATATAAATTTGGCGTCTTTGACCAATTTTATGGTGGAGAAATGATAGTGTAATCAACACAATAGCTATAGGGTAAATCGTTACTAGTACAGGTACTGAAACGGCAATTAATTGGCTTAAACCTAAGTTAGCCATGGTGAAACTGAATACACACAAGATAAAAATAATGACAGGATAAGATACACTCGAGAAACGTTTAGCAAAAAATTCACCACATGCCGAAACCAGTCCAATTGATGTGGTTAAACAAGCAAATGTAATAACAAGCGCAAGGATCATCGAACCAGTTGAGCCGAAAAGAGCATTTGCGACTGCTGCTAAAATAGCTCCTCCGTTATCTAAGCGACCAATAGTGGAAACACTGCTTGCTCCTAAGTATCCTAATGATAAATAAACAAGAGATAATCCAACACCCGCTATAATACCTGCTTTAATGGTAAAGGCTTGAATAGCTGCACGGTCTTTAATTCCTCTTTCTTGCAGGCGGTTCATGATGACAATCCCGAACACTAAAGCAGCAATTGTATCCATCGTTAGATAGCCTTCAATAAAACCTGAGAAGAAAGCGCCGTTTTGATAGTTTTCCTCAGCTGCTTCAAAGCTTCCCATCGGGGCAAATACTCCGCGAAGGGAAACGATGGCAATCAATATAATTAATAACGGTGTTAATATTTTCCCGACCCGGTCGACTAATTTGGCCGGATTCAAAGCTAGCCAGAACGTTAGACTAAAGAAAATAAGAGTGGATATAAGTAAAGAAGTAGTGGTTGCTTGTCCACCAGGCAAAAATGGTACCACACCTATTTCATATGCCACGGTTCCTGTACGAGGAATTCCAAAGAATGGTCCAATCGCAAGGTATACAGTGAATGAAAAAATAACAGCGAATATTGGGTGCACCCGGTTAGCTAATTGATGCAGATCTCCATTGACCTGTGAAACAGCAATGATGGCAAGTAACGGCAGTCCCACACCTGTTACAAGAAAGCCTATTATGGCAGGCCAAAGTGCCGTTCCTGCTTGTTGCCCCAGCAATGGTGGAAAGATCAGGTTTCCTGCCCCTAAAAATAGAGCGAACATTAGAAAGCCTAATGCTGCTAAGTCCTTCGTTGGTAATGTACGATTCATAGTTGTCCTCCAACATATAATATAATGGTATAATTTGCACTTGCTTCCATAAATGTAAGCGTATACGTGTTTTTTCAGTCATAAGAGAATTTTCCCTTATCACTTACCGTCGCTTATCGTATCATAAATGTTGCGAATTGTTGAATAGTTTTAAAAAAGAAAGAATAATCAGTTTTTTGATAAAGTTTATTTCACATATCTGATCTCTTTTCTGTCTTGTCATTTAAACATTTTGTGCTAAGATATAATGATGCATACATGGGATGTGTGCAAGAGTTGTGTTTGTGAGAAGATATAATTGTGATGATAGAAGCACAATTTTTTTATAGAAGTTCATAATTAAAGGGGTAAATAATCCAATGATTTATCTTGATAATAGTGCAACAACTAGACCGCATCAAGACGTGTTAGAAACCTATACAAAAGTGTCCTATGACTATTTTGGAAATCCTTCATCACTTCATACATTAGGGATGGAAGCAGAAGGATTACTGACCAAAGCGAGATCAGCCATTGCTGATCAGCTTCACGTATCTGCAAAAGAAATTTTGTTTACCTCCGGGGGAACAGAGGGTAATAACCTTGCTATTAAAGGAACAGCGTATCATAAAAAATCTAGGGGCAGGCATTTGATCACAACAGAAGTTGAGCATGCTTCTTCATATGAAACCTATAAGGAACTAGAGGCAGATGGGTTTGAGGTAACATATTTATCTGTAGACTCTAATGGAAGAGTTTCTTTAGAAGATGTGAAAAAAGCTATTCGCAAGGAAACCATTTTAGTATCAATTATCCATGTTAATAATGAAACAGGGACGATTCAACCGATAGAAGAGATCGGTCAGTTATTAAGCCACTTTCCTCAAGTTCGTTTCCATGTCGATGATGTACAAGGTATAACAAAAGTGCCTTTAAATATAAAAAAAGCCAAAATTGATCTGTTAACAGCATCTGCTCATAAATTCCATGGAGTAAGAGGTACAGGGATGCTTTATGTACGTAACGGAGTAAGGTTAAAGCCTCAAATTCATGGCGGTGTCCAAGAGATGGAAGTACGCTCAGGCACTGAACATGTTGCGGGGGCTGTGGCAATGGCCAGAGCATTAAGAATGGAAATGGAGAAGGCTCAAAAAGAGAAGTCTCATTTAGTAAAACTTCATTCTAAACTTATTCACAGTCTGCCAACGATTGATGGAGTGACGATTAACAGCCCATTAGAGAAATCTGCGCCACATATTATTAACTTCTCTGTAGAATCAATTAAGCCTGAAGTGTTAATTCAATCACTATCAGCTAAAAAAATATATGTCTCAACAAAGTCAGCATGCTCCTCAAAGTTAGCCGAACCCAGCCGAGTGCTCCTAGCTATGGGGAAAGATTCAAAAGCAGCTGGTTCTGCTATAAGAGTCAGTTTATCTTATGAGACAACGGAACAAGAAATTGATGTCTTCTTGCGTGAGTTAAAGAAGATCATACCAACACTAGTGGGGGTTAGAAAATAAATGGAATACAATCATATTTTAATTCGTTTTGGTGAACTTGCCTTAAAAGGAAAAAATCGATCTTTTTTTGAAAAGCAGTTACTCCAGAATATGAAATTCACATTAAAAGGATTATCAAATCTTACATTTAAACGCACGTATGGAAGAATCGTGATCGAATTAAACGGTGAGAATCATGAGCCTGTCATGGAAAAGCTATCTAATATCTTCGGGATCCACTCATTTAGCTTAGCGTTAAAAGTAGAAAATGACGTGGATGAAATGAAGAAGGCTGCACTTGGAATTTTAAAGGAACAGCAGGCGGCAGAAGGAATTAAGACATTTAAAATCACGTCAAAACGTGCTTATAAGCCGTTTCCTATCGATTCTCAGCAATTAAATCAAATGATCGGCGGTTATGTACTTAGTCAATCAGAAGATATTTCAGTAGACGTTCACAATCCAGATTTAGATATTCGAGTGGAAGTACGAGAGACAGCAACGTACCTAACCTTTGGACAGTATCCGGGAGCTGGAGGCCTGCCTGTTGGTACTGGTGGAAAAGTTCTCTTAATGCTCTCAGGTGGAATTGACAGCCCGGTTGCTGGTTATTTGACAATGAAAAGAGGGGCTCGTATTGAAGCCGTTCATTTTCACAGCCCTCCATATACAAATGAAAGAGCACTGCAAAAAGTGAAAGATTTAGCTCAAACGTTAACGAAGTATGGTTCAAGCATCCGTCTTCATTTAGTACCGTTTACTGAAATCCAACAATACCTTCATAAAGAAGCACCAAGTAATTATCAAATGACGCTTATGAGACGAATGATGCTTCGTATTAGTGAACGAATTGCACGTGAGCGAGATATATTAGCGATTGCATCTGGTGAAAGTTTAGGACAGGTTGCAAGCCAAACTCTTCACAGCATGAATACAATTAACGAAGTAACAAATTTACCTATCATCCGTCCTTTAATAACAATGGATAAATTGGAAGTTATTGATATTGCCAAGAAGATTGATACATTTGAAACGTCTATTCTTCCTTTTGAAGACTGCTGTACAATCTTCTTGCCTTCTGACTCAAAGACTCGTCCAAAAAGAGAGCATGCGAACAAGTTTGAGAAGTATTTAGAGTTCGATAAATACGTAAATGATGCCGTGGAACGCACGGAATCAGTCCAGATTACAAGCGTAAGCAAAGCTGAAAAAGACATGGAAGACTTATTTTAGCCATACTTTTGCTAGTTAATGTAGAAGCCAAAGTAGCGTCAATCTATTTCTCTCATTAATTACCATAAAATAATGTGCATGTTAAACAGCCATGTGACTCATTCTATAAGTACAGAAGGAGGTGAGACACATGGCTAACAACAACAGCTCAAATCAACTTGTAGTACCTGGCGTACAACAAGCACTTGATCAAATGAAATATGAAATCGCTTCTGAGTTTGGTGTACAATTAGGACCTGATGCTACAGCTCGTGCTAACGGATCTGTAGGTGGTGAAATCACTAAACGTCTAGTTCAAATGGCTGAACAACAATTCGGCGGACAACAATACTAATATTATATGAATGGCTTAAGAGGGCGGATCATCCGCTCTCTTTTTATTTTTGTTCACAATCTTTATGAAAATAATATTCAAAAAAATCATTTTTTTCTGTATAATGTGGAGGAGGACATCGAAAAAAATAGTCCTGTAATGAAGCAAGGTGTATGTGTAAAGGTTTATGTATAATTGAGGAGGATGATTATGGAAAGAGAACAACTTATCGCACCAGAGATTTACAATTTATCTCATGAAGTAGAACGTTATGCAAAAGACACAGAACGAATTGCTATTGATTGGTCAGATGATAAGAATAACCGCCGCATCATTTCTTACCCTGAATTAGTAGCTCAAACAAACCGCTTTGCTAATGCTTTATTAAGCCAAGGGTTAAATCAAGGAGATAAGGTCCTTCTTATTTTACCAAGGGTTCCAGAAGCTTATTTTTCATATTTAGCTTGTTTAAAAGCAGGGCTTGTCATTATTCCTTGTTCTGAAATGCTTCGTGCAAAAGATCTAGCTTATAGGATTAATCATGCAGAAGCAAAAGCTGTTATTGCTTACACTGGTTTTACCGATGAAATTCAATCTCTAGGAGATTCAACTCCTACTCTTCACGCTAAACTAATCGTTGGACAAACATTAGAAGGATGGGTAGATTTAGTTGCTGCAGCTGAAAATGAAAGCGATTACTATGCAGGTGCAGAAACAAATAGGGACGAGCTTGCTTTCCTTCCTTACACATCTGGTACAACAGGGAATCCAAAAGCGGTTGTACATACACACGGATGGGCTTACGCGCACCTTCAAGTTGCTTCAAAAATGTGGCTTGATGTACAAGAGGGAGATAAAGTTTGGGCGACAGCAGCTCCTGGCTGGCAGAAATGGATTTGGAGTCCTTTCTTATCAACCATTGGAGTAGGCGCGACAGCATATGTCTACCATGGCCGCTTTGACCCTAACGAGTACCTTCAACGTCTAGAAGATGAGAAAATTAATGTATTATGCTGTACACCAACTGAATATCGCCTAATGGCTAAAGTTGAATCAATTGAAAGTTATAAATTACCAGAGCTTAGAAGTACAGTTTCTGCTGGTGAGCCTCTTAACCGTCAAGTTATTGAAACCTTTAAAAAAGCATTCAATGTAAATGTTCGTGATGGGTACGGACAAACAGAAAATACCTTACTCATTGGTACACTTCAAGGGATGGAAATTAAGCCTGGTTCTATGGGCAAGCCGACACCAGGTAATGAGGTAGCGATTGTGGATGAGAGTGGTGTTCCGGTTCAGCCAGGTGAAGTTGGCGATATAGCTGTGCACGAGAGTGCCCCTGCATTGTTCCGTGAATACTATAAAGATCCTGAACGTACAGCGATGGCGTATAGAGGAGACTACTATATTACAGGAGACCAAGCTAAATTAGATGAAGATGGATACTTCTGGTTTGAAGGGCGCAGTGATGATATCATTATCAGCTCTGGATATACAATAGGACCTTTTGAAGTAGAAGATGCCCTTACAAAGCACCCAGCTGTGAAAGAGTGTGCTGTTGTAGCTTCTCCTGATGAGATTAGAGGGAATGTTGTAAAAGCATTTATCGTATTAAGAGATGAAAAGGCAGTAGCTGATGATCAACTTGTAGCTGAATTGCAAGAGCATGTGAAAGTGATGACAGCACCATATAAATACCCAAGAAAAATTGAGTTTGTAAACGAGCTTCCAAAGACGACATCAGGGAAGATTAGACGTATTGAGCTTCGTCAGCAAGAAAAAGCGAAATATGCAGAAGCTTAAAAAGAGATAATATCCTTTATTCTTTGGTGAGCGAGCGCTCGTACAGGATAAAGAAGAGGAAGTATGGCTTAAATAGCAGCCATGCTTTTTCTTTTTGCTCTAGATTGCATCTTGCTATGTTTTCTGTCACGATAGAATAAAAATGACATGATGTTACAACTTCAGGAGGGAATACAGTGGGGACTCTTTGGTGGAATGGGACGTTTTTTACAATGAGAAAAGAGGGTGAAACAACGGATGCTGTATATGTTGAAGAAGGACAGATCATTGATCATGGCAGCGCAGAGGATCTTTCATCAGCATATTCAGAACGCATCACCAAGAAGGTTGATATAGAAGGAGCATACGTTTATCCAGGTTTAGTAGACAGTCACCTGCATATGGTAGGTCATGGTGAACGGTTAATCCGTCTCGACTTATCAGAAACCACTCAAGCGAGTGAAATGGTTCATCAACTGATAAAAAAAGTAAAGGACACACTGCCTGGTGAATGGGTATTTGCAGAAGGGTGGAATGAGAATAACTTTATAGATCGAAAGATTTTTCACCGGATGGAATTAGATGAAATAACAACATCTCATCCAATGTACTTAACGCGCATATGCAGGCACGCAGCTTTAGTAAATTCTAAGGCGTTAGAACTGGCTGGAATTACAAAAGACACCCCTGATCCTGAAGGAGGGGTGATTGTTCGTGATGCAGATGGAATGCCGACTGGCTATTTGCTTGATGCGGCGACTGAGTTAGTTAAATCGGTCATTCCTCCTGTTGATAAAGCTTATGTAAAACGAGCACTTCAAACAGCAGTAGAGGATATGCTCCGCTTAGGTTTAGTTGGAGGACATACGGAGGATTTGAATTATTACGGCGGCTTTAAACAGACATTTGATGCATTCAATGAAGTGATCAATGGAGTAGATTGTAAATTTAGAGCACATTTGCTTGTCCATCATGAAGCTATAGATGAGATGAAAGAATCAGGCTACAGTAAGGGTGAAGTAACTCCTTATATTGAACTGGGACCCATGAAGATCTTTGCCGATGGAGCACTAGGCGGAAGAACGGCTCTTCTTAGCGCACCTTATACGGATGACCCAAGAACAAGCGGAGTGGCAATGCATCAACAGAGCGAGCTTGAAAACTTAGTAAAACGGGCACGTGATGAAGACATGCCTGTTGCTATTCACACAATCGGAGATGAAGCTCTGCGCTTAGCAATTGATGCGATTGAAAAGTATCCTTGTACAAATGGGCGTGATCGATTAATCCATGTACAAGTCATCAATCAAGATTTAATTGAGCGGTTGAAGAAGTTGCGCATAGTTCTTGATATTCAACCACGTTTTGTGGCTGCGGACTTCCCTTGGGTTATGGAGCGGCTTGGTGAAGAGCGTCTGCCTTATTCCTTTGCTTGGAAAACATTAATTGAAGAAGGTCTTCATTGTGCGGGAGGATCGGATGCTCCTATTGAACCCGTGGATCCGCTATTAGGCATCCATGCAGCGGTAACGAGAAAGAAACCAGGCGAAACGCATGAAGGGTATTTACCTGATCAAAAGCTATCGATGTTTGAAGCTGTAAAGTTATTTACAACAGGCAGTGCTAGTGCGATTGAAAAAGAGAGTGAGCGTGGCTTGATTGCACCAGGTTATGCTGCTGATTTTACTGTTTTAAATCACAATGTTTTTGGAGGAGACCCTGATCACCTATTACATGCAGAAGTCCTTATGACGGTAGTTGATGACTCTATCATGTATCAAAAGAATAAATAGTCGAAAGACGACTTATTTCAAGTAAATAAGTCGTCTTTTTCGTTTTTTGCTGAGTTGGTTCATACAGGTGTTTTTATATCGTTCATCTGCTGGGTGTGTAATTGCACTGTGTAATTACTAAGTAGGGCGGTGTAGTTATGGTTCAAAGCTTGTTTAAAGTCTCAAGTACCTAAACCATGGGGGAGCGTACTTGCCGCTCCTGAACTATACTTCGCTTTTCACGGGGAGCTGGTGAGCTTCCTCGGGCAAAGCCCTGTGGGATCTCACTCCTGCTCTAGTCCCCGTAGAAGTCTCCGTATAGTTCATCCGCTAAGTTATTGCTTTCTGTAATTATTATGTGGAACGAGTTAGATATGGATCAGTTCAAATTATAAGAAACAAGATATCCTTGGGGTTATCTGCTAAGTTCACTGAACAGATTCAAATAAAAATGGGAGTTTTATACAACCTCCACGCTCCGTTGATTGGAGCGGAAGGTACGAGACTCCTGTGGAATGAGCGTTGACCATGGGAGGCCCCACAGGAGCAAAGCGACGAGGAAGCTCCCGGTCCGCCCGCGGAAAGCGAATGCCTGCAGCGGAGATCAACATCTACTTCAGTGGGAATAACCTTGGACTATCAAGCTCATCGTTATTCTTTTCTTATAAAAAATTTCGCTGTACCTTTTGCCAGAACGAGTTTGTTTTAAGTTTTAACACTTTTATTTGTCGGTCTGCTAACTTAATACGGATGTTTTTAGCATGGCGCAGACTTAACGCTTCATTATCTGCGCCGATGATTGGGTGGTCGTTTCCGTCTTGGACCACTTTTAAAAGCAACGTACGATCTGGACCGAGTACAAACGGACTGCCAAGAGTACGGTATTGATTATTATTTAAAGAAGCTAGCTCACTTACTTGCATAGATGGCAAAGTAGGGTCAATAACAGCGCCTCTAACGGATTTATTATAGGCGGTGCTGCCTGTTGGTGTGGAAACAATCATGCCATCTCCTCTAAATGTTTCAAAAGCAAAATCATCAATGACAACATCAATAACAAAGGTCTTAATCACATTTGAGCGGATAGAACATTCATTCAAGCAATAAATAGGTTTCTCGTTATTGACCGATACTTCTAATACAGGGTAGCGGCGTACCTCAAGCTCTTCATTTTTCATCGCTTGAATCATGCGTTCCTGGTCATTGATTGTAAAATCAGTGTAGAAGCCTAGTTGGTCTGTATTTACTCCGATATAAAGACAGTCTTCTCTAAAGCCGGTTTTTCTTAATGCTTGCAAGAACGCATTGTCACCGCCTACACTTACAACAATATTTGCTTCTTTAATAGAATGAACTAAATGAAAGCCATGTACCTCAGCTAAGTTTTTAAGAGGTGTTACGATGTCTTGCATTTCTGGCGTTTGTTTAAAGAAGAAGTATAGGTTTTTACGTGAAATCATCAAAATCATCCTTTCTAGAGGAATTAAATCAGGTGAATAGTTCCACTTCAAGTGAAATTTGACAGGATTCTATGTTATCATAACCTTTGTTCAGGAAAAGAATCAAAAATTATTATCGTTTACGTAATCGGAAACAAAACGTGATACAAAAAGAAGGGGTGGGATCATGAATCGCAAACGCTGGCTGGCTTTAATTGCAGCTCTTATGTTGGTTGTAGCTGCTGTAGGAGTTAATGTGGCCACTTCACAAGCAGGGGCAGATTTAGACCGAATGTTTGGAAGTGAACATGGCTGGGCTGAGAGAGTGATTGAACAAGGAGACGATTTTGGAAACTCTATTGTTGTGCTTGAATTAAATGGAGTGATTCAAGATACAGGAGATGCTGTTAGTATTTTTGATGCACAAGGCTACAGGCACCAAGCTTTTCTTTCTCAAATTGAGCATGCTGCGAAGGATTCCTCTGTGCAAGGGTTAATTATTCGAGTGAATACACCAGGCGGCGGGGTAGTTGAAAGTGCAGAAATTCATGAAAAGATCGTAGAAGTTCAAGAAGAGTATAATAAGCCTGTCTATATCTCAATGGGCAGTATGGCGGCTTCTGGTGGTTATTACATAGCAGCACCGGCTGATAAGATTGTAGCTAGCCCACAGACGATTACGGGTTCCTTAGGCGTTATTATGGAGTCTATTAATATTGCTGAACTGGCTGAGAATTACGGTATTAAATTCAACACGATTAAAAGCGGAGAATACAAAGATATCATGTCAGCGACGCGTGAGATGACAGAAGGCGACCGTGCAATTTTACAATCATTAATTGATGAGTCTTATGATGAGTTTGTACGTATTATCTCTGAAGGACGCAACATGTCTGAAAGTGAAGTAAGACAATTAGCAGACGGGCGAATCTATACAGGAAACCAGGCTTTAGAAATAGATTTAGTTGATGAGCTTGGAAGTCTTGATGATACGATTGCCATGATGCGTGAAGACTTAGGTGCAAATTATAGTGTAATTAAATATGAGGCTGATACGGGTCTGTACAGTTTATTTTCAATGACAGCTGCTAAAATGTTATCTTCGAATAATGAACTGGCAAGTATTGAACAATTAATTACAGAGCGCCGTGCACCGACATTAAAATATCTTTACACTGAATAGGGAGGGATCATTTTGGAGCAAGGAATGATAAACCGCGGGTCTCGCCCAAGAAGGAGCCGTATACTCCAGCAAAGAAAAAAGAGACAGGAGCGCTCGCTTCAACTTAACAGAGAAAGTGAAGGCCTTAACCGTCAGGAAGAGATAGAGCGTGAAACCTATTATGCGAAAGAGCGGCACTATGCTGGTTTTTGGATGAGATTCTGGGCGTTTAGCCTTGATGCTCTTATGCTGCTGAGTTTACGTTGGCTGCTTATTGGTCCAATCTTAAATCTAACGGATCTTCGTTACGCATTGGGTGGAATGTACGGATTTTTTGACTTAGTTGTATCAGCCGTATTCTTCTTCGCCTACTTCGCCCTTATGACTAAGTTTTATGGTGCGACTATAGGCAAGATGGTATTTGGTCTGCGAGTCGTTTCAAAAGAAGGAGACTTGCTTTCATGGAGAGAGGTCATATTTAGAGAAGGAGTAGGACGAGTGTTACACCAGTCTTTTGCTCTCCTCTATATTCTTTATATAACAGTTGCTTTTACGTCTACTAAGCAAGGCTTGCATGATATGATTGCTGATTCCTATGTGATTTATGAAAAAAGATAAAAGAGGGTAAACCTGTGTGTCATGACGCACAGGTTTATTTTTTTTTGGCAGGGATATCCTAGAATAATCAACGCTGTCTTAAAGGGAGTTTAACATGACTTGGTTTTTAATCATTCTTGCTGTAGTTATTGTCTTATTACTCATCCTGTTACTTACAAAAATAAAAATAGAACTCACTTATAAACATACAAAAGATGATGATCTGTTAGTGGCAGCTGTAACGATTTGGTGGATGCGTGTATATACCTTTGAAGCACCTCTAATAAAAATAAATGAAGAGTCACCAGCAATCATTGTAGAGGAAAAAGAAAATATAGCTGGCTCAGAAAGTAAAAAAGATAAGAAAGTAACGCTGCAAACAATCATTCACGATATTCATTTAGCGGAACGTTGGATCAGGCATGTAGTCGGGTTGAATCGCATTATCCGCAGATTTCTTAGGCATGTTCATGTGCATAAATTTGATTGGTACTCGGATGTTGGCGTCGGTGATGCTGCTTTAACAGGACCTGCTGCTGGTATGCTCTGGTCACTGAAAGGGATGATGGCAGGCCTAGTAGGGAACCATGTGAAAATGCATAGGATGCCTAAAATGTCTGTGACCCCCCATTATCAAGCCGTTGTTTCACATACCTATTTTTCTTGCATGTTTATGTTTCGGATAGGGCATGCTATTTTTGTAGGTCTTTCGATCATAAAGCATTGGAAACGAAGACCAAAGTGGAATCAAGATCAAGACCAAAAAGCTACTGAAACGATGTAAGAAAGAATGAAGGTATTTAAAGGAGGAAAAGGTTATGTCTGATCATCCTATTCAAGGGCTAATGAAGACGGCAATGGAAAATCTTAAAGAAATGGTAGATGTCAACACGATTATTGGGGATCCGGTTGAGACACCTGATGGAAGTGTGATCATGCCTGTTTCTAAAGTAGGGTTCGGGTTTGCAGCTGGCGGAAGTGAGTTTGTCATTGATCAGCACCGACCATCTTCTACAGAAGGACACTCGCAAAAGCACCCATTTGGCGGCGGTAGCGGCGGCGGTGTTTCTATCACACCGATAGCCTTTTTAGTAGTAGGACATCAAGGTGTGAAAATGGTTCATCTTGATAGCAGCACTCACCTGTACGAGAAATTATTGGATTTTGCTCCGCAAGTAGTTGATAAAATTCAACAAATGATCAAGTCAGGTACGAACGCATCGTATTCAAATCAATCACAGTCAACTAATCAAACGTATACGAATAATTCAAATATGAATTACCAGCAGCGTAATGATCAGCCGCCAATTTAGAGAATGGGATCCTCCCACTCTCTTTTTTTGTGTATAAAGTTGGTGTTTGCATCCTTTTGGGGATGATGAATAGGTTGTTACTTGAATTTGAGGCCCCTGCTCATGTATGATGAGTACGTACATAATTTGGAACGATCATAGGAGGGTGTTCACATGGCACAAATTACATTTAAAAACAATCCTGTAACGTTACTTGGAAAAGAAGTAAAGGTTGGGGAAAAAGCTCCTGATTTTAAAGTTCTTGCAAATGATTTATCAGAAGTATCTTTGGCTGATACTAAAGGAAAGGTTCGTTTAATCAGCGTGGTTCCATCGATTGATACGGGTGTTTGCGACCAACAAACCCGCCGTTTCAATGAAGAGGCATCATCACTTGGCAATGTAGAAGTATTAACGGTAAGTGTAGATTTGCCATTTGCTCAAAAACGTTGGTGTGCAGCTGCGGGTATTGAAAATGTTCAAACATTATCAGACCATCGTGAGCTTTCATTTGGACAAGCATTCGGTATTGCAATTGAAGAACTTCGTCTGTTAGCTCGTTCCGTTTTTGTTATTGATTCAAATGATGTGGTAACTTATGCGGAGTATGTATCTGAAGCAACGAATCATCCAGATTACGAAGCAGCTATAGAAGCAGCAAAAGCTGCAAACTAAGCACGCTGGTTACATTTAAAAAGAATGTTAAAAGGGTCAACCCGCTTGCTAAGTGGTGGGTGACCTTTTTTTAGGCTAGGAGTTGAAAAAATGAGCGTAATGAATTCGAAAATGGAAGAGCTCTTTATCTTTCTAGACAAAGGGGCTTCTCTCTTAGAGGAACACGAATCCTTTACTTATCTAGAGGGACTCTCTGAGATGGGAGAAAACTTATTTCAAGGTGAAGTGGTACAAACGGTTACACCAGAAGTGAAAGACCGTCTTTATGATTTAATGCGGCCGCTTGACGTAAGTGAATTTTCAAAAGAAGATATCCGTAAAGCTTTTCAGTTAACGGTTTTAAAAGGAA
The DNA here is from genome assembly GCF_029094545.1 of Alkalihalophilus pseudofirmus. Classification (NCBI taxonomy): domain Bacteria; kingdom Bacillati; phylum Bacillota; class Bacilli; order Caryophanales; family Bacillaceae; genus Alkalihalophilus; species Alkalihalophilus pseudofirmus. Next base: position 3,249,920 of record NZ_CP117835.1, on the reverse strand, counting down.
TGAAGGGAGCAACACAGCCAAATCATTCGATGACACCGGATGCGGTTTGTTTGTTTTTAAGCTACCTTGTGAATAAAGTGATGGCTAAAGCAAAGGGTGGTTATTCGGTCTTAGACTTGGCAGCGGGTTCGGGCAATTTATTAACAGCGCTGTTAAATCAATCTGAAAACCCTGCAAAAGGATTTGGATTTGAGGTGGATGAAACACTTCTTAAACTGGCTTTTGTCAGCTCTAATTTACAAGAGATTGAACTTGAACTGTTCCACAAGGACTCTATCGAGCCGCTTACATTTCCTGAAGTAGATCTAGTAGTTACAGACCTGCCGATTGGTTATTACCCGCATGATGAAATTGCAAAGGAATATAAGGTGAAGGCAGATGAAGGTCATTCCTTTAGTCATCACCTTATGATTGAAAAAGGAATAAACAGTGTGAAAGATGGCGGGTTCTTGTTTTATATTGTTCCTAACTTCTTATTTGAAAGCGAACAAGCACCAAAGCTGCATGCCTATCTAAAAGAGCATGCGATGATCCATGGACTGCTGCAGCTTCCAAAAACGATGTTTACCTCTGATAATCATGGCAAAAGTATATTAATGCTGCAGAAAAAAGGGGAAGGTGTGTCTCAGGCAAAACAAGCACTGCTCGCAGAACTTCCATCCTTCAGTAACAAAACAGCACTAACGGATATGATGACACGTATTAATAAGTGGTTTGAACTCGAACTTAACTTATAAGATGAATCCTGCTTCCATATTTGGGAGCAGGATTTTTTTGGATGTTATATAAAAGTGTCTGGCTCTCCTTACAAAAGTGTACAGTATTTAAGCGGTTTCAAGTCTGAAAATAAAGAATTCAAGAGAAAACAAGCGAAAATAGCCGATTTTACTTGAAAACGTATTTTCAGGGTGCTTAAATGGAAAGGTATTGATATCTACTCTGATAGTCAAATTATATAAATTACTTAATTAAGGGAGCTGTCTTAACATGGCGAAAATTATTGCGATTAATGCTGGTAGCTCATCATTAAAATTCCAATTACTAACAATGCCTGAAGAAGAAGTAGTAACAAAAGGCTTAGTTGAACGTATTGGTCTTGGTGACGGTATTTTTACAATTGAAGTAAATGGTGAAAAACAAAAAGAAACAACTGAAATTCCAGATCACTCTATAGCAGTAAAAATTCTGCTTGAAAAGCTTACAGGACTTGGAATTATCGATTCTCTTGATGAAATTGACGGAATCGGACATCGTGTCGTTCACGGTGGAGAGAAGTTTAACGACTCTGTTCTTATTACTGATGAAGTACTTGCGGGAATTGAAGAAGTTTCTGAATTAGCTCCTCTTCACAACCCTGCAAACATTGTTGGAATAAAAGCATTTAAAGAAGTATTGCCAAATGTACCTGCAGTAGCAGTATTTGATACAGCTTTCCACCAAACAATGCCAGAGAGCTCATTCTTATACAGCTTACCTTATGATTACTATAAAGAGTTTGGAATCCGTAAATATGGTTTCCACGGAACAAGTCATAAGTATGTGTCTGAACGTGCAGCAGAATTATTAGGTCGTCCAATCGAGCAATTACGTTTATTATCTTGTCACTTAGGTAATGGTGCTAGTATCGCTGCGATTGATGGTGGAAAATCAATTGATACGTCTATGGGCTTTACACCTCTTGCAGGGGTAACAATGGGTACACGTTCAGGTAACATCGATCCTGCTTTAATTCCATATATCATGGAAAAAACAGGACAAGATGCAAATGGAGTATTAGACACGTTAAATAAAAAGAGTGGACTTCTTGGTGTATCAGGATTTTCTAGTGACTTGCGTGACATTGAAAGTGAAGCAGAAGCTGGAAACGAGCGTGCTGAGCTTGCTCTTGAAGTATTCACTTCACGTATTCACAAATACATCGGTTCATATGCGGCTCGCATGAGCGGAGTTGACGCGATTATTTTCACAGCTGGTATTGGTGAAAATAGTGATGTTATCCGTGAGCGAGTTCTTCGCGGCCTAGAATTCATGGGTGTATATTGGGATCCATCATTAAACAAAGTACGCGGAAAAGAAGCGTTCATTAACTATCCGCACTCACCTGTAAAAGTAATCATTATTCCTACGAATGAAGAAGTAATGATTGCACGTGATACAGTACGTCTATCTAACTAATATAAGTTCCTTTGAGCATCACTTACAATCATGTAAGTGATGCTCTTTTTAAATACATCTTCACGTTGTTTACATCTAAATCAAAAAAAGACTATGATAGTAAGAGATCTTAAAAGGGGTATATATAAAGCAACACCCATAAAGGAGGTTTATGATGTGGGATTGTTTTCAAAAGCAAATGAAGGAGAGAAGTTTACAAACTTCTTTTTAATTCGTGAAAGAGAGTTAAAACAGGCTTCTAATGGAAGTGAATATGCAACCTTTCTTTTAGAACGTAACTTAGAGATTATCCCTGCTCAATTATGGGACCTTACGAAAGAGCAAAAAGAATCCTTGCAGCCCAAAGCATTAATTAAAGGAGAAGGGATTGTCACTACCTTTAAGCAAAAGAAGTTATTAAAGCTATTAAGAGTTAGATTAGCAACATCAGACGACCCTGTATCCATTAGTGAACTGATTTCTAGAAAAGGAATATCTAGAGAAGAGTTATGGCAAGAGCTGCGTATGTTGATGGAGGAAGTTACTTCTCCCATTTTACGAAATATTTTACGTCGGGTTTATTCTGAACGTACCATTCGGGAAAAACTAACGACTCTGCCTGCCTCTAAAACATATCATCATGCCTACTATGCTGGCCTCATGCATCATATTGTAGAGCTATCTAGAGCGGCATATCAGCTCCTGCCACTCTATCCTTATGTCAATCGAGATTTAGTGTTATCAGCATGCTTGTTAGGGGACATTGGAAAAACGAAGGCGCTGCGGGATGTAGTAGCGCCAGAGTATACATCAAGCGGAGAATTAATGGGACATATGGTGCTTGGAATTGAAATGATTAATGAAGCAGCGAGAGAAGCAGGGATTTCGACCGATGATGTGGAAGTTATTGCATTGAAACATCTTATGCTCAGCCAGAACGGGGATGTAGAAAAAGGATATGGGAGCGCTGTATCGGAAAAAACGGCAGAAGCAATCATGCTGGCATCTATAAAAGAAATGAATACAAAACTTCATGCCATTGAAATGATCCGTGAACGAAGTGAAGAAGAATGGGTGTATTCTCCAATGTTTAAACGTAAGATGCACCATTCATGATGTATAACTCATACTAAATTAATGATTTACTCATAAAAAAGAAGGTGAGCGAATGAGACAGGAAGAAAGAGATCAAAAGAGATACCAAGCAATTATTGAATGGGAAGATACATATTTTTCGCATGAAGCCACTGATGTAGAATACACCTATCTAAAGTGGACAGATAAATTATTTGAACAATTAGGTGATCATAGAAGACAGAAAGTCCTTTTGCAGATTGACCACGTTTTTATTCATCTGCATGCTTATCTCCAAAACACCAGATCCCATGAGGAGACTAGAAAACGAATTCTGCAATATGCTAAAGTGTTTGCTCCTACGGTTGATTCCATTGAAGACCTTCAATATCTTCCGGTGGAGCAGCTCGATTACATGACTGACCAATTAATGGCCAAACAGCGTCTTCTCGCGCTTGGTCAAGGCGGATTAACGGGAATGGGCGGGATGTTTTTATTAGCAGTTGACCTTCCTGCAGTGATAGCCATTAATCTCCGTTCGATTCAACAGATTGCGACGATCTATGGGTACGATTTAAAACGTCCAGTTGAAATGGTTATTGCTTTAAAGCTTTTGCATTTGTCAACCTTGCCAAAAGCATTTCAAGCGCATGAATGGGAGCGGCTGTGGCAGGATCTAGATCAGCACCATACGGATGATATCTTTTATGCAGGTTCAGAGGAAATTGTTGAACCTGAGTGGCTGGGACAGTTTATACGTCAGATGGCGAAAAGCTTCGTCATTACAATGCTCAGAAAAAAAGTGTTTCAAGGGCTGCCGCTTGTTGGAATGGCATTTGGCGCTGGTATAAACTACAGATTATCGCAGCAAGTGATTGAACTATCACATAAATTTTATCAGAAACGATTATTATCAGAGCGCAACCAATAAGCATAGAAAAAACTCGTCTTGATATACTACTTCAAGACGAGTTTTTTATTAGGAGGCTTATAGCTAAGGGCTCATCCCTTAGACAGCGAAGGATTTAATCTAAACCATATCCAGAGATCGTTAATAATGGATGCTAATTCTGCTATTTCCGTATTAAGAAGACAAGAACGTTCAAAATTCATTTCTTCTGATAAAGCAGCATTCTTTTCGTTAATGAGCTCTTCTAATTCTTTAATACGCTCTGGGATATTACCGCGAATCTCTTCCCACATACGAAGAATTTGAGCTTGTCTTATCTCCTCAAGTTCATCCCAAGCTGTATGAAATCGAGGAAGAGAAATCTTTAAACGCTCATCGTATACAAATTCAACGTCCATTTCATCACCCCTCTCTTATATTGTAACGAAATCCCTGAGTGAAAGTCACGATCAATTAAATATCATTTAGAAAAAATTAAAAATACCCCTTGCCAAAATGGAGAATCGTTGGTAAAGTATTTTGTATATTAATAAGTTAGTTGTTTGGTTTTATACAAAAGGTGATGAATAGAAGTCACCTCCTTTTATACAAAGAAATGCATAAAAATAATAACAGAAGTATGAATATTCATTTGGAGGGAATGTAAAATGACAAAGAAAAAAGTAGTTTTAGCATATTCAGGTGGTCTAGATACATCAGTAGCAATTAAGTGGTTATCAGATAAAGGGTATGATGTCATTGCAGTTGGTTTAGACGTGGGTGAAGGAAAGGATTTAGATTTTGTAAAAGAGAAAGCATTAAAAGTAGGGGCAAGTCAATCGTATACAATTGATGCAAAGAAAGAGTATGCAGAAGAATTTGTACTTCCTGCTCTGCAAGCACATGCATTATATGAGCAAAAATATCCACTAGTATCTGCTCTATCACGTCCGCTAATCTCTAAAAAGCTTGTAGAGATCGCTGAGCAAACTGGAGCGACAGCAGTTGCACATGGATGTACAGGAAAAGGGAATGACCAAGTTCGTTTTGAAGTGTCCATTCAAGCTTTGAATCCAAACTTAGAAGTGTTAGCGCCGGTGCGTGAGTGGGCATGGTCTCGTGATGAAGAAATCGAATATGCAAAAAAACATAATATCCCGATCCCAGTTGATTTAGATAATCCATATTCTGTTGATCAAAACCTATGGGGACGCAGTAATGAGTGTGGCATCTTAGAAGATCCATGGGCAACACCTCCTGAAGGGGCATATGAGCTTACAGCTTCAATTGAAAATGCTCCTGATACAGCGGATGTAATTGAAATTGGATTTGATAAAGGGGTTCCTGTAAGCATTGATGGAGCACCTTATCAATTAGATGAGTTAATCTTAAAGCTTAATGACATAGCAGGTAAGCATGGTGTTGGACGTATTGATCATGTAGAAAACCGTCTTGTAGGAATTAAATCACGTGAAGTGTATGAGTGCCCAGGTGCGATGACGTTAATCAAAGCCCATAAAGAGCTAGAAGATTTAACGCTTCCTAAAGAGGTAGCGCACTTTAAACCGGTAGTGGAGAAAAAGTTAACGGAACTAATTTATGAAGGTCTATGGTTCTCACCATTACAGCCAGCTATTCAAGCCTTCCTAAAAGAGACACAAAAGTCTGTGACAGGCGTTGTTCGTGTGAAGTTGTTTAAAGGGCATGCGGTTGTAGAAGGACGTAAATCTGATTTCTCTTTATATGATGAGAAGCTTGCGACTTATACACCAGACGATGAATTTGATCATAATGCAGCAGTTGGCTTCATCTCACTTTGGGGTCTTCCAACGAAAGTGCACAGCATTGTGAACAAACAGAAGGAGGCAGTAAAGCTGTGAGTAAGCTGTGGGGAGGTCGTTTTACAAAAACGGCAGAAGAGTGGGTCGATGCATTCGGTGCATCGATCGGCTTTGATCAAAAATTAGTAAAAGAAGATCTAACTGGAAGTCTTGCCCATGTAGCGATGTTAGGCAAATGTGGAATTCTGCCTGCAGATGAGGTTGAGCAGATTACAGAAGGTCTTAAGACTCTTCAGAAAAAAGCTGATGCAGGTGAACTAGAGTTTTCTGTTCAAAATGAAGATATTCACTTAAACCTAGAGAAGCTGTTAATTGATGAAATTGGACCAGTAGGCGGAAAACTTCATACAGGACGAAGCAGAAATGACCAAGTAGCAACAGATATGCACTTATACTTGCGCAATGAAACGAAAGAGATTATGGGTGCCGTAAGAAATGTACAGCAAGCTCTTGTGAACCAAGCGAAGCAGCATGTAGAAACATTAATACCAGGTTATACGCATCTTCAACGTGCCCAGCCTGTATCATTTGCTCATCATCTATTGGCCTATTTTTGGATGCTTGAGCGTGATTTCAGCCGCTATGAAGACAGCCTAAAGCGTGTTAATATTTCTCCTTTAGGTGCGGGGGCATTAGCAGGAACAACCTTTCCGATCGACCGTGAATATTCAGCAGAATTATTAGGGTTTGATGGAATTTATCAAAACAGTTTGGATGCCGTCAGTGATCGTGATTTCATTTTAGAATTTCTGAGCTCCTCTGCTACACTGATGATGCATTTGTCACGTCTTTGTGAAGAGTTAATCTTATGGTCTTCACAAGAATTTCAATTCATTGAAATGGACGACAGCTTTGCAACAGGAAGCAGTATTATGCCGCAAAAGAAAAATCCAGATATGGCTGAATTGATTCGTGGAAAAACCGGCCGAGTATATGGCAGCCTTTTTTCTTTGCTTACAGTATTAAAGGGACTTCCTCTAGCATACAACAAGGATATGCAAGAAGATAAGGAAGGTATGTTTGATGCCGTTGAAACAGTAAAAGGGTCGCTAAATATCTTTGCCGGCATGATTGATACGATGACAGTAAATAATGAAACGATGGAAAAAGCCGTTCACCAAGATTTTTCAAATGCTACAGAGCTTGCTGATTACTTAGCTACAAAAGGAATGCCTTTCCGTGAAGCGCATGAAGTAGTTGGGAAACTGGTGCTCACAGCGATTGAAAAAGGTGTGTATTTGCTCGATTTAACGATCGAAGAATACAAACAAGCTAGTGATTTATTTTCAGAGGATATCTTTGAGGTTCTGCAGCCCAAAACGGTTGTAGCTAGAAGAAATAGTGCTGGCGGTACAGGATTTGAGCAGGTTAAACTGGCACTTACTAAAGCAGATAAGATCTTACAGGTAAAAGAAGAAACTCTAGCATAAAATCATAATAATCGTTTAAGTTGCTCATACTAAACATATGTTTATGAGAGGAGAGTGACTTGAACGATGAAAGAACATAAGCTAAGTAATTCTTTGTATGATGAAAAAGGGGTAAATGCTGTCCATGATCAAGTGATGAACGCTTATTATGCAGGCACAAATGAAACTCCTAAGGCAAACACAGCTGAGAATGATCAGCAGCAGGAAAATTTAGAGGATGGTCAATTAACGTAACAAGAGAAAGTGCGTCTCTGCTTATAAGCAGAAGACGTGCTTTTTTTCGGTTGGAGAAGGAATCATACATAGAGACAGCGAACGAACTACACAAGGAATCATCTTTTTTTACATTGAATTTGATAAATAGTATGATCAAATAGCAGTTGATTAATTAAATAAAGCAAAAGCAAATGAAATAGTAACGAATGATATAAAGCTTGACTTGAGAGGGGAATGCTTAATGAGGCATGCGTTAATCACAGCAGGAACTAAAGGATTAGGTGTTCAAGTGACAGAAGGTTTATTAAAAAGTGGATATTCAGTTACGATTACATATAGAAGTGATGAAAAAGCTGTTCTTAAAATGAAAGAAAAGTGGAAGGAAGACTTAAACCGTCTTCAATTCGTTCAAGCGGATGTGACAAATAAAGAAGATAGTAAGAGGGCTGTCGCAGAAGCATTTAGTCGATTTGGGAGAATTGATTTATTAATTAATAATGCCGGGCCTTACGTATTTGAGAGAAAAAAACTGATTGATTATGATGAAGAAGAATGGTACGAGATGATTGAAGGCAACCTAAGCGCCGTCTATCATCTTTTAAAACAAGTCGTTCCAATTATGCGAAAGCAACAATACGGACGTATCGTGATGTATGGATTTCAAGGGGCAAACAGTGCCCCGGGTTGGATCTATCGTTCGGCATACGCTGCAGCAAAAGTAGGCTTAGTCTCTTTAATGAAAACCATCTCAATAGAAGAAGCAGAATACGGTATCACAGCTAATATGGTCTGCCCAGGTAATATTCTTGGTGAGATGAAAGAGTCGACGATCAAAGAAGCTAGGGAGCATCCTGATTCAGACACGCCGATTGGCCGCTCAGGTACAGGAGAAGATATTGCGAGAACGGTCCTCTTTTTATGTGAAGAAGATGCTGATATGGTAACAGGAACGGTTGTGGAAGTAACCGGCGGAGTAGATGTCATACACCGCTACCGTTAAAATATGTATAATCATCCAATGATCTTCACACATTAATAATGAGGTGATAATCATTGAATAATAAATCGATCCCGATCATTTTATCCATGGGTTTCTTATTCTTATTTATGAGTGCGACTACTAGTTCAGCGGCAAATGTAATGGGTCCTCTTTCTTTTAGAGTGACGATTACAGAGCAGGATGTAACCTATGAATACGAATTTGATAATCCTGATTATTATGAGTACGAGGAAGGAAACCATGTCGAGAGGGGAGCGGAAGCGAAACAAAAGGTTACTCGTCTCGTCTCGCTGATCAATTTAGAAGAAGATGCTGCAATTGATGCGATGGTGCGTGAATTAAAGCAAATTCATCCAAATGTGAGTAAGGTAGATATTCGATATATGAATGAAGAGAGCAAACTTTATACATGGGTATGGAATAACGAGTAAAGCTGCCGTCATTCAGGCAGCTTTATTCTTTTTGTAGTTTGTCTGATTATTCTTAGTAGTGTGATGTATGGTAAAATGAATAGGAGAAAGGGTTAAGAGGAGAAGTGGATGAAGAAACTGATTGATTATTTAATCTTGACAGTTGGTGCGATCATCGTTGCGGCTGGCTTAGAGCTAATATTAGCTCCTAATAGTCTTGTCGATGGCGGGGTCACAGCTCTTGCTATAATGGGTAACTATTTATTTGGAGTGCCTATTTGGCTGATTTATTTCGCACTGAATATACCTGCTTTATTATTTTGCGGGAAGTATATGGGTAAGCGTTTCGTCATTCGCACGTTATATGCAAACGCTGTAACTTCTATTGCCTTATCTCTTTTAGCTCCGATGCAAGCCATTACATCCTCTGAAGTGCTGATTGTTTTATATGGAGGGCTTATGCTTGGATTAGGAGTAGGACTCGTCGTTAAGGCAGGAGGAGCAGTAGACGGAACAGAAATGATTGCCGTCTGGGCTCAAAGGAAGTTTCATATACCTATCAGCACCTTCTTATTAGCTGTAAATGCGGTTATTTTAACAGGAGCAGCATTTGTTTTCTCTCTTGAGCAAGCCATGTTCAGTGTAGCTGTATTTTATATTGTTTCTAAGTTAATTGATTTTGTTCTTGATGGGTTAAATCAAGGAAAATCGGTAATGATTATCTCTGATGCCCCGCATGAAGTGGGGGCAAAGCTTATAGAGGAACTAGATGTACAAATTACGTATTTATACGGTCAAGGCGGGTATACAGGGGATGAACGTTTACTCATCTATTGTATAACCAACCGCTTTATGTATCCAAAATTGAAAGAAGTTGTCATGTCAGTTGATTCAAGTGCAGTGATTGAAGCGTCTTATGTAACTGAAACGGCTGGAGTAAAAAAACAAAACTTCTTTGAAGTAAACAGAGAAAACGGAAAGTAAGCAGGATTTTTAACGTTTATGTGTAATGGTTTAATTGTAATGTTAAAAGGTAAAGGAAAACAAAGAAAACATTTTCTTAAGGAGTGTCATTAAATGAAGGTAAGTTATCATGGCCATTCAGTTGTTCAAGTTGAAGCAAATGGGAAAAAGATTATTATCGATCCATTTATCTCGGGCAATGAGTTAACGGACTTGGATGCAGACAAGCTGGAAGTAGATGTAATCTTATTGACTCATGGCCATAATGACCATGTAGGTGATACAGTTGAGCTTGCAAAAAGGAATGATGCGTTAGTCGTTGCACCTTTTGAACTTGCTACATACTTAGGGTGGAAAGGGGTAAAGGTACACCCGATGCATATTGGCGGAGCACATACCTTTGATTTTGGGACAGTTAAATTAACTCAGGCTTTTCATGGCTCTGCTTATACAGATGAAGAAAAACAAGAGATTATTTATACAGGGATGCCAGCTGGAATTTTACTAACAGCAGAAGGCAAAACGATTTATCATGCGGGAGATACCGCACTGTTCTCAGATATGAAATTAATCGGAGAACGCAATATGATTGATCTTGCATTTATTCCAATTGGCGATAATTTCACAATGGGGCCTGAGGATGCAAGTGTGGCGGCTGAATGGCTTCAAGCCAAACAGGTCGTTCCTATTCACTTTAATACATTCCCTGTTATTGAACAGGATGCACACGAGTTTGCTGATAACCTATCAGGTAAAAAAGGAAAAGTGTTAGAAGTGGGAGAGTCAATGGACGTATAAGTATTTATAGGACCGAACAAGAGAATGCTCTTGTTCGGTCTTTTTTTATGCCGATGGACATATATGTACTAGTAAAAGAAAAACGAGGAGGGACTTTGTTGAAACAGAGACTTATCATCAGTCTACTAGTTGCTAGTACATTATTAATTTACAGTTTTGGGTATCTCCCTTTTCAAGAAAGCGGCATGGCAGGAATTTTTGCTTGGAGCTGGTTAGCCTTTAGTTTTCTTGTTATCGGCGGAAATATCTACGGACTGTTATCACAATTTAGCAGGCCTGTTCAACTGAAAAAGAGCCAAGCTGTGTCAAGAGGCAAGCAAGTCAAAGTAAGAGGATAATGAAGATAGCCTTGATACTGTATTCTATCAGCCGTATAATAGGACTAGTACAGTTACCCAATTACATGTTGGTACAGCTGATTAGAATGAATGTGTGGAGGCTATCATGGCTACAAAGCATGAGCAAATTTTAGAATATATTTCAAATTTAGAAGTAGGCGAGAAAATTTCAGTCCGCCAAATTGCCAAAGCGCTTCAGGTAAGCGAAGGGACAGCTTATCGTGCAATTAAAGAAGCTGAAAATCAAAGTTTAGTAAGTACGATTGAGCGTGTAGGAACCATTCGTATTGAAAAAAAGAAAAAAGAAAATATTGAAAAGTTAACATATGCTGAAATTGTAAATATTGTTGATGGACAAGTTCTAGGCGGTAAAGACGGTCTTCATAAAACCCTAAACCGTTTTGTGATTGGGGCGATGAAGTTAGATGCGATGATGCGTTATGTAGAGGCTGGAAATTTATTAATCGTAGGAAATCGTTATCAAGGTCATAAGCTTGCCCTTGAAGCAGGGGCAGCTGTATTAATAACAGGCGGCTTTGATACGAGTGAAGAAGTTATACAGCTCGCTGATGAATTGAACCTCCCTATCATCACAACAAGTTATGACACCTTCACAGTGGCTGCGATGATTAACCGGGCTATCTATGATCAACTCATCAAAAAAGAGATTATCCTCGTCGATGATATTCTCATTCCACTGCAGGATACGTATTATATGACAACAGCAAATGCAGTGGAAAAATGGCATGAGTTGAATTCGAAGACAGGTCACAGCAGATATCCTGTTATTGATGAACATATGCGTATTCAAGGGATGGTTGCTGCAAAAGACGTATTAGGGGCAACAAAGCAAACGCCGATCGAGAAGGTTATGACGAAAAATCCGATTACAGTAAATGAACGGACATCGGTGGCATCTGTTGCACATGTAATGGTGTGGGAAGGCATTGAGTTATTGCCAGTTATCGATAGCCAGCGCCGCTTAATTGGAGTCATCAGCCGTCAAGACGTATTAAAAGCGCTGCAGATGATTCAACGGCAGCCTCATGTGGGTGAAACGATTGAAGATACGGTTACAAGCCGCATAGAAGAGCAGATGATAGATTCTGATTATGCGTATGAGTGTGAAGTGACACCGCAAATGACCAATCAGCTAGGTACGATCTCATATGGAGTTATGACAACTCTAGTGACAGAAGCTGGCAGCCGAATTATGCGTAAATATAAAAAAGGTGATCTGGTTGTTGAGAATATTACGTTATATTTCATAAAACCTGTTCAAATTGAAAGTCGTATTGTGATTCAGCCTAGAGTGCTAGAAATCGGCCGTAAACACGGTAAAATTGATGTAGAGATGTTTCATGAGGGAGAAATAGTAGGTAAGGCTCTTATGATGGCGCAATTAATTGAATAAACCAAAAGGCCAGGTAAACGTTATGTTACCTGGCCTTTTTGCATTTATTTATTATCTAGCTGCGGAATATAATGACGGTATGCTTTATAGCCTAAAACAACATTAGCTATACCTAAAATAAGAAACACAATCCCTACTACCACATCGACCGTACTGCGCGGAGCGATCAATAGATTAATACTGATTGCGACCAAGAAAAAGCCGATCGAAATGTTTGCCTTCGTTTGGTAAATACGTTTCAAAAGACCTTCAGGAGTTTTCCATGTTTTAACTTTATTATAAATAAAAAAGACCGCAGAAAAGACAATAATAATTGTCATCACTTTATCCATGCTACAACTTCCTCCCCTATATGCTATATTTATTGTAGCGTGAGTTAACGTGAATTGCTAGTGAACGAACAATGAACGCGAATAATGAACGTGTCTAATAAACGTGTCTAATCAAGTCTTATTGATGAGCGAGATGGAAGAAAGCTGTATTTTAATCTTAATGACCAGAAAAGAGGAGTACTATGAATTACATACATAAGATACTAGACGAAGTAGAAAAAGCAGGAACAATTATTATTCATCGTCATGAAAGACCTGACCCAGATGCATTAGGCTCTCAATTAGGGCTTAAAGAAATATTAACACAGGCTTATCCTGATAAAACTGTTTATGCTGTAGGGGAAACGGAGCCGTCACTTAGCTTCTTAGGAGAAATGGATGATATTCTTGACGATGTGTATAATGGGGCGCTTGTGATTGTATGTGATACAGCGAACACAGATCGAATAAGTGATAAGCGCTACATAAATGGCGCTACCCTTATAAAAATTGATCATCACCCGAACGAAGAGCCGTATGGAGATATCGTATGGGTCGACACAAATGCAAGTTCAACGAGTGAAATGATCGTAATGCTGCTTGATGCAGCAAAAGAGCGAGGGCTCATCCTTAACTCTGAAGCTGCCCTTCTGTTGTATGCAGGTATTGTTGGCGATACGGGGCGTTTCCGCTATAACAATACTACACCGCAAACGATGCAATTAACGAGCCGATTGATTGAAGCGGGCTTTGATCAAAATCAATTTTACAGCCAGTTTCATAAACGAGACCTGAAGATTACTAGACTTGAGGGGTATGTGCTGCAGCACTTTGAAATCGTTGATGGAATGGTAGGTGTTATGAAGCTTACAAAAGAAGTGATGGAACAATTTGACGTTACATCGAGTGAATCCTCTCAATTAGTCAATTGCTTCTCAGATGTGGAAGGTCTTAGAACATGGGTATTTTTTGTAGAGGACGATGAAAAAATTCGTGTAAGACTCCGTTCACGAGGGCCGGTTATCAACACCATTGCACAAGAGCATCAAGGCGGTGGACACCCGATGGCAGCTGGCGCTTCGGCATATTCTTGGGAAGAGACTGATAAAGTAATTCAAAAGCTGGTTTTAGCATGTAAAAATGAAAAAAGCGTGTGAGTTCAACTCCACGCTTTTTTAGTTATCAAGTGTAAAGAAATTAAGATTGTGCTGCTCCCTTATCTCCTGGGATAAACCATGAACCCACTTCAGTTACGTCTTCATGAACGGCAATGCCTTCTTTGGCTAATTGCTTTCGGATTAATTCAGAAACTTCCTTCGTCTCAGCAAATGCTGATAAACCAGCTTTAATTTTGTCGACCTTTTTCTGAGCCATCGCCTTACGATCTAGGACCATTTCTTTACCAGTTACATCCATACTAACAGCCTCCTTCATATTTATATAGTGACGTGTTGAATTACTATCAGTATACAATAAAGAAGGAAGTTTAGTTGTTAAATACGGAAATGTTCTCAAAACTGTTAAAGTTATGACCTAGGCGGGATGATTTTAGCATAGATTTTTAACGTTGTATGAAGGTGCAGCCGTTCTATTTCCAACTGAAAGCGGTGATCCCCGACTTCAAATAATTTGTTTTCAATGGTACGGATCATTAAATCTTCTGTTTCAGATACAGAAGCAATGTTCTTTCGTTCAAGAAAAGCCAGTTCTTCTATGGCTTGCTGTTGTAATTCAAACAACGTTAATTGGTTTAGGCGCAGCCGCTGAGTATTGGTGAAATGAATTTCAATTTTTTGTACCGTTAACTTACGTGCATTTTCTTCATTTTCCTCTTTTTGCTGGCTTCGCAGCTCTTCAATCGTTTTTGTTTGGCTTTGAATGGTTACTTCTTGTTCTGATAATTTAACCATCAGCTCTTCATAAATTAAGCCATACTGATAGAGAAAGAACACCCACCCAATTAATACACCAATCACGATCCCTGCAAAAAAACGCTGCCATCCCGGTCGTTTGTAATAAGGTGGGATTCTCATAACGGCAATTGCTCACCACCAACAATCCATTGAATTAATTTTGTGCCGGTTTGTGCGCCGCATAGAGCAGCGAAGATAAGAAATAATGTTCGATATATATCATCGTGTGTCCCGTTAAACAGGCCGCGCTCAATATTTGTAATGACATCAAAGGTTCCCCCAATTGCAGCGACAATCGCCCAAATCTTTAAGCTGCCAGCTAAATTGTACATAACCGACAGAGGCGGCTTGCCAATTAGGAATGCTCCAATTCCACCTATAATTGCACCGCCGACAATGACACCAAATGCGACAAAATAATCAATAATTAAATTTGCGAGAAGGTCACGATCCATATTGCTTTCCCACATCCTTTATCAGGTTGTCCTGACCATTTTATATACTATATAAATGAGGAATACGTTTTATGCTTGATCTGGTTAAATTACTAAAAACGAATGGGCTGACAAGATGAGTAGAAAATAGACATCGTTAAATAAAAATGCAAAGCTATGGTGTCTTAAATCGAATGCGTACTATAATAAAGAAGATAAATGAAACAAGATTATATAGGAGCTTTAGTTCGTTAAGAAAGAGAGAAGGTGAAACGGTGAACTTGCTTCATACAAATGTTTATAGTGAATACAGTTTGCTTTCCTCGACGAATCGTATTAAGGAGCTGGTGAGTAAAGCAAAAGAGACAGGTTTCACTGCGCTTGCATTAACAGACAAAGGGAATATGTTTGCGGCCGTCCCTTTTTATAAAGCCTGCTTGGAAACGGGGATCAAGCCTGTAATAGGTTTAGAGATACCTATTAAAGACAATGAGCACAGCGGTTCATTAAGACTGCTAGCTAAAAATACCACAGGATATAAGAGCTTATTAAAGATTTCGACCCTTCTTCAAACAGAGGACAACCTACGTGCTGGATTAGCACCCGATGACTTACGTTCGCGTATTAATGATTGCATCATCATTATTCCTTATGACAGTCCGATGCATCAATTGATCAAGGCAGGAGATGTAGAAGCAGCAAAAGAATGGTGTGTGCGCTGGATCACACGTTCCAAAAAAGAGGATTGGTATATCGACCTTGCTGGACATCCTGATAGAGAAAGTCACCATTGGGAAGCGGTTTCTCAATTTGCATCGCGCTTTAACTTGAAACTATGCGGGTCTAACCCTGTTCGATTTACAAGTAAGGAGCATTATGAAGCGTATGCGGCAGTTAGAGCGATACGTGAGGGGAAAACGATTCACCTTGAGGACGAGGGACACGCTGAAAGGTCATTTTATTTAAAGAGTAAAGAAGAGTTAAAGCAATCATTTTCGTTGGTTCCTGCTGCTTTAAGCGGGTTAGGAGAAATCGTTGAACAATGCAACATTACGATCGATTTAGACCAGCGTTATTTACCTGCCTATCCTTTTACAAAGAGTGAGCCTGCAAAAGAAGTGCTGAAAAAAGCATGCTTGGAGGGTGCTAACAAGAGGTTCAACCACACCATCACAGATGAGGTAAGAAGAAGGCTTGAAAAAGAATTAGCAGTCATTGACCAAATGGGATTCAATGATTACTTTTTAATCGTTGCAGATTTTATGCAACATGCAAGAAAACGAAACATGATGACAGGCCCGGGGCGAGGTTCTGCTGCAGGGTCTTTGACAGCTTATGTGTTATATATAACAGATGTAAATCCGCTGAAATACGATCTCTTATTTGAACGATTTCTTAATCCTGAACGAATTTCACTCCCAGATATTGATATTGATTTCCCAGATCATAGAAGAGATGAGGTTATTCAATATGTACAGGAGAAATACGGCTCAGATCATGTGGCGCAAATTGCTACGTTTGGTACGCTGGCAGCCAGGGCTGCGATAAGAGATACAGGAAAGGCACTCTCTTGTGACTCTTTTTTAATTGAAAAGGTTGCGAAACTCATCCCTTCAACACCTGGAATTACAATTAAAAAAGCAATGGAACAAGAGAGAGGGTTACAACAAATAAGAAATGATTCAGAGGATGCAAACAAACTCCTCACGATTGCAGAATCAATCGAAGGTCTGATGAGACATGTGTCTACTCACGCAGCAGGTGTCGTTATAAGTCCTGTTCCATTAACAGAGCTTGTCGCTTTGCAAAAAGGGCAAGGACCCGTTCGGTTGACGCAAGCAACGATGGGTATTGTAGAGGAAATTGGATTAGTGAAATTTGATTTTCTCGGATTACGTAATTTAACTTTGCTGGAGCGAGTTCTTTCTATTATAGAACAGGAATCAGGAAGAAGAGTGGATATTCATTCCATTCCTTGGGATGATGTGAAAGCCTATGAACTTTTAGCGAAGGGTGATACAACAGGAGTATTTCAGCTAGAGTCTCAGGGGATGAGAAGAGTCCTGCGCTCTCTTATGCCGACAGAATTTGAAGATATCGTGGCAGTGAATGCTCTCTACCGGCCGGGTCCGATGGATTATATTCAAGTGTATATTAACGGAAAACATAAGAAAGCCCCCATTAATGATATACATGAGGAATTAACTCCAATCCTTGGAAAAACATACGGCGTCATTGTTTATCAAGAACAAATTATGCAAATTGCTGTTAAAATGGCTGGCTTTTCACTAGCCCATGCTGACTTATTGAGACGAGCAATTAGTAAAAAAAACAAAGCCGATTTAGAAAAAAGCCGTGAAGATTTTCTAAAAGGTGCCAAAGAAAAAGGATATAACGAAGACATAGCGAATAAAGTATTTCAACTCATCGAACGATTTGCGAATTATGGGTTTAATAGAAGTCATGCTGTTGCATACAGTATGATCAGTTATCAACTTGCCTATTTGAAAGCCCATTTTCCGACTGCCTTTTATACAGCTTTACTATCGAGTGTATGGAATACCCCAGAAAAGCTGACGGAATTACTTCAAGAGACTAAAAAGAGGAAGATTGACATCATGCCTCCAAGTATCTCGAAAAGTGGTTTGTTGTTTACTCTTGAAGATCATGGCCACACTGTTCGTTTTGGCCTTCTGCCGGTTAGTCATGTAGGGGTGCAGGCGGCAAAGCATATCATTGATACAGCCAGAGAGGAGCCATATAAAGATTTATTTGATTACTGTGTGAGAGTTAATCAGCGCATCGTTAATCGGCGCGCTACTGAAAATTTAATCAAAGCTGGGGCCATGGATGAATGGGGGGAAGATCGTGCGACCCTCTTATATAACCTTGATCAAGCGTATTCTTTTGCTGAGAAAGTACTATCTTTCCAAGATGAAATGGCTGGCTTGTTTACGTTAGATATTGAAACCCCTCAGTATGAACACGTTGACTCTTTATCTCTGCAAGAAAAGCTTTCTTTTGAACAAGAAGCTCTTGGTGTCTATGTATCGGGGCATCCGATAGAGCAAGTAAGCGATGTGTTAGCTAAATATCAACGTGTGCCAATCGCAGATATGATTCAAGACCCAAAAGGTCAAGAGCGTAAACGATTGAGAATTGCAGGCATGGTGTCTAGCTTGAAAAAAATCACGACAAAAAAAGGAGATCCAATGGCCTTTTTGGAGGCTGCAGACGAATCTGGCCATTGTGAAGTGGTTGTTTTCCCAGATGTGTGGAAACAATACGGAACGATGATAAGAGAAGATGAGCTTCTTTTCATGGAAGGGTCATTTGATCATACACGTGACAAGCCTCAATTCCTCCTAAAAAGGAGTGTACTTGTTCAATCGATTGTCGCTTCAGCTCCTAAAGAAAAGGTGTTATACCTTAAATTAAAAGATCAATCGCTGCTGCCGGATGTAAAGAAACTGCTGATAGGTGATGAAGGGGCTACAAAAGTCATTACCTATTTGGAGAAGGAGAGACAAACAATACAGATGCAGCCTGTTTATGAGGTGGGGCCTAGCGAAGAGTGCATGAATCATTTAATGGAACTGCTTGGCAGGGAGCAAGTTGTGTTGAAATGACGCATCTTCCGTTTACACGATATGATAAATGAACCATATGAATAAGCGGTCTTAGATAAGGGGCTCGTAAAGGCTTTCAAGTAATTACCCCCTTGTTGATCGATTTAGTTTTGTTTATAATTAAGAATGATTTTGGTGGTCAGACCAATTTTCTGTTCTGTCGATCATGAAATTGGACAAGTGATAAAAATAAAAAAAACGGTCTTGCTGCCGAACTAAAAGGAGAGTGTCTGTTGTGCCAACAACAAGAGAGGAAGCGCTGCATATGCATCGCGCTAACCAAGGGAAATTAGAATCAAAATCAAAGGTGCCTGTAAAAAATGCTCGGGATCTAAGCCTTGCTTACTCACCAGGTGTTGCAGAGCCTTGCAAAGAGATTTTTGAAGATGTTGAATCCGTTTATGAATATACAATGAAAGGTAATATGGTTGCGGTAGTAAGTAACGGTACAGCGGTGCTTGGACTTGGAAATATTGGTCCTGAAGCCTCACTTCCTGTTATGGAAGGTAAAGCAGTTCTATTTAAATCTTTCGCAGGCGTAGATGCGTTCCCTATTTGCCTGCGCTCAACAGATGTCGATACGATTGTTGAGACAGTGAAATTAATGGAGCCGACTTTTGGCGGAGTGAACTTAGAAGATATCGCGGCACCGAGCTGCTTTGAAATTGAAGAACGTCTTAAAAAAGAAGCAAATATCCCTGTGTTCCATGACGACCAACATGGGACAGCGATCGTAACGCTTGCTGGTTTAATTAATGCGTTAAAGATTACAGGCAAGAAAATGTCTGAGATTAAAGTTGTTGCAAATGGCGCTGGTTCAGCTGGGATTGCCATCATTAAATTGATGCAGCGTATGGGTGTCCGCGACATTATTATGTGTGACTCTAAAGGTGCTATTTTTGATGGACGCTCTCACGGAATGAACGATGTGAAAGCTGAAGTAGCTAAATTTACTAATCGTGACCGTCTTGAAGGCAGTCTTTCGGATGTAATTAAAGGAGCAGATGTATTTATTGGTGTATCTGTTGCTGGTGCTTTAACTGAAGAAATGATTCAAACAATGAATGCAGACCCTGTTATTTTTGCAATGGCTAACCCAGTTCCAGAAATTATGCCTGAAAATGCTAAAGCTGCAGGTGCAAAAGTCATTGGAACAGGACGTTCAGACTTCCCGAACCAAGTAAACAACGTTTTAGCATTCCCAGGTATTTTCCGCGGAGCGCTGGATGTTCGTGCTACACATATTAACGAAGAAATGAAAGTAGCAGCGGTATATGCTATTGCTGATTTAGTAGCAGAAGCAGACCTGTCATCAGATTATGTGATTCCAGCTCCATTTGACCCGCGTGTAGCTCCAGCTGTAGCTGCAGCAGTGGCGAAAACGGCGATGGAAACAGGCGTAGCGCGTTTAAAAGTTGACCCTGAACAAGTTGCTGAAAAAACTCGTCAGCTTGCTGTAATTGGTCAAGACTAAAAAGGTAGTTGAAAATGAGGAGAGGTTGACTCATGTCACTCCATCAGCCAAAAATCTACATTGAGATTATTAATAAAATCAATGAGATTATGGAAGAGGATAATTTAAAACAAGGTGATCGTCTCCCCTCAGAGCGCGAGTTGAGCGACCGGCTTAATGTCGGTCGCTCCTCTGTGCGTGAGGCTCTTCGGGCATTAGAATTATTAGATTTGATCGAAACCAGAAGAGGAGAGGGGACATTTTTAAAGCCAGCAAATAGTCACCGCCTTGTGAACATCATTCTTTCATTTTTATTAAAAGAGGAAAGTGCTAAGCAGGATTTAACTGAAACTAGGCGAATTGTAGAACTAGAAGCGACACGTTTAGCATTTGGAAGAATGACTCCTGAGACGCTTCTCAAACTCAGGTCTTTAATTGATCAGTCTAGGGAAGAATGGGAGCATGGTGATTTCCCGGTTGATGAAGATTATTTGTTTCATAAAACAATTGTAGAAGCTTGCGGGAACAGGCTGCTGCTTAACATCTGGGTTTCTTTGGTTGAGTATAACAAAGTAGCAATCAGAGAATCTCTCAAACGAGAAGGACGTCCTGAGGCTTCCATTTGTGAACATGAAGCCATTTATCAAGCGTTAGTTGACCAGAGGTTAGAAGATGCACTCGATGCGTTGCGCAATCACCTGGAAAATAGTCGTTTTTAAATAAGTTAATAAGGTTGTACTATTTTAGGACAAGTGATCATATGCTCTAAAAAATATGGCTCCGAAGCTAGTGAGGTGCTGAGATGCTTAAGGATTTATTCACTAAAAAGAAACGATATGCAACGATTCCGTCAGAGCGTGCAAAGCAAGAAGTACCAGAAGGCTTAATGACGAAATGTCCGTCATGTCGTACCATCATGTATACAAAAGAGTTAAAGAAAAATCTAAATGTATGTGCTTCATGCGGTCATCATCATCGTATGAGTGCTTATGAGAGAATGGAAAGCTTGTTTGATGAAGGCAGCTTTGTTGAATACGACAAAGGTATGATTGGGAAGAATCCGCTTGATTTCCCAACGTATGAAGAAAAACTTGAAGCGGACCGAGTAAAAACAAACCTAAACGAAGCCGTGGTCACTGGCGAGGGAGACATTAATGGGTTTCCTGCAGTCATTGCAGTAATGGATGCACGTTTTCGTATGGGAAGCATGGGTTCTGTCGTTGGTGAGAAGATCACAAGGGCGATCGAAGCGGCTATTGAAAAAGACTATCCTTTCTTATTGTTCTCAGCCTCAGGTGGAGCTCGTATGCAAGAAGGTGTACTTAGCTTAATGCAAATGGCTAAAACAAGCGCTGCCCTTCAAAAGCTACATCGTAATGGCGGTTTGTTTATTTCAATTATGACGCACCCAACTACTGGAGGGGTATCGGCGAGTTTTGCTTCTCTTGGTGATTATAATTTTGCTGAACCAGGTGCGTTAATTGGGTTTGCCGGCAGAAGAATTATTGAACAAACGATTCGCCAGGAGCTTCCAGATGATTTCCAAACTGCTGAATTCCTATTAAAACATGGACAGCTTGATCGTGTTGTGTCTCGTAAAGAAATGAAAAAAGTCCTTACGACTATATTAGATATTCATCAACATGCATAAGGAGGTGTAGAAAATGGCAAGTGAACTAGGTTTTGAAAAGCCGATTGTTGAATTAAGAGACAAGATTACAGAACTTAAAGCGTTTACAAGTGAAAAAGAAATTGATTTAAGTGATGAAATCGAGAAGCTTGAGAAAAGACTTCAACAATTAGAAAAAGATATTTACGGCAATCTCCAGCCATGGGAACGTGTTCAAATAGCAAGGCATAGCGACCGTCCAACTACCCTTGATTACATTGAGCATTTATTTACAGATTTCCTTGAAATGCATGGGGACCGCTTATATGGAGATGATGCTGCTATTGTCGGCGGTATTGCAAAGTATCACGGGAAGCCAGTTACAGTCATTGGACACCAAAGAGGAAAAGATACGAAAGAAAATATTCGCCGAAATTTCGGAATGCCTCATCCTGAAGGCTACCGCAAAGCGCTTCGTTTGATGAAACAAGCAGAAAAGTTTAATCGTCCAATTGTGTGCTTTATTGATACAAAAGGTGCATACCCTGGTATGGCAGCAGAGGAAAGAGGCCAAAGTGAAGCGATTGCAAGAAACTTGCTTGAAATGGCTGGTTTGACTGTGCCTGTGATTTGCATTGTCATCGGTGAAGGCGGAAGCGGCGGAGCATTGGCACTTGGAGTAGGAGATCGTATTTTCATGCTCGAGAATTCTACTTACTCTGTTATTTCACCAGAAGGAGCAGCGGCGCTTCTATGGAAAGATGCGTCTCTCGCCCAAAAAGCTGCTGAAACGATGAAGATTACAGCACCTGATCTTAAAGAATTAGGAATCATCGATGGAATTATCCGTGAAGCAAAAGGCGGGGCTCACCGAGATGTGAAAAGCCAAGCAGAAGCAATGGATCAACTGCTGCATGAATCACTAGAAGATTTGGAAAAATTATCAAAAGATGAGCTGGTGAATACACGTTATCAAAAATACAAAAAAATCGGACAATTTACGTTTGTAAACGATACCATTGGCGTAGAATAAGGTAAAGTGCTTTCTGGATTATAGAAAGCACTTTTTGTTTTGGAAGCATCTGTATTGTGTTCAGTTGATTTAAGTGGTATTTTTTTAAAATGAGAGCATGATAATAGGTGGAAAGCACGAAGAATGTAGGTTTGGCACCTTGTAAAAAAAGGGATTGTCAATTTAAGGTCTCTTTTAGATATATAAATTTGTCGCTTGATGGAGGGAGTATTCATGAAACGAATTGGAGTATTAACAAGTGGTGGAGATTCACCGGGTATGAATGCCGCGATCCGTGCGGTGGTCCGTAAAGCAATCTATCATGATTTAGAAGTGTATGGAATCTCTTACGGGTATGCAGGACTAATTGCTGGTGATATTCGTAAAATGGAGCTTGGTTCAGTAGGTGATATTATTCATCGCGGCGGAACAATGCTCTACACTGCACGCTGTGAAGAGTTTAAAACTCTGGAAGGACAGAAAAAAGGAATTGAACAACTTAAGAAATTTGGGATTGAAGGGCTTGTAGTAATCGGCGGCGACGGATCTTACCGTGGTGCTCAAAAACTGACAGAACATGGCTTCCCAACGATTGGTGTTCCTGGTACGATTGATAATGATATCCCTGGTACCGACTATACAATCGGATTTGATACTGCGCTGAATACAGTTATTGATGCCATTGATAAAATTCGTGATACGGCGACTTCGCATGAGCGTACCTATGTCATTGAAGTAATGGGCCGTCATGCTGGAGACCTTGCTTTATGGTCAGGGCTTGCTGATGGAGCAGAAACGATTGTTATTCCAGAAGCAGATTATGATATGAATCAAATCATCAGTCGTCTAGAACGTGGACAAGAGCGCGGCAAGAAGCACAGTATCATTATCGTTGCAGAGGGTGCAGGCAGCGGTATGGACTTTGGTAAACGTATTAGTGATGCTACAAAGATGGAAACACGTGTAACCGTTCTTGGTCATATTCAGCGAGGCGGATCTCCAACAGGGGCAGATCGTGTGCTTGCTAGCCGCTTAGGAGCGAAAGCTGTCGATCTTCTGCTTGAGGGAGAAGCTGGTCGTACGGTAGGAATTCAAAATAATAAGTTAGTGCATCATGACATCAATGAAGTCCTAGCACAGCCACACTCCGTCGATCTTGACATGTACAAGCTTTCACAAGAACTTTCCATTTAACCCCAAAAAATAGATTCTAGATAGTAGATCAGCAATTACAGGAGGCAGAATATGCGTAAAACGAAAATTGTATGTACGATTGGTCCAGCGAGTGAGCAGATTGATACGTTGGTTGAATTAATAGAAGCTGGAATGAACGTTGCAAGATTAAACTTTTCTCACGGTGATTTTGAAGAACACGGTGCGAGAATTGAAAACATCCGTGAAGCGAGTAAGCGCACAGGCAAAACAGTAGCGATCTTACTTGATACGAAAGGTCCTGAAATTCGCACACAGACACTAGAAGGCGGCGTTGCTGAATTAAAAGCAGGTCAAAGCCTTGTTGTCTCAATGGAAGAAGTAGTAGGCAATGCAGAGAAGATTTCGATTACATACCCTGGACTTGTTCAAGATGTGCATCCGGGTTCAAAAATCTTGCTTGATGACGGCCTGATTGGATTAGAGGTTGTAGAAGTTAGAGAGAAAGAAATTGAAACAAAAGTTTTAAATAGCGGTACTCTTAAAAACAAAAAAGGTGTTAACGTCCCTAATGTAAGTGTGAAGCTTCCTGGTATCACTGAAAAAGATACGGCTGATATTAAATTTGGTATTGAACAAGGGGTAGACTTTATCGCCGCTTCATTTGTACGCCGTGCATCGGATGTGCTTGAGATTCGTGAACTTCTTGAGCAGAATCAAGCAACTGACATCCAGATTATCCCTAAGATTGAAAACCAAGAAGGTGTCGACAATATTGATGAAATCCTTGAAGTGTCTGATGGATTAATGGTTGCTCGCGGAGATTTAGGTGTGGAAATCCCAGCAGAAGAAGTTCCGCTTGTACAAAAAGAATTAATTAAAAAATGTAATGCAGTAGCAAAACCTGTTATTACAGCTACACAAATGCTTGATTCTATGCAGCGCAATCCTCGTCCGACTCGTGCTGAGGCGAGTGATGTCGCAAATGCTATTTTTGATGGTACAGATGCGATTATGCTTTCAGGGGAAACAGCAGCAGGTGATTATCCTGTAGAAGCTGTGCAGACAATGAACAACATTGCTGCTCGTACAGAACAAGCACTAAACTATCAAGCGATTCTTTCTAAGCATACAAAGGAAACGCGTCCTTCGATTACAAGTGCAATCAGCCAGTCTGTAGCTCATGCTGCATTTAATTTGAATGCATCAGCTATACTAACAGCTACAGAGAGTGGTTACACAGCTCGTGTCGTAGCTAAATACCGTCCAGAGTCTCCAATCATTGCGGTGACAAGCAATGAGCGTGTTATGCGCACATTAAGCCTTGTATGGGGTGTATTCCCGCTAATGGGTCAAACAGCTCAAACAACAGATGAAATGCTCGATACAACGGTAAATACGGCCGTACAAGCGGGTCAAATTGGTCAAGGAGATCTTGTCGTTATTACGGCGGGTGTTCCTGTAGGCGAAACTGGTACGACGAACTTGATGAAAGTACATGTAATTGGAGAAGTTGTGGCTAAAGGTCAAGGGATTGGCCGTCGTTCAGCTTCAGGTAAAGTAGTCGTAGCTCAAAATGCGCAAGAAGCTAATGAAAAGGTAAAAGAAGGTTCTATTCTTGTCACGTACAGCACAGATAAAGACATGATCCCGGCCTTTGAAAAGGCAGCAGCTGTTATTACAGAAGAAGGCGGTCTAACGTCTCACGCTGCAGTAGTCGGTTTAAGTCTAAGCACACCTGTGATTGTTGGTGTGGTTAATGCACTTGATCTATTCAAAGATGGTGAAGAGATTACAGTAGACGGCGCACGCGGTGACATTTACAGAGGACATGCAAGTGTATTATAATAAGATGTAGGGAGAAGGGATTTTTCCTTCTCTCTTTTTTTATCACATGTGTTTTGGGTGCATGACTTATAAATAAAGGAGAGAACGATGTTTAGAATCCTCTTATTACTAATTATTATCGTTCCTGCCCTAGAAATTGCCGTTCTTATTCTATCTGGCAATACGATCGGTGTGTGGCCTACCATTGCTCTTATCATTTTAACAGGAGTACTCGGGGCATGGCTTGCCAAAAAAGAAGGGCTTCAAGCGATTCGAGTAGCTCAGCTTCAAGCGAGTCAAGGTCAGCTGCCTAGCAGTGTAATGCTTGATGGTATTTGTATTTTAGTTGGGGGAGTTGTTCTCTTAACCCCGGGATTTATTACAGATGCGATAGGTTTCTTTCTGCTAATCCCAGCAACTCGCGGGATTGCAAAAGGCTTCCTGCTCTCGATCTTTAATAAAATGATTAAAAATGGCAATTTTATAATTATGTCTAGACGATAACCACAGCATATAAAGCTGTGGTTTTTATTTTCTTTTCATATGAAACATTTCCCAATTTGTAGCAAAAGCGTGAAACATGGCGGAATTTTCAAAACTATGATATGATAAAGTAGAATTGCTAAGGAGGAAGGTTGGGTACAAACTTGTTTTCACAAGCAACGTTATTTATGCTGATTCTACTTGCCGTTGCCCTTCTTGCTAAAAACCAATCTCTATTAGTTGCTGTTGGATTCTTGCTTATTATAAAATGGGTAGGGCTTGGCGATAAATTATTTCCAATTTTCCAACAAAAGGGGATTAATATAGGAGTCACTGTTATAACGATAGCGGTTTTAACGCCGATTGTTACAGGTGACATTGGTTTTAAACAACTTGGTGAAGCAGTGCGGTCTTCCTATGCGTGGATTGCATTAGCCTCAGGCATTCTTGTTGCACTCATTGCAGCAAGTGGAATTGACCTTTTAAAAAATGATCCTCATATTACAACGGCATTGGTGTTTGGTACGATCTTGGCGGTTGCCCTATTTAATGGAGTCGCAGTAGGTCCCTTAATCGGTGCGGGCATTGCTTATCTAGCGATGAGGGTTGTACAATTCTTTTCAAATTTAGGCGGGTAAGACCGCTGCTGATTAAAACTATCAGAATACTAAATGTAGTGATAGTTTTAAAATGATTCAATTTAATTACTATTTAAACGTTCACAAAAGTGTAAAAAATGTTTATAATGGTGCTTGTGTACATCCTTCCTACATAGCGCACATTTCTTTTTTTAATTGGAAATGTAAGCATTTACCGAAAGATGAAAAAAGATAATTAGGGAAAAGGAGAGATTAACGTGAGTACAACTCGTGGTCTAGAAGGAATTGTTGCAACGACATCAAGTGTCAGTTCAATTATTGAAAGCGTCTTAACCTATCAAGGGTATGATATTGACGATTTAGCAGATAATGCGAGTTTTGAAGAGGTAATTTACCTGCTTTGGAATGGACGTCTTCCTAAAGAAGATGAATTACGTTCATTTACTCAAGAGCTTGCTGATCATGCAGAAATTCCACAAGCAATCATTGATCAGATGAAGTCATATCCAATCAATGAAGTTCATCCGATGGCTGCTCTTCGTACGGCTATTTCAAGTCTCGCATTATTTGATGAAAGTGCAGATGTAATGGAAGAAGAAGCGAACAGACTAAAGGCGCTTAAGATCCAAGCACAAATCCCAACAATTGTGACAGCGTTTTCTCGAGTGCGTGAAGGCAAAGAACCAGTTGCTCCTCGCAAGGATTTAGGGTTTGCTGCAAACTTCTTATACATGCTAAATGGTGAAGAGCCGGACGAAATTGCAGTAAATGCATTTAATAAAGCACTTGTTCTGCATGCTGACCATGAGCTTAATGCTTCAACGTTTACTGCACGTGTATGTGTAGCTACTCTTTCTGATGTATATTCTGGAATTACAGCGGCAATCGGCGCTCTTAAAGGTCCTCTTCACGGCGGTGCGAACGAAGCTGTAATGTCTATGCTGATGGAAATTGATCAAGTTGAGAATGTAGAACCATACATTCGCAAAGCATTTGATAATAAAGAAAAAATTATGGGCTTTGGACACCGAGTATATAAAAACGGTGACCCGCGTGCGAAACACTTACGTGAAATGTCTAAACGTTTAACCGGTATTACAGGCGAATCTAAGTGGTATGACATGTCAATTAAGATTGAAGATATGGTTACTGGCGAAAAAGGATTGCTTCCAAATGTTGATTTTTATTCTGCTAGTGTTTACCATAGTCTTGGGATCAAACATGACTTGTTTACGCCAATCTTCGCTGTCAGCCGTGCATCAGGTTGGTTAGCTCACATTCTAGAGCAATACAGTGACAACCGATTAATCCGTCCACGTGCTGAATATGTAGGACCGGCTAAACAAACATATATTCCAATTGAACAGCGCTAATTTCAGCGTAACAAGGAGCTTTTATCTCCTTGTACATACGTAATAAGCGGACAAGGTCATACTTGTCAAAAAGAAAGACAGCTTTATCAATCTAGGGAGGTAATGTAACATGGCAAACGGAGATGTAATTAAGGTAGATAACGGGGTACTTGATGTCCCTAATAACCCAATTGTTCCTTATATCGAAGGTGACGGAATTGGTCCTGATATTTGGGCAGCAGCTTCACGTGTAATGGATGCTGCAGTTGAGAAAGCTTATAATGGCGAAAAGAAAATCGTTTGGAAAGAAATTTTAGCTGGTGAAAAAGCATTCAACGAAACTGGAAGCTGGTTACCGGATGAAACTCTTGATGCGGTTCGAAAATACATGATCGCAATTAAAGGCCCTCTTACAACACCAGTAGGCGGCGGAATTCGTTCGCTTAACGTTGCATTACGTCAAGAGTTAGATTTGTACGTATGTCTGCGTCCAGTACGTTACTTTGAAGGAGTTCCATCTCCTGTTAAACGTCCTGAAGATACGAACATGGTTATCTTCCGTGAGAACTCAGAAGATATCTATGCTGGAATTGAGTATCAAGAAGGTTCTGATGAAGTAAAGAAATTAATCAAATTCCTTCGTGAAGAAATGGGAGCTAGCAAGATCCGTTTCCCTGAAACATCTGGTATTGGTATTAAGCCTGTATCACAAGAAGGTACAGACCGACTGGTTCGTGCGGCTATTCAATATGCAATTGATGAAGGCCGTAAGAGTGTAACACTAGTTCATAAAGGAAACATCATGAAGTACACAGAAGGTGCTTTCAAGAACTGGGGTTATGAAGTAGCTGAGCGTGAATTTGGAGATAAAGTATTCACTTGGGCTCAATATGACAAGATTGTTGAAGCAGAAGGCAAAGACGCTGCAGATAAAGCTCAATCTGATGCAGAAGCTGCTGGCAAAATCATTGTAAAAGATTCAATTGCTGATATCTTCTTACAACAAATCTTAACTCGTCCAAAAGAGTTCGACGTAGTAGCTACAATGAACTTGAATGGTGATTACATTTCTGATGCCCTTGCTGCACAAGTTGGAGGTATTGGAATTGCTCCTGGAGCAAACATCAACTACGATACTGGTCATGCAATCTTTGAAGCAACACACGGTACAGCACCTAAGTATGCTGGACTTGATAAAGTAAACCCATCTTCTGTTCTTCTATCTGGTGAGCTATTGCTTCGTCACTTAGGCTGGAACGAAGCTGCTGACTTAATCATGGCTTCTATGGATAAAACAATTGCAAGTAAAGTAGTAACATATGACTTTGCTCGTCTAATGGACGGTGCAACTGAAGTGAAATGTTCAGGCTTTGCTGATGAGTTAATTAAAAATCTTTAAGATCATAAAACGTTTATGAATTCAAAAAGTCCTTATTTAGGGCTTTTTGAATTCTTTGTATCTAAGGGTAAAATGGTATAAACTTAATTTATGGAAAATCGTTTCACTATCCTAACTGGGAGTTGATGAAGATGGCAATTAAGCGTAGAAAGATTTCAGTTATCGGTGCAGGTTTTACCGGAGCCACTACAGCATTAATGGTCGCTCAAAAAGAGCTTGGCGATGTTGTATTAGTGGACATCCCTCAATTAGAGGGGCCGACTAAAGGGAAAGCATTAGATATGCTTGAATCAACGCCTGTACAAGGTGTGGACTCAAACATTATCGGCACATCCAGCTATGAAGATACGAAGGATTCAGATGTTGTCGTGATCACTGCAGGTATTGCTCGTAAGCCAGGGATGAGCCGTGACGATTTAGTCAGCACTAATGCCGGTATTATGAAAGCTGTAACGAAAGAAGTAGTCAAACACTCGCCAAACTGCTATATTATCGTTTTAACGAACCCAGCAGATGCTATGACGTATACTGTGTATAAAGAATCAGGATTTCCTAAAAACCGCGTAATCGGTCAATCTGGTGTTCTTGATACGGCTCGTTTCCGCACATTTGTTGCACAAGAATTAAATTTATCAGTTGAAGATATTACTGGTTTTGTTCTTGGCGGCCACGGAGATGATATGGTCCCTCTAATCCGTTACTCAGCAGCTGGAGGAGTACCATTAGAGAAGTTGATTCCACAAGATCGTATCGAGGCGATTGTTGAGCGTACACGTAAGGGCGGCGGTGAAATCGTTGGCTTATTAGGAAATGGCAGCGCGTACTATGCACCTGCAGCTTCACTTGCTCAAATGGTTGAGGCGATCTTAAAAGATAAGAAGCGTGTTATTCCTACAATTGCTTACCTTGAAGGCGAGTATGGATATAAAGATTTATATGCCGGTGTGCCTACGATTCTAGGCGGCGACGGTATTGAAAAAGTAATTGAACTTGATTTAACAGATGAAGAAAAATCTGCTCTAGAAAAATCAGTAGAGTCTATTCGCAATGTAATGCAGGCTCTGCCAAACGATTGATACAGTGAAGTATGCCTTATGGACCTGATGTTCATAAGGCTTTTTTATTTGCTCAATTACTTTTAACCAGTGCCAAAAACTAAACGAGTAAAATAGAAAAGAATGATGAAATGTGAAAGAACTTTGGTATACTAACTATGAAAAGGGATGAGTACATAAGTAAGACGTTTTTGAAGCCGTTTAATATAAGATCTACATAAGGTAGAGTGTGGAGGGTAACAAAATGGCACAAAGAATTTTAGTAGTAGATGATGAAGAATCGATTGCAACACTATTGCAATTTAATTTAGAGCAGTCAGGGTTTGAAGTGACTGTCGCATCAGATGGAGAAGAAGGATTAGCACTTGCTAAGGATGAACCTTTTGATCTATTGATACTTGATTTAATGTTACCTAAAATTGATGGCTTAGATATTTGTAAGCAGCTAAGACAAAACAAAAAAATGACGCCTATTCTCATGCTGACAGCCAAAGACGATGAGTTCGATAAAGTATTAGGACTTGAGCTTGGTGCGGATGATTATATGACGAAGCCCTTTAGTCCAAGAGAAGTAGTGGCTAGAGTCCGAGCGATCTTAAGACGTTCCGCTCAACTCTCAGAGACAAGTGAGGCGTCTAATAATGAAGAAAACGGACGTGTCATAAAAATTGGTGATGTGGAGATTTTTCCTGAAAATTATGAAGTTCTCGTTCATAAAAAAGCATTAGAACTGACTCCAAAAGAATTTGAACTGTTTCTTTATTTAGCTAATCATAAGGGCAGGGTGCTGACGAGAGACCAATTATTAAATGCAGTATGGAACTATGAGTTTGTGGGTGATACAAGAATAGTGGATGTTCATATCAGCCATCTGAGAGAAAAAATTGAACCGAATACGAAAAAACCAGTGTACATTAAAACAGTGAGGGGCCTAGGCTATAAATTAGAAGAGCCGCAGCTTCATGCATAAGCTTAAATTCAGGCTTGTCTTTGCGATCCTAAGCGTTACGCTGCTTGTGATGGCAAGCTTAGGATTAGTGATTGGACAAGTATATAAAAATATATATGAAAATCATCTAACAGATCGACTAATGAAAGAAGCTGAGCTTGCTGCTTTTACGATCGAATCTCATTCAGAAGAAGCAATTGATGAACAGCAACTGGCGCTCAGGATGAGTGAAAGGCTCGATGCCCGGGTCACAATCATTGCAGCAGATGGAACTGTTCTAGGAGAGTCCGCAACCGATCCAGAGGATATGGATAATCATGCAGACCGGCCTGAAATCAGGGAAGTCCGTGAAGGTAAAAATGGAACAGAGATGAGGTACAGTGATACGATTGGACAAGAGCTGTTGTATTATGCAGTTCCTTATCGAGTAGATGCTGAGCAATCTGGATATGTAAGACTTGGTCTTGCAACACAGACGATTGCTAAGTTGAATGAGACTATTTGGACAATCCTCATTGTCAGCTTTACAGTTGCGTTTATTGTAATTGGTTCGATTACATACCGTATAGCAAATGAAATGATCAGACCAATTGAAAATGCTTCAGAAGTAGCGATTGAACTTGCAGAAGGTAATTTTAAAGCGAGAACATTTGAAGGGAAACAGGATGAAGTCGGTCAGCTGACGCGTTCTATGAATGTACTTGCTTATAATCTTGAACAAATAACAAAACGTCACGAAGCGCAGCAAGAGAGACTGGCGACGTTAATAAACAATATGGGAAGCGGACTCATTTTCATCAATACAAGAGGGGATATTTCGCTGATTAACCAAAAATGTCACGAGATCTTTGAAGAAAATACAGATAAGTGGCTCAATCAGGTGTACCATGAAGTATTCAAGTCCAAAGAGTTAATCAAAATTGTGCAAACAATATTTATAACCGAAAAAAGACATCGAGAACAGATACAACTTGTTACCGGAATCGATACAAAGCACTTTGATATTCATGCAGCTCCTATTGTGAGTGAAATGGGTATGGTAAAAGGAATTGTACTTGTCCTCCATGATATAACAGAACTAAAAAAATTAGAGCAGGTGCGAAAAGACTTCGTAGCAAATGTGTCCCATGAATTAAAGACGCCTGTTACCTCAATCAAAGGATTTTCAGAAACACTGCTTGATGGCGCTATGGCCGATCCTGCTTATATGGAAAAGTTTCTAACGATTATCCATAAAGAAAGCGAAAGGCTGCAAAGTTTGATTCAAGACTTACTCGAGCTTTCAAAATTAGAACAACATTATTTTCGGTTGAATTGGGGACGGGCTGAGTTAACAAAAATTGTTCAAGATGCCGTTGAGTTATTAAGGCCAAAGGCTGAGGCAAAAGAAATTGCTATATCACTGCATACAGCCTCCTCAGTAGAAATGGACGGGGACTCAGAACGACTGAAACAAGTTGCGATTAATTTAATCAGCAATGCAATAACCTATACTCCAAACCATGGTGAAATTAATGTCTCAGTCACACAGGATCATCAATCAATCTTATTTACTGTGTCAGATAATGGAATTGGGATAGAATCAAGTGAATTGCCGCGAATATTTGAAAGGTTTTACCGCGTAGACCGGGCACGGAGCAGAAATTCCGGAGGGACAGGTCTAGGTCTTGCGATTGTTAAACATTTAGTAGAAGCACATAACGGAAAGCTTTCAGTTGAAAGTGAGCTTGGTCATGGAACAACGTTCACGATTCATTTTATGAAAGATCAGATGACTGAATAGAAGAAACAGTGAGAAGCTAGCTGTATGGATAGAATAGAAAAATGAAAATTTTACAATATATTTACATTCTGTTCATTAATGCTTAATGAAGATCATCTACAATGATTAGTGAACGGTTTCATCAATACGGGCAAACGTTAGGTGCTCATCCCATCTATTTGTTTGTTCACGTTGATTTACATCCCCTTAAAAAGACGAAAGCACCCCCTTAGCTTTCGTCTTTTCCCATTTCCTGTACATCCTACTTCACACACAAAATTCACCAACATTTTATCATTATTTACAATTTTTCCTGCATGTTAGAGAGAATCTATACTATAATAGTAAGGGATTTTCTAACATTACAGAATCAATCGTATAGAATCTATCATTCTTTTTTCATAGGATTTGAATCTTTTTGGAAAGTCATCTCGTATAAGTACTAATGATAATAGAGGGGGAGTACATATGACAATCAAACAATTAGTTGTTGGGTTTGTCTCCTTGATCGGTATAGCCATTCTTGCTTTATTTCTTGCAACAGGCTGGTATATTGTCGATGAATCAGAGCAAGCCGCATTAATTACATTTGGAAAGGTTGACGAAACAGTCACAGAACCAGGCTTGAAGTTTAAGATGCCTTGGCCGATTCAACGAGTAGAGATCTTATCTAGAGGTACATACAATCTTCAAGTAGGATACAGTGAGCAAGATGGTGAAGTGGTTGAGTTTACAAATGAAGCAAAGATGATCACAGGGGATGAGAATATCCTTTTTGCTGATCTTGCTGTTCAATGGAGAATCACAGATCCTGAGCAATATTTATACAGTACTGAGGATGCTAGAACTGTGTTGTACAGTGCAACCTCAGCAGCACTGCGCGGTGTAATTGGAAGTTCTGGTATTGATGAAGCCCTTACTGACCAACGCCCGGAGATTGAAGCGAAAGTATTTGAAAATTTGGTAGAGCTGCTTGAGATGTACGAGATTGGCATTAGTATTCAAGATGTAAAACTACAAGACGTTGAGCTGCCGACTGAAGAAGTTCGTCGTGCGTTTACAGATGTAACAGATGCTCGTGAGGAGCGTTTAACTAAAATAAATGAAGCAAACAAATACAGAAATCAGCAAATAAATGAAGCTGAAGGGGAAAAGGATGCCATTATTTCTCGTGCAGAAGGGACAAAAGCAGAGCGGATTGAGCGTGCCCGCGGGGATGCTGCTTTATTTGACTCTTTATACAGTGAATATGTCGTCAATCCAGAAGTAACAAGACAGCGTTTAGTATTAGAAACACTTGATCGAGTTCTTCCGAATACAGAGATTTATATTATGGACAGCAACAATGATACGGTTAATTATTTGCCGATTAGACCGCTTGAGCGTCGTCCTGAGGCTGCAGAGGGGGGAAGTAACTAATGAGTGACGAGAACATTGTCGATTTAAATGAACGTCGTCCTAGTGACGAGTGGCGTAAATATGTGAAATTGATTGCTGTGGCCATTATTTTAATTACGATATTAGCTACAATTATTAGTAATTTGTTTATTGTTGAACAAGGTGAATATAAAGTTGTCCGCCAATTTGGTGAGGTTGTGCGTGTGGTAGATGAGCCAGGATTAAATTATAAACTGCCTTTCATTCAATCAGTCACTACCCTGCCCAAATATCAAATGATCTATGATATTCCGCCTGCTGAAATTAATACATTAGATAAAAAGAGAATGCTAGCCGACCATTATGCATTATGGCGGATAGAAGACCCGCAATTAATGATCTCTAATGCTGCAACGATTGAGCGTGCGGAAGCGATTATGGGTGAAATTATTTTCTCAGCCATCCGTGCAGAGTTAGGACAGCTGAATTTTGATGAGATTATTAATGAAGAGAAATCTTCTAGAGGAAGTTTTAATGAAATGGTTCGTGAACGAGTAAACGAAGCATTAGAACGCAGCAATTACGGTATTGTCTTGACTGATGTTCGAATGAAGCGTACGGATTTACCAGAGGAAAATGAAGAGGCTGTCTATCGTCGGATGATTTCAGAGCGTCAATCGACAGCACAGGATTATTTGTCTCAAGGTGACGCCGAAGCCAACCGTATTAAAGCGAATACAGATCGAGAAGTACAAGAAATTGTTGCAACCGCAACAGCAGATGCGCGTGTGATTGAAGGGGAAGGGGAGGAAGAAGCTGCGTCTATTTACAATGACGCGTTCGGACGTGACCCTGATTTTTATCAGTTGTACCGCACACTTCAATCTTATGAGCAGACAATTGGTGAAGAAACAGTCATTGTCTTACCTGCTGACTCTCCGTATGCTCGTATTCTAATGGGGTATATCGATTAAACAGGATTATTCATAAAAGGAAGTCTCGCATATGCGAGACTTTTCTTTTTCGTTAGCCGTTATGCTACAATTAAAGACAAGAATAAACGTGTAGAAAGGAGCCGATTCGTTGAAGAAGCTCATATTAATTGATGGAAATAGTATTGCATATCGTGCATTTTTTGCCTTGCCGCTGCTTAATAACGATAAAGGTGTTTATACAAATGCTGTTTATGGCTTTACTACGATGCTGTTAAAAATTATCCAAGAAGAAAAACCGACTCATATGCTTGTCGCATTTGACGCTGGTAAAACGACGTTTCGTCATAAAACATATGAAGAATATAAAGGAGGACGTCAAAAGACTCCGCCGGAACTCTCTGAGCAGTTTCCTTTAATTCGTGAGTTATTAGATGCTTTTAATATTAAAAGGTTCGAGCTTGATAATTATGAAGCAGATGATATTATCGGTACTCTTAGTAAGGAAGCAGAAAAAGAAAAGTGGGAAGTGAAAGTTGTTTCTGGTGATAAAGACTTGCTGCAGTTAGTCTCGGATTACGTCACAGTGGTCCTTACTAAAAAAGGAATTACGAATGTCGAGTCATATGATGAAGCGTTGATCGATGAAAAATATGGTATTAAGCCGCATCAAATCATTGATATGAAAGGACTGATGGGAGATAGTTCAGATAATATCCCTGGAGTGCCTGGAGTCGGTGAGAAGACTGCGCTTAAATTACTGAAACAGTTTGGAACGATTGAGAACGTGTTAGATTCTGTTGATGACGTTTCTGGCAAAAAGCTTAAAGAAAAACTTTCGGAAAATAAAGAACAAGCATTGATGAGTAAAGAGCTTGCGACCATTTTTACAGAAGTTCCGTATAACCTTACCTTAGACGAACTAAAGTTTGGTGAATACGATGAAGAAAAAGTCGTGTCGCTCTTTAAAGAGTTGGAATTTAAATCGTTAGTGGATCAATTTGATACAGGCGTGAGTGCTGCAGAAAAGGAGTTAGAGGAATTATCTTTTGATGTAGTGGAAGAGGTAAAAGAAGAACATCTCGCAACGCCCGCTGCTATGGTCGTTGAAGTATTAGAGGAAAACTATCATCAAGCAGATATTGCAGGGTTTGCTCTTGTACATGAGAAAGGCCGGTACTTTATCCCGACAGAAACGGCTCTTCGTTCTGATTTGTTTGTTGAGTGGGCAAAAGATGAAACGAAGAAAAAGTGGCTGCTAGATGCTAAACGTGGTGTGGTCGTTTTAGGGTGGAAAGATGTGCTGTTAGATGGAGTTGATTTTGACTTACTGATGGCGTCTTATCTGCTTGATCCATCTCATTCATCTCATGACCTAAGTGACATTGCGACTCGAAAAGGAGCAAAGAGTATTCAAGCGGATGAAGCTGTGTATGGAAAAGGTGCTAAACGAAAAGTGCCTGAGACAGACGTGTTGGCTGAACATTTAGTGAGAAAAGCTAATGTCATTTATGAACTGAAAGAGCGGATGGAAGAAGAACTGAAGAAAAATGAACAATTTGAGCTGTTTAAAGACTTAGAAATGCCTTTATCGGTCGTGCTTGGGCGCATGGAAACAGAAGGTGTAAAAGTTGATATCGACCAATTAAAAGCAATGGGTGAAGATCTAGCAAGCAGGTTAGCGGAGCTTGAAAAACATATTCATGAGCATGCTGGGGTGTCCTTTAATATTAACTCCCCTAAGCAGCTAGGGGAAGTGCTGTTTGAGAAGCTCGGTCTGCCGGTCATTAAGAAAACAAAAACAGGCTATTCTACTTCGGCTGATGTTCTTGAGAAGCTTGCCGAAGACCATGAAATCATTCGTCATATTCTTCATTACCGTCAGCTTGGCAAACTTAACTCAACCTACATTGAGGGCTTAGTAAAAGTGACACATAAGGGTACGTCTAAAATTCATACGCGATTTAATCAAGCACTGACACAAACAGGCAGATTAAGCTCTACGGACCCGAACTTACAAAATATCCCGATCCGTTTAGAGGAAGGCCGAAAAATTAGAAAAGCGTTTATTCCGTCTGAGGAAGGCTGGAAGATCCTTGCTGCCGATTATTCGCAAATTGAATTGCGGGTGCTTGCACATATCGCACAGGATGAAAAGCTGATTACTGCCTTTAAAGAAGATATGGATGTTCATACGAAAACGGCCATGGATGTATTCCATGTAAGTGAAGAAGATGTTACTTCAATGATGCGCAGAAGTGCTAAAGCAGTTAACTTCGGAATTGTATATGGAATTAGTGATTATGGACTATCACAAAGCTTGGGGATTACTCGTAAGGAAGCAGCAAAATTCATTGAGCGTTATTTAGCGAGTTATCCGAATGTAGCAGAATATATGGAACGAATTATAGAAGAGGCGAGAGAAAATGGTTATGTATCTACATTGCTTAACAGACGCCGTTATCTCCCTGAATTAACAAGCCGTAATTTCAATCAGCGCAGCTTTGCTGAGCGAACCGCAATGAATACACCTATTCAAGGAACCGCAGCAGATATCATTAAAAAAGCCATGGTCGAGATGGCTCTTCGTTTAGAAGAGGCAAACCTAAAGAGCAGACTGCTTTTGCAAGTGCATGATGAACTAATATTTGAAGTGCCGCCTGAAGAGGTGGACAAGATGATGAAAATAGTTCCTGAAGTGATGGAGAATGCAGTAGAGCTGGCTGTTCCCCTAAAAGTTGATATATCAGCCGGTGATACTTGGTATGATGCGAAGTAAGGAGAGAGGACAACATGCCTGAATTACCTGAAGTTGAAACGGTCAAACGGACGTTAACAGAATTAGTGATCGGTAAAACGATAGCCGGAATAACCGTTAAGTGGGCAAATATAATTAAAGAGCCGGCGGATGTTTTGGAGTTTGAAACACTTCTTATGAATCAAACGATTCGGAGCATACGAAGAAGAGGGAAGTTTTTACTTTTTGAGTTCGATGATATCGTAATGGTTTCTCACCTTCGAATGGAAGGTCGTTATGGTCTATATGAAAAAGAAGAGCCGCTGCCTCCTCATACTCATGTTATTTTCCATTTTACAGATGGGGAAGAGCTAAGGTATCAGGATGTGAGGAAGTTTGGCACGATGCATCTATTTCCAAAAGGCTCAGAAGAGAAGGTCCTGCCTTTAGCTCATTTAGGGGTAGAGCCATTTTCTGAGCAATTTACCTCAGAGCTTTTAATGAACGCATTTCAGAAAACCAATCGGAAAATAAAGGTTGCTCTCCTAGACCAAAAAACGGTGGTAGGGCTTGGAAACATCTATGTCGATGAGGCATTATTTAGAGCTCGTATTCATCCTGAGAGATTAGCACATTCTTTAAGCAAAGAGGAAATGGCTGTATTGCATAAGGCGATTGTTTCTACTTTAGAAGAAGCAGTTGAAATGGGAGGAAGCTCGATTAAGTCCTATGTGAATGGTCAAGGTGAAATGGGGATGTTTCAACAGAAATTAGATGTGTACGGAAGAAAAAACGAACCTTGCCGTCAGTGTGGTACGGACATTTTAAAGACCGTTGTGGGAGGCCGAGGCACTCATTTTTGTCCAAATTGCCAATTGTAACGTACATCGGATAGGCTTTTGCCATATACTATCGTATCGTCTAGGTGGGAGGAGCTTATCACGATGGTTGAGATTCTTTCATTACTTGCGCTCGCACTTGCTGTGAGCTTAGATAGTTTCGGTGTAGGGTTAACGTATGGACTTAGGAAAATGAAACTGCCATTCAAATCTTTACTTTTTATTGCTTGCTGCTCTGCAACCTCCATTTTACTAGCTATGGCATTTGGAAGTGTAATCCAGCGAGTTCTGCCAGCTGAGGTCGCGGGCTCTATCGGCGGGATGATCTTGATCTTGATTGGAGCTTGGGCCATGTATCAAGTGTTCAGGCCGGCAAAAGCTTCCGAGAAAACAAAAGAAGATGAGATCATTATGAACTTTGAAATTAAAATGTTTGGTGTCGTTATTCGAATACTGAGAAAGCCGATGGTTGCTGATATTGACAATTCCGGTACCATTACTGGCCGTGAAGCCGTGTTGCTTGGGATTGCTCTGTCCCTTGATGCGTTTGGGGCGGGGATAGGAGCGGCTTTAATTGGTTTTTCTCCGATTCCAATGGCTGTAAGTGTGGCCTTAATGAGTGCTTTATTTGTCACGCTCGGCATGAAGAGCGGATTCCGTTTTTCAGAGTCGCGCATGATGAAGAAATTTTCATTTATTCCTGGGTTGCTTTTAATTGTTTTAGGAATTTTAAGTCTGTAAGGAAGAAAGGGTACGGATATGCTGATTGGATTAACAGGGGGTATTGCCAGCGGGAAATCTACCGTTTCCAACTGGCTGAGTGAACACGGTTATCCCATAATTGACGCGGATAAAATTGCAAGAGATGTGGTAGAGCCAGGCATGGGTGCTTACGAAGCGATTGTAGGGCAGTTTGGACGTGAGATATTATTTGAAGATGGCACGATTAATCGCAAAAAGCTAGGTTCTATAATATTTAAGGATGAGAAAAAGCGGTCGGAATTAAATCAAATTGTTCATCCTGCGGTTCGGCGTGAAATGCTTGCCCAAAAAGACAGGTATGAAGCCGAAGGTCACGAGACAATTATTTTTGATATTCCGCTTTTATTTGAGAGTAACTTGTTTCATCTTGTTGATCGGGTGATGCTTGTGTATGTTGATAAACAAACACAACTGAACCGTTTGCTAGACAGAGACCAGGCAGGAAGTGAAGATGCAAAAGCAAGAATCGCCTCGCAGCTGCCATTAGAGGATAAAAAATCGCGTGCAGATTATATTATAGATAACAGCCGATCTCTTGAAGAAACCTTTCAACAATTAAAAAATGTGATACAACATTGGTCAAAAGAACCCTTCTAATCAGTTAGAAGGGTTCTTTTTATAGTCAGACACACATTTTCCACAGTTTTTTTCAAAAAGTAATCGTCCTTTTATGGTATATATGATATACTAATTAACATAAAAACAATATTGAGTATAACATATATTTGGAGAGGGGAATTCTAATGAAGGTTAAAGTTGCCATCAATGGATTTGGTCGTATTGGCCGTATGGTATTTCGTAAAGCAATGCTTGAGGATGAAGTGGAGGTTGTTGCGATTAATGCGAGCTACCCGGCAGAAACACTTGCTCACTTAATTAAATATGACAGTATCCATGGAACATACACTCTTCCTGTAGAAGCGAAAGACGATACGATTGTAGTTGATGGAAAAGTAGTCCAACTGCTTCATTCACGTGACCCTCGTGAGCTGCCATGGGCAAAGCTTGGAGTAGACATTGTTATTGAAGCTACTGGTAAATTTAAAACACAAGAAACGGCTGGATATCATATTGAAGCTGGTGCAAAGAAAGTATTAATCACAGCTCCAGCAAAAGATGAAGATGTAACGATTGTGATGGGTGTAAATGATCATGAATATGACCCAGGTAATCACCATATTATTTCTAACGCATCATGTACAACAAACTGCCTTGCACCTGTTGCAAAGGTTATTGATGAGACGTTTGGAATTGAAAGCGGTTTAATGACAACGGTACACGCTTATACAAATGATCAAAAGAATATTGATAATCCGCACAAAGACCTTCGCCGCGCTCGTGCATGCGGACAATCCATTATTCCTACTTCAACAGGGGCTGCAAAAGCAATTGCTAAAGTTCTTCCGCAGCTTGAAGGCAAATTAAACGGGATGGCATTACGTGTTCCTACACCTAACGTGTCTTTAGTGGACTTAGTAGTTCAAGTGAAAAAGGACGTGACTCAAGAAGAAGTGAATACTGCTCTTAAGATGGCTGCAGAAGGATCACTTAAAGGTATTTTAGGTTTCTCTGACGAACCGCTTGTTTCCATTGATTTTAACGGTGAAGAGCAATCATCTGTAATTGACGGTTTATCAACAATGGTGATGAGCGATCGTCAAGTGAAGGTTCTTGCTTGGTATGATAACGAATGGGGATACTCTTGCCGCGTAGTCGATCTCATGAATCTTGTGGCAAAAAAAATAGCTGAACCTACTCATGTGAGCTGATTTTAACGTTTGTACGATTGCTTTATCGTATATAAGCTCATAGCAATGTCCTGTTTGGTTACCCTAACAAAAGAGAAGTGCCCATGAAATGAAGGTATACCTATGTTTGCACCAGTCCTGGTCATTGTTTCACTATACATTAAAAAATGTAGCAAAAATTTCTTTTAAAAAAATGACAAGGATTGGTTGCATTCAATTTATAAAACAAGTATACTGATTTTCGTGAACTTCAATTAAAGCAAACCAGGATGCGTTTACTTGCAGAAAGGGTTAGGACCTCTTTGGACTAACTTTCCCCCGTGTAACTGAACGATCCTACATGCTTGAGAAGGCATGAATTTTTTGTGAAGGGGGATTCAACTTATGGACACTATGGGTCGTCACGTTATTGCAGAACTTTGGGGATGTAATATTGAGAAGTTGAATAATATGAGTTTTATCGAACAAACATTTGTAGATGCTGCACTTAAAGCAGGTGCAGAAGTACGTGAAGTAGCATTTCACAAATTTGCACCACATGGTGTTAGCGGCGTAGTCATCATTTCAGAGTCTCATTTAACGATTCACAGCTTCCCAGAACATGGATATGCAAGTATTGATGTCTATACATGTGGAGATCGTATTGATCCTAATGTAGCATCTAATTATATTGCTGAAGCGCTTGGTGCTAGTACAAGTGAAGTGATTGAAGTACCAAGAGGAATGGGACCAGTCAAAGTAGAAAAAACAACAGTAAATGCGTTCTAACATAAAGAGAACATTTGGCGCAGGTTAGTTTGCGCACATAAAAAGAGGGGCATAGATGCTCCTCTTTTTTGTGTGTACTGAAACTGATTTGCTTAGATGAGTGTGGTATGATTAATGAAAGAAAAAGAAAAGTTAGGTGAATATAATGTCTATTCGTCAGTTTATTGGTCAATTTATTAATAATCATACTGAAACAGCTGAATCTCATTATGATGAACGGTTAAGAACTCGTTACTATAAAACTTCTAAAGATAAAGCCATGCATGCAGTTGAATCTGTACTTTCTTCATCCGGATGGAAAATCAAAGAGGCAGAAACCGGCCGAGGAGAAGTGATTGCCGAGCCCCAAAAAGGTGGACAGTCCCTTCTAGTCGCCACTATCGTAACGGTAAAGCCTTACCGAACGGCTATTGATATTTCTTGTTCAAGCGGTACAAGCCTCCCAAGTGATTTTGGAAAAAGTAAAAAGATCGTTGTGGCTATTTATGAGAAATTAGATAAGGAACTGCCGTATTTAGGTACCGGAATGGCAGATGAATTTGTGTAGAGAATAAGGCAAATTCATTAGCTTGGCTTGTCAGATACCTTCTTTTTTTATATGATAGAGTTAAGAACCAGACTGTATCGGTGTAGGTGACACGTGTTAGGGTACAGTAAGTGGAGATGATTACATGCGGTGTCCAGCTTGTCAATATAATGGAACAAGGGTGCTTGACTCAAGACCAAGCCACGAGGGACGTTCAATTCGAAGAAGACGAGAGTGCGAATCATGCAGCAATCGTTTTACAACCTTTGAAATGGTTGAAGAAGTTCCTTTAATTGTAGTAAAAAAAGATGGCACACGCCAAGAGTTTAATCGTGATAAAATATTGCGTGGCCTTATTCGTGCATGTGAGAAGCGTCCAGTACCTCTTGAGACGTTAGAGCAGATTGTTAACGAAGTGGAGCGGGAACTTCGAGGCAGAGGCAAAAATGAAGTCAACAGTCAAGATGTAGGCGAGTTAGTGATGGAGAGACTCGCAACAATTGATGATGTAGCTTATGTGCGTTTTGCTTCGGTTTATCGTCAATTTAAAGATATCAATGTTTTTATAAAAGAATTGACCGAATTAATGAATAAAGGTTAAAGATCAAAGAGCTGTAGTGTTGTTGCGCTATAAGCTCTTTTTTACTCATGATTTTTTTAGGAAGGGAGGAATAAATATGAGCTGGCATTGGAAGGAACT
Organism: Alkalihalophilus pseudofirmus; assembly: GCF_029094545.1. Lineage (NCBI taxonomy): Bacteria > Bacillati > Bacillota > Bacilli > Caryophanales > Bacillaceae > Alkalihalophilus > Alkalihalophilus pseudofirmus. Next base: position 3,206,065 of record NZ_CP117835.1, on the reverse strand, counting down.
GCTTCCTGTTGATCCTTTTACAGTACGTGTTTCAGATTATTTGACGGACCTGGATCAAAAAGTAATGACATTATTGTATCAGCCGCTGGTTGGAGCAGTAGCTCATAGTTTATATATGACATTTTGGGCTCAGTTAGAAAGAGATCAATACTGGAGTGAACGTCAACCTCACAGACAGCTGATGCTCATGATGAATATTCCTCTCCAAACGATTTTTGAAGAGCGGAAAAAGCTAGAAGCTATAGGGTTAATAAGAACATTTAAAGAAACAACAGAGGAAGGTTCTTCTTATTTATATGAATTACAAAAACCTATGAATCCTAAGCAGTTTTTTGAAAATGATGTGCTTAGTGTTTATTTATTAAATCGTTTAGGCAAACAAAAGTACAGACAAATGAGAGATCGTTTTGCTGTCGAAGTTGTGAAAGAAGAAACATATACAGAATTAACTCATTCCTTTGATGAGGTGTTTACCTCTCTCCATCATTCAGAAATTGTCTCAAACCTTCAATCTGAAACATCAGATGCTATGAAGTTTAGCGGGGAGATGGAATTGTTAGGGGAGGAAAGCGATTCTTTATTATTTAGTGAGGATGAATTTGACTTTGAATTAATGAAAAAAGACTTATCAAGCTTCCTCGTTCCAGAGCGCCTTCTTACGGAAGGAGTGAAAAATGCCATTCTTAAACTGGCATTTGTGTATCGGATCAAGCCTCTTGAGATGAGCCGCATTGTAGGCCAGGCTGTTTTGCATGATGATGAAGTAGACCTTGATGTCTTGCGGAAAAAAGCTCAAGAATGGTACAAGATCGAACATAGTTCAGAGCCTCCTGCGCTTGGATTAAGGACGCATCCTGCAGAGCACCAGACGATGCGTGAAAAGGAACCTGAAACAGAAGAAGAAAAAATTATTAAATTTTATGAAACCATACCGCCGTTAACCTTACTAGAAATCAGGTCAGACGGGGCGTATGTCGCGCCAGCTGATGCGAAAATTGTAGAATCATTGCTCATTGATTATCATTTACTTCCTGGTGTAGCGAATGTCTTAATTGACTATGTGTTGTATCAGCATGATATGAAGCTGCAAAAAGCATTCATTGATAAGATCGCTGCTCACTGGGCACGAAAGAAGATCCAAAAAGTGAAAGATGCTATGCTTTTAGCAAGAGAAGAACAAGAGAAAAAGGCATTAGCAAAGGAAAAAGGCCAGAGTACTCCAGCTGCAAAAAGAAGTCAAGGTACAAGGAAGACTACAAGACGCGATCGTTTACCTAAATGGCTGATAGAAGAAAAAGAAAAAGAAAAGAATAAAGGTACGCAGCAGAATAAAAATAAGCAAGAGGACGAGAGTGAAGGTGCTAAAAGCGGTCCATCATCAGAAAACCTTTCTAATGGAGCGGGTAAAGAGACGACAGATGCCCAAAAGCGTTTTGAGAAGATGATGGAAGAGCTTAGGGCACGAAAAAGGGAGAAAGGAGAAAGCTGATAATGAAATCCATTCAATCAACGCTTAAACAATGGGCCAAAAGCACAGGATTAAAAGAACGTTTAGATAAACAAAGAGAAGAGCTTCTAACTGATCCCTATATTAAGGCATTTATTAGAGAAAATAAAGATTCCGTGACAAATGAGATGATCGATAGCGGAATGGTTAAGCTTTATGAATTTAAAAAAGAGCGCAGAGCTTGTGCAAACTGTCCCGGGCTTAAAGAGTGTCCTAACATGATGAAGGGGTATCAGCCTTCTTTATCAATTGAGCGGGGGCACTTAGAGCTTCATTACCTTCCTTGTGCCCTAAAAGTACAGGAGAAAAAGCAGAAAGAACAAAGTCAGCTCATGAAGTCCCTTTACATTCCTAAAGATATCTTATCTGCTCGTTTTGAGGAGATTGATATGGACGGCGAGAGAGGAGAAGCGGGAGCGGCAGCGCTTGAGTTTGCGTTAAAAGCAAATCCGGGTGAGGACGGTGGAGGTTTATACTTTTACGGGAAATTCGGTGTAGGAAAAACCTATTTAATGGGTGCTGTAGCAAATGAATTATTTGACCGCGGGATTGAATCGTATACGGTTTATACCCCAGATTTCTTTCGTGAGATGAAGCAGTCTCTTGGGGATGGGACTTTTCAAGAAAAGCTCGATACGATTAAAAAGGCTCAAGTATTGATCTTAGATGATATTGGAGCTGAAACGACTTCAAGCTGGGTGAGAGATGATGTGCTCGGAGCGATCCTGCAGTACAGAATGCTTGAGAAGCTGCCTACATTATTTACATCTAATTATGACTATGATGAACTTGAAGATCACCTTTCCTACTCAGACCGTGGTGGAATAGAAGAATTAAAGGCAAAGCGGATTATGGAGCGGATTAAGCACAACACGACATTTGTGACAGTGGCTGGGCATAACCGCAGAGAGAAACGATAATACAGAAATTAATTTGAAACTTTTGGAACAGGGAGCGCCGTTGCTTCCTTAAGGGTTTCATGTATGATAGGATGAAGATATCTTATTTTGATAGATTGTGAGGGTCATAATCATGAGCATCGATGCAATTCTTGAACGAGCGGTAAATGGGGAGCGCATCTCAATGGAAGATGCGATTGCGCTATATGAAAGTGATGAAGTTGAAAAAATGGGTGAAGCAGCCAACAAGATAATGAAAAAATGGCACCCAGAACCTGTAACTACCTTCGTAATAGGTAGAAATGTAAACTATACAAATTTTTGCGATACGTATTGTCGTTTCTGTGCATTCTATCGTAAGCCAGGACATTCAGAAGGGTATGTACTTGACAACGAACGTATCTTTGAGAAAATTCAAGAAACAATCGATGTTGGCGGTACAGAGATTCTTATGCAAGGCGGAACGAATCCTGACTTGAAACTAGATTACTATACAAATCTTCTTCGTGAAATTAAGGAACGTTTTCCAAACATCTGGATGCATTCTTTTTCACCTGCGGAGATTTGGAAAATTGCAGAAGTTTCTGATATGACAGTGGAGGAAGTTCTTCGTGCCCTGCATGAGGCTGGATTAGATAGTATGCCAGGCGGTGGCGCTGAAATTCTTACTGAGGAAACGCGCCTTCGTGTCAGTCGCTTAAAAATTACCTGGGAACAATGGATGGAAGCAATGAAAGCTTCAAAGCGTGTTGGAATGCACGGCTCAGCAACGATGGTTATCGGCTTTGGGGAATCGAACGAGGAGCGTGCTCTGCACTTACAACGCGTAAGAGATGCACAGGATGAGACTGATTGTTTTAAAGCCTATATTTCATGGACATTCCAGCCTGAGAACACGGGTATGTGGAAGACAGAAAAGCTAGGGGCTCGTGATTATTTGAAAAATGTTGCGATTTCAAGGATTTTCCTTGATAATATTGCGAATTTCCAATCATCATGGGTTACAATGGGTCCTGAAGTAGGAAAACAGTCGCTTGAATATGGCTGTAATGATTTCGGAAGTACAATGATTGAAGAGAATGTTGTATCAGCTGCAGGTACGACTCATAAAGTAAATACGAATGAAATTCTTCGTCTTATCCGTGAAGCCGGAAAGATTCCAGCTCAACGTAATACAAAATACGATATCGTTCGTATGTTTGACGGGGAAACAGCAGCAGAAAAAGATTTTACAATGCAGAACTAACCCTAAACCGTTTCTTTGCTATTAGCAGAGGAGCGGTTTTTTTGTTTTTCTTCCATACTGACTCGTACATGTGAAAAACTAATCATTATTTCTACGCTCATGCATAGGATGGAATAAGGCCTGTCTAAATGACTTCATGAGTATGTAACTATAGATCAGTTTTTTAGTTGAGTTGGTTAGGGGGAATAGGTGTGATAGCCATTCATTTTGAAGAAGAGCGAGATTGTAAGCAATTATATGAACTGCTTCGTGAGTATATCGAGCGATATGCAGATCTTGGACTAGGAGGGAAAGTGGAGTCAAATGGTGTAGAAACAATATTGCTTGATTATACAAATAAGCAGGTTAGTTTCTATGATTCGTTTCACCCCTTGTTGTCCTCTGTATTAACTGAACATGTGATTAAAACAAGAGAAGATGATTGGCTCTTAGATATTATTGAATCGATGTTTTATTTTACAGATGAAGAAGAGCAGCAGCAGATTCTGATGATCGCAAGGTCGATTTTAGAAGGAGATCGAAATGACCTGCCTTCACTCGTACCGTTCTTTAATCGTTATGCTTATATTTATGAGGCGTTTGCTAATAGTCTAGAAGAAGAAACTAATTTTTATTATGACCCTTTCTTAACATTCCGGTTGAGAGATTATGGGGAGATGCTGATTGATTGTGTGGAAATTGCTATTGATGAGTATATGCTCGAACAGGAATATCAAAATATGATTGAAGATTTCCGGCAATACGTTCAAACGAAGCCTTCTAAATATAATGAAATCTATGTTGTCCATGACGGAACATTTTCTTTTTATGATCAGCATTTTAGAAAGCTTGCAAAAGATGAGGTATTGTTCCATTTGCAGGAAGAACTTATTTTCGAACATTCGATTGAGCTTGAAGAAATGGTGATAAGTCCATTGGTTAGTATGGTACCAAACATAGTTCATGTATTCTCCGATCAACCAGATCACGGGGTCGTAGTGACCATTCAAGCAATATTTCAAGAACGGATGAAGCTATATCCTTATCACCATTATGAGAAAAAAAGATTAGAATAAATGAGATGCCCTCTTGATTTTCCAATTCTGCATCCATATAATACTACATATCAACCTATTTGATATGAAACAACACTTTGAATATGAATGGTTATGATGAGGACAAGAGGCATTATATATGACTTACAGAGAGGGAGGCATTCGCTGCAAGCTTCCTAGCTCATATTAGTGACCTTACCACCTCTGAACTGCGCAGGGAAACACGTATGTGGATTAACTAGCGCCGGCGCACAGCCGTTATCTTGTATGATGAGTTGCTGCACTTGCAATGTTTATTTGCTGCAGCGTAACAAGGGTGGAACCACGAACTACACTCGTCCCTTCTATGATGAAGGGACGAGTGTTTTTTATTTACACAAAAAAAGGAGTCGAGAAGAATGGCAGATGTACTAAAGATTACATTTCCAGATGGTGCGGTAAAGGAGTTCCCTAGAGGCACGACAACAGAAGACATTGCGGCATCTATCAGCCCTGGTCTTAAGAAAAAAGCGTTAGCTGGAAAGCTTAATAATACATTAGTTGACTTACGTACACCTCTAACTGAAGACGGAGAGATAGCAATTGTCACTCAAGATTCAGAGGAAGCACTGGAAATCATGCGCCATAGTACGGCACACTTAATGGCACAAGCTGTTAAACGCCTGTTTAAAGGGGTAAAGCTTGGAGTCGGCCCTGTGATTGAAGGCGGTTTTTACTATGATATTGATTCAGAAGAATCGATTACGGCTGAGGACCTGCCGAAGATCGAAAAAGAAATGAAGAAAATCATTGCAGAAAACCTTGAAGTAACGCGTGTGGAGTTAAGCCGTGAAGAAGCCATTGCTCGTTACAAAGAAATTGGCGATGAGTACAAATTAGAACTGATTGAAGCGATCCCTGAAGGAGAAAGCCTTACGATTTATGAACAAGGAGAATTCTTTGATCTATGCCGAGGCGTGCATGTCCCTTCAACAAACAAAATTAAGGAGTTTAAACTGTTAAGTCTGGCAGGGGCATATTGGCGCGGTGACAGCAAAAACAAAATGCTTCAGCGTATTTACGGAACGGCATTCTTCAAAAAGGCTGATCTAGAGGAGCATTTACGCTTGTTAGAAGAGGCCAAGGAACGTGATCATCGTAAACTTGGCAAGGAGCTAGGGATTTTCGCTCTTTCACAAAAAGTAGGACAAGGCCTCCCGTTATGGCTGCCAAAAGGAGCGACTGTTCGTCGTGTGATTGAACGCTACATTGTTGATAAAGAAGAGCGTCTTGGCTATCAACACGTGTACACTCCGATTTTAGGAAGCTCAGAACTTTATAAAACATCAGGCCATTGGGATCATTACAAAGATGACATGTTCCCTGTTATGGAGCGTGACAATGAAGAATTCGTTCTTCGCCCAATGAACTGCCCTCATCATATGATGGTATACAAGCAAGACATGCGCAGCTACCGTCAGCTTCCATTGCGTATTGCGGAGCTTGGTATGATGCACCGTTATGAGATGAGCGGGGCTGTATCAGGACTTCAGCGTGTACGTGGAATGACGTTAAATGATGCTCATATCTTCTGTCGTCCTGACCAGATTAAAGAAGAGTTCTTACGCGTTGTGTATTTAATTCAGGAAGTCTACAAAGATTTTGGGTTGGATGATTATAAATTCCGCTTATCTTATCGTGACCCTGAAGATAAGGAAAAGTATTTTGATGATGATGCGATGTGGGAAAAAGCGCAAAGCATGTTAAAAGAAGCGATGGATGAGCTGGATGTGGATTATTATGAAGCAGAAGGCGAAGCAGCGTTTTATGGTCCTAAATTAGATGTGCAGGTTCGTACAGCTTTAGGTAAGGATGAAACATTATCAACGGTTCAATTGGACTTCTTATTACCAGAACGATTTGATTTAACGTATGTTGGAGAAGATGGTCAGCCGCATCGTCCTGTTGTTGTACACCGCGGGGTTGTTTCTACGATGGAGCGCTTCGTTGCCTTCCTGCTTGAAGAATATAAAGGGGCTTTCCCAACATGGCTTGCGCCTGTTCAAGTACAAGTCATTCCCGTATCTCCTGATGTTCATCTTGAGTATGCGAAAAAAGTGCAAGATGAGCTTCAACGAGCAGGTGCTAGAGTGGAAATTGATGAGCGTAACGAGAAGATTGGATATAAAATTCGTGAAGCGCAGATGCAAAAGATTCCTTACATGCTCGTTCTAGGAGATAAGGAAATGGAAGCTGGTGCTGTAAACATTCGTAAATACGGGGAGCAGGCATCAGAATCTAAAGAGCTTCAAACATTTATTTCTGATCTAGCCGTTGAGCTGAAAAAATAATCTTTTGGTGCCAATAGGTGAGTAGAAATCATTTCAATTATTTTCTACTCCTCTTAAATGAAAAAAAGGATTGCAAAGTGACTGGACATTCGTTAAAATAACGAAGTCGGACATATTGTGTTGACACCGCAAAAAGGATTATGCTATAGTTATCTAGGTAATCGAATAGAAGGACACAAAGCAAGCAGAAGCGCCCGCTTCTCACCTGATTGACGCATGAAGCTGTTGCCAGGTATGATGGGATTCATTTTTAGTAAATGACCGAAGTGTGGGCGTATTGTGCGCCCGCACTTTTTTTCATGAATCGGTGCATGTTCTGTAATCATTTTTGATGAACAGTTATGCTTATAAATTGCTTTGATCCGCGAAAATCCTTTGGAGGTGGCTCATTATTAGTAAAGACATGTTGGTCAATGAAGGGATTCGTGCCCGTGAAGTACGACTCATTGGAGCGAATGGCGATCAAATTGGAGTCAAGTCAAAACAAGAAGCGCTTGAAATGGCGCAAAATGTAAATCTTGATCTCGTATGTGTTGCACCTGCTGCGAAACCACCTGTGTGTCGCATTATGGACTACGGTAAATTCCGTTATGAGCAACAAAAGAAAGACAAAGAAGCACGTAAGAAACAAAAGGTCATCAACGTTAAAGAGGTTCGCTTGAGCCCGACAATTGAAGACCATGATTTCAATACGAAGCTTCGCAACGCTCGTAAATTCCTTGAAAAAGGAGACAAAGTAAAAGCAGCGATCCGTTTCCGCGGACGTGCGATTACTCACTCTCAGATAGGAAGAGTAGTATTAGAGCGTCTTGCAAAAGAATGTGAAGATGTTGCTGTCATTGAAGCTAAGCCTAAGATGGAAGGTCGTAGCATGTTCCTTATCTTAGCGCCTAAAACTGAAAAGTAACATCGACTAGCTTGAAGAAGATTAAAGGAGGACCTTAGTTATGCCTAAAATGAAAACTCATAGAGGCGCTGCGAAGCGTTTTAAAAAGACTGGATCTGGAAAGCTTAAGCGTGCGCACGGCTTCACTAGTCACTTATTTGGTAACAAGTCTCAAAAGCAAAAGCGTAAGCTACGTAAGTCTGCTATTGTACACTCTGGAGACTTCAAGCGTATTCGCTCAATGTTAACGTACAAAAAATAATTGATTCGTTCGGATGATTAAAAGGAGGGAACTTCGATGCCAAGAGTAAAAGGCGGTTATGTCGCTCGTCGTCGTCGTAAGAAGGTATTAAAGTTAGCAAAAGGATATTTCGGTTCTAAACATTTATTATTCAAATCAGCACAAGGACAAGTAATGAAGTCCTTACTATATGCTTATCGTGATCGTCGTCAAAAGAAACGTGATTTCCGTAAACTTTGGATTACACGTATCAACGCAGCTGCTCGTATGAATGGTCTTTCATACAGCCGTTTAATGCACGGACTTAAGCTTGCTGAAATCAACGTAAACCGTAAGATCCTTGCTGACCTTGCAGTGAACGATGCTGAAGCATTTGCACAATTAGCTGAAAAAGCTAAGTCAAGCCTAAACGCATAAAACAATGAAAAAGCGCGGCATTCTTGCTCGCGCTTTTTTTTATGAATACATAAAAGGTTACCAAAATAGAGGTGAGTCGATATAATGGAGTGGTTCATATATTTGTTGCTCATTAATATTACGTCTTATCTAGTGATGGGATACGATAAACGGCAAGCAATAGCTAAAAAAAGACGTGTATCTGAGAAAAATTTATTTTTATTAGTCCTTATTGGCGGCGGCGTTGGTATGTATATTGGGATGAAGGAATACCGTCACAAAACGAAGCATCGTACATTCACAGCTGGAATTCCTATCATTATTACCATTCAAATTATAGGAGTCGTTTTCATCATCCTGGGTCGTTAAACATATACTATTTAATAGACGCTAACGAAATGATATACAAAGAGAGGGGGAGCTTGCATGAATGAATTTTTAGATCGTTCGCTGTTATTTATTGAACAAAGCGGCTGGCTGGCTCCACTCTTCTTTATTTTGTTGCATGTGTTCAGACAAGCGTTTTTTATCCCGGTATTAATTGTTTGCTTGATTGGTGGATATCTATTTGGAACGCTGTATGGGTCGATTTATTCTATTATTGGTTTGACAGCTGTAAGTGTAGTATTCTATGGATTAGTGCGAATTGCTCCAGGACTTAAAAGAAAGCTGACGAATATTAAACAACATTTCTTTAAAGGACGCCAAGACTGGAACCTGCCGCAAATGATGATTATTCGAATGATGCCTTTGGTTCATTTTCATGTCGTTTCACTTTATTTAATTGAAACATCAAAGGGATTAAAAGAATATACAAAGAAATCATTTCTTGTCAGTATCCCTCCAGCAATATTATATACAGCATTTGGTGATATGATTCATGAGCTGCCTTTAGCAGGAACGATCGTATTTGCTGGGTTCCTGCTTTTATTATTTATGCTTTTTAGAAAGAAACAATCAAGTATGAGTTGGGAAGAGTTTTTCCAGACGAAAAAACCGTAGCATTTCCATAGTCAATGGAATGGTACGGTTTATTTTTATCTTTTCAGAAATTCTTTAATCGGGCTCTTCCATTCAATTTTTGCATTAGGGTATCTAAGTCTGATATCCTCTTCAATAAACTCGAAATCTTCACGATGCAGCCCTTTTAACCGCTCCGTATCTCTTGCCCAAATATAGATTGAAACAATTTCAAACGATTGTTCGGTCGTCCCTAAATATTTTTCCCCTTCAAACATAACTCCTTTGTAAGTCAGTAGAAAATTCTTTCTTACATTCTTTTCTTCATCTAAAAAGAAATACTGTCTGCGGTCATGAGCTTGTTCAAGTTTCCTTCTTGGGTGAAATACATATTTAATAGCGGAATATACAATAAACGCAATGGCGATAAGCAGTAGTAATCGAAATAAAATAACCATTTCTAGAAGCCCCTTTCGTGCGGGTTTTTTGTCTACTTACTAGTTTATACGAATCAGCTCTTCTTTGGTTGCAAAATGATGAAAAAAAATTGGTATAATAAATAAGAATGAATAGGAGTGATATGCATGATGAAGGATAATAATTTAAATGTAGAGCAATTATTTCAAACTCAAAAAAATCTTAATGACCGTATTTTAGAGGAGCATAATCTGACTGGGCATGACCTTTTTCAAGAGAAGCAGCTTGCATTTCTTGTGGAATTGGGAGAACTAGCAAATGAGACAAGATGCTTTAAGTATTGGAGTAAAAAAGGACCGGCTGAGAGATCTGTTATTTTAGAAGAATATGTTGATGGTCTTCACTTCGTTTTAACGCTAGGATTGTCTTTAGGGTATACTACTTTTGCAACGGATGAAAATGGTCAAGCCGAGCGAACGCTTACAGAACAATTTTTATATGTAATGGAATCCACTCATCGTTTAAATAGAAATCGAAATGAAGAGGATTTTCATAAACTCACGGCATCATTTATGAAACTTGGTGACATGCTTGGGTTTAGCGGCAAAGAGATTGAACAAGCGTATTTTGAAAAAAATAAAGTGAACCATGAAAGACAAGATCAAGGCTATTAACATTCTTTCGAAATAATTTGAGTTGCGAAACAATTTCATTTATACTAGTCGTATAGTACATACTAGTTATGGGTGAGCATGCATACCCATTGAAGGGGGAAATACATAATGACAAAGCTTGATGAAAAGCTGCAAATGCTAAAAGATTTGACGGATGCAAATGGGATTCCTGGTAATGAAAAAGAAGCTCGTGATGTGATGTCTAAATACATCAGCCCTTTTGCAGATGAAGTAACGACTGATGGGTTAGGAAGCCTTGTTGCTAAAAAGGTCGGATCAGAAGCTGGTCCTAAAATTATGGTAGCCGGACATCTAGATGAAATTGGTTTTATGGTCACAAGTATTGATGATAAAGGCTTCCTTCGTTTTCAAACAGTAGGCGGCTGGTGGGAACAGGTGATGCTTGCACAACGCGTTACGATCATGACAAAGAACGGTAATATTCCAGGGGTTGTCGGTTCAAAGCCACCGCATATTCTGCCTGCAGAAGCTCGTCGCAAGCCTGTTGATAAGAAGGATATGTTTATTGATATTGGTGCGACAAGCAAAGAAGAAGCAATGGAGTTTGGTGTTCGCCCAGGTGATTCTGTTGTGCCTGTATGCGAGTTTACGGTGATGAAAAATGAAAAGTTATTAATGGCAAAAGCATGGGATAATCGTATCGGTTGTGCAATTGCGATTGATGTATTACGTGAACTAAAAGATGTAGATCATCCAAATACAGTATATGGTGTAGGAACAGTTCAAGAGGAAGTTGGGTTACGCGGAGCCCGCACATCAGCTCACCTTATTGAGCCTGATATCGGCTTTGGTGTGGATGTAGGAATTGCTGGAGACACGCCTGGTGTAACAGAAAAAGAAGCATTAGCTAAAATGGGAGAAGGTCCGCAGATTGTATTGTACGATGCTTCAATGATCTCTCATAAAGGCTTGCGTGACTTTGTAGTAGATACAGCTGATGAACATAACGTCCCGTATCAATTTGACTCTATGGCTGGTGGAGGCACAGATTCTGGTGCCATTCACTTAACAGCTAACGGGGTGCCGGCTCTATCGATTACGGTGCCTACCCGCTATATTCATACACATGCTGCGATGCTTCACAGAGATGATTATGAAAACACAGTAAAGTTAATTGTTGAAGTCATTAAAAAGCTTGATAAAGAAACGGTAGAAGCCATTACGTATAATTAAGACCTAAGATTAAGATGATGAAATCCAGTCGGCCGCGGCTGGATTTTTTTATACACAGATCATACCGAAGCAGAAAGGAGATCACTGGGGTGGATAAGAACAAATGGACATTCTGCTTTAAACTTATCGTCATTTTTGCCTCATTATATTTGCTAGCTGGTATACTCGCTCCCTTGTTTAGAATGTAGCACAAGGGCATGGAATAAAAAAAGCATGAGTGAACGTCATCACTCATGCTCTCGTGTGTTATTGCAATCCTTGTGAAATTTGTTGGCAAAGCTGATCTTTTTCCTGCTCGTTCGCATTTTTCCAATACACTTCAAATAATACACCTAATCCAGGAAGCATCTTTTCTTCGCCTTTTTGGATCGCATCAACAATGGTTGCTTCTACTTCTTCCTCACTGCTGCCTTGAATATTAGCCATAATCGCTCCACGTAAATTAAAACCCACCTGAAACCACTCCTTTAATATGGAAATAAATTTCTTGCTTGCATTAGTATGTCACAAGCCGGACTGGATTATGAGCAAGAAAATCGGTATGATGTTTATAGAGATGAACGTAAAGGAGAAAAGCATGAAACGAATCGATTCTGTGAAAAATGAACAAGTAAAAGGCTGGAAGAAGCTGCATACAAAAAAAGGCCGTGATAAGGCAGGAAGATTTCTTATAGAAGGTTTTCACCTTGTGGAGGAAGCCCTAAAAGCGAAGTTCCACATAGAAGTTATTTTAATGACGGAACAAACGGTGCTGCCGCTTACTTGGGAGGTCAATGAAAATGACATCATCATCGTCAGTCCACAAGTGTTAAAAGAAATATCTGAAACAGAGACTCCTCAAGGCATCGCTGCGGTTTGTGCCATTCCAGCGCCCCCGTCTATGACTACATTAAGCGGTCAGTTTTTATTAATCGACCGAGTTCAAGACCCAGGGAATATAGGCACAATGATCCGTACAGCGGATGCAGCAGGTATGACAGGCGTTGTACTAGGAGAAGGAAGTGTTGACTTATTTAACAGCAAGGTGATTCGTGCTTCTCAAGGATCCATTTTCCATATGCCTGTTATACGAGGATCACTGATCGAATGGGTTGAAAAGTTAAAAGAAAGAAACATCCCTGTGTTTGGGACGTCTTTAACAGAAGCAAGTTCTTATACAGCGATTGAACCGCAGCCTGAATTCGCTTTGATTGTTGGGAATGAAGGAGAGGGCGTGCAAAACGAGCTGCTAGAGGGCAGTGATCAAAATATCTACATCCCTATATATGGACAGGCAGAGTCTTTAAATGTAGCAGTTGCCACAGGCATCCTGCTTTATTATTTAAAAGGCTAGGATAAGATATAGAGGATAGTCGCTTTTCGTTAACGAACGGTTGCATAAGCACTTAGAATTATCTATAATATAGAAGCAATTAAATAAGGGATATGTGACGAAAGAGAGTAGTACGTGTTAGACCGCCAAAAAGGGAGGGAATGCCTTGACTGAAAGCATTTCTATGGTAGGAATCACTGAATTCACTCTGGAGCAGACATCGGAGGGCAGCAGATTTTTCTGCATGTTAAGATGTTCCGGCAATGTGCCGTTATGACAATGAAGAATGTAATGAACAATTGTTGATTACAAATTAAGGGTGGTACCACGGTCTTCGTCCCTTTTGCGGGAGGCGAAGGCCTTTTTTGCGTTCGTATTAGAACGACATACTATAGATGATTGGTAAAAAAGGAGGAATTAGCATGCGTGAGCGTTTACAAGAGCTTAAAGAGCAAGCATTAGCACAAGTGACTGAAGCACAAGATGTGAAAGCATTGCAGGAAGTCCGCGTTGCTTATCTAGGTAAGAAAGGGCCTATTACTGAGGTACTTCGCGGCATGGGTAAATTATCAGCTGAAGAAAGACCGCTGATCGGCCAAATGGCAAATGAAGTTCGTGATGAGATTAAATCTGCGATTGAAACAAAAGAGGTGGCGCTAGAAACAGCAGCTGTAGAAGCGAAACTAGCGAAGGAAAGCATTGACGTGACTCTTCCAGGCCGTCCGCAAAAAACAGGAGCCCGCCATCCACTAACGGCTGTAGTTGAAGAAGTCGAGGATGCCTTTTTAGGGCTCGGATTTTCTGTAGCGGAAGGTCCAGAAGTGGAGACAGATTATTACAACTTTGAAGCACTGAACCTGCCAAAGGATCACCCCGCACGTGATATGCAGGACTCTTTCTATTTTACAGATGAATTATTACTAAGAACTCATACTTCGCCGGTACAAGCTCGTACGATGGAGAAGTTTGAAGGAAGAGGACCAGTGAAAATTATCTGCCCTGGTAAAGTATTCCGCCGTGATGATGATGATGCAACGCATTCTCATCAGTTTATGCAGATTGAAGGGTTATTCGTTGATAAAAATGTACGCATGAGTGACTTAAAGGGTGTTCTTGAAGCCTTTGCACAAAGCTTCTTTGGACCTGATCGCAGTATTCGTTTGCGTCCAAGTTTCTTCCCATTCACAGAGCCTTCTGTTGAAGTAGATGTTTCTTGTGGAATGTGCGGAGGAGAAGGCTGCCGCGTATGTAAAAACACTGGATGGATTGAAGTGCTAGGAGCAGGGATGATCCATCCGAAAGTTCTTGAAATGAGCGGTTTTGATTCAAAAGAATACAGTGGATTTGCTTTTGGAATGGGTGTAGAGCGATTAGCGATGCTTAAATATGATATTGATGATATTCGTCATTTCTATACAAATGATGTACGCTTTTTAGCGCAATTTAAACGGGTGTAAGGAGGAGAAGTGAATCATGTTAGTTTCTTATAAATGGCTGCAAGATTACGTAAAAGTAGATGATGTGACACCAAAAGAAATCGCTGAAAAAATGACACGCGGCGGAATTGAAATTGATTTTGTTCATGAATTGAATCAAGGAGTGCGTGGTGTTGTCGTAGGGTATGTTCGTTCATGTGAACAGCACCCAAATGCAGATAAATTAAATGTCTGCCAAGTAGATATCGGAGAAGAGGAACCAGTTCAAATTGTCTGCGGTGCAAAGAATATAGCAGCAGGTCAATATGTAGCGGTAGCCAAAGTTGGGGGAGTACTTCCTGGCAACTTCAAAATTAAAAAGGCTAAACTTCGCGGTGAGGCTTCTCACGGTATGATTTGTTCACTTCAGGAACTAGGAATTGAGAGCAAACTTGTACATAAAGATTTTGCAGAAGGTATTTATGTATTCAAGGAAGAGGTTGAAGTAGGGGCAGATGCTCTTGCTCTCTTGAATTTAGATGATACAGTGTTAGAGCTTGATCTTACACCGAACCGTTCAGATTGTTTAAACATGTTAGGTGTCGCGTATGAGGTTGCTGCACTTTATGATCGTGAGGTAGAGTTACCTGCTGTTTCCCTGCAAACTAATGACGAGCATGCCTCAGATTACATTGATGTAAATGTGGAAAATACCGATGACAACCCTTATTACGGTGCAACGATTATAAAAGATGTAAAAGTAGGGCCATCCCCGTTATGGCTGCAAAACCGTCTGACAGCTGCTGGAATTCGTCCAATCAGCAATGTGGTTGATATTACTAACTATGTGCTGCTTGAATATGGTCAGCCGCTTCATGCCTTTGATTATGATAAGTTTGGATCAAAAGAAGTAGTGGTTCGCCGTGCCCGTGAAGGCGAGAAAATGATTACACTTGATGAGGCAGAACGAGCGCTTAGCACTGATCACCTTCTTATTACAAATGGAGAGAAACCGATGGCCATTGCTGGAGTTATGGGCGGTCAAACTTCAGAAGTAAGTGATGAAACGACTACCATTCTTCTTGAAGCAGCCTACTTTAATCCGGCTGCAGTGAGAAAAGCTTCTCGTGACCTTGGACTACGCAGTGATTCAAGTGCTCGCTTTGAAAAAGGCGTAGACCCGAGCCGTGTAAAAGCTGCCGGAGAACGCGCTGCAGCACTTATTGCACAACTATGCGATGGTACCATTGTATCTGGTGTGGTGGAGTCTGATCAATTAAACAGAGAAGAAGTACAAGTGCACCTTAACTTACCACGCATGAATAATCGTCTAGGTACAGACATCTCAAAAGCAGATGTGGAGGGTATTTTTAACCGTCTGCAGTTTACGTATGAGGATCAAGGAGAAACCCTTGTGATCAGTGCTCCGACTCGCCGTGGTGATATTCAGATTGAGGAAGATTTGTTTGAAGAAGTGGCAAGGTTGTACGGTTATGATACGATCCCAACGACATTGCCTGTAGGAGCAACGACTCAAGGAGCATTAACACCTTATCAAGCAAAACGCCGCCGCGTTCGCCGCTACCTTGAAAGTGTGGGTCTTACTCAAGCGATTACGTATTCATTAACAAGTCCTAAAAAAGCAGAGGGATTTGCAGAGGAGTCTCCGGCAGAATCGGCTGTACGTTTAGCGATGCCGATGAGTGAAGACCGCAGCACAATGCGCACAAGCTTAATCCCGCATTTATTTGATGTGTTAACCTATAATCTTAACCGTAAAAATCAAGATCTTCATTTGTATGAAGTTGGATCGATCTTCACAAGTGAGGAAAAGGTGCTGACAAGTCAGCCGGTAGAGCGAGAAATGGTAGCAGCAGCATTTACGGGGTTATGGCTTGAACATCCATGGCAAGGCGAGAAAAAGCCTGTAGATTTCTTTGTAGTAAAAGGAGTTGTAGAAGGATTATTTGCTGAATTGGGGTTAGAAGATCAGGTAAACTTCAAGCAAGCAAAGCGTCCTAAAATGCACCCAGGCCGTACGGCTGTGATCATGCTGAATGATGTAGAAGCAGGATTTATCGGTCAAGTCCACCCTTCTACTGAAAAAGAAGAGGACTTGCGTGAAACGTATGTCTTCCAGCTTGATTTAGAAATGTTATTAAACGTTGATGTTGAAGATGTGGTGTATCAAGGCCTGCCAAGATTCCCGTCCATCCAAAGAGATATTGCCCTTGTAGTAAACAGTGAAGTACAAGCAGGGGAAGTTGAAAAAGTGATCAGCCAAACTGGAGGATCTCTCTTGCGCTCTGTTCAGTTATTTGACCTTTATCAAGGTGAGCATATGGAAGAAGGCAAGAAATCATTAGCTTTCTCATTAACTTACTTAGATCCAGAAAAAACGCTGACGGATGAAGATGTTACTCTTGTCCATGAAAAAGTGCTGGAGGAACTGCAAGCACAAATCGGAGCTTCTTTAAGATCTTAATATAAGTGGTTTGAACCCCCTGCCTAAAAGGAAAAGATAAGGCAGGGGGTTCTTTTAAATTGGTTGAAGGAGAGTGGCATCACTGAAAAAGCGTTATGTACTTATTGTAATATTATCTATTCTAGTTATCGTTACACTTTATGGGATCTACCGTCCGCTTCCTGAAGGGGTTTCTTATGAAAGTGATTCTTATTACGTGAATAATATAGATTTTTTATACGATTTAACGTATCAAAAGGATGGTCTCATCCAGATGGAGCATGAGGTTTTCACAGCAATTGAAGAGGCTGTAAGTGAAGCTGAAGAGTTTATCGTATTTGATATGTTTTTGTATAATGACTTTTATGACCCAGAGCTGGATTTCCCCCCTCTTAGCCAGCATATGACAGATGTATTAATTGAGAAAAAACAAGCAGAACCTGATATTGAAATGCTTGTTTTATCAGATGAAATTAATACAACGTATGGCTCGCATAAGTCACAGCATTTTGAGCAGCTGCGTGATGCAGGGATTGATGTGGTTGTTGTTGATGTAACGCAGCTGCGTGATTCAAACCCTTTATACTCGGGCATTTGGAGAACCTTTATACAATGGTTTGGTCAATCAGGCAGCGGCTGGCTTCCTAATGCCTTTAGTCCGGAAGCTCCAGACGTGACATTAAGATCTTATTTAAAACTATTTAATGTAAAAGCAAATCATCGTAAAGTAGTAGCAACAGAGAAAACAGCAATTATTTCTTCTGCAAATCCTCACGATGCCAGTGCTTATCATTCAAATATTGCTATTCAAGTAGATGGGCCGATTATTGATGAGCTTGTGTACACTGAAAATGCTGCAAGCGAATTTTCAGATGGTCCGACAATTGATGTTGAAGCTCGTCCGGCAGAAGAAGGGAAAGCAGAAGTTAGGGTGATTACGGAAGGCAGAATATATGAACGTACGTTAGAGTTAATAGATGAAGCAGAAAGCGGAGATGAGCTGTGGTTTGCAATGTTTTACCTATCTGACCGCGACGTTATTAACTCCCTCATTGATGCTTCAAACAGGGGTGTTCAAGTACGCTTAGTGCTAGACCCTAATAAAGATGCGTTTGGACAAGAAAAGGTGGGCTTGCCAAATCGTCCGGTAGCAGCGGAATTACTAGAAGAAGGTCCAATCGAGGTTAGATGGTACGATACGATTGGCGAACAATTTCATCCAAAATTAATGGCAAGAAAAACTGAAGATCAAACTACTGTTATTGGAGGATCAGCTAACTTTACAAGCCGTAACTTACGCGACTATAATTTAGAGACAAACCTATGGGTAAAGGCACCGAATGAGCAGGAATTCTCACAAGATATCACCAGCTATTTTGAGCGGGTTTGGAACAATGAACAAGGGCATTATACAGTGCCGTACGAAGAATATGAAGATAATACAACATGGCTGACGAGGTTCTTATACCGCATGCAAAAAATTACAGGCTTAACAACTTATTAAGATGCGATCAACCACTGCCGCAAGACTCGGCAGTGGTTTCTTTGAAACCTTTCTTTTTTTTCCAATAGAAGAAACTAGGATATTTCCATCAACCCTTCTTCGTGTTATGATAAACGGAGGATTTTGTCGGCTTTGTATATCGTTTGTGTATAATGGTATAGAAGACACTGTGCATAATGCTTTAAAGTATTGTGCAAGTTGAGTGAATAAATGAAGGAACAATGTCGAGATAGGAGGCTTCTTTTGTGTCTAAGAAAAAAGAAAAGCAACGGACAACTGTTTCAATCTATGGTCAAAACTATACGGTTGTCGGTCAAGAATCTCCGGCACATATAAAAGAAGTGGCGCAAGAGGTTGACCAAAAAATGAGAGAAATAAAAAAAAGAAATCCTTATTTAGATACAACGCGTCTTGCTGTACTAACAGCTGTAAATGTAGTGGATGAATGTAAAAAGTTACAGTTGAGATTAGAGCAAGAAATAAACGAGCGAGATAAATCAGATTTAGGTCGAAGGGAATTAAACCGATCCGAACCAAGTCGATCTGAATCAAACGAAACAAAGGGATCAAACCGTACGACAGGAGACGAATAATATGTTGAGCTTTCTTATCCTTCTACTCTTATTAATGAGTTTCTTTATAGGACGTAGACGTGGACTTATTTTGCAGCTGATTCATCTAGTTGGATTTATAGTATCCTTGTATGTGGCTTATACTTACTATCAAGAGGTCGCATCCTATATCCAGCTCTGGATTCCATATCCTCAATTTTCACAAGACAGCACTGTAGGAATGATTATTAGTTCCTTTAATGGCGAGAGCGTGTATTACTCTGGGATTGCTTTTGCTATTCTATTCTTTGGAACAAAAATTCTACTTCATATTGTAGGGTCAATGATAGATTTTGTAGCACATCTACCAATCTTAAGATCAATTAATCGTTTACTAGGAAGCATTTTTTGTTTTGTAGAAACCTACTTAATTCTATTTATTCTGCTGTATGTGGCGGCATTGCTGCCGGTTGATCTTATTCAAGATCAACTGCAGCGCTCGATTGTTGCTCAAACAATGATGAATTACACGCCGTTTTTATCTGATTGGATCCGTGACTTATGGATTCGAAATGATTTAGGGGCATAAAACGAAGAGGTCTGACCGAAATGGTTAGACCTTTTTCTATGATTGCTTGAATTCTTGATTTTACCTGTTAGAAATCGGTATGATGGTGAATAGGAGAAAGGAACGGTGAGTGTATTGAACAAAAAAGAGGTTATTAAAACACTGGAGACCATTGCGATTTATTTGGAAATTAAAGGGGAAAACCCGTTTAAGATATCTGCCTATAGAAAAGCAGCTCAAGCTCTTGAAACTGATGAGCGGACACTTAGTCAAATTGAAGATCCTGTAAAGTTAAACGGTATTGGAAAAGGGACTGCCGAAGTCATTAATGAGCTTAAGGATACAGGAGAGTCCACATTATTAAAAGAGCTAAGTGAAGATGTCCCGGCAGGTTTAATTCCATTGCTAAAAGTTCAAGGGCTGGGCGGTAAAAAGATCGGCAAGCTCTATCAAGAGCTGGGGGTTGTAGATGCCGTCACATTAAAGCAAGCGTGTGAAGATAAAAAAGTACAAGCTTTAGCTGGGTTCGGCAAAAAGACGGAAGAGAAAATTTTGGTAGCGCTTGAAGAGGCTATGACAAGACCGGAACGACTGGCTCTTCCTTTAGTATTGCCGGTTGCTGTATGGGTTGAAGGGCAGCTTGCGCAAATGTCAGATATTGAAAAGTATTCTAGAGCCGGCAGCTTACGCAGGCTTCGCGAAACGGTGAAAGATCTTGATTTCATCATTGCAACTAATAACCCTGCTAAAGTAAGAGAGCAGTTAGTGTCACTTGAAGGAGCGGGGAAAGTGATTGCAAACGGCGACACCAAGGTCTCGTTAGAAATCGAACAAGAATTCCCGATCTCAGTTGATTTCAGATTAGTGAAGCCAGAGGAATTTGCTACGACGCTTCATCATTTTACTGGCTCAAAAAATCATAATGTGAAAATGCGTCAGCTTGCAAAAAAACGAGGCGAAAAGATTAGTGAATACGGGGTAGAAAATAGTGAAACGGGTGAAGTGAAGACATTTGAAGATGAAGAAGCTTTTTTTGCCCATTTCGGTCTAGCCTACATCCCGCCGGAAGCTAGAGAAGACCAAGGTGAGGTTGAGTATTACGAGTCGGAGAAAGAGTATGTCGATTTAGAGCATATCCACGGAGATCTCCATATGCATACGACGTGGAGTGACGGAGCCAATTCAATTGAAGAAATGGTAAAAGCAGCTCAAGCTAGAGGGTATGATTATATTGCAATTACAGATCACTCAAAGTATTTAAAGGTGGCAAATGGGTTAACCGTAAAACGCCTTAAAGAGCAGCATGAAAAGATTCGTGAACTGAATCAGCAATACGATGATTTTACGATTTTCACCGGTATTGAAATGGATATTCTGCCTGATGGAACGCTTGACTATGATGATTCTATTTTATCAGAAGTAGATTTTGTGATTGCCTCGATCCACTCTTCTTTTTCACAAAAACAAGAGGTGATTATGGATCGGTTGAAAACGGCTTTAACGAATCATCATGTGGATTTAATTGCCCATCCGACCGGTAGAGTACTTGGCAGACGTAAGGGCTATGATGTTGATCTAGAAGCTCTCATTCAATTAGCAAAAGAAACGAATACGGCTCTTGAGCTGAATGCAAATCCGAACCGTCTTGATTTAGCGGCCGAATGGCTCAAAAAAGCTGCTGAAGCAGGAGTTGTTCTTTCAGTAAATACAGATGCTCATCATATAGATGGGTTAACTGATATGAAATATGGTGTGGCGCAAGCAAGAAGAGCTATGCTGAAAAAAGAACAAGTACTTAATATGTGGGGCGTAAAAGAAGTGAGGGCATTTTTAAATCGCCATGACAACTAAAGATATAAAATGGTTTTATAAAGGAGTAAATAGATGGAACGTGTATTAAGGGTATTAGAATACAACAAAATGAAGCAGCAGCTGCAAGAGCATGTGGCCTCTTCTTTAGGCAAGCAGCTTGTTCATACACTTAAGCCGCATGTGGACCTAGAAGACGTTGCACGCAGTCAAAAGGAAACGTCTGAGGGGGCTACTGTTTTAAGATTAAAAGGTCACGTGCCTCTAGGTGGTATTTTTGATGTGACTGCACATGCGAAGCGAGCGCAGATAGGCGGAGCATTGGCTGCTGGTGAATTAATTGAAATTGCGAGTACCATTTACGGAGGCAGACAATTAAAGAAATTCATTGAGACGATGGTCGAAGAAGAAGAACTTGAACTGCCTCATCTTTATTATTACACACAACAAATAGAGTCTTTAACGGATGTAGAGCGTGCGGTCAAACAATGCATTGATGATAATGGACATGTGCTGGATTCTGCAAGCCCGGCCCTTAGAACGATTCGACAACAAGTAAGAAGTTATGAGTCATCGGTCAGATCGAAGCTTGAAAGTATCACACGTTCTTCTAACACTCAGAAAATGCTCTCAGATGCGATTGTAACGATTAGAAATGACCGCTTTGTTATTCCAGTAAAACAAGAGTATCGCAGTGCTTTTGGCGGGATTGTACATGATCAATCTGCTTCCGGAGCAACCCTTTTTATCGAACCGCAGGCAATTGTTACTATTAACAATCAATTGCGTGAAGCAAAAGTAAAAGAAGCACATGAGGTTGAGCGGATTTTAGCAGAGCTGTCTGCCCTCATTTCAGAGCATGCAGAGGCAATTTTAATTAATCTTGAGCAATTAGCTCAGCTTGATTTTATCTTTTCAAAAGCTCATTATGCAAAACGAATTAAAGCAACAGCCCCGCTGCTTAATGATCGTGGCTACATTCATTTGAAAAGAGCAAGACACCCGCTGCTTGCTGATGAGGAAGTTGTTCCGATTGATGTGATCCTCGGAGACGAATACCGTTCATTAATTATTACAGGACCAAATACGGGCGGTAAAACGGTCACTTTAAAAACAGTAGGACTCTTAACATTAATGGCTCAATCAGGATTGCATGTACCGGTTGACGAGGAATCTGAAGTAGCCGTATTTAAGCAAATATTTGCTGATATCGGTGATGAGCAGTCAATTGAACAAAGTTTAAGTACGTTCTCAAGTCATATGACAAATATTGTGGACATTTTAGGTAAGGTTGACTTTCAAAGCCTGGTCTTATTTGATGAGCTTGGTGCAGGGACAGATCCGACAGAAGGTGCTGCACTAGCTATTTCTATCTTAGATGATGTGTATAAAAGAGGGGCATGTGTTGTTGCGACCACCCATTACAGTGAGTTAAAAGGCTATGCATATAACCGAGAAGGGGCAATGAATGCAAGTGTTGAATTTGATGTAGAAACACTGCGACCAACTTATCGTTTACTTATAGGAGTTCCTGGCCGCAGTAATGCCTTTGCCATTTCAAGACGGCTTGGCCTTGATGAGCGCATTATCGAATCAGCGAAAGAACAAATTGATAGTGAAACGAATCAAATTGAAAATATGATTGCCTCTTTAGAGACAAGCCAAAAATCTGCTGAATCTGAATGGGCAGAGGCAAGCGAGATCAGGAAAAAAGCTGAAACATTAAGAAATGAGTTAATGGCTCAAATAGAACAATTAGAAGAACAAAAGGAACGTGTCTTAAAAGAAGCCGAAGATAAAGCGAAAGCTGCAGTTGAGTCTGCTAAAGAAGAAGCCGAATTTATCATTGGTGAACTAAGAGAAATGCAAAAAGAAGGCCTGAATGTTAAGGAGCATCAATTAATTGATGCAAAAAAACATTTAGAAGAAGCAGCACCAAAACTGACGGCAAAGCAAAAGAAAGTGAAAAAGGAAGCTGCGAGAGCGAAAGCGAAGCAGACAATTAAAGCCGGCGACGATGTTAAAGTATTAAGCTTCGGGCAAAAAGGGCATGTCATTGAACAGGTCAATGAGAAAGAATATAACGTTCAAATCGGCATTATGAAGATGAAAGTCAAAGCAGATGACTTACAGCTCTTAGATAAACCAAAACAAGTAGAGGCAAAGCCTCTTGCTACTGTCAGAGGCAGCGAGCATCATGTGAAACCTGAACTTGATCTTCGCGGAGAGCGGTATGAGGATGCTATGTTAAAAGTAGAAAAATATATTGATGATGCGCTATTGGCTGGTTATCATCAAGTGTCAATTATTCATGGGAAAGGGACAGGTGCTCTCAGAAAAGGAGTTAAGCAATTAGTGAGTAAGCATCCAAGAATAAAAGCAGCTCGTGACGGCGGGATGAATGAAGGCGGTCTTGGCAATACGGTGATTGAATTAAAATAGACCTTTGAAAAAACGTGCTTGTAGAGATTGAACAGGTTATAAGTAATTGACTAGAGTTAGAAACGAGTGAAGGAGAATAGGATGGAGTCTTTTTTCGAGCTTGAATTAATCAAGACTGCGGCATATTACAGTGTTTCCTTGCTAGCGCTAATCGTCTTTTTAGCTGTATTTGAAACGGTAACGAAATACAAAAACTGGGATGAAATCAAAAATGGCAACATTGCAGTGGCACTTGCAACTGGAGGAAAGATCTTTGGTGTAGCCAACATCTTTAGGCACTCCATTGAACACTCCGACTCACTTTTAATGATGCTAGGATGGGGAGTACTTGGCTTTGCGCTGTTGCTTTTTAGTTATTTTATATTTGAATTCTTAACGCCAAGCTTCAAAGTGGATGAAGAGATTGCTCGCGATAACCGTGCTGTTGGCTTTATCGCGATGGTGATTTCAATTGGTCTGTCTTATGTCATAGGAGCGAGCATTATAAGCAGAAGTTAAAGGGGAGAAGGTACGTTGGAAACGTTAATGAAAATATTGTATGTATGCTGCGGGGCGTTTATTTTAGCTGGTATCATTTACATGATGTTCTTTGCAGCTTCATAAAATAGATAAAGGCTGTGCGAATGTATTTTGCACAGTCTTTTTTATCGGATAAATAAGAACTAGGAAAAAAGTTCAGAAAATTTTAAAAAAAAGATTCAAAATTGTAAGCGATTACAATACAATAGTATTAGAGGAGAGTGGCACACAAGAAAGGAGAATGGAGAAAGGGGTAAGGAGATGACTGTTATGACGCATGAAGATAAGGTTTGGCTCAAGCACTACCCAAAGGAGATTCCTCATACGATTCCATATGAGGACAATACGCTTCATGACTACCTAAAGCAAGCTGCAAGTAAGTATGCTAGTACATCAGCATTGCATTTCCTTGGAAAAGAGTTAACGTATGAAGAGCTTTACAATCAAGCTAAACAGTTTGCAAATCAGCTTCAGTCTCTAGGGATTCAAAAAGGAGACCGTGTCGCGATTATGCTTGCAAACTGTCCCCAATCGGTTATCAGCTATTACGGGGCTTTAATGATTGGCGCCATTGTAGTGCAGACGAACCCTTTATATGTTGAAAGGGAACTTGAGCATCAACTGGTTGACTCAGGTGCAAAAGTAATTATTTGTCTTGATTTAGTATTTCCAAGAGTGCAGGCCGTTCGCAGTAAAACCAGCTTAGAACATGTCATCGTAACGAGCATTAAAGATTACTTACCATTTCCGAAAAATCTCTTGTATCCACTCGTGCAAAAAAAGAAAATGGGTATTAAAGTTGAAGTTGTGTACGACGATAAGACGCTTGCTTTTAAAAATTTCTTAAACCAAGGGTCTACAAAAGAGGTAAATGTCGAAGTGGATCCTACCGTTGATTTGGCGTTATTACAATACACAGGAGGTACAACCGGCCCTGCTAAAGGTGTAATGCTGACACATGCAAACCTCGTCATTAATACATCTCAATGTATGGCGTGGATGTATAAGATGCGCCCTGGCAATGAAAGAATGCTTGCAGCTTTGCCGTTCTTCCACGTGTATGGTATGACGGTCATCATGAACTTCTCAATTATGGGAGGGTTAACAACTGTTATCCTGCCGAAGTTTGAAGTGAAAGATGTACTAAAAACAATCGAAAAGCAAAAGGTTACGTTATTTCCAGGTGCTCCTACCATGTATGTGGCACTCATTAATGACCCTGATATACAGGAATATGACCTTTCATCGATCGAAACATGCTTAAGTGGAGCAGCTCCTCTGCCGCTTGAAGTTCAACAAAAATTTGAGCAGCTCTCAGGTGGTAAACTCGTAGAAGGATATGGGTTAACTGAAACCTCTCCAGTTGCTATTTCTAATTTAATTTGGGGAGAGAGGAAAACAGGAAGTATCGGTCTGCCGTGGCCGGATACCGATGCTGCAATTATTTCTGCTGAAACAGGCGAAAAAGCTGATTTTGGAGAAGTTGGTGAAATTGCCATCCGCGGTCCTCAAGTGATGAAAGGGTACTGGAACAGGCCTGAGGAAACTGCTAAAGTGTTTAAAGATGATTGGTTCTTAACCGGTGATATGGGTTATATGGATGAGGAAGGCTATTTCTACATTGTTGATCGTAAAAAAGATATGATCATTGCAGGCGGCTTTAATATTTACCCACGGGAAATTGAAGAAGTGCTTTATGAGCACGATGCGATTCAAGAAGCTGTCATTATCGGGGCTCCTGATGAGTATCGCGGGGAAACCGTCAAAGCATTTATTGTATTAAAGCAAGGGAAATCTGTCACAGAAGAAGAACTTGATCAATATTGCCGCAAGCATCTAGCTGCATTTAAAGTGCCAAAGGTATATGAATTTAGAGAAGAACTGCCAAAAACACTTGTCGGTAAAATCCTGAGACGTGTTTTGGTTGAAGAAGAAAACAAAAAGCATGAAGCTAAAAAAGCAAGCAGTGAATAGAGTGATGAAGGAAACTGTCCGACTTTCGGGCAGTTTTTTTATGAGTGTGAGTATGTTAATAAAGGACAAATTTCGACTAGATCGCAGGAAAATTTTAAAAAATCACAAAAATCTATTTAAAATTGAATCATTATTCATTACAATGTAGAAGAGAGAGAGGAAACGTTTATAAGGAAAGGGGAGCGATGAGGAGGCCAATTAATGTCGACAGTAACAGAACATGCATGGGTTGGACGTTATCACAAGGAAATTCCAGCAAATATCGAATATCCTAGTGTTTCACTACACGAATTAGTTGAGCAAGCTGCACATAAATATCCGAACAATACGGCGTTAGAATTTATGGGGAAGTCGCTTACATACAGTCAATTTGACTTAGAAGTAAGAAGGCTCGCCAATCATCTTCAGTCCTTAGGTCTTAAAAAAGGTGAACGCGTAGCGATTATGCTGCCGAACTGCCCGCAAGGAGTCATTGCTTATTTTGCAACATTACTAGCCGGAGGAGTAGTCGTTCAAACCAATCCGCTGTATGTAGAGCGAGAATTAGAACATCAACTATCTGATTCAGGCGCCAAAATTATCTTATGTTTGGACTTGTTATATCCAAGGGTAATGAAGGTGAAAAATGCAACGTCAGTCGAACATATTATTGTAACCGCTATCAAAGATTACTTGCCGTTTCCAAAGAATTTGATTTATCCTTTTATCCAAAAGAAGAACACAAAGATGACGGTCAATGTGGAATACTCTTCTACTGTCCATCCGTTTCTGCCCTTTGTTAAGGCAGGAAGCGACAAGCGTCCTGAGGTAGATGTGGACCCAAGAGAGGACCTAGCCTTGCTGCAATACACAGGAGGGACTACGGGCCTTGCAAAAGGAGTTATGCTGACTCACCGTAATCTTGTAGCGAATACGATTCAATGCCGTCATTGGATGTACAAAATGAAAGAAGGCCAAGAGCGTACGTTAGCTGTGCTGCCATTCTTTCACGTATACGGCATGACTGTATCAATGAATCTTACGCTGATGAACGGGAATGCACTTCATATTGTTCCGAAGTTCGATCCAAAAGAAGTCTTAAAAATTATTAACAAAAAACGAATTACAATCTTTCCAGGTGCACCAACGATGTATATCGGCTTAATTAATCACCCTGATGTCAAGAAGTATGACCTGTCGTCGATTGAGGCGTGTATCAGCGGTTCTGCTTCATTGCCTCAAGAAGTTCAACAGAAGTTTGAAGAGCTGACAGGCGGTCGGCTTGTTGAAGGATATGGTCTGACTGAAGCATCACCGGTGACACATTGTAACTTGCTATGGGGAGACCATCGCCAAGCAAGTATCGGATTGCCGTGGCCGGATACAGAAGCTGTTATTCTCTCAATGGAAACAGGGGAACCTGTGGAGCAAGGAGAAGTAGGGGAGCTTGCCGTTCGAGGCCCGCAAATTATGAAAGGGTATTGGAACCGCCCGGAGGCTACTCAAGCAACGATGCAAGATGATTGGCTTCTAACGGGTGATATGGGCTATATGGATGAGGAAGGCTATTTTTATATCGTTGATCGTAAAAAGGATATGATTATTGCTGGTGGTTTTAACATTTATCCTAGAGAAATTGAAGAAGTGTTATATAACCATGAGGATATTCAAGAAGCAGTAGCTATTGGTGTACCGGACGAATACCGCGGGGAAACTGTGAAGGTATTTGTCGTCCTTAAAGAAGGCAAGCAGCTTACTGAAAAAGAGTTAAATCAATACTGCCGTAAACATCTGGCTGCTTATAAAGTACCAAGGTTATATGAGTTCCGTGAAGAGCTCCCAAAAACAATTGTAGGTAAAATTTTAAAGCGAGTACTAATCGAGGAAGAAAAAGAGAAAACCGCTGCATTGAATCAAGAAAAATCTAGTTGATGACCATTCAATTATGAAAATGGTGGATTGACAGTCTTGGTTTTTTCCACTAGAATAAGAGATATGAATGAATACTCATTCATTTTAAAGGAGCGACAAAAGTGGGAAAGAAAAAAGGACCAAAATACAACCAGATTATCGATGCAGCTGTAACGGTTATTGCTAAGCACGGTTATCATCAGGCACAAGTAGCGAAGATCGCCAGAGAGGCGGGAGTTGCGGATGGAACGATCTATCTTTATTTCAAAAATAAAGAAGACATTTTGACCTCTTTATTTGAAGAGAAGATGGGACGTTTTGTAGAGACCATTCGAACAAAGATTGAGTCTTGCCAAACCGTGGATGAAAAATTCCTCCTTCTAATGACCACGCACTTTGAACAATTAGAAGCAGATAAGCAGCTCGCTATCGTCACACAACTAGAGCTTAGACAATCAAATACGGACCTTAGACTAAAAATTAATGATATCTTAAAAGGGTATTTAACCTTGATGGACGAATTAATTACTGAAGGGAAAGAAAGCGGTTATTTTGACCCTGAGTTAGACAATCGCCTAGCGCGTCAAATGATTTTCGGCACGTTAGATGAAGTAGTTACAAATTGGGTTATGAAAGACTGCAAGTATGACCTGAGTGCTCTAGCAAAACCCTTACACCAAATGCTTTTGGGAGGTTTTTGTAAAAGGTAGATAAGAATGGAGTGGAAGGAATGGATTATATCAAGCTTGATGTTAGCGAACATATTGCGACCATAACGTTAGCTCGTCCGCCAGCAAATGCCTTGTCACGCGGCGTTCTATCGGAACTTGATGAAGCCTTTACTCAAATTGAACAGAATAATGATGTTCATGTTGTCCTCTTATGCGGCGAAGGAAGATTCTTTGCCGCAGGAGCTGACATCAAAGAGTTCACAGAGGTAGAGGATGGTGCAGCTTTCACCAAACTAGCCCTGCAAGGTCAAGTTCTATTTGATCGTATTGAAGCATTTAAAAAACCTGTTATTGCAGCTATTCATGGTGCAGCACTTGGCGGAGGATTAGAACTTGCTATGGCTTGCCATATTCGTCTGGCAACAGAAGATGCAAAACTTGGTCTTCCAGAATTGCAGCTTGGATTAATTCCAGGATTTGCAGGAAGCCAGCGATTGCCGCAGTATGTTGGCCGTGCTAAAGCGACCGAAATGCTTTTGACTAGTGATCCGATTACAGGGTCTGAGGCAAAAACATTAGGTCTTGTTAATTCGACTCATTCTGAGCAAGCGCTCATTGAAGATGCAATGGCGTTAGCGAAAAAGATTGCCAAGAAAAGTACAGTCACAACACGATTAACTTTAGAGCTGCTGCAATTTGGCATTGATGAGCAGTACAAAGCTGGAGCGAAGCGAGAAGCTGAACTTTTTGGACTTGCATTTGATTCAGAGGATGGAAAAGAAGGCATACAAGCCTTTATTGAAAAGCGAGCACCTAAATTCCAAAATAAATAGTTTACTAATTCTAGGAGGGAATAAAGCATGAACATTTTCGTCTTAATGAAACGTACTTTTGACACTGAGGAAAAAATTGCGATCTCAAACGGTCGAATTGATGAAGGTGGAGCAGAATTTATTATTAATCCATACGATGAATATGCCATTGAAGAAGCGATTGTACTCCGTGATGAACATGGCGGAGAAGTAACGGTTGTAACAGTTGGTGAAGAAGAAGCAGAAAAAGAACTACGTACTGCTTTAGCAATGGGTGCAGACAAAGCTGTATTGCTTGATAGCGAAGATGTAGATGAATTGGATCAATTTACAACAGCGTCAATGCTTGCTGCTTACTTAAAAGAGCAAGAGTATGACATTATCTTAGGCGGAAATGTGGCGGTTGACGGAGGAAGCGGACAAGTTGGTCCTCGTGTAGCTGAACTATTAGAAATCCCGCAAGTGACAACGATTACAAACCTTGAAGTGGCGGACGGAGCAGCAACGATCGTTCGTGATGTTGAAGGAGACGAAGAAACAGTAGAAGTATCTCTTCCTGTGCTTGTAACTGCTCAACAAGGTTTAAATGAGCCACGTTACCCATCACTTCCTGGTATTATGAAAGCAAAGAAAAAGCCATTAGAAACACTTGATTTAGATGATCTTGACTTGGATGAAGATGATGTAGAAGCAAAAACAACGACACTTGAGATCTTCTTACCACCAGAAAAGCAAGCAGGAAAACTATTAGAAGGCGACCCGCAAGCGCAAGTAAAAGAGCTCGTATCACTTCTAAAATCTGAAGCAAAAGTCATTTAATTGGAGGGATTATCATGGCAAAGAAAGTACTTGTAATCGGAGAAGTTCGTGACGGAGAATTACGTAATGTATCATATGAAGCAGTTGCTGCCGGAAAAGAAGTGGCAGATGGCGGAGAAGTAGTAGGGGTTCTTTTAGGAGAAGATGTAAGCGGTTTAGCTGAAAGTCTTATCCACTACGGTGCAGATCGTGTAATCGTTGTGAACCATGCTGACCTTAAAACATACACAACAGATGCTTATCAACAGGCATTATTGCAAGTTCTTGATGTAGAGAGTCCAGAGGGAGTTCTTCTTGGACACACTTCATTAGGTAAAGATGTTTCACCGCGTCTAGCGATGAAATTAAATGCGGGGCTGATCTCTGATGCGATCTCTGTTGAGATGGACGGAGGAGATGCGGTATTCACGCGTCCAATCTATTCTGGTAAAGCATTTGAGAAAAAGAAAGTAAATGAGGGAGTTGTTTTTGCAACGATCCGTCCAAATAACATTCCGCCGCTTGAAAAAGATGAGTCAAGAAGCGGAGATGTTTCGAACTTAACAGTAGATATTAAAGATCTACGCACAGTCATTAAAGATGTGGTTCGTAAAGCAACAGGCGGTGTTGATCTTTCTGAAGCAAAAGTAATCGTAGCTGGCGGCCGTGGAGTAAAAGGGAAAGAAGGCTTTGAGCCGCTGCAAGAATTAGCAGACCTACTAGGCGGTGCGGTTGGAGCGTCTCGTGGAGCGTGTGATGCAGACTATTGCGATTACTCACTGCAAATTGGTCAAACGGGTAAAGTCGTGACACCAGATTTATATATTGCGGTTGGTCTTTCAGGTGCGATTCAGCATTTAGCTGGTATGTCTAACTCTAAGGTCATTGTAGCAATTAACAAAGACCCAGAAGCTCCTATTTTTGAAGTGGCTGATTACGGTATAGTCGGCGATCTATTTGAAATTCTTCCAATCCTGACAGAAGAGCTTAAAAGCACATTAGTTTCTAACTAATGACCCTTTAAGAAAGTCCATAGACGCATGGGCTTTCTTTTTTTATCACATAGATTATAGCGGGGCATGTTTTAAAATTATTCATTCGGTTATTTTAATACTAGGCAGGGGATAATAATTGCGAGCAACTTATTCGCCAATTTAATACGTCAAATGGTATAATCAGACTGTAAATTATTTTGTTGAGAATTAAAGGAGGCTTTTTTGATGGCTATCGTAAACGTAACAGATCAAACATTCGCAAGTGAAACAAGTGAGGGAGTCGTTCTTGCAGACTTTTGGGCACCTTGGTGTGGACCTTGTAAAATGATTGCACCTGTTCTTGAAGAATTAGATGCAGAGATGGGCGATAAAGTAAAGATTGCTAAGTTAGATGTAGATGAGAACCAAGAAACAGCTGGTAAATACAGCGTCATGAGTATCCCTACTCTTCTTGTTTTTAAAGATGGAGATGTAGTAGATCAAGTTGTTGGGTTCCAGCCGAAGGAAGCATTAGCTGAACTTCTAAACAAACACCTATAATTCATTATGAAATCGCGCCCTCAAAAGAGAGCGCGATTTTTTGCTGTGCTTGCTGCTTCATACTTGATATTTTTTTAGATGTCGCTAACAATAGAGTGAGAGAACATATGTTTAGATCTTGCAGCCAATAGGTTAGAGCTATCGGATTTACAGCAATAAGTTTCGCTGTAATGGAGAGGGGGAGACATGTAAGTGAATCAGAAAGATGGAAATTACCTGAAGGAAAAGCTAGCGGTCTTGCCTGATCAGCCTGGCTGTTATTTAATGAAAGATCGTCAAGGAACCATTATCTATGTAGGGAAAGCAAAGGTTTTGAAAAATCGAGTGCGATCTTATTTTACTGGTTCTCATGATGCGAAAACACAACGGCTTGTTAGTGAGATTGTGGACTTTGAATATATTATGACCTCATCAAATATCGAGGCGCTTATTCTCGAGATGAACTTAATAAAAAAACATGACCCAAAATACAATGTCATGTTAAAAGATGATAAATCGTATCCGTATTTAAAAATAACAAATGAAGAACATCCGCGGTTGATTACAACAAGAAACATAAAAAAAGACGGCGGGAAGTATTTTGGTCCTTATCCTAATGCAGGAGCGGCTAACGAGACGAAAAAGTTATTAGACCGCTTATATCCATTGCGTAAATGCAGAACGATGCCCGATAAAGTGTGTTTATATTATCATATCGGTCAATGTTTAGCGCCGTGTGTTTATGAGGTCACAAAAGAGCAAAACCAAGAGATGGTTCAAGAAATCACTAAATTTTTGCGTTCAGGTCATGATGAGATTAAAGAAGATCTTACAGAGAAGATGATGAAAGCCTCAGAAGAGTTGAATTTTGAGCGGGCCAAAGAATTAAGAGATCTATTGCAGCATATGGATCAAGTCAGAGAAAAGCAAAAGATGACCATTAATGATCATATTAATCGAGATGTATTTGGCTTTGCTTATGATAAAGGCTGGATGTGCGTGCAGGTGTTCTTTATACGTCAAGGAAAGCTGATCGAGCGTGATGTGTCGATTTTTCCATTTTATAAAGAAGCTAAGGATGATCTGCTTACATTTGTAGGGCAGTTTTATCTTCAAAAAGATCATATTAAGCCAGCGGAAATACTCCTGCCAGAAGAGGTAGATCGTGAATTGGTTGAACAATTATTAGAAGTGAAGACAGCTCATCCGAAACGAGGTAAGAAAAAGGAGCTGCTGGATTTAGCCAACCAGAATGCATCTTTTGCGCTAAAAGAAAAGTTTTCTTTAATTGAGCGGGATGAAGATCGAACGATCAAAGCAGTAGAACGATTAGGAGAAGCGATGGGGATTGCAACTCCTTATCGCATAGAAGCTTTTGATAACTCAAACATTCAAGGAACAGATCCTGTCTCCGCAATGGTGACCTTTTTAGATGGGAAACCAAGCCGCAAAGATTACCGGAAATACAAGATCAAGACAGTGACAGGTCCAGATGATTACGGTTCAATGCGCGAGGTTGTAAAAAGGCGCTATGTGAGGCTGCTGCAAGAAGAAAGACCGCTGCCTGATTTAATTGTCATTGATGGAGGAAAAGGTCAGATTGCTTCTGCGCAAGAAGTAATCGAAGATGAATTAGGGCTCTCTATACCGGTTTGCGGACTTGCTAAAGATGAAAAGCACCGTACCTCACAATTATTAATGGGCGACCCTCCGGTAGTCATTCCGTTAAAAAGAGACAGCCATGAATTTTATTTACTTCAAAGAATACAAGATGAGGTTCACAGGTTTGCGATTACCTTTCATAGACAAACAAGGTCAAAAACCTTCTTTCAATCTGTGCTTGATGAGATCCCTGGTGTAGGAGAGAAACGAAAACGCCAGCTGCTCAAGCATTTTGGGTCCGTGAGAAAAATGAAGGAAGCGACGATTGAAGAATTAGCAGTAGAAGGGGTGCCAAAGAACGTAGCAGAAGCTATATATGAAAAGCTGCATGAGAAAGATTAAATTTCTTGTTGCAACATACGTTATCCTCTGCTAGAATGAAAAACAATTAAATATGCCGCACTTCAAAACAATGAAGTGATGGTAGAGGAGCGAAAACCATTAGTAAGCCAGTCGAGAACGATGAGGTTCTTTGACACTGGTTAAAAGGGGAATTCGCCGAAGTTTGTATAGACCTCATAACTATACATGCTGGACTTATCTCGAATAGGGGTAAGGCTGTCACTTGACTATACCCAATAGTCTTGTGGAGAACTATCTCACGTGAGAAAGGGAGTAGTGTGGTACCTGTACGGTATGACAAGCAACGGTGAGGGGTTTTCCTTATTGTTGCTTTTTTTGTACGCAAAAAGGTATAACACATCCAGTCGATCAAAAGAATCGCGCGTGAAGAGATTGAGAGGATGAGGCGAAATGGCAAGGATTGTACAAAAATATGGCGGAACTTCAGTTGGTTCTGTAGAAAAAATTGAAAATGTTGCAGACCGTGTTACACGAGCAGCAGAGGCAGGGAGTGAGTTGATTGTTGTCGTTTCAGCGATGGGGAAGTCAACGGATCAGCTTGTCAGTTTAGCAAGTGATATTACGGATCATCCAAGTAAGAGAGAAATGGATATGCTTTTATCCACGGGAGAACAAGTGACGATCTCCTTACTTACAATGGCACTCTTAAAGCGCGGGGTAGATGCCGTATCTTATACAGGCGGTCAGGCAGGTATTTTAACAGAAGCATCTCATGGAAATGCAAGAATACAAGAAATTGATTCAGAACGGTTAACAAATCAGCTTGAAGCAGGCAAAGTACTAGTTGTGGCAGGTTTTCAAGGTGTAACAGAAGATGGCAGCATTACAACACTTGGAAGAGGCGGTTCAGATACAACAGCGGTTGCGCTGGCTGCAGCTGTAGGGGCAGACCGTTGTGAGATTTATACAGATGTAACCGGAGTATTTACGACGGACCCACGTTATGTGAAGAAGGCACGTAAACTGCAGGCGGTATCTTATGATGAAATGTTAGAGATGGCAAACTTAGGAGCAGGTGTACTTCATCCAAGAGCGGTAGAGTTTGCGAAAAATTATGAAGTTCCATTAATGGTTGCATCAAGCATGGTAGAAGAAACGGGAACAATGATTGAGGAGGAAGTTACAGTGGAGAAAAATTTAATCGTAAGAGGGATTGCATTTGAGAATGATGTTACAAAAGTAACAGTTGCAGGTCTGCCAAACCGTATGGATACCCTGCCAAAACTATTTTCTATTTTATCAAGCAACGGAGTAAATGTAGATATCATTATTCAAAACCAATACGACGAAGATCATGTAAATATCTCATTCTCTATTACTCAATGCTCACTGAAAGAAACAGTAGCACGCTTAGAGCAAGCAAAGAATGAACTTGAATTTGAACACTTATATCATGAAGAAGATCTTGCAAAAGTATCGATAGTAGGGTCAGGCATGATTTCAAACCCGGGTGTGGCTGCTACAATGTTTGAGGCCCTAGCTAAAAATGAAATATTTATTAAAATGGTCAGCACATCTGAGATTAAAGTGTCGGCTGTTGTATCTGAAGACGATATGGTGATGGCAGTTGAGGTCTTACATGATGCGTTTAAATTAGACGAAGTACATGAAGAAGAACAAGCGGCACAATTAGTATAAAGGAAAAAGCGATGCACTCATGCATCGCTTTTTTTACGCTTCAATCGTGTCATGCAGATCGGACTCGACTTGAATATGAATAATCCCTTTTTTCTTTGTCTGAGTAGCAGCAGTATAAGAGGACAGCCATGTTTCTACTTGCTGGGCTAGAAATCCTGCCTCTAATTGATAACTGCGGTCATCGTTTTTATCCATCCATTCACCGCGAAGCTCAAATACCCGTTCTTGCTTTTTTTCTTTTACTAATGACAGGGTACCCCAATTTGCTTTTTCAAAAAAATCGATGGTTTCCTCGATTGTATGTAACGGGTACTTGCGAGCAAGGGCTTTTCCAACCCAGTACAAAATAGAGTCATGCTCTTGCCCGAAGACCTCCTTTAAAATATCATTTCTAAGTAAATCGTAACCGAATGTCTCGTCTCTAAATTCCATGTAGAAAAACACCTCTCCTCTTCTTATATTATAAAAGGTCTCTTTCTAGCTGTCCAAATGAATATAGAAGGAATCTCAGAAGTATTGGGAGGTAATCGTAGGGAAATATAAGGAAAAGTGCTTACTTTTTTCCTAGCGCTTATAGTTTCTCTAATACGGAAATGGTATACTTAAGCGCGAATGAATACGGAGGTACTACACGATGAAATTAGGGTTAAGTCAATTTCTTTCCCCCTTTAGGGTTATTATCATTTCTTATATCATAGCAATGATTGTCTTTAGTATCCTTCTTTATCTACCTATCTCACATAAAGAAGGAGTCGACCTTACATTCTCTGAAGCGTTATTTACGTCTGTAAGTGCGGTAAGTGTGACTGGGTTAACGGTGGTAAATGTGTCAGAGACGTATAGTTATATCGGTGTATTCTTTCTTGCATTGGCTATTCAGCTTGGCGGAATTGGCATTATGACACTAGGCACATTTGTATGGATGCTTTTCGGAAAGAAAATCAATTTATCTCAGCGAATGCTGATCATGGTCGATCAAAACCAAAATAAATTTTCAGGCCTAGTGAATTTGATGAGAGGTATTCTTTTTGTAGCTTTAATCATCGAGTTAATTGGGGCATTGATTCTAGGTACATATTATATACGCTATTTTGATACGGTTGGGGAAGCCTTCTATCAAGGCGCATTTGCTTCATTAAGTGCATTTACAAATGCGGGGTTTGATGTCACAGGGCAATCGTTAATTCCTTTTGCGAACGATTATTATGTACAGCTTGTTGTGATCCTGCTGATTTTTGCTGGTGCGATTGGGTTCCCTGTGTTAATGGAACTGAAGGAGTATTTCTCTAAAGATAACCCTCATTTTAAATTCAGCTTGTTTACGAAGATTACAACGACTACTTATTTTGCTGTTTTTATTATTGGGGTTATTGGAATTTGGGCGCTTGAGACGGGATCATATTATGTAGGTCTTGAGTGGCACCAGCAGTTATTTTATTCCATCTTTAATTCAGCCACCACGAGAAGCGGCGGCCTTTCGACCATGGATGTGTCGGAATTAAATATTGCCACATTATTGTTTATGTCTGCCCTTATGATTATAGGGGCCAGTCCTTCAAGTGTGGGCGGGGGAATTCGAACGACGACGGTCGCGGTCATGTTTTTAACGATTAAAAGCTTCGCCCTGGGTAAGGACGATGTAAAAGTATTTGGAAGAGAGATTCATCCTGAAGATCGTCAAAAGGCTTTTATTGTTCTATCCGTGTTTCTAGTCATGTTGTTTGCAGCTGTTACTTTAATTGCTGCATTTGAATCGCAAAGTGATATCACGCTTTTAGCTATTATTTTTGAAACTGCCTCTGCGTTCGGAACATGTGGCTTATCATTGGGGATTACACCTGATTTATCGTTGCCTAGTCAGTTTGTATTAATGGTATTAATGTTTATTGGGCGGGTTGGACTAATCGCCTTCTTATTCTCTATTAGACGAAGAGAAACGAAGAGTCATTTTAAATATCCAACTGAGCGGATTATTATTGGTTAAAGAACAAAATTTCCTGTTTTATCCTGAGAAATTCAGGGTATACAGGATTTTTTTATAATTTTTTTCAGAAGATTGAGTTAGAGCCAATAAAATTAACAGACTATTTTCTACAAAAAGTGCTAAATACCAAGGGTTTCTTGCCCAGTAAGGGTTACAAAGCGCGAAAAACTTTGTATAAAAGACTTGTATACGTTTTCTTGACGAGGCAAACTGATGGGAGTACAATTAATTTGTCGGATTTTTTTCACAGAAACTTTACGTAAGTTTCACAAATTTCGTTTAATTTCCATATCACGTTGTTTTCACAGTGGGGAGGTACACGTTATACGGAAAAAGAGAGAATGTAGACAGAATTTTTGTATGGGTAGTCAAAAAACAATTGTGGGGGGACAAAGGTATGGCCGGTAATCGAGAGTTTTTTAATCGTAAGTTGCATTCTTTACTAGGCGTAATTCCAGTTGGATTATTCTTAGTACAACACTTGGTAGTCAATCATTTTGCTACAAGAGGAGCTAGTTCATTTAACCAAGCATCACATTTCATGGAAAGCTTACCTTTCCGTTATGCGCTTGAGATCTTCATTATTTTTATTCCACTATTATACCACGCTATCTATGGTATCTATATTGCATTCCAAGCTAGAAATAACACGGCACGTTACGGTTTCTTCCGTAACTGGATGTTCCGTTTACAACGTACGTCAGGTATTTTCTTATTAATTTTCATTGCATGGCATGTTTGGGAAACTCGTATCGCAGCTGCATTTGGTGCAGAAGTTAACTACAATATGATGGCTGATATTTTAAGCAGTCCATTTATGCTTGCGTTTTATATTTTAGGTGTCGTTGCTGCTACGTTCCACTTTGCTAATGGTTTATGGTCATTTGCAGTATCTTGGGGACTTACAGTTACACCACGTTCACAGCAAATTGCAACATATGTAACGATCGGTATTTTCGTCGCATTAACGTTTGTTGGGATTCGCGCAATCCTCGCATTCATTAATCCAGACTTAGCAAACATTTAAGGAGTGGATCAGGATGAGTAAAGGCAGAGTTATTGTTGTCGGAGGCGGACTAGCTGGTCTGATGGCAGCAATTAAAGTAGCAGAAAAAGGGGTGCCTGTTGATTTATTTTCATTGGTACCGGTAAAACGTTCTCACTCTGTGTGTGCACAGGGCGGAATTAATGGTGCGGTAAATACAAAGGGTGAAGGGGATTCTCCTTGGGAGCACTTTGATGATACGGTATACGGGGGAGACTTCTTAGCAAACCAGCCTCCTGTAAAAGCAATGACAGAAGCAGCACCAGGAATTATTCACTTGATGGACCGTATGGGAGTTATGTTTAACCGTACTCCAGAAGGTCTTCTTGACTTCCGTCGCTTTGGTGGAACTCAGCATCACCGTACAGCATTTGCAGGTGCTACAACAGGACAGCAATTACTGTATGCACTAGATGAGCAGGTTCGCCGTCATGAGACAAGCGGTCTTGTTACAAAGTATGAAGGATGGGAGTTCTTATCAGCTATCGTTGATGATGAAGGTACCTGTCGTGGAATTACAGCACAAGATCTGAAGTCTTCTGAAATTAAGAGCTTCCCAGCTGATGCTGTAATCATGGCAACAGGCGGCCCTGGAATTATCTTTGGTAAGTCAACAAACTCAGTAATCAACACTGGTTTTGCTGCTGCGAAACTTTATCAACAAGGTGTTCATTATGCAAACGGTGAATTCATTCAAATCCACCCTACAGCAATCCCAGGTGATGATAAGCTTCGCCTAATGAGTGAGTCAGCACGTGGTGAAGGTGGACGAGTATGGACGTATAAAGATGGTAAGCCGTGGTACTTCCTAGAAGAAAAATACCCTGCATACGGAAACCTTGTACCGCGTGATATCGCAACGCGTGAAATCTTTGACGTTTGTGTTGAGCAAAAGCTTGGTATTAACGGAGAAAACATGGTATACCTTGACTTATCTCATAAAGATCCTAAAGAGCTTGATATTAAGCTTGGCGGTATCATCGAGATTTATGAGAAGTTCATGGGGGATGACCCACGTAAAGTACCAATGAAGATCTTCCCTGCTGTTCACTATTCAATGGGTGGAATGTGGATTGATTACGATCAAATGACAAACATCCCTGGTCTATTTGCTGCAGGTGAGTGTGATTACTCTCAGCATGGTGGAAACCGCTTAGGAGCAAACTCACTGCTTTCTGCGATCTACGGTGGAATGGTTGCTGGTCCTAAAGCTATTGAATACATGAACGGACTAGAGAAGTCTGCAGAAGCTATGTCTTCATCATTATTTGATAATGAAGTGAAGAAAGAGCAAGAAACATTTGATAACATCATGAAAATGGATGGTAAAGAGAATGCTTACATCCTTCACAAAGAGCTTGGCGAGTGGATGACAGATAACGTAACAGTAGTACGTTACAACGAAAAGCTTCTTAAAACAGATGAAAAGATTCAAGAGTTGATGGAACGTTACAAAAACATCAACATTAATGATACGGCTAAATGGAGTAACCAAGGTGCATCCTTCACACGCCAGCTTGATGGTATGTTAAGCCTTGCACGTGTAATTACTCTTGGTGCTTACAATCGTAACGAGAGTCGCGGAGCACACTATAAGCCTGAATTCCCTGAGCGTAATGATGAAGACTTCTTAAAAACAACAAAGGCTACGTTCAACCCAGCGAAGAACGCACCAGACTTTACGTATGAAGAAGTTGATACATCACTCATCAAACCTCGTAAACGTGACTACTCACAAAAGAAGCAAGGAGCTGTTAAATCATGAGTGAAAAAACAATCAAATTCCAAGTGACTCGTCAAGATGACCCAAACAGCAGTTCTTATGTGGAAGAGTTTGAGGTACCATATCGTCCAAATATGAACGTTATCTCAGCGTTAATGGAGTTCCGTCGTAACCCAGTTACTACAAAAGGGGAAACAACAACTCCAATCGCATGGGATATGAACTGTCTAGAAGAGGTATGCGGAGCGTGTTCAATGGTGATTAACGGGAAGCCCCGTCAATCATGTACGGCACTAGTGGATCAGCTTGAGCAGCCAATTCGCCTTGAGCCAATGAAAACATTCCCTGTTGTACGTGACTTAATGGTTGACCGCAGCAGAATGTTTGATTCATTGAAGAAAGTAAAAGCATGGATTCCAATTGACGGAACATACGATTTAGGACCAGGGCCACGTATGGCAGAAACAAAGCGTCAATGGGCTTATGAACTTTCTAAATGTATGACTTGTGGGGTTTGCTTAGAAGCATGTCCGAATGTAAACAGCAAATCTGAATTTATCGGACCTGCGCCGTTATCTCAAGTTCGTTTATTCAATGCTCACCCAACTGGTGAAATGAATAAAGCAGAACGTTTAGAGACTATTATGGGTGATGGCGGACTTGCTAATTGCGGTAACTCACAAAACTGTGTACAAGCTTGTCCAAAAGGGATTCCTCTTACGACATCCATTGCGGACCTAAACCGTCAAACAACATTACAATCATTTAAGAACTTCTTTGGTGGACAATAAGAATTATTCTTAATCGGTTAATGATTGAAATTTAACACTCACCCTTTTATTGAACTATTACCCGTAAGTAGGTACATAGATCAATAGAGGGTGAGTTTTTTTAATAGACTATTTGAAGTGAGGGACTAACATGAGACTGCCAGCGTATATTACTGATTTTGATAAATGGAAAAAAGGGTTCACTTTCTCAAGCGAGGTTCGTGTGAGATTTTCAGAAACAGATGCTTTCGGGCATGTGAACAACAAAAATGCCCTTGTTTATTTTGAAGATGCAAGGCTTG
The DNA here is from genome assembly GCF_029094545.1 of Alkalihalophilus pseudofirmus. Classification (NCBI taxonomy): domain Bacteria; kingdom Bacillati; phylum Bacillota; class Bacilli; order Caryophanales; family Bacillaceae; genus Alkalihalophilus; species Alkalihalophilus pseudofirmus. Next base: position 3,164,551 of record NZ_CP117835.1, on the reverse strand, counting down.
AATATTTCAGCTCGTTAGGGTTAATGCAAAAATGGGCCAATGCCGATTTTGAGACGATGATCGTAGCAGCTGACCTACAATGCGACTATGTAAGACAAATTAAATTCAACGAGCAGCTAAGAGTATATGTAAAAGTAGAAAAATTAGGAAGTTCATCAATGGATCTTCACTATCTTGTTCTTAATCAAGATCAAGAGGTGTGCTTAACAGGAAGAGGAGCCATTGTCCAGATAGGTAAGGAAAGCGGCAAAGCAGTACCTTGGAATGAAGAAATGCGTCAAGCCCTCAAAGGAGAAATGGTTTGTTTATAAGCAATGGTAAAAGTGTGGTTACAGAGGCTTTATAATTAGTAAAAGTCAGCTTACTTCCAAATTAGGAGGTAAGCTGACCGAGAAGGCTGTCATATGATGTTTGTGCACCTGCTGCGTTTAATGCTGTTTAGATTTCGATTTCACCTAATCTGATCAGTTCAATAACAGCTTGAGAGCGCCCCTTAACCCCCAACTTTTGCATTGTATTAGAAATGTGATTTCGTACTGTTTTCTCACTTATGAAAAGTTCTTGTGCAATTTCTCTCGTTGTTTTATCTTGTACAAGTAGTTCGAACACTTCTCGTTCCCTTTTCGTAAGTAATGGTTTAGGTCCGAATTCTGCTCCTTTCAATGAGTTCACTCCTTCTTGCTCGGGCTAAGAGCGAATTTGGGTAACTCAATCCCACTGTTGAAGGGCTTTAGTCTTGATAGTATATGTAAAGAACTTCTAACATGTGAGCATAATCTCTAAATAAATAAAGCATTATACGAATGACTATATTTATTGACGGTGATTTACTCCTTAGATAAGATGGTATATAGAATGTATGCAAAAGAGGGCAGTTCATGAATGGAACTTATCGAATCGAGAAAGTAGTTAATAATAATGTGGTAATCGCACAAAGTCCTGAGCTTAATGAAGTGATTCTTATTGGCAAAGGGATTGGCTTTGGCCGAAAAAAAGGACAGCACATACAAGCCGATGCAATTGATAAATTATTTGTGTTAAAAGACAAAGAAGAACAAAAGCAATACAGGGAGCTCCTAAGTGATCTAGATGAAGCATTAATCATTCATATCAATGAGATTATCCGCATGATTCAAAGAGAGCTGCCTAAGCCTCTTTATGAACGGATTCATCTTGCTTTAACGGATCATATTCATTTTGCAATAAGAAGGCTGGAGCAGGGGATCGAAATTTCTAATCCATTTTTAACTGAAACAGAAATGATGTTTCCAAACGAGTTTCACCTTGCTAGAAAAGCGGTAGATTACTTAAACGCTCACTTGACTGTCGAACTGCCAGAAGCTGAAATTGGATTTGTCGCGTTGCATATTTATAGTGCCTCATCTAATCAGCCGTTATCTGAGATGAATGAACATCCTCAGCTCGTTTCAGAGCTTGTAGAAATTATTATGGAAAAAGGCAATGTCAGTTTGAATAGGCGCTCAGTTGAGTATATGCGTTTAGTTAGTTTTTTGTGCGAACTGATTGATCGTTTTCAATCAACTGACATAGTCAACTATTCTCCCAAGCTATCAGATGTGTTGAAAGAAGAATTTGAGTTGTGCTATACTGTCTCTAGTGAGTTAATTAACGTTTTAAATCAACGTTTTAACACACATTACAAGGCAGAACAGCTGCCGGAAGTTGTGTTTTACTTACAACGATTTATTAAATAAATAATAAGTTGTCTTATTAAATAAATTATATGTTGCACTTAGTTACGTGTTACTGACAAGATCAGGCATGAGTATGGAAGTGTATATGAGGTTTAAATGGGGTACGATACAAGTGTAGTCCATGTTATCATCATGTGCGTTTCTTTACTGATGCCTGTTTTTTGTAGGATTCCCTTTAAAACGTTTTCATGCAGATGTAAATTGCATAGTTAACGTTAGGAGGATGCAAAGAGCAGCAACAAAATTATGAAACAGAATGGGTGCATCAAACCAACCCCATTCTAAAATAAATGAAAGAGGTTGATGAACAATGGCAGAAAAAACATTTAAAATTACAGCAGAAACAGGAATTCACGCTCGTCCTGCAACACAATTAGTAAACAAAGCAGGACAATTCTCATCAGATGTAACTCTTGAGTACAAAGGTAAGTCTGTTAACTTAAAATCAATCATGGGTGTTATGTCACTAGGGGTAGGTCAAGGGGCTGAAGTAACAATTAAGGCAGAAGGTTCTGATGCAGATGAAGCATTACAAGCAATTGAGGATGTTATTAAAGAAGGGTTAGGCGAATAATGTCATTAAAATTAACTGGGATTGCTGCTTCTAGCGGAGTAGCAATCGCCAAAGCTTTTGTCCACGTTGAACCTGACCTGAATATTGAATTAAAAAAAGTGACTGATCGTGATGCTGAGATTGAGCGTTTTGATGCAGCCCTTAAAACAGCTAAAGATGAGCTGACTGTCATTAAAGACAAGACTGAAGCTGAAATGGGTGCTGATAAAGCCGAGATCTTCGCGGCTCACTTGCTTGTTTTAAGTGATCCTGAGCTTGTTGATGCAGTAAAAGGGAAAATTAACGATGAAAGTCAAAATGCCGAATACGCATTAAATGAAATCGCTAATATGTTCATCGATATGTTTGAGAACATGGATAATGAATATATGAAAGAACGTGCGTCTGATATTCGTGATGTATCAAAGCGTGTGCTTGGACATCTTCTAGGAGTTGAAGCTCAATCATTAGCAACGATTGCTGAGGAAACGATCGTTATTGCAGAAGATTTAACGCCATCAGATACAGCACAGTTAAACCCTGTATTCATTAAAGGATTTGCTACAGATATCGGCGGAAGAACATCTCATTCGGCTATTATGTCTCGTTCACTTGAAATCCCTGCGGTCGTAGGGGCTAAAGAAGTAACGGCAAAAATTGAGAATGGAATGACAATTATTGTAGATGGTATCGATGGTGATGTCATTATTAACCCATCTTCTGATGAATTAGCTACATACGAAAAGAAAAAAGCTGATTACCAAAAGCAGAAGGAAGAATGGGCTAAGCTTGTAAATGAAGCATCTGTTACAAAGGATGGTCAGCATGTAGAGCTTGCTGCAAATATTGGTACACCAAAAGATCTTGAAGGTGTAATTAATAATGGTGCAGAGGGTATTGGCTTATACCGTACCGAATTTCTTTATATGGGACGTGACGCACTTCCGACTGAGGATGAGCAGTTCGAAGCTTATAAAGAAGTAGTTGAGCGCATGGACGGAAAACCAGTCGTTATTCGTACTCTTGATATCGGTGGAGATAAAGAACTTCCTTATTTAGATCTTCCTAAAGAGCTGAATCCTTTCTTAGGATACCGTGCCGTTCGACTTTGTCTAGAAAAAGTCGATATGTTCCGTACTCAGCTGCGTGCTCTCTTGCGTGCAAGCTCGTATGGTCAATTGAAAATTATGTTCCCAATGATTGCTACTCTTGAAGAACTTCGCGAAGCAAAAGCTTTACTTGCTGAAGAAAAGGACAAGCTTACTGCTGAAGGTGTAGAAGTATCAGATGAGATCGAAGTTGGAATCATGGTTGAAATTCCTTCGACAGCAGTAGCTGCAGATCGTTTTGCCAAAGAGGTTGATTTCTTCAGTATTGGTACAAATGATCTGATTCAATATACAATGGCAGCAGATCGTATGAATGAGCGAGTTTCCTACTTGTACCAGCCGTATCACCCTTCCATTTTACGATTAGTAGATATGGTCATTAAAGCAGCTCATAAAGAAGGAAAATGGGCTGGAATGTGCGGTGAAATGGCAGGAGACGAGATTGCTATTCCATTATTATTAGGTCTTGGTCTTGATGAGTTCAGCATGAGTGCAACATCTATCTTACCTGCTAGAAGTCAATTACTTGACCTGTCAAAAGAAGAATTAGCAACGTTTGCGCAAGAAATGCTTAACTTAGATACAGCAGATGAAGTAGAAGCTCGTGTCCGTGAAGCATTTGTGAAAGCATAATTTACTTAGAGTAACCGTCTTGGCGGTTGCTCTTTTTTTTATGAGGTAAATCATTTGACATTTCTCGTAACAGTTAGATCAAAGCTTGCAATTCATGCTGAAAACAGAGACAATGAGGGAATAAGGTACATATTTTAAGGGACAAATTAAGTGTTTTTAGAATGATATGAGCTTGTGAACTAAATCTTAGAGCCTACCGGCTGCAGGTTTCAGAAAACGTATAGTATATAAAATAAATTAGGACGATTTTCGTCTAGACGTTATAGACGAAATCACGTTTAATAGACGGAGGTACATTAGATGGACCAGCAACAAATTGAACAAATTGAACGATCTTTAAGAAGAGTTTCGGAAATGGTTAAGCAAAAAGGAAGAGAAATTTTAACGCAGTTTCCTATTACCCCTCCTCAGTTTGTCGCATTACAATGGTTGAACGAATATGGTGATATGACAATAGGAGAGCTATCGAACAAGATGTATTTAGCGTGCAGTACTACGACTGATCTCGTTGACCGGATGGAGAAAAACGAGCTGGTAGAACGTGTGAAAGATAAAAATGATCGTCGTGTGGTAAGGATTCACTTGTTAGATAAAGGAACGACAATTATTAATGAAGTGATCAATAAAAGACAAGAGTATTTAGAAAATATTTTGCAGAATTTTTCTCAAGAAGAAGTAAACTTTCTCGAGAAGAGCTTGCATGTACTACATGAAGAAATGAAGGCTAAAGTGTAGAACGTCAAGGTTGCATAGAAATTGAGGGAAACATAGTGGATAGACCGATAGGAGTGATTGATTCGGGCCTAGGGGGATTAACAGTAGCTAAAGAGCTGATGAGGCAGCTTCCTAAAGAGGAGATTGTTTATCTGGGCGATTCAGCTAGATGTCCGTATGGTCCGAGAACGAGCGAAGAAGTTCGCACGTACACTTGGGAGATGATTAACCGGCTGCTTGAAGAAAACATGAAAATGTTAGTCATCGCATGCAACACAGCGACAGCGGTCGTTTTAGAAGAAGTGAAAAAGGAACTTTCCATTCCTGTAGTTGGGGTTGTACATCCTGGTGCAACAAGTGCACTCAAAGTGACAAAAAAGGATCATGTGGCTGTGATTGGGACGGTTGGGACGATTGAGAGCGGTGCGTATGAAAAAGCCTTAAAGTCAATTAATCATGAAGTGAAAGTGGAAAGTCTAGCTTGTCCTCCATTTGTTCCGTTAGTAGAACGTGGAGTATTTGAGGGAGCAGAAGCTGATCTGATTGTAAAAGAAGTATTAGAGCCATTACAAAATAGAGGTTTTGATACGATGATTTTAGGCTGTACTCATTACCCGCTGTTAAAAGACACTATTCAAAAGCAGATGGGGCCGGATGTGCAATTGATCTCATCTGGTGATGAAACCGCCAGAGAAGTGAGCGGGCTCCTCTATCATAATAATTTACTGTTTACAGACCAACGAAAACCAACCCACCGCTTCTTTACTACAGGAGATAAAGACCAATTTAAAACACTTGCTGATAAATGGCTTGAAATCGATATTGAAGTCGAGTCGATTCATCTAGGCAGACAAGAAACCGTCTAACATTACGTTAGGTGGTTTTTTTGTGCTTGTTATTTTTTGTAGACAAGTGGTCTAAAGTTCAAAAGTGCTCGTATACATGTAGTACAAACCATCTTTTTTTAGGAGGGGAAACAATGCGTAAGTTCTTTCGTAAAGGTGTTCCAGTATTAGTCATTTCAACCCTTGTAGCTACAGGGTGTTCGTTTGGAGCAAATGAAGCAGCAAATGAAATGGATGCGCCGCCAGTTAGTTATATTGATGAAGGAGATTCGCTTGAATTAGAAGAGAGTGAAGAAGGGGTAGACGGGGAAGGGGATGCCGAAGCTCCTAGTAAAGGTGAAGAAGGCGAAGATGGTGATGAGGGTGAAGCTGAGGCAGATGCAGTTGTAGAAGATGTGCAGCGAGAATTATATCTAATCGATGAAAATGGCTTAGTCGTCCCTCAAACGTTAACATTGCCTAAAACGGAAAGTGTCCTGCGTCAATCTCTTCAATATTTAGTTGACGGTGGACCTGTGACTGAGTTATTGCCAAATGGATTTAAAGCGGTTATACCTGCTGGGACAGAAGTCGATGTACATTTAGATGATGATGGAGTCGCTATTGCTGATTTCTCGAATGAATTTAAAGAGTATGATCCTGAACAAGAACAGCAGATTCTACAAGCAATCACGTGGACATTAACGCAGTTTGATACAGTTGAAAAAGTGAAAATTAGAATTAATGGCTATGATCAAGAGATGATGCCGCAAAATGGCACTCCGATTGGTGAGGGGGTAAGCCGAGCCAATGGGATTAATATTGAATCAAATGGTGTAGCAGATATGGTCAACAGTAAAAGCGTTACGCTCTATTTTCTAGATCAAAAAGGTGAAAACACGTATTATGTTCCTGTCACAAGAAGGGTAGGACTTGGTGAAGACTCATTGAAAGCAGCAGTCAATGAACTCTTGCAGGGGCCTTCTTATAAGTCTAATCTATTAACGGATTTTAGGAACGGCGTTGAGCTGTTATCCGACCCTTTATATGAAAATGGGGTCGTGACATTAAACTTTAATGAATCATTGTTAAGCCAGCTGGATGCCAAAGCAGTATCTGATGCAGCTTTGAATATGCTCGCGCTTACCCTGACAGAGCAAGAAGGAGTCGAGCAGGTCGCAGTACAAGTAAATGGGGAAACGAATATATTACATGAATCCGGTCAGATGACGCAGCCTGTATCTAGACCGGAAAAAGTGAATACAGGGAGTTTCTAATTGAGTGAGACAGCAAAATGCTGTCTCTTTTTTAAGTATGGTTTTAGATAATCATCTGATTTCGTTGATTTCCATGGATAGGAGATAGGATATTGTGTGATTCTACAAAGGGATAGATGTTATGATATGGTAGAGGAGGAATGCAATATGAGATCAGATGGAAGACAAGTAAATGAACTTAGAGCAGTCCAGTTGGATACGGACTATTTAAAACATCCAGAGGGATCAGTACTTATCTCGATGGGTGATACAAAAGTGATTTGTACGGCAAGTATAGAAGAGAGAGTCCCCCCTTTTATGAGAGGACAGGGCAAAGGTTGGATTACAGCAGAATATTCTATGCTTCCGCGCGCGACAGAACAACGTACAATACGAGAATCATCAAAAGGGAAAGTGACGGGAAGAACGATGGAAATCCAGCGTTTAATTGGTCGTTCGCTAAGAACCATTTTAGACTTAGACCAGCTCGGTGAGAGAACGATTTGGATTGACTGTGACGTTATTCAAGCAGATGGTGGAACGAGAACCGCTTCAATTACAGGAGCTTTTGTCGCATTATCAATTGCTGTTAACAAAGCAGTCGAGCGAGGTCTGATCAAAAGCTGGCCAATTAAAGACTATTTAGCAGCTGTTTCAGTCGGAGTGGAGCCGACTCATGGAGAGGTGCTTGATCTATGCTATGTAGAAGATGCTGCTGCAGAAGTAGATATGAACGTCATCATGACTGGCGCTCATCAATTTGTTGAGCTTCAAGGTACGGGTGAGGAAGCTACGTTCTCAAGGGAGCAGCTGAATCAACTGCTTGACTTAGCTGAACATGGAATTGACGAGTTAATCTCCCATCAAAAAGCTGCATTAGGTGAGATTTCAGAGAAGATTGATACATATAAAAAGGATGAATAATTAATGAAAAATCAAATCATAATTGCGACTAAAAACAAAGGAAAAGTAAGAGAGTTTGAGCAAATGTTTGCCCATGATGGCTATCAGGTTACATCTCTCCTTGAGTATGATGAAATACCTGACATTGAAGAAACAGGGAAAACGTTTGCAGAGAATGCGGCTATAAAGGCAGAGACACTTGCAAAAGCTTTGAACCAAAAAGTAATTGCAGATGATTCTGGCTTAGTGATTGACGCCTTAGATGGACGTCCGGGTGTTTATTCTGCGAGATATGCCGGTGAGGAAAAGAGTGATAAGGCAAACAACGAAAAAGTGTTGAATGAAATGAAGGACATCCCAAGCGAAGATCGAACGGCACGATTTGTTTGTACGATAGCCGTAGCCTCTCCAGGAGAGCCGACTTATGTTGTAGAGGGAACTTGTGAAGGAATCATTGCACTAGAACCAGCAGGAGCAAACGGATTTGGCTATGACCCTATTATGTTCTTGCCTGGATTTGATAAAACGATGGCTCAACTTTCAGCGCAGGAAAAAAATCAGATCAGCCATCGAGCCAAAGCACTTGAGAAGCTTATGGAGCAATGGAAATAAAGAAAAAATGGCAATCAAGGGAGGAGATCGTTTGAAGCTGTTAATTATGAGTGATAGCCACGGGTGGGCAGATGAGGTTGTTCAAGTGGTCGACCGCCATAAGCATGAAGTTGATGAGCTCATTCATTGCGGGGATTCTGAATTACAGGTTGATTCCAAAGAGCTTAGTGGAGTGAAGACAGTGAAAGGAAACTGTGATTTTGGAGCAGATTTTCCTGAAGAAATAAAAGAAACTTATGGTTCGCTAACGCTGTATGTTACTCATGGTCACCATTATAACGTGAAGATGACGTATGTTCCTCTGAGTTATCGTGCAGAAGAAGTAGGAGCAAACTTGGTTTGTTTTGGTCATTCCCATGTAGCAGATTGTTTTATGGAGCAAGGAGTGCTATTCATTAATCCAGGCAGCATGCGTCTGCCACGAAAGCCTAAAGAGCAAACATATGTTATCTGTCATATAACGGATACTGAGGTAGAGGTTAGCTTTTATGAAAGAGTAAGCGGTGAGAAGTTAACAGATCTATCCCGCACTTACTCGAGATGAAGAAGCAGTGGGAAGACGGTCTATTTTGACCGTCTTCTTAATAAGTGAAATTTCATCCAAAAAAAGTATAGGATTTTTGTTGACACTTACTGTTTTATAAGGTATATTTATAAGCGTCGTCAGTAACTGATCTGACCGACTTAAATGAGTAACATGCGGGTGTAGTTTAGTGGTAAAACCTCAGCCTTCCAAGCTGATGATGTGAGTTCGATTCTCATCACCCGCTTTGTCCCAGTAGCTCAGCAGGATAGAGCAACGGCCTTCTAAGCCGTCGGTCGGGAGTTCGAATCTCTCCTGGGACGCCATTTCTGTAATACATAATAATAAATATGATAAAACGTCTCCGTATTTATACGGAGACGTTTTTTGTTGGTCTTGCTTGCTGTCTAATTTCTCTCAAGTAATTGTGTGTGTCAGAAAGCATTGTGTCTTCCTCGTAAAACAATACACTCCAGCCTTTTTTCTTGAACGACCTTACAAGCTTCTTTTCATCTACTCCTGATGTACGTTCTATCAAAGCAAGCCTGAATGGAACAAGAGCCATGTTTACCGTCCTGCCAAACATCTTATAGTGCGGGGTCGGATAATATCCAGATTCTCTTAATTTTTCATAGAGGATTCGTTCCCCTTTTGTCCGGCAGCTATTCTCGTTTTCTTGAACTAAAATTAAAGAGGCTTTCCTTTTTTGTCTCAATCGAATATAAGGAAAGCGTTTAGATAAGTAAACCAAGCGGAACAGTTGCTTACATTTCATCTTCATCACCCAACTATATCTTTTCCGCTTTCGACAGATTCTATGAATAAAAATAAAAAGAATTTTAAAGAGCTGTAACGCAAGCAGGATATAAGTGTAAGCGTATACAATAGTTCGGACAAATCTAAATTGTCAAATTATTTTACCAAAAGTGGTTGACCCTTTCCCAAAATGAGCGTATTATAAACCTCAAATAAACAACTTAGAAAAAACAAATGTCCGCTCAGGGAAGATACATTCTAGGTTCCTTTTTAGTTGTAAAACGAGCTTGGCAACATGGTTTGTGACATTGTTTTGCCTGATTGGAGAGTGAGCAGCATGAGTGAACAGTGGATCTATTTAAATGGACAATTTGTTATGAAACATGAAGCCAAAGTGTCTGTTTATGATCACGGATTTCTATATGGTGATGGCGTATTTGAAGGCATTCGTGTCTACGATGGAAATGTCTTTAGACTAGACGAACATCTTGACAGATTGTATTATTCAGCAAAGTCAATCATGTTAGAGATTCCTCATTCAAAAGAAGAAATGACGGACATTGTTGTCCAAACATTAAGAAAAAACGAATTAAAAAATGCTTATATTCGTTTAGTGATCTCAAGAGGTGTAGGCAATCTCGGGCTTGACCCATCATCTTGTGCAAAGCCGCAAGTCATAGTGATTGCAGAGGAATTAGCTTTATTTCCTAAAGAACTCTACAAAACAGGACTTGAAATTGTAACGGTTGCTACGAGAAGAAACCGGCCTGATGTACTAAGTCCAAAAGTGAAATCACTGAACTATCTAAATAATATCCTCGTAAAAATTGAAGCCAGTTTAGCTGGAGTAAGTGAAGCACTTATGCTGAACGATCAAGGCTATGTTGCAGAGGGATCTGCGGACAATGTATTTATCGTAAAAGGCAACAAGATTCTCACACCTCCAGGATATATTGGAGCTCTAGAAGGCATTACTCGTAATGCAATTATCGAGCTCGCTAATGAGCTTGGTTACGACATGAGGGAAGAACCTTTTACTAGACACGATGTTTATGTTGCTGATGAAGTCTTCTTAACAGGTACAGCTGCAGAAGTGATTGCTGTTGTAAAAGTAGATGGGAGAGTCATCGGAGACGGGACACCAGGAAAGGAAACGAATAAGTTGTTAGCGGCCTTCCGTAAGCGTGTTGTAGAAGATGGAGAGAAAGTATATACAGAAAAAGAACAGATAGAAGTCAGTTGAGACTAGTTAGTCTTATATAGAGATAGTAATAGACGAGCGGAGTGGAGAGAAGCAAGGGGAATTAGGGGCGATAATATGAGAAGTGACATGATTAAAAAAGGCATCGATCGCGCACCGCACCGAAGCTTACTGAGAGCCGCTGGTGTACGAGAAGATGAAATGGATAAACCATTTATCGGAGTGTGTAATTCATATATTGATATTATTCCAGGCCACATGCATCTTAATAAATTTGCAGAAGTAGCTAAGCAAGCAATTAGAGATGCAGGTGGAATTCCATTCGAATTTAACACGATCGGCGTAGATGATGGAATTGCTATGGGGCATATCGGGATGCGTTACTCGCTTCCGAGCCGGGAAATTATCTGTGATGCAGCAGAAACAGTAATCAATGCGCACTGGTTTGACGGAGTATTCTACATTCCAAACTGCGATAAAATCACACCAGGGATGTTAATGGCTTCTGTTAGAACGAATGTCCCTTCTGTATTTGTATCAGGAGGACCGATGGAAGCAGGGCGTACAAAAGATGGCAAAAGCCTTTCACTCGCTTCTGTATTTGAAGGAGTCGGGGCATTCTCATCAGGGGCTATGACAAGAGAAGAGCTGCTTGAAATTGAACAGAGTGCTTGTCCGACTTGCGGATCTTGTTCTGGAATGTTCACAGCAAACTCGATGAACTCCTTAATGGAAATGCTTGGTGTAGCCCTGCCTGGTAACGGCACTATGGTTGCGACAAGCGAAGCTCGCCACCAATTAATTAAGGATGCAGCTAAGCATTTAATGAACTTAATTGAAAAAGATATAAAGCCTCGCGATATCATTACAGAAGAAGCAATTGATGATGCCTTTGCTCTAGATATGGCAATGGGTGGATCAACAAATACAGTTCTTCATACATTAGCTATTGCGAATGAAGCAGAAATTGAGTACGACTTAAATCGTATTAATAAAGTGGCTGAGAGAGTGCCTTACTTATCTAAAATCAGTCCTGCTTCTGATTATTCAATGGATGACGTTCATCAAGCCGGGGGAGTAAGTGCGATCATGAAAGAACTTTGTCATATCGACGGAGCGATTCACCCTGATCGAATTACGATTACTGGCAAGAGCTTATATGAAAATGTAGCACATGCAGAAATTACAAACGACGATGTTATTCGTCGCAAAGATAACCCTTATAGTCCTGTCGGCGGCCTTTCCATTCTTTATGGAAACCTTGCACCTGACGGGGCGGTGATCAAAGTAGGGGCGGTTGATCCTTCTATTAAAGTATTTGAAGGAGAAGCAATTATCTTTAACTCTCAAGAAGAGGCTCAAAAAGGAATTGATGATGGAACCGTTAAGGAAGGTCATGTAGTCGTTATCCGCTATGAGGGACCTAAAGGCGGACCGGGAATGCCAGAAATGCTTGCCCCGACATCATCGATTGTAGGTAGAGGACTTGGTACAAAGGTTGCTCTGATTACAGATGGAAGGTTCTCAGGTGCATCTCGAGGAATATCGATTGGTCATATTTCTCCAGAAGCAGCGGAAGGCGGTCCGATCGCATTCGTTGAAAACGGGGATAAGATCCGCATCGATTTAACGAACCGTACGCTTGAATGGTTAGTTACACCTGAAGAACATGCAGAGCGTAAAGAAGGCTTTGTAGCACCTGAACCTAAAGTGAAAAAAGGATATTTAGCACGTTACTCAAAATTAGTTACATCCGCGAATACTGGCGGAGTTATGAAAATTTAATAGTTAAAACGAAGAAGAGGAAAAGTATTCATTAGAAGTAGCAACTACAGAGAGCTGCTGGTGCTGAGAGGCGGCGTTGCTCTAATGAAGAAGCTCACCTCTGAGTGTCAACCTGAACGAATATTCTACTAGGGTTGGTCGAGTGTTAAAAGCACTCGTTATCAAAATGTGATAAGCCTGGCTTGTCCAAGAGGCTGAATGCATGTTATTCAGCGAACAAGGGTGGTACCGTGAAAAGAATCTTTTCACCCCTTCAGTCGTTACCTTAACGGCTTGTTGTGGAGTGGAAAGATTTTTTTATTTGATAAAAAAGATGCAAGATATTCATTCACAATAAAAATACAGAATGTTCAAAAAGATAGTTTGTGAGGAGGAAGAGATGTGAGCACAAAGTTGCAAAGTATGGAAACCGAAACAAATGCACAAGCAAAAGAAATGTCGGGTTCTAGTATGCTGATTAAAGCATTAGCCTGTGAGGATGTTGATGTCATTTTTGGATACCCAGGAGGAGCTATTCTTCCAACCTACGATGAAATCTATAAAACAGGAATCAGACATATTTTAGCAAGACATGAGCAAGGTGCGATTCACGCAGCTGAAGGGTATGCAAGAGTATCTGGAAAGCCTGGTGTATGTATCGTGACATCAGGTCCGGGAGCGACAAATGTTGTGACAGGAATTGCTGATGCGATGATTGATTCCCTGCCGCTTGTAGTCATTACGGGACAGGTAGCAACAACAGTCATTGGAACAGATGCTTTCCAAGAGGCGGATATGATCGGAATTACCATGCCAATCACTAAACATAACTACCAAGTACGCTCTGTTGATGAGCTGCCAAGAATTATTAAAGAGGCTTTCCATATTGCAACGACTGGAAGACCAGGACCTGTATTAATCGACCTCCCTAAAGACGTATCTTTAGCAACAGGATTATTTGATTACGATAAAGAGGTTGACCTCCCGGGGTATCAGCCGACGATTATTCCAAATAAACTGCAAATTCGCAAGGTGGTTGATTCGGTCACAGCTGCTAAAAAGCCAGTCATTCTTGCAGGGGCAGGAGTTCTACACGCAAAAGCTTCAGAAGAACTCGCTCAGTATGTAGAACAACAGCAAATTCCAGTTGTAAACACTCTTCTTGGTTTGGGCAGTTTCCCAGGTGAAGATGAATTGCATCTCGGAATGGCCGGGATGCACGGGACGTATACAGCGAACATGGCTCTCCATGAAGCTGATCTTTTAATCAGTATCGGTGCAAGGTTTGATGATCGATTAACTGGAAACTTGGCACACTTTGCTCCAAACGCAAAAGTGGCTCATATTGATATCGATCCTGCTGAAATTGGCAAAAATGTTCCGACAGAGATTCCAGTAGTAGGGGATGCCAAAGAAGCGCTGAAAATGTTGATTGAAGAAGAGGGAGAGCGCGGTGAACATCAGGAGTGGAAAACATGGTTGAGCGGGCTGAAAGAAGAGTATCCATTATGGTATGTCCAAGACGGTGAAACAATCAAGCCGCAGCACCTAATCGAAAAGATTTATGAAGTGACAAAAGGTGAAGCGGTCGTGACAACAGATGTTGGTCAGCATCAAATGTGGTCAGCTCAGTTCTATAAGTTCAACCATCCTAACCAATGGGTAACCTCAGGCGGCCTTGGAACAATGGGATTCGGCTTCCCGGCAGCCATTGGAGCTCAATTTGCAAAGCCGGATAAACCGGTTGTAGCGATCATTGGAGACGCAGGCTTTCAAATGACAGCGCAAGAGCTTTCTATCCTGCAAGAGCTGAACCTTCCAATCAAGATCATGATTGTTAACAATGCCGCTCTTGGAATGGTTAGACAGTGGCAGCAATTATTCCATGGGGAGCGTTACTCAAACTCTTTATTCCCGGTTCAGCCAAACTTTGTTAAGCTGGCTGAAGCCTATGATATTAAAGGGATGCAGGTAAATGAGCTGCACGAGCTGGAATCTGCTCTAAAAGAAATGTTTGACTATCCTGGACCAGTCTTAATGGACTGCAGGGTAGCAAAACAAGAAAATGTCTATCCTATGATTTCACCAGGGAAAGGACAGCACCAAATGGAGGGGGTTAAGCCATGAAACGTACGATCACAGCCCTAGTAAACAATACATCTGGTGTGCTGAATCGAATTACAGGTTTATTTGCAAGAAGGCATTACAACATTGAGAGCATTACGGTTGGCGTGACAGAGAATCCTTCCATTTCACGAATGACCTTTGTCGTAAACGCTGATCAAATGGAAAATGTAGAGCAGGTCATTAAACAGCTGAATAAGCAAGTAGATGTGTTAAAAGTAAAAGACATCACAGATGAGGCGATTGTAGCTAGAGAGCTTGCTCTAATTAAAATTGTGGCATCTACGGCTCAAAGGGGAGAAATTGCTGCTCTAGTGAATCCATTTAGAGCGTCGATTATAGATATCGGCCGTGAGAGCATGACGATCCAAATTACTGGAGACCATCCAAAAGTGGAAGCTTTTATTGATCTTTTGAGACCGTATGGGATCAAAGAATTGGCCCGTACAGGGATCACAGCATTTAATCGCGGTCATAAAAAACCGCTCAATGATTCCTATCGTTTAACCTTAATTAACTAATAAATTAAAAAACTAAAACAACCAAAACAAGGGAGAGATGAGAAATGGCAAAAGTATATTATAACGGTGATGTAAACGAGGCAGTATTAAACGGGAAAAAGGTAGCAGTAATCGGGTATGGTTCACAAGGGCATGCACATGCGCTAAATATGCGTGAGAGCGGAGTAGATGTAATCGTAGGTCTTCGTCAAGGAAAGTCTTGGGCTCAAGCTGAAGAGGATGGTTTTAATGTTTACACAGTAAGAGAAGCAGCAGCACAAGCTGACTTAATCATGATCCTTCTACCAGATGAGCATCAGCCAAAGGTGTACAAAGAAGAAATTGAACCAGAGCTTACAGCAGGAAAAGCACTAGCATTTGCGCACGGATTTAATGTTCACTTCAATCAAATCGTACCTCCTGCGACAGTGGATGTATTCCTAGCAGCACCAAAAGGACCAGGTCACTTAGTTCGCCGTACGTTTGAAGATGGTGCAGGCGTTCCTGGTTTAATTGCAGTATTCCAAGATGCAACAGGCCAAGCAAAAGAGATTGCACTTGCTTATGCTAAGCAGATTGGTTCTGCTCGTGCAGGTGTTCTTGAAACTACATTTAAAGAAGAAACAGAAACGGATCTATTCGGTGAGCAAGCGGTTCTATGCGGTGGTACAACAGCTCTTGTTAAAGCAGGATTTGAAACGCTTGTTGAAGCAGGCTATCAGCCAGAAGTTGCTTACTTTGAGTGTCTGCACGAATTAAAATTAATTGTTGATTTAATGTATGAAGGCGGATTAGAAGGCATGCGCTACTCGATCTCTGATACAGCTCAATGGGGTGACTTTGTAGCAGGTCCGCAAATCGTGACTGAAGATACAAAGCAAGCGATGAAGAAAGTATTAACAGATATCCAAACAGGTAAGTTTGCAAAAGGCTGGATCCTTGAGAACCAAGTGAATCGTCCAGAATTTACTGCAATCAACGAAGCGGAGAAAAATCATCCGATTGAAGTAGTAGGGCGTGAACTGCGTGAAATGATGCCATTTGTAAAAGCGAAGCCAAAAGCAAAAGGAGTGGTAGCTAGTGCGAAAAATTAACGTCTTCGATACCACGCTTCGTGATGGTGAACAATCGGCTGGCGTCAATTTAAACTTTGAAGAAAAACTTGAGATAGCTAAGCAGCTTGAAAGACTTGGTGTAGATGTGATTGAGGCTGGATTTCCAGCCTCCTCTCAAGGAGATTTCCGCTCCGTTCAGGCAATTGCGCAAACAGTAAAAGGAAGTTCCGTGACAGGTCTTGCACGTTCTGTAACAAAAGATATTGATGCAGCTTGGGAAGCGCTAAAAGACAGTGCGGAACCTCGCATCCATGTTTTCTTGGCAACTTCACCGATTCATATGACCTATAAGCTGCGTATGACGCCTGATGAGGTGGTTCGTACGGCGGTTGAATCAGTTAAATATGCTAAAGCTAAATTCCCGCAAGTCCAGTGGTCAGCCGAGGATGCGAGCCGCTCTGAACTTCCTTTTTTGGCTAAAATCATTGAAGAAGTGATCAATGCTGGAGCAACGGTTATTAATCTGCCGGATACAGTCGGATATACTACACCTCATGAAATCGGGAATATGTTCCGTTACTTAACAGAAAATGTACCGAATATTGACCGTGCGATTCTATCTACTCATAACCACGATGACCTTGGAATGGCAGTTTCAAACTCACTGGCAGCGATTCAAAACGGGGCAGGCCAAGTGGAATGTACAGTAAACGGCATTGGTGAGAGAGCAGGAAACGCATCGCTTGAAGAAATAGCTGTTGCACTAAATATTCGTAAAGACCATTATCAAGCTGAAACAGGCTTAACGTTAAAAGAAATCAAACGTACTAGTTCACTAGTGAGCAAGTTAACAGGTATGGTTGTACCGAGCAATAAAGCAGTGGTAGGTGCTAATGCTTTCGCTCACGAATCAGGCATTCATCAAGATGGTGTGTTAAAGAATAAAGAAACATATGAAATTATCACGCCAGAATTAGTCGGTGTTTCTTCTAACCGAATGGTTCTTGGAAAGCATTCTGGACGTCATGCCTTTAAAGAGAAAGTCGTTGAGCTTGGTTTTAACGGCACAGATGAGCAGCTTCAAACAATCTTTACAGCATTTAAAGATTTAGCAGATAAAAAGAAAGATGTCACAGAGGACGACTTATTTGCCCTTATGACTGAAGCGACTGTAGGCGGCTCTGTTGCTCATTACGAGCTAGAGGCATTGCAGGTAAACTATGGTACGAACAATATTCCGACTGCAACGATTACATTAAATGTACCAACTGAAGGAACGATTCAAGAAGCTGCAACTGGTTCGGGTAGTGTGGAGGCGATCTACAATACGCTTGAGCGTATGATTGAAGGCCCGGTTGTCTTAGAAGATTACCGCATTCAGTCTATTAACGGCGGACGCGATGCACTTGCAGAAGTGTTCGTGAAAATTCAATATGACGGGGTAGAATCAACAGGCCGCGGTACAGCGCATGATGTATTAGAAGCATCTGCTAAAGCTTATATTCATGCCATTAACCGCACGATTAACCGCCGCGCTTATAATGAAGAACGGATGAAACAGTTAAACGCCTAGGAGGGCTCAGTATGAAGAAGACCATTGCTGTCCTTCCTGGAGACGGGATTGGACCAGAAGTAGTAGGCTCAGCACTACGAGTGTTAGACCAGCTTGCTGAACAATTTAATCATCAATTTGACTATACGTTTGCAGATATTGGCGGGTGTGCTGTTGATCAGCATGAAAACCCGCTTCCTGATCAGACTCTTGATGTTTGCCGTCAAAGTGATGCGATCATCCTTGGCGCAGTCGGGGGCCCTAAGTGGGATCAATTAGCACCTGAAATGCGTCCTGAAAAAGGACTGCTCAAATTAAGAAAAGAGCTGCAATTATTTGCAAACCTTAGACCAGTGACATGTTATGAAAGTTTACTGGATGCTTCACCTTTAAAGCCTGAGAGAATCAAAGGAGTAGATTTTATTATCGTACGGGAACTAACAGGGGGCATCTACTTCGGCGAACCTCGTGAGCGCAGAGGGGAAGGCAGTGATGAATTAGCCATTGATACGCTTACTTATACACGTCATGAAATTGAACGTATCGTTCGTAAAGGCTTTGAACTAGCTCAAGTCAGACGCGGAAAAGTAACCTCAGTAGATAAAGCGAATGTACTTGAATCAAGCCGTTTATGGAGAGAAGTAGTGGAGCAGGTAGCAGCTGATTACCCAGATGTAAGCTATGAGCATATGCTTGTAGATAATGCTGCCATGCAGTTGATTCGTCAGCCGGCTTACTTCGATGTGGTGGTTACAGAGAATATGTTTGGCGATATTTTGAGTGATGAGGCTTCTATGCTGACTGGATCTCTTGGAATGCTGCCGTCTGCCAGTCTCTCTGCAGTTGGACCAAGTTTATATGAGCCAATTCATGGATCAGCTCCTGATATTGCTGGAACAAACAAAGCGAATCCGCTTGCGACGATTTCGTCTGTTGCCATGCTATTAAAATATGAATTCGGATTAGAAGTGGAAGCTCGTGTGCTTGAGGAAGCTGTTAGCGCGGTGCTTGAAAGCGGGGTTCGTACAGCTGACCTTGCAAAAGAAGGAGAGGCGCAGGCTTCAACCGATGAAGTGACAGATGAAGTCATTAAGCAATTAAACCATATTCGTGTGTAATAAAAGCAGGTGCAGTGGATTCATCCATTGCCCTCTTTTAATACCTTGATCATCTGAATGATACATTTGGACGTAAAATATTCGTACGTAAAACATTTATATGTAAACAATTATTAAGTAAAGGGAGGGAAATCATATGACCCCAAAAACGATTATAGAGAAAATATGGGATCAGCATGAAGTCATTAAGGAGGAAGGGAAGCCGAGTTTGCTCTATATTGACCTGCACATGGTACATGAAGTGACATCTCCTCAAGCATTTGAAGGCCTAAGGCTAAACAATCGAAAGGTAAGGAGACCGGATTTAACATTTGCAACGATGGATCATAATGTTCCGACGGTTGATCGTTATAATATTACAGATCAGATTGCCAAAACACAGATTGAAACCCTTCAGAAAAACTGTGATGAATTTGGAATTGATGTGGTAGATCTTGAACATCCGGAGAATGGTATTGTCCACGTAATCGGTCCTGAGCTGGGCCTTACTCAACCTGGGAAAACGATTGTTTGCGGAGATAGTCACACATCAACTCACGGGGCTTTTGGGGCGCTTGCCTTTGGTATTGGTACAAGTGAGGTAGAGCATGTTTTAGCTACACAATCCCTTTGGCAGTCAAAGCCAAAAACATTGGAAGTGAACATTGACGGCAAGCTTAAACCTGGCATTTCAGCTAAGGATGTTATTTTAGCGATTATCGCAAAATTCGGGGTCGATGTAGGAACCGGTTCGGTCATCGAATTTACAGGCGAAGCAATTCGCGGAATGACAATGGAAGAGAGAATGACCATTTGTAATATGTCCATTGAAGCTGGTGCGAAAGCTGGATTAATCAGCCCAGACCAAGTTACATTTGATTACTTAGAAGGCCGCGAGTATGTTCCAAGTGGGGAAGCGTTCAGAGTGCTAACGCAACAATGGAGCAAACTAGCAACGGATGAGGGAGCAAAATACGACCGAACAGTAACGATTAGTGCTGAAGAAATTGAACCAATGGTTACTTGGGGCACAAACCCGTCGCAAGGGATCGGTGTTTCGAAGTTGATTCCATCCCCAAGTGAAGCGGTATCTGAGGCAGATAGACGTGGGATCGAGCAAGCATTGGAATATATGGATCTAAAACCTGGAACACCAATTCAAGAAATAGCGGTTCAGCATGTCTTTATCGGTTCCTGTACAAATTCCCGTCTAAGCGATCTTCGTGCAGCAGCATCAATAATTAATGGAAGAAAAGTAGCGGACGGCGTGCGTGCATTGGTGGTACCTGGTTCTCAAAAAGTAAAGAAACAAGCGGAGAAAGAGGGCTTGGATCAATTATTTATTGAAGCTGGTTTTGAGTGGCGCGATTCTGGGTGCAGCATGTGTTTAAGTATGAACCCTGATGTCGTTCCAGAAGGAGAACGCTGTGCCTCTACATCCAATCGTAATTTTGAGGGGCGTCAAGGGAAAGGTTCTAGAACGCATTTGGTTAGTCCTGAGATGGCAGCTGCAACAGCTCTTGCTGGCCATTTTGTTGATGTACGTGATTACAAAAAAGGAAAAACACTAACAACATAGGAGGGATATAGGATGGAACCATTAAAAGTGCACGAAGGTAAGGCGGCAACGATGAACCGAGTGAATGTGGATACGGATCAAATCATTCCTAAGCAATTCTTAAAAAGAGTTGAACGTACGGGATTTGGTCAATTTTTATTTTTTGATTGGCGCTTTAAGGCAGATGGAAGTGAAAACGAAGAATTTGAGCTTAATCAACCTCATGCAAAAGGAGCGACTATTTTAGTAGCTGGTCATAACTTTGGCTGTGGATCGTCTCGTGAGCATGCACCTTGGGCATTGCATGATTATGGCTTCAGAGTCGTGATCGCTCCTAATTTTGCCGATATTTTTTATAACAACTGCTTAAAGAACGGGATGCTTCCGATTCGACTAGATGAAAAGTATGTTTATCAGCTGTTGCAAAAAGGGGAGAACGAAGAATTAAGATTGACCGTAGATCTTGAAAACCAAACGATCCAATCAGAGGATTTTAAGACTTCTTTTGCCATTGACCCATACTGGAAGGAAATGCTCCTAAATGGCTGGGATGAGATCAGCTTAACGCTCAAATACGACGGGAAAATCAAAGAGTATGAAGACAAAATGGCAGGTCAGCCTGTATAAGAAAGAAAAAGGGCTGGGAGAGAGCATACACGCCGCTCCTGAAATAGACGCAGCCCTTCCGCTAAATCAACGGAGCGAGAATATTGTTTAGTTACTCCTCCTCACAGTAAAAAAGCACCTTTGCCAGGTGCTTTTTTACTGTGAAAAATATAATAAGTAGTATTTAGTTAAGCTAAATTAACCAAATTTCTACTACACTTCAGAACAGTAGAGAAACTTAGCGGATGAAATAGGTGAAGACTTCTGTGGGGACTAGAGCATGAGTGAGATCCCACAGAGCAAAGCTGTACTGCACCCCTATTGTTGGACACCTCAATCAACAATAGGAGGTGCCTTCATCAATGACCACGTTCACCAAGGAATATAAACTTCAAGCGGCTAAACGTTATCTAAATGAAATCATCAGTTATCGAGAACTTGCAAATCAAGTGGGCGTAGATGATTCGACGCTGCGATATTGGGTGATGTTAGTTCGCTATCATGGGGATCAAGCTTTTACCTTTCCCTATACAAACTATTCAGCTGCCTTTAAACTGAAAGTAATTCAATTTATGACCGAAGAGAATTACTCCATTCGAGAGGCATCAGCCATTTTTCATATTCCCGTTCCATGTATGCTTCGCAGATGGAAGAAAAAGTGGGAAACAGCTGGAGAAGATGCCCTTGAACCAAGAGAAAAGGGGCTTTCTACAATGACTTCTAATCAGAATAAAAACAAGGGCAACAGCGACTCTTCAACCCAATCGATAGAAGAGATGAAAAGAGAACTGGAACACCTGCGTATGGAGAATGCGTATTTAAAAAAGCTGAAAGCCTTAGTTCAGGAAAAACAATCACCAACAAAATCAAAGCGAAAGTAGTATATGAACTAAGGAACGAATTCCCGGTGATTCGAATGTTAAAGATAGCCAAGATGCCTAGAAGCACTTACTATAACCTTGTAAAAAAATGGAGCGAACCAGATCCTGATCGAAAATGGAAAAGAAGAATTGCATTCATTTACCATAAGCACTTTGGTCGATATGGCTATCGTCGTATTACAGACCTCCTTCAGGAAAAGGGATATGCGATTAACAAAAAGAAAGTGCTTCGAATGATGAGAGACCTAGGGCTTAAATGCCTTGTACGAATGAAAAAATACAAATCATATAAAGGAGAAGTTGGAAAAGCAGCTCCAAACATCCTAAACCGTAACTTTAGAGCCGAGAAGCCTAATCAAAAGTGGGTGACAGACATTACGGAATTTAAATTGTTTGGACAGAAGCTCTATCTGTCTCCACTATTTGACCTGTTTAACGGCGAACTGATAACCTATACGCTCCAATCAAGACCAACGTATGATTTGGTCGATACGATGTTGGACCAAGGGTTAAAGCACCTAAATAAAGGCGATGATCTCTTGATTCATTCTGATCAAGGTTGGCACTATCGAATGGCCCCTTACGTAAGGAAACTGAAAGAACATAACATCACACAAAGTATGTCTCGAAAAGGCAACTGTCACGATAATTCTGTCATGGAAAACTTTTTTGGAATCCTGAAATCGGAGTTCCTTTATTTAAACGAATTTGATAGTATTGAACACTTCAAAGAAGAGTTAGAACAATACATCTATTACTACAACCATGTGAGAATTAAATCAAGATTGAACCGGAAAAGTCCAGTAGCTTATCGACTCAGTACCCAAAAAGCTGCTTAAAAAAGTGTCCAACTTTATGGGTCCAGTGCAAAAGCCCGAGGAAGCTCACTAGCTCCCCACGAAAAGCGAAGCATATTTCAGTAGCGGCGCTATAGACCGCATCTTAAATGTTTATCCTTTATCCTTCATCCGTTTATTTTTACTTTGATTTAATTTCCTCTGCTTTTCGCTCCAGCTCAGAACTGAGCGAAGCCATTTCATGCGCTGTCTCGTGAATATGCTCTATAGAAGAGATCACGTAGTCAACATCTTCTTTATTTTTCTTAAATAATTCAATATAATGTTCCATTTCCATTTGAACGGTTTCAAGACCATATTTAACAGTCGTCATCTTTTCACTAGAACCTGATCTTGCGGTATTCATTGTCGTCATTTGCGAGACGAGAGCTTGTATCGTTTTGTTACTGTCATTAATTAAGTGTGAAATGGAGCTGCTCATTTCTTTAGATTGTTCAGCAAGCTTTCTAACTTCGTGAGCTACTACTGAAAAGCCCTTTCCATGTTCTCCTGCTCTAGCAGCTTCAATGGAGGCATTTAATGCTAATAGATTCGTTTGGTCAGAGATTGTTTCGATTTCGTTCGTCATTTTCATAATGTTTTTTGAGATGTCTTTTAATTGATCTGTTTGAGTGATCGTTTGTATGACTTGTTCTTCTAACATTTCAAAAGTAGTGAACATACTGTTTACATCATTTACATTTTTATGAAGCAGACCTTGTAAATTCTGACTCGATTTCACCGTATTGTCTGTTTCTAGTCCTATTTGCTTCGCTTTGTGAGTCGTTGAAGTAGTCGATGCCTCTGTTTTGTTTATCGTTGATGCGAGCTCCTGGCTAATAGATAAGAGTTCTTGTTGCAAGACTTGATTTGACTCGTGTAAATCGTTTAGCTGTCTCATTTTTGATTGAAGATACTCCTCAACAATTAATTGAGAATCAAAATTAAATCGCCCTGTTAAAGCAAGAATGTAATTTGTTAGTTTATCTGGTTCCTTAAAAAAGTTCGATACCAGCTGTGGAATGATTAATTGTAAAAAGACTTGATACGTTGCTAAAAACCACGCAATCGGAAGGTCACTATTATTATGAACACTTCCTACTTTTTGTTTCTTTCTTATATCTTCTAAGGATACATCCCCTTCTACAACGTTTTTTAAATAATAAAGAAAAACCCCTTTAAGCCGCTCTCTAGTTGAATGTGTTTCAGCTATCTTCTTTAAGTGTGGAAAAGAATACACATGATCTAATATTGCTTCTAAAAGAGCATCTGCATGTTCATCAACAAACGCCTGCAACTCCTGCAAGTGCTCTGTACTTTGTGTTGAAAATCCCATATAGGCCATGCGCATATCTATTTCTTTATCGTTGATTGTATGAGGCAATCCTGTATTGATTGTTAAGCTTGGTTTGTAAGTGGATTTTTTCGTTTTAAATGGGAAAACCATTTGTCCATCTCCCTTATGCAGGAGTTTCATTTATACACTCCGTACAAGTTTTATTTATTTTATGTATAATCATTATGAATTTAGACAGGGGTGTTTGTCAAAGGAAATAGGTCAAATGACTCGTTTGTTTTTAAAATATTGGTAGGGATGTTTTTTCTGAATGCTCCTAAAGGTCTGTTCTCGTTGTAATTCAGGGATCAAGCTGATAAACTGAAAAGAATAACTTAAAATAAATGGTTAATGCTAGTAAACACAGAATAGTAAGCAACATGTCAAAAAGAGTGGAGCGATTCCATGGACGGCAAAAAAACGAATAAAAAAGATACAAATGTAATCTTATACCCAGGTCTTGTTAAACGCTTAATTGAAAAGGGAATGGATGCTCTAAAAGCGAAGGATGCAACGGCAGCTTACAATCATTTCCTTACAGCAGAGCAATATGAACCCGATCACCCGCAAGTAAGATTTGGAAAAGTATTGAGTCTTGTGGAGCTTGGTAGATTAGAAGAAGCGGTTACTCATACGAGTGCTCTTTTAAATGAAGGAATTGGGGAATATTACGATAATCTTCAAGTACATATTTCTTTGTTGGTGCAATTAGGCCACTATCAAGAAGTAGTAAATATGCTAGAAGCAGTTTTGAGTGAAAATAATGTGCCTGCTCAATTTGCTGAATCGTTTTATCAGCTGCTTCATTTCAGCAGACAGATGATCGATGACTCTGTATTACTTGCAAATATTGATGACGAAACGATGAATGAAAGTCAAGATGATGAGCAATCTGTCATCCAAGAAATAAGCAATGATTTAAAAAGCGGTTCGATTGAGATACAGTGGAAGGCCTTGCAGGTTTTAAAGGATCGTCCATATAATGATGCCTTGGAAGTGTTAGTAACATACATAGAAGATTCACAAAAAGATTGGCTGCTGCGAAGCTTTGCCTTAGAGATTTTACATACAAAGAACTACCACGCGGAAGTCTACATAAAAAAATCTACAAAAGAACAAAAAGTCATCCCTAGTCAATTAAAAGCAGTGAATGAGCAGCCTTTTGCTGTAGAAGTAAAAGAGGCGCTGCAAGACAGCTTAGAGCATAAAGATCCTCTATTAAAAGAGATGGCAGAACAAATTGGCGGCTTGCATTTATTTGCCTGGTATCCATTTATTCCGACCCCTGAAAATGCTTCCTTATGGGCTGCCGTTTATCACCTTCTTGCAAGTGAGAGACTTGGGCTTGATGAATCGATCAGTGAAATAGCCGATTTGTATAGTACTGATGATGAGGCATTAGAAAAAAGAGCTAGAGAAGTTGCTAAACTAGAAGAAAAAGTATTTGAGGCATATACTCATTTTATGCAATAAAAGATGGGTAAACAGCTTCACTAAAAAGTAGATTTTAGTCAAGGGGAGAATCAAAACAAGATTGATTTGAAAACACATAGTGTTATGTTATAATAGAATGGTTGTAAATCATGAACAGTATAAAAATCGTTCGCATTGCGAACATGTGTATAGTTGGAGGGAAAGAGTTATGACTGCAAAATGGGAAAAGTTAGAAGGAAACGAAGGCGTTTTAACAATTGATGTTGAAGCAGAGAAAGTAGATGCTGCACTTGATGCTGCATTCAAAAAGGTAGCAAAGAAAGTAAACGTACCAGGATTCCGTAAAGGAAAAGTACCTCGTTCTTTATTTGAAAAACAATTTGGTGTAGAAGCTCTATATCAAGATGCATTAGATATTCTTCTGCCAGAAGCGTATGCTGCTGCAATCGATGAGACAAACATTGAGCCTGTAGATCGTCCTGAGATCGATATCGAAACAATGGAAAAAGGAAGCAACCTTGTTTTCACTGCTAAAGTTGTTGTGAAGCCAGAAGTTACTCTAGGCGAGTACAAAGGTCTTGAAGTAGAAGAGCAAGAGACAACAGTAACAGATGAGGATGTAGAAGCAGAACTTACTCAGCTTCAAAACCGTCATGCTGAACTAGTTGTTGTTGAAGACGGCGCAATCGAAAACGGCGATACTGCTGTTATCGACTTTGAAGGTTTCGTTGACGGCACTGCTTTTGAAGGCGGACAAGCTGAAAACTATTCACTTGAAATTGGTTCAAACCAATTCATCCCTGGATTTGAAGAGCAATTAGTTGGTCTTAAAGCTGGAGACGAAAAAGATGTAGAAGTAAACTTCCCAGAAGAATACCATGCTGAAGATTTAGCTGGTAAAGCTGCTACATTCAAAGTGAAAGTACATGATATTAAGCGTAAAGAGTTACCTGCACTTGACGATGAGTTTGCTAAAGATGCAAATGAAAATGTAGAAACTCTTGATGAGCTTAAAAAAGAAATCAAAGATAAGCTTCAAAAAGAAAAAGAGCAAGCGGCTGACACTGAAATCCGTGACACTCTAGTTGAAAAAGCAGCTGAAAATGCTACAGTTGACATTCCAGAAGCTATGGTAACAACTGAAACAGACCGCATGCTTCAAGAGTTCGAACAACGCCTGCAAATGCAAGGTATGAACCTTGAAATGTACTACCAATTCGCTGGTCAAGATGAGGAAGCGATGCGTGAGCAGTTCAAAAAAGATGCAGAAAAACGTGTACGCATTAACCTTACTCTAGAAGCAATTGCTAATGCAGAAAACATTGAAGCAACAGATGCAGATGTTGATGCTGAACTAGAAAAAATGGCTGAAATGTACCAACGTTCTGTTGAAGAATTAAAAACAATCTTCGCTGCGCAAGGCGGAACTGAAGGCATTAAAGGTGACCTTAAAATCCAAAAAGCTGTTGAATTGCTTGTTGAAAACAGCAAAAAAGCATAACTTTAGGTTTGAGTTTAATCAAAAGGTGATAAATAAGACAAGGCGCACAATTTGTGCCTTGTCTTTATCTCATTTAAAAGACTTCTAAGAAATCTGTCCGTTGTGAGGTATGTTTCTAATCTCTTATGAACAAGATGTATGTAGCGCATCAAGTAATCCATACATGTATACTCGTCAGATCAATATTCTCCTAAGTGATAATCGTATCATTCTTTAAAACTTTGAACGAAGAAAGTTTGAATGAAGAAAGAGGATTTTTTAGGGTGAATCTTGAATGTATACTAAATCCACACATAAACTAAATAAAGAAAGAACTTGTCAGCATGATAAGGTAAGTAGTTTGAATTATTTGTACATAGCAGCAGAGCTTTTTTTAACGGGTTTTACGGGTTATGTGTTACAATGGCTTGACGAAGCTAATGAACCATGCCCATCATACTTTCATTTACGTCGTGTATAACTCTCCATGAAGGGTCATCAATAGGCAAAAGATGACACTTGATGGTAAAATATTCGTGAGGGGTGATTTGATGTTTAAATTTAATGAAGATAAAGGACAGCTTAAATGTTCTTTTTGTGGAAAAACTCAAGATCAGGTCCGTAAGTTAGTTGCAGGTCCTGGTGTGTATATATGTGATGAATGTATTGAACTTTGCACGGAAATCGTAGAAGAGGAGCTTGGCGGTGAAGAGGAAGTTGAATTCCAAGAGGTTCCTAAGCCTCAAGAGATCCGTCAAATCTTAGATGATTATGTAATTGGTCAAGATCAAGCGAAGAAGTCGCTCTCAGTCGCTGTTTACAATCATTATAAGCGTATTAACTCCATGAACCGCTCTGAAGAAGTGGAGCTGGCTAAAAGTAATATCGCGATGATTGGACCGACAGGAAGCGGGAAAACTCTTCTTGCTCAGACGTTAGCCCGCATTCTAAATGTTCCTTTCGCGATCGCTGATGCAACATCGCTTACAGAAGCAGGTTATGTAGGGGAAGATGTCGAG
Organism: Alkalihalophilus pseudofirmus; assembly: GCF_029094545.1. Taxonomy (NCBI): domain Bacteria; kingdom Bacillati; phylum Bacillota; class Bacilli; order Caryophanales; family Bacillaceae; genus Alkalihalophilus; species Alkalihalophilus pseudofirmus. The sequence continues at coordinate 3,136,510 of NZ_CP117835.1, read as the reverse complement.
AACATCTTACTTAAATTAATTCAAGCTGCTGATTATGATGTGGAGAAAGCAGAAAAAGGAATTATCTATATTGATGAGATTGATAAAGTAGCTCGCAAATCTGAAAATCCTTCGATTACAAGAGATGTTTCAGGTGAAGGCGTGCAGCAAGCATTACTGAAGATCCTTGAAGGAACAACAGCAAGCGTTCCTCCTCAAGGCGGACGTAAGCATCCTCATCAAGAATTTATTCAAATTGATACAACGAATGTATTGTTCATCTGCGGCGGCGCATTTGATGGAATCGAGCAGATTATCAAACGCCGTTTAGGTAAAAAGGTGATCGGTTTTGGTTCAGAAGTGAAGCAAGAAGAATTGAAGCCAGGCGAATACCTAAGCAAAGTATTACCAGAAGATCTTCTGCGCTTTGGTCTGATCCCAGAATTTATCGGCCGTCTTCCGGTTATCTCAAGTCTTGAGCCGCTTGATACAGATGCTCTTGTTGAGATTCTGACGAAGCCTAAAAATGCTCTAGTAAAGCAATACCAAAAATTGCTTGAGCTTGATGATGTCGAACTAGAGTTCACTGATGAGGCATTAGTGGAAATTGCGAAAAAAGCGATCGAGCGTAAAACAGGAGCACGTGGCCTTCGTTCGATTATTGAGGGAATCATGCTAGATGTAATGTTTGATCTTCCTTCGCGTTCAGATGTTGTAACATGTGTGATCCATGATAAATGTATCACTGAAAATGCACTGCCAATCTTAAAAACAGAAGATGGTACTGAAATTTCGCTGTCTAAAGAAGAGCCTAAGGAAAGTGCTTAATGCTTCTTAAACACATCTCCCAATGCGGAGATGTGTTTTTTTATATTGTAATCTCAGGCTTCCTGCATGAATTTATAGAAGTAATGAGTTTTGTGGTTAGTGTCCTTGTTGTCGGTCATACTAATAAAAACAAATTAAGCAACAAATCAATTTAAAGTAAAAAGACAATTTAACTGAGAAGAACAATCGAATCAGAAAAACAATTTATGACGACATCAGGAGGTTACAGGATGAATTGGACAGGTATTGCTTTTATCATTCAGTTAGTGTTTGGCGTGATTATCGGGGTTTACTTTTGGAATTTGTTAAAAACTCAACGCAACCAACGTGTGACCATTGATAGAGATTCAAAAAAAGAGATGGAACAATTAAGAAAGATGAGAGAAATTCAGTTAAGCGAACCTCTATCGGAGAAAGTAAGACCGATCAGTTTTGATGATATTGTAGGGCAGGAAGAAGGAATCAGGTCATTGCGTGCGGCGTTATGCGGACCTAATCCTCAACACGTTATTGTCTATGGACCGCCTGGTGTCGGTAAGACAGCTGCTGCACGTTTAGTATTAGAAGAGGCAAAAAAGAACAGCCAATCCCCATTTCGTCAAGATGCTGTGTTCGTTGAATTAGATGGAACCACAGCAAGGTTTGATGAAAGAGGAATTGCTGATCCGTTAATTGGATCAGTTCATGATCCGATTTATCAAGGAGCAGGAGCGATGGGACAAGCCGGAATTCCACAGCCTAAGCACGGAGCTGTGACGAAGGCTCATGGCGGGGTATTATTTATTGATGAAATTGGTGAGCTTCATTCCATTCAGTTAAATAAATTATTAAAGGTGCTAGAAGACCGTAAAGTATTCCTCGAGAGTGCGTATTATAGTGAAGAAAATCAGCAAATTCCAAAACATATTCATGAGATTTTTCAAAAAGGACTGCCGGCAGATTTTAGAATGATCGGAGCAACAACAAGAACACCTCAAGAGCTGCCTCCGGCCATCAGATCAAGGTGTCTTGAAGTGTATTTCCGTGCCTTAAAGCCACAGGAAATTATCTTGATTGCTCAAAAAGCGATTAATAAGCTTTCTTTTAAAGCAGAAGAAAGTGCACTAGAGAGAATCGCTAAATATGCAACAAATGGACGTGAAGCTGTAAATATTGTTCAAATCGCTTCTGGTGTCGCGACCTCAGAAGGGCGAGAAGAAGTCACACTGCGTGATGTAGAATGGGTGCTGCATGCCAGTCAGCTTACACCTCGTCCGGAGCGTAAGATTCATGAAAATTCTGCGGTAGGGTTAGTGAATGGTCTTGCTGTATTTGGACCGAATATGGGCGCCTTGCTTGAAATTGAAGTGAATGTGATCGATAACCCTGGCAAAGGAACGGTAAATATAACAGGTATTGCAGAGGAAGAAAGTACAGGCAATCAAATGCGTTCAATAAGAAGAAAAAGTATGGCTAAAGGCTCTGTGGAAAATGTCGTAACGGTTCTTAGAAGAATGGGCATCCCCACTCAGGATTATGATGTCCATGTGAACTTTCCGGGAGGAGGACCTGTTGATGGTCCGTCTGCCGGAACCGCCATCGCCACTGGTATTTTCTCTGCCATTCAAAAGCAAAAAATAAAAAATACTGTAGCGATGACAGGAGAGCTTGGGATCCATGGCTCAGTTAAGCCGATCGGAGGAGTGGTAGCCAAAGTAGAAGCGGCTAAGCTTGCCGGTGCCACAACCGTGATTATCCCTAAAGAAAACGAACAAGCAATCTTGCAAGAGGTAAAGGGCATTGAGATTGTTGCAGTCACTCATTTAGATGAAGTGTTAGAGCTTGCGCTAGAAGCAGTTGAAACAGAGGAAGCTGTTATTCCAGCGAGTACAAGTCTTGATTCTTCGATTACCCCGGTATAGGCCAGAAACTTTGTTCTGACGACTATCATTAGACAAAGAATGGGGGATAAGATAAAATTAATGAAGATCAAATTCGAATCTTTTAGCAATTAAACCAGAACAATCCAATAACATTTTACACTTAAACGATTTGTTTAGGTTAACGTATGGGTGATTAGGGTATTGATTCGGAACTAGGAAATTTGGAGGTGTATGCGGATGGTCGCAGAAAAGACAAAACGACGAATTCCGCTTCTGCCTTTACGCGGGCTGCTCGTCTTTCCATCGATGGTTCTGCATTTAGATGTAGGACGGGCGAAGTCGGTACAGGCATTAGAATTTGCAATGAATGAAGATGAAGAGATCCTTTTATCTACTCAAAAGGAAATTTCAATTGATGAGCCGACTGAAGATGAGATTTATTCAATCGGGACGATCGCTAAAATCAAACAGCTGTTAAAGCTTCCAAATGGTACGGTTCGTATTCACGTAGAAGGACTTTACCGGGCTGAAATTGAACAGTATGTAGAAAACGCGGAATTTCTTGAAGTAGATATTTCTCCATTAACAGAAGAACAAAAAGAGCGTACAACAGAAACGCAAGCGATTATGCGAAGCTTGTTAGAGATGTTTGAACAATATACAAAAGTAAGTAAAAAAGTTTCTCAAGAAACACTTGCAACGGTTTCTGACATTACAGAACCACATCGCTTTGCAGATGTATTAGCATCTAATCTTCCATTGAAGCTTGCTGAAAAACAAGAACTTCTTGAGATGAATAATGTTGTTGAAAGACTTCTTCATTTAATCGATATTTTAAATAACGAACAAGAAGTGTTAGGTCTAGAGAAGAAGATCGGCCAGCGAGTGAAGAAATCAATGGAAAAGACGCAAAAGGAATATTATCTGCGTGAACAAATGAAAGCCATCCAAAAAGAACTTGGAGATCGTGAAGGACGAGGCGGAGAAGTCGCTACGCTGCGTGAGAAGATTGAAGAAGCTGAGATGCCTGAATCAGTAGAAGAAAAAGCATTAAAAGAGCTTGATCGGTATGAAAAAATGCCTGCTAATTCTGCAGAAAGCTCTGTGCTGCGAAATTATATTGAATGGCTGATTCAACTCCCATGGGTATATGAAACAGAAGACCAATTAGATGTTAACCGCGCAGAAGAGATTTTAAATGAAGATCACTACGGGCTTGAAAAAGTGAAAGAACGTGTGCTTGAATACTTAGCTGTTCAGCAATTAACGAATGAGTTAAAAGGACCAATTCTATGTTTGTCCGGCCCTCCAGGGGTAGGTAAAACGTCGTTAGCCCGCTCAATTGCACGTTCTCTTGATCGTGAATTTGTCCGAATCTCTCTAGGCGGGGTAAGGGATGAAGCAGAGATCCGCGGACATCGCCGTACATATGTGGGGGCTATGCCTGGCCGTATGATACAAGGGATGAAGAAAGCTGGGTCCATTAATCCTGTTTTCTTACTAGATGAAATAGATAAGATGGCTAATGATTTTCGTGGGGACCCTTCGTCTGCCTTGCTAGAAGTGCTGGATCCTGAACAAAATCATAATTTCAGTGATCATTATATTGAAGAGCCGTATGATCTATCTAAAGTAATGTTTGTGACAACAGCGAATAATATTGCAACGATTCCAGGACCTCTTCGTGACAGAATGGAAATGATTCATATTGCAGGATATACCGAAGTCGAAAAGATGCAAATCGCCAAAAATTATTTGCTGCCAAAACAAATGAAGGATCATGGTATTAAAAAGTCGATGATGCAAGTAAAGGATGAAGCAATTCAAAAGGTAATCCGCTATTATACCAGGGAAGCAGGGGTTCGTAATTTAGAGCGTCAGCTGGCAACCCTCTGTCGTAAAGCAGCAAAAATGATCGTAACTGGTACAAAAAAGCGTGTTATACTTACAGCTAAGACAGTAGAAGACATGTTAGGAAAACCTCGTTTTCGTTATGGTCAGGCAGAAGAAGAGGATCAAGTGGGAGCAGCTACTGGTCTGGCTTATACTTCTGCAGGAGGAGACACCCTGTCTATTGAGGTTTCATTAGCCCCAGGAAAAGGGAAGTTAACTCTGACTGGAAAATTGGGAGATGTGATGAAAGAGTCTGCTCAAGCGGCCTTTAGTTATATTCGAGCAAGATCCAAGGAGCTTGAGATCGAGCCTGACTTCCATGAGAAAAATGATATCCATATTCATGTACCTGAAGGAGCAACGCCTAAAGATGGCCCTTCAGCAGGTATAACGATGGCCACCGCTTTAATTTCTGCATTAACAGGCAGAGTGGTTAAAAAAGAAGTGGGGATGACGGGAGAAATTACGCTAAGAGGCCGTGTTTTGCCGATTGGCGGTCTAAAAGAGAAGTCAATGAGTGCTCACAGAGCAGGGCTTAAAACCATCATCATCCCAAAAGATAATGAGAAAGACTTAGAAGATGTGCCAGAGAGTGTACGTGAAGATTTAAACTATATTCTTGTAGGGCACTTAGATGACGTCTTAAAGCATGCGTTGGGAGAGAAGAAATGAAAGTAACAAAAGCAGAATTATTTACAGTCGCTGTAAAACCTGAGCAATATCCTAATACACCGTTACCGGAGATTGCTTTAGCAGGGCGTTCAAATGTAGGAAAGTCCTCTTTTATTAATAAGATGATCAACCGCAAAAGCCTTGCTCGTACATCGCAGCGGCCTGGTAAAACACAAACGTTAAATTTTTATGCGATTAATGAGCAGCTCCATTTTGTAGATGTTCCGGGATACGGGTTTGCAAAGGTGTCGAAAAAAGAACGTGAAGCATGGGGAAAGATGATTGAAACGTACATCCAGCAACGTGAACAGCTCCGCGCTGTTGTTCAGTTAATTGATGTTCGTCATAAGCCAACAGAAGATGATAAGCTCATGTATGAGTGGTTAAAGCATTTTGACATTCCCGTAATTGTCATTGCAACGAAATGCGATAAAATTCCTAAAGGCAAGTGGCAAAAGCATTTGAAGGTCATCTCAGAAGAATTGTCAAAGCATGAGGAAGACCCGCTGCTATTATTCTCATCTGAATCAGGTCATGGGAAAGAACAAGCATGGAAAACAATTATGCATTACGCAACGAGATAAAATATCAAAAGGTCTGCATCAAATTGATGCAGACCTTTTGATTTTGGTATTACTTTCGTTTTAAAATAAAGACAACGCCAAGAATAATCAGGACAAAAGGCCATAAATCTAGTAAAATGGTTGGTATTGATCCGATGGTTGATTGAGTGGTTGACTCAATAGCCTCGAGTGGGTTAAATGACATAAAACCAATGATGGCAATAACCGTGAGAAGGAGACCTGGGATCAACCCTTCTTTTTTTGTGCGGATATAGACGATTAAAAAAGAAATGCCGACAATGAGAGTATACATTCCCCAATGATCGGGCCATGATGGAAGAAGAGCTAGTCCGTGAAAATGAACCCCTAAGCCGGTTAATAAGAGGCCAGGGAATAAGGAATGAGTTTCTTTTCCGAGCGTGGCCTGCAGTAAGAAGGCAACCCCTATGATGACTAATATCGACGGCCAGCTTGCTAGCTGTTCTTTATAAGGGAATTGATATTGATTCACGAGAAAATAGAGCCCAAGTCCAATAAGTAATACTCCAGGAAAGATTCTTTTCGGCTTTACGATTCGTTGCTGCTTCATATTAAGGTCCTCCCAAAAATAATCAGTTATTAATTTGGTCACATTTCATATGTCATAAGCGGATCATTCCTATGGTAATCTGACATATAGTAACAAAGAAATGGTTATGCTAAAAGGAAAGAATTCACTAACGTGCCAGTGTCTTTATGTAATACCAACATAATAGCATAGGCTTCATGATCTGTTCACAAATTCTTTTTTGTGTGTTTAGACAGACATGTTATAATAAGTTCAGTAAAGGGTAAAGGATAAACTATTACCTAATTTGATCGATTTTTGTAAGATCCTGTAATGCTCTCACTTGAGTGTATGAAGGACATGATAGATATTAATTGAGAGATATCGAACGGTGGGGGTGTAGGAAGAATGCATATTATAGTTGTTGGTTTAAATTATAAAACAGCCCCAGTTGAGATGCGTGAGAAGTTTGCCTTTCAAGAAGCTGAAATGCCAATTGCTCTTAATCAATTACGTAATATGAAGAGTATTTTAGAGTGCACGATTATCTCTACGTGCAATCGAACGGAAATTTACGTAGTGGCTGACCAGCTTCATACAGGACGTCATTTCACGAAAACCTTCCTTGCAGATTGGTTTCAATTATCTAAAGACGAAGTGTCTCCGTATTTAGATATTCGTGAAGACCATCATGCGATTGAGCATTTATTTAGAGTCGCATGTGGACTAGATTCTATGATCTTAGGAGAAACGCAGATTCTAGGACAGGTTCGAGACAGCTTCCTCTTAGCGCAAAAAGAACAAGCAACTGGAACGATTTTTAATCATTTATTTAAGCAGGCAGTAACATTAGCCAAGCGTGCACATTCTGGTACAGAGATCGGACAACATGCAGTATCAGTCAGCTACGCAGCTGTCGAGCTTGGTAAAAATATATTCGGGGATTTTACCGGCAAGCATGTTCTTATTTTAGGGGCCGGTAAAATGAGTGAGTTAACTGCAAAGCATTTGCATGCGAACGGGGCAGAGAAGATTACGGTTATTAACCGTACAGAAGCTCGTGCCGCGGAACTTGCTGCTCGTTTTCTCGGACAAGCAAGACCTTTTGAACAGCTTCAAGAGGCGCTCGTTGATGCTGATATCTTAATCAGCTCAACGGGAGCTCGTGATTTTGTTGTGTCTAAAGACATGATGGCTCAAACATTGAAAAAGCGTAAAGGCAGTCCGCTGTTTATGGTGGATATTGCTGTTCCACGTGATCTTGATCCTGCCTTAGCAGAGCTTGATGATGTGTATTTATATGATATTGATGATCTTCAAAATATCGTAGAGGCTAACTTAGAAGAGCGTAAGCGCGAAGCTGAAAAAATTGAGCTTATGGTTGAAATGGAAATTGATGAATTTAAATCTTGGCTTAATACGTTAGGAGTTGTGCCGATTATCACGGCTCTTCGTACAAAAGCGCTTGCAGTACAAGCGGAAACGATGGAGAGTATTGAGCGCAAGCTGCCTGATTTAACAGAGCGTGAGAAGAAAGTTCTGCGTAAGCATACGAAAAGTATTGTTAATCAACTGCTAAGAGACCCTGTTACAAGAGTAAAGGAACTTGCAGGTGAGCCTGGTTCTGATGATGCGCTTGAGTTATTTACTAAGATCTTTGCGTTAGAAGATGAGCTTGAAGCTCATGAGCGTGAGGTTCGTGTGCGCGAGGCTGAGCAGCAGTGGGAAGCACAGAAGAAAGAGTATGCAGCCATTTCAAAAGAGCAAGATGCAGTCGTTCGCTCCTAATGAAAGGAGTGACCTTGGCGGATGAATTGGATTTATCCATTAACGATTGTTTTATATAGTTTAAGTGTATTTGGCTATTTTATTGATTTCTTACAGCAAAACCGGAAAGTCAATCGACTGGCTTTCTGGTTGCTTTCTATAGTATGGGTCTTGCAAACGGTGTATTTCGTGTACCGAGCATTTGAGTTAAATCGATTGCCGTTAATTACCCCGTTTGAAGGGCTCTTTTTTTATGCATGGGTTGTTGTTAGTTTATCGTTGTTAATCAACTGGTACTTTAGAGTCGATTTTCTTGTGTTCTTCACCAATGTGATTGGCTTTAGTATGATGGCATTCAGTTTATTTGTAGGAGACAGCGGGATCCCAGAATCTCTTTACACGCTGCTTGTATCTGAGCTGTTAATTATTCATATTACCATTATACTTCTGTCGTATGCAGCTTTTACTTTATCATTTGCTTTTTCTATTATGTATGTTATCCAACATCAAATGCTGAAGAAAAAACTGTGGGGAAAACGGTTAGTGCGGTTTGGTTCCTTAACAAATCTTGATACACTCGCTAATCGAATGACGATCTTTGCTTTCCCATTTTTTTTAATTGGCTTAATCCTCGGTTTTGTGTGGGCGTACAGTCAGTTTGGCTTTATTCCATTAATGGATGCAAAAGTCATCAGCTCATTGATCGTGTTAGCGGCTTATGCGGTTTATCTCTATCAGCGAGCTGTTCACTACGTGCGAGGATACAATATGGCATTGCTAAATATAGCATGCTTTTTATTACTATTAATTAACTATTTCTTATCTGGTCAATATTCAGAGTTTCATTTATGGGTGTAACTAATTTTTTACAGGTTCTGCTCATATGATCCTATCTTGATACTTGTCCGGTGTATTAATTGGAGGTTTATGAAATGCGTACGATTGTTATTGGTTCACGCCGCAGTAATTTAGCATTAACCCAAACAGATTGGGTTATCAATCAATTAAAGAAAAAAGAAGTGCCTTACAACTTTGAAGTGAAGAAGATTGTCACAAAAGGAGATCGAATTCTTGATGTGACTCTCTCAAAAGTAGGCGGAAAAGGTCTATTTGTAAAAGAGATTGAGCAGGCACTTGAAAATAAAGAGATTGACATTGCTGTACACTCTATGAAGGATGTCCCGTCTGTTATGCCAGAAGGCTTTTCATTAGCAGCAATTACTAAACGTGAAGATGCACGTGATGCATTTATTTCTCTTGATCATATTAAATTAAAAGACTTGCCTAGCGGGGCGATTGTTGGGACAAGCAGCCTTCGTCGTTCTGCTCAGTTGTTAGCAGAGCGTCCTGACCTAGAGGTGAAATGGATCAGAGGGAATGTTGAAACTCGTTTACGTAAATTAAAAGAAGAGGATTTCTCTGCAATTATTTTAGCAGCAGCTGGACTTAATCGTTTAGGCTACTCAGAGGAGCTAGTAACGGAGTATTTAGAGCCTGAAATGTGTGTACCTGCTGTAGGTCAAGGGGCACTAGGACTTGAGTGCCGCAGTGATGACCAAGAAGTGATTGAGTTAATTCAAAAGTTAAATGATGAAGCAACAGCTCTTACAGTTACAGCAGAGCGAACGTTCTTGCACAAGATGGAAGGCGGGTGCCAAGTACCGATTGCGGGATATGCAACGATGCAGGAAGGCGGGCAGGTTTCTCTTACAGCACTAGTGGGCTCGCCTGATGGTAAGACGATCCTAAAAGACACTGTAGTTGGACAGGATCCTGTCAAAGTGGGCGAAGAAGTCTCAGAGCGCCTTCTTGAAAAAGGGGCTAAAGAAATTTTAGATAAAGTAAAACGTGAGCTGGACGCATAATGACTACAAATGCACTGTCGGGTAAACATGTCCTTGTAACACGTGCAAAAGATCAAGCTGAACCATTTATTAACAAAATCGAGGAGGCAGGCGGAATTTCTCATATAATTCCGCTTCTCTTATTTCAGCCAGTCAAGAGTGATCAGCTTGAGAAAGCCATTACGTACATAAATGAATTTGATTGGCTTGTGTTTACTAGCGCGAACGGGGTACGTTTCTTCTTAGAGGAATTTAAAAAAAGGCATTTACCATCCTCATTGAAAGCACGTATTGCGGTAGTAGGTGAAAAAACAGAAGCCGTATTAGATGAATACGGATTAAAAGCAGATCTGCTGCCTGACCGTTATGTAGCAGAAGATTTAGCAGTAACATTAACCACACATATCACTGCTGGTGAGAAGATTCTAATGCCTAGAGGAAACCTAGGACGCACTCTATTGCCAAAAGAGCTCGAAAAGGCTGGGATTGAAGTTTCAGACCTTACCATATACGAAACGGTCTGTCCGCCTGAAGCTAAAGATCAGTTTAGAGCTTTTATAAAAAGCGGCCAGGCTATAGATGTCATTACGTTTACAAGCTCATCTGCGGTTAGACATTTTGCTCAGGTTCTTCTTGAGCTTAGAATAGAAGAGCCTTTTAAGGATGCTAAGATTGCTTGTATTGGTCCGATTGCAGAAAAAACGGCAACAGAGTATCATTTAAACGTAGATATAACAGCTAGTACATACACAATAGAAGGTTTAATTGAAGCGATCATTACCTATTATAAGGAGGCCAAAAAGGTATGAAGCATGTAGAATTTAATCGTCACCGCCGTCTGCGCAATTCAGATAGTGTTCGCCGCATGGTTCGAGAAACACATGTAAGAGCAGATGATCTCATTTACCCAATTTTTGTTACAGAGGGCGAAGGTGTTAAGAACGAAGTAAACTCAATGCCTGGTGTCTATCAGTGGTCACTTGATCTTGTTGATCGAGAAGTAGAGGAAGTAGCAGCCCTTGGCATCCCGTCGATCATCGTGTTTGGTGTGCCAGATGTAAAAGATGAAGTCGGCACATCTGCTTATCATGATCACGGAATCGTCCAAAAAGCGATTCGTCAAATTAAATCAAACCATCCAGATTTGACTGTCATTGCGGATACTTGTCTGTGCCAATTTACAGATCATGGCCATTGCGGAGTGATTGAAGATGGGAAGATCTTAAATGATCCAACTCTGGATTTACTAGCCAAAACGGCTGTTTCACAAGCAGAGGCAGGAGCAGATATTATTGCACCTTCTAATATGATGGACGGGTTCGTTGCAGCGATCCGCCACGGACTAGATGAAGCAGGGTACCATGATGTACCGATCATGGCTTACTCCGTTAAATACGCTTCAGCATTTTACGGACCTTTCCGTGACGCAGCTCACAGTTCACCTAAGTTCGGAGACCGTAAAACGTATCAAATGGACCCTGCAAACAGACTAGAAGCCCTGCGTGAGGCACAGTCTGATATGGAAGAAGGAGCAGATTTTCTCATTGTTAAACCGGCCCTTTCTTATTTAGATGTGATTCGTGAAGTGAAAGACCATTCAGGCTATCCTGTAGTTGCGTATAATGTTAGCGGGGAATACTCGATGGTTAAAGCAGCCAGTCAAAACGGCTGGGTGGATGAGAAAGCCATTGTTCTAGAGAAGATGATGAGCATGAAGCGTGCTGGAGCTGACCTTATTTTAACGTACCATGCAAAAGATGTGGCGGGCTGGCTTCAAGAAACGAAGTAAGCTTTGGGCGTTGGGTCAAATACGTAAAATGAAAACGTAAAAATAAAAGGTGGAATCGAAAGGAGAGATGAAAATGCGTTCGTTTAAAAAATCAGAAGCTGCATTTCAAAAAGCAAAACCATTAATGCCAGGTGGCGTAAACAGTCCTGTTCGTGCATTTAAATCAGTGAAAATGGACCCTGTTTATATGGAGAGCGGAAAAGGGTCAAAGATTTATGACATCGATGGAAATGAATACATTGATTATGTTCTTTCGTGGGGGCCGCTTATTTTAGGCCATGCAGATGAGCAAGTAGTGGAGTCGCTTAAAGCGGCTACGGAAAAAGGGACAAGCTTTGGTGCTCCGAGTGAGCTTGAAACCAAACTAGCTGAATTAGTGATTGAGCGAGTACCGTCGATTGAAGTTGTGCGTATGGTGAACTCAGGAACAGAAGCAACAATGAGTGCGCTTCGCCTTGCACGCGGCTATACAGGCCGCAACAAGATCTTGAAGTTTGTAGGCTGCTATCACGGCCACGGCGATTCCTTGTTAATTAAAGCTGGGTCGGGTGTGGCTACACTTGGTCTGCCGGATTCACCTGGAGTGCCGGAATCCGTTGCACAAAATACGTTAACGGTGCCGTATAATGATTTAGAAAGCGTGAAGTATGCGTTTGAACAATTCGGCGATGACATTGCTGGTGTAATCGTTGAGCCTGTAGCTGGCAACATGGGGGTTGTCCCTCCAGAGCCAGGATTTTTAGAATCTCTTCGTGAGATCACAGAAGAAAATGGCACGCTGTTAATTTTTGATGAAGTTATGACTGGATTCCGTGTAGGATACAACTGTGCACAAGGAGTTTTAGGCGTGACACCTGATTTAACATGCCTTGGAAAAGTTATTGGAGGCGGCCTTCCTGTAGGAGCTTACGGCGGGAAGCGAGAAATTATGGAACAAATTGCCCCGGCAGGACCAATTTATCAAGCGGGAACCCTTTCAGGAAATCCTTTAGCCATGACTGCCGGATATGAAACACTGTCACAGCTGACGCGAGAAGATTATGATCGCTTTGATGCCCTAGCAGCTAAGCTTGCAGATGGTTTATCAGAAGCAGCGACAAAACATGGCATTCCTCACTCTATTAACCGAGCGGGATCGATGGTAGGATTTTTCTTTACAGATGAGAAGGTAACGAACTTTGAAAAGGCATCCTCTTCAAACTTAGATTACTTTACTCGTTACTTCCAAGAAATGCTCAAGCAAGGCATTTCTCTTCCGCCTTCTCAATTTGAGGGTATGTTCTTATCGACAAAACATACAGATGAGGATATTGAAAAAACGATTGAAGCGGCAGAGGCAGCCTTCGCTGTCTTAAAATAATGAGAGAAGCGAATCCTTTAGCGAGGGTTCGTTTTTTTATTGACTGAAAGCTCTTCTCTTTCAAACTGTGGTCATATTTACAAAGGCTTGCTCATAAAGTGATATTGTACTGAATAGTGTAGACATAAGCGGTTGTAGATTGATCATGTTAGAGGAGGAATGTAATGTGACACAAGAACATCCAACGAAGCTATCGTTTTCAATTGAGGAATCAGTTTGGTTAAATAAAGGGCAAGAAGTACAGGAAATTGTAGGAATGTCGCTTGAACCAGATATCTCCATAGAGGAGAGGGACCATCATGTTTATATTAAAGGCGGTCTAAGGTTAGTCGGGGAGTACCATCCTGCAAAAACGGAATCAGGAATTGATCTTGAAGGGTCGATTGAAGACCAAGTTGCCTTTCGTTCTGTCGGTGATGTCTCACTGTCTGAGGATGGAACCGGGAAGATCACTCATTTCTTTCCTATTGACGTAACGATCCCAATCAGCAGAATTCATAATTTAGATGATGTCTATGTTCAAATCGATTCGTTCGATTATGATCTGCCTGAGAGAAGCTGCATTCAATTAACTGCAGATATAAGTATCAGCGGAATGAATCATCACCAAGAAGTTGCCAAAAAGAGAGAGGCTCCTCCTGCAGCACAAAAGGTAAAGAAAGAGGAAAGTGTAGATCCATCTTTTGCATTTGATGCAAAGCGAGCGGGTTCAACTGAACATTTAATTAGTCCGCCGCAATTTCACCCTGAACAACGAGCGAAACCCCCGCAAAAACAAATGTGGCAGCCATCAGCCTTCTCTCAATACGGTTATCAGCAGCCTCTGCCAACTGAGGAGGATACAGAAGAAGCAGTTGAGCCACAAGAGCGGGTTGAGGTGGAGAATCACGAAACCCGGGACTATGAACTCGATGGGCAGCTAGATGAATCGGAGTATGAGGACGCTTATGAAGAAGCTGAAGAGGAACAACGAGCAGAAGAGCAAGAAGGCGCTGACGTATATGAAGAAGAAATAGAAGTAGTAGATGAAGGGCAAGAAGATGTGGAAGAAGATATGGAAGAAGATATGGAATATAAGGTAGAAGATGATCGGCAAGATGAAGTTGAACCGGAGGCAGAAGAAAGAGTAGAAGAGGTAGAAGAAGTAGAAGAACAAGTGGTGGAAGAGGGAGAAGAAATTGAACAAGAGATAGAAGTAGAAGCGGAGGAAGAATCGGTTGGTCCTCTCACTAAAATGGCAGCAAGAGCGCCAGAGCCTGTTTATGTTGAAGCTGAAGCAGAAGCAGCAGAGGCAGAGGAAGCAGAGCAAGTTGTTGCAGCGAATAAACCGCGTGAAGAGAATGCATTGTATTTAACAAAAATGCTGACTAAAGGTGAAGAGCGCTTTTCTAAATGGAGAATGTGTATCATTCAACCGAATGAAACCATCAATACGATTGCTGACCGCTACAACATCAGTACGAGTCAAATTGCTCGCATGAATCAATTAACAGAAGAGAAAGTGGAAGAAGGTCAAATTCTCTATATTCCAACAAGCGCCAAGTCCTAAAAGGAGCTGCTATGATAGAACTTGTGGATTGGCTAAAAAAACAATATGGATTTAAGCAAGTTGAATTTATTAACGAGGCAGTCATTCTTACCGACCAAGGACGGAAGCGAATTCGTTCTTGGTCGGATTCTTCCTTACTTGACTGGCATATCAAATGGCGTGACAACTGCACCCAAACACCGCTTGTTTTATGTGATCGCATGATTCGCACCAAAGAGGAAGAAGCCTCAGCTAAATGGCGCGACCAATGGATTACTCTTCATGACGAATTAGAAGAGCCATATCCGCAGCTAGGTCATGAACAAGCATGGGGGGTATTATTTGGACTAATGATCACGAACGGCATTCAAACAAAAGGTGAACAAGCTGTTAGAAGTCCGGCTGACCAAAAAGTTGAATGGAAGGACGATCATTGGAATCCTATTCTGTTAAATGGATTAAGACAAGACATTCAAACTCATATGAGAAAGTACCATAAAGAAGCCCTAGAGCGTATAAAGAAAGCAAAGGCTATTTCGGTTAAAGTAAGCCATATTAAAAAGCCAGTCCTAGACCCTATTCATACTGCAAAGCAAGCCAGATGCATTTATGATGTTTTAATATGGCAAGGTACCAATGAAGAACCAGAATTAGGCTATCATTCTTTACGATCGTTTTTACTGCAGTGGCATAAAGAGAATGGCACTAACTCCCTTAGAGATCTCATTCATTCGATGGGACAAACAGAAGGGTTTACTAAAGATCAAGCATTGCTCCTACTTCAAGAATGTCTTGAACCCTATGAATGGGCAAGTGCAGCGAATGCGCTGATGAGCAATCGAAGTGAAAGGGAAATAGAAGAGAAACTTACACAGATGACGCTAGAATGGGATGCTGCTAAACATCTTGTCGTGATTTTAGCCAGGTGGATAGATGAACAGAAGAAGGTGGTTACATGAGGCAACAAGTTGTCAGTCCCTATGCCTCTATTTTATTTTATTACGACCTTTACCCAGATCATATTGAAGATTTCGGCAAGGTCAAAAAAGTTACCACATCTAGAGGAATATTTGCCTTGAAAGAAACAATGATGAACCGGATGGAAGCGGATGAATTTATCCATGCGATGAGAAAGCTTTCGAAATTAAATTATAAACAAGCAATCCCGATCATGCCGACAAAATACGGGGAGTATACGGTTGCCACAAATACTCATACGTATTATGTGATGCCTTGGTATGAGGGAGTAGAATATATGGGCCGGGAATCTCAAGAAGAGAAGCTCGCTACACAAATGGCTGTCATTCACCGCTTGACAGTAAAAACACAACCATTTGTAAAAGAACAAGTAGATCAGTCATTTAATGAGCTGCAAAAAAGATGGGAAATGAAGCGGCTTGAGCTGAATCGCTTTGCTGATTTTGTAGAACGAAAAAATTATATGTCGCCGTTTGAGCTGACATTTATCACTCATGCGCATATGCTCGATCAAATGGCTGTTAAAGCGAGCGAACATCTGCAAAACTGGTATGAAGCATGTCTTGAAAAAGAAAAGTACCGCACGGTTTTATGCCACGGCCGGATCTCTCGTGCACATGCCATTTTCAATATGGAAAATGAACCAACACTTATAAATTTTGAAAAGGCTAGTATCGATACGCCAGCTAGAGACCTAGCGAGCTTCTGCCGTCAAAATTTTCGTTATACGATGTGGAATGAAGATGAGGTATTAAGGTGGTTTATGAGATATGAGCGCCACCTGCCTTTACTTGATGAAGAGAAAGAGCTGCTTTGCGGGTATTTAATGTTTCCTGAACCAGTAGTGTTTGCAGTTGAATCATACATTAATAAGCGTTCTGAGCTTAGCGAGCTGCAGCATGTCCAACGTTTAGAGAAACGACTCATCTCTTTGCGCAAAGTTCAACGATTAAGCCAAAAATTAATTATTCCGCCAGAAGGAAGCTGACGTTCTCTGCCTAAGCGTAGGGAACGTTTTTTTATAAAAAAACTCTCTTATTAAGCTAGAATAACTTTAATAAGAGAGAACAATATAGAACGAACATTAATGTAAGCAAGATGACGTCAAAAGTCGTTGGAAACAGCAGAGTACGTAAAAATTGAAAGCAGATTAAAGGCAGCAATATCTGGGCAAACATCGCTCGTATTTTAAGCCACCAAGGGGGACGATGATAATGACGACGGTATTTTCGGCCCATCATGTTGAGCCCTCCTTCAATTGAACCAATCTTTGAACCAATCTTTAAATCAATCTCTCATTACTGTACTCTATGCGTATGCCGCAGTATGTGTGCAAGCTGCTTTTAGACATTCTACCGTAGCGCTTCTTAGGTTTTGTACATAGAATAGTATATGATTTAGTAAGAGTGGAAAAGCTGATATTGACGAATGAATAACAAACAAGCTAAAATAGATGAGAATTGTCCTACGGGAATATACAATTAAGTTAACCACATGAGTTAACCTATACAGTTAACCATACAGTTGAAAATAGATGCGTAGAATGGGAAGAGTAAATTCTGAACCTTTCAGAGAGAGAAATCATTAGCTGTGAGATTTCTTAAGATGTAGGAATTGAATGTCGCCCAGGAGCAGCCCCGCTGAACGATTAGTAAGCGTGGTCGGTTAGATGCCGTTATCAAATGAAGTGTGCAGCCGCACTGCTTACTATTGAAGTAGGTTAAATGGCAGCTGCAAACAAAGGTGGTACCGCGAATACAAACTCTCTTCGTCCTTTGGAGGAAGAGGGTTTTTTCTATTTTCATAAAGATGGATGAATAAGTTAGAGCAAAGAAAGAGGGATACTTAATGGAGAAAAAAGAGCTGACAATGCCTACAAAGTATAATCCGCAAGAAACGGAATCAAAGTGGTATTCATATTGGCTAGAGGGCAAGTATTTTGAAGCAACTGGAGATTCAAAAAAACAACCGTATTCGATCGTTATTCCACCGCCTAACGTAACAGGAAAATTACATTTAGGCCATGCATGGGATACGACGTTGCAAGACATTCTTTCTCGCGTTAAACGAATGCAGGGTTACGATACGTTATGGCTGCCGGGAATGGACCATGCGGGTATTGCGACTCAAGCGAAAGTAGAAGGGAAGCTCCGCGAAGAAGGCGTAAGCCGTTATGACCTTGGCCGTGAAAAGTTTCTTGAAAAGTCGTGGGAGTGGAAAGAAGAGTATGCAGACTTTATTCGCAACCAATGGTCAAAGCTTGGTCTTTCATTAGACTACTCACGCGAGCGCTTTACGCTGGATGAAGGTTTATCAAAAGCAGTTAATGAAGTATTTGTTAAGCTTTATGAAAAAGGCTTAATCTATCGCGGCGAGTATATCATCAACTGGGATCCGCAAACGAAAACAGCACTATCTGATATTGAGGTTATTTACCAAGATGTACAAGGTGCCTTCTATCATATGAATTATCCATTAACAGATGGAAGCGGAGAAATTGAAGTTGCGACGACTCGTCCTGAAACGATGCTTGGTGATACAGCTGTAGCGGTTCACCCTGAAGATGAGCGTTACAAGCACTTAATTGGAAAAACAGTTACTCTTCCAATTACAGGCCGTGAAATTCCGATTGTTGCAGATGATTATGTCGATATGGAATTTGGTTCTGGTGCGGTGAAAATCACTCCAGCTCATGACCCGAATGACTTTGAAATTGGAAACCGTCATAATCTAGAGCGCATTCTTGTGATGAATGAAGATGGAACAATGAATGCGAAAGCTGGAAAATATGATGGCATGGACCGCTTTGCATGCCGTAAGCAAATCGTTAAAGATCTTCAAGAGACAGGCGTTCTTTTCAAAATTGAAGAGCATACTCATTCAGTTGGACACTCTGAGCGAAGCGGCGCAGTAGTAGAGCCTTACCTATCAACACAGTGGTTTGTAAAAATGCAGCCTCTTGCTGATGCAGCAATCGAACTGCAAAAATCAGAGGATAAAGTGAATTTTGTTCCAGATCGCTTTGAGAAAACATATTTACGCTGGATGGAGAACATTCGTGACTGGTGCATCTCTCGTCAGCTATGGTGGGGACACCGTATTCCAGCTTGGTATCATAAAGAAACAGGCGAAGTATATGTAGGTCACGAAGCTCCAAAAGATCCTGAAAACTGGAAGCAAGATGAGGATGTACTAGATACATGGTTCTCGTCTGCATTATGGCCGTTTTCAACAATGGGCTGGCCGGATACAAACGCTGCTGACTATGAGCGTTTCTATACAACGAATGTCCTTGTAACCGGCTATGATATTATTTTCTTCTGGGTATCACGTATGATCTTCCAAGGTCTTGAGTTCACAGGCAAGCGTCCGTTTAATGATGTATTAATTCATGGTCTTGTTCGAGATTCAGAAGGCCGTAAGATGAGTAAATCATTAGGCAACGGCGTTGATCCAATGGATGTTATCGACAAATACGGTGCAGATGCCCTGCGTTTCTTCCTTTCTACAGGAAGTTCCCCGGGAAATGACTTACGTTTTTACTGGGAAAAAGTCGAATCAACTTGGAACTTCGGCAATAAAATCTGGAATGCTTCACGCTTTGCCCTAATGAATATGGACGGGTTAACGTATGATGAGATCGATCTAAGCGGTGAAAAATCAATTGCTGATAAATGGATCTTAACTCGTCTTCAAGAAACGACAGAAGATGTGACACGCTTAATTGATGCTTATGAGTTCGGTGAAGTAGGACGTCTATTGTATAACTTCATTTGGGATGATTTCTGTGATTGGTATATTGAAATGGCTAAATTACCTCTTAATAGTGATAATGAAGAAGCAAAACGGACAACGCGTTCTGTTCTCGCTTATGTGCTTGATCAGACAATGCGACTTCTTCACCCGATTATGCCATTTATTACCGAGGAAATATGGCAGCATTTGCCGCATCAAGGCGATTCCATCACTGTTGCAGAATGGCCTGTGCGTAAAGAAGAATATATCTTCGCAGATGCAGTAAAAGATATGGAGCTTCTTAAAGAAATGATCCGCTCGGTTCGTAATACTCGTGCAGAATTAAATGTACCAATGAGTAAGCAAATTGAGCTGATTGTCAGTGCAAAGGATGCAGATACACTGGCTCAACTAGAACGTGGCAAGAGCTACATTGAGAAATTCTGTAACCCAAGCAAGCTTGAATTAGGTACAGCCCTTAAAGCTCCTGAAAAATCAATGTCTCAAGTTCTGACAGGTGTTGAATTATTCCTTCCATTAGCAGGACTCTTAGACCTTGATGCTGAGATTAAGCGTTTAGAAGGAGAATTGAAGAAATTAGATAAAGAAGTAGAGCGTGTAGATAAGAAGCTAAGCAACCAAGGCTTTATTGCTAAAGCTCCTGAAAAAGTAATTGAAGAAGAAAAAGCAAAACAAGCAGATTACAAAGCGAAACGCGAAACCGTTAAAGAGCGTATCGCAGAATTAAAAGCATAATTATCGAGTCGTCGATCTCATAGAGGTTGGCGGCTTTTTTTATTTCTCAGTTAAGACGGGAGGTAATTATTAGATAATAGATGCAGTTATTGAATTGGTAGAGGACTCATCGCTATAATGAGAGATAGTAGATTGATCGCGCACAGACAGATAGGGGAGTTGTAGCATGAGAAATGTAGAAGAGGCTATAGAATGGATTCATAGCTTGCTGCCTTTTGGAATAAAGCCAGGCTTAAAGCGGATGGAGTGGATGCTTGCGCGTCTCGGACATCCAGAGCGAGAGTTAAAGACGATTCATATCGGAGGAACAAACGGGAAAGGATCGACCGTAAGCTATCTTCGTCATATGTTAGAAGCAAGCAGCTATAAAGTCGGTACCTTTACTTCACCATATATTGAATGTTTTGAAGAACGGATTTCTGTTAATGGCGAGCCGATCCCAGGCGATGACTTGCTTGAGTGTGTTAGTAAAGTGAAGCCGCTTGTAGAAGAGCTTGAGAAAACCGAACTAGGTTCTCCAACAGAGTTTGAAGTGATTACGACCATCGGCTTTTTATACTTCGCAACAGTAAGCAAGCCGGATTTCGTGTTAGTAGAAGTAGGGCTTGGAGGCAGGCTTGATTCTACCAATGTGATTGATCCTTTGCTATCCATCATTACATCCATTGGTCATGATCATATGCATATTTTGGGTGATTCTCTTGAGGATATTGCATTTGAGAAGGCTGGGATTATAAAGTACGGCAAACCGGTTATTTCTGGTGTCAGTCAACCAGAGGCAAAACAAGTACTGAAAGAAAAAGCGGCGGAGGAGAAGGCTGCGCTGAAACAGTTGAATGAGGACTTTGAACAAGTGCTTATTACACGAAATGCAACAAGTCAGATGTTCTCATTTTATTCGCAACGTCAATCATTTTATACATGTACGATTCAGATGGCTGGCAATCACCAACGCAATAATGCCGCACTCGCACTTGAAGCAATGATTACGCTAGGAGAGCTGGGAGTTATTGAACTCGATACAGACCTCGTATTAAAGGGGCTGAAAAACGCAAGCTGGGCTGGACGGTTTGAAGTCATCAACAAGGAGCCGGTCATCATTCTTGATGGAGCTCATAATGAAGAAGGAATGAGCGCACTAGCTGAAACGCTTCTTTCTCATTATCCCAAAAAGCATTATAAACTCATCATGGCTGCGACGAAAGAAAAGGATATGGAAAAGCTGCTCGCTCCTTTTGAGACAATGAATGCAGATTTCACGTTTACAACCTTTGATTTCTTCAGAGCCGCTTCTGAGCGTGAGTTATATGAACAAGCATTAGTACCGCATAAGAGGATGTCTGTTTCATGGAGTGAAGCGATAAAGGATGCTGTTGGAAATATAAATGATAATGAAATCATTATCATATCAGGTTCGCTGTACTTTGTATCAGATGTGAGAAGGTGGCTGAAGGAATCATCTGCTTTATCTCCGAATTTAGTAGAAAATAAGTAGAGTGTAGAGAATCTCATTTCTATAATAAGAAATGGGATTCTTTTATTTTTAGGGAGAATTTGACTCTTTTATGATCATTTCGTTCTTTTTCAATTTTTTTCTTGCTTGGTCTCAGTTGATCTACTATCATCAACTTAAGGAGATGAAGTGACTATCATACTATGATGATAGTCAGTTTTTTATAGAATGATGGAATGAAAAGGGAAGTCATTTGATTGAGAAGGAGACGTTAACTCGTATGTATCCGATCGTAATGTTAGTAGCAGGTATGATACTGCTCGTTATTTTTTTCTGGAGGGTCCCTTTTAACCTTTCAATAAAGCAGCGCGTTCAAGTGATTATGATTTCCAGTTTACTGGTTGGTTTAACGCTTTTACTCGCTGCTCTTTATACATGGATGATTGCTGCGTTAGCTTTTATGGGACTGCTTTTGTTGTTTATTGTCGTATTAGGAAAGCAATTTGAGATAGACGAATGGGAAGAGGAGCAAATGGAAGAAACGGAAGGTCACTCTGAAGAGGGAGAGCCAGTCTTTTCTTTTAGTACGGTTCCTGAAAAAAAGCTTTCAGAAACCGAATTAGCAGCTATGTTAGAAGAGGTCGGACAAGAACAACCACTACCTTCTAATGAATCAGAAGAAAACCAACCAATCACGCAATCAGAAGAGACATCTATGGAAGAATCTACAATGGCTCTTGACGAAAAAGGAGATGTAGAAGAAGACGAATTTGATTTCTTTGAACATCGCCCCAAAAGTTTATTGACTGAAGAAGAAACCGATTCGATTGAAGAGGACGAGGATCTAGGTATAAGCAGATTAGGTCTTGCTTCATCTATGGAAGAAAGCCATGAAGAGAGTAATGATTATGATCTACCGATACGAGTGGCACCAGAGGATGATTGGATGAGTGAAGAATCACCTCTACATAGAGATGAAACGAATGAGGAAAATCTTGCAAGCTATGATCAGAAAAATACTGAAGAAGACTTCGTATCGGCGAGACAGCGATTGTTTGAGGAATTAGAAAATGACGATAAAAAGGACTGACGAATGTTGATGCAGCAACCATTCTTGCGCGCTTTTTTGCTTCTAATAGGATCTACTGCTTTTCTTTTTACTGTCACAGTTGGCGGGTCCGCCGTTTTGGGAGACTTGTGGTGGAAGAAGGGGGCTTATGAAACGGGAACGGAAATTGCCGGTGTATCAGTAGTCGGTATGGAGCAAAATGCGGCCAAACAAGTAATAGAAGATGAAGTGAATACGTGGTATGAGCAGGCGAGCCTCTCTTTATATCTATTTGAAGAAACAGCCATCCTGCCGAGTGATGTCATTGAATTTCAAGTCGATCAGGCTCTAACGGAAGCCGCTTCCCACAGGCAGGCAGAGATTTATGCTGTTGTGAATAAACAGCGTTTGCGTGATGCGGTCCAGTCTCTATCCCGCTATCAAATATCCGAGTGGGTAGATTACGATTCCTTAGCTTCATCGATTGAAGAAGAACTTCAGTCGATGAAGGAGAAGCGAGTGTCATTTGAATTAAGCAGACATTTTGAACAAGCTTTTCAATTAGAAGAGGTGAGTGTCGCATCCGTGCAGCTTTCTCAGTTGGAATCTACGTATCTGCCGCAATGGACAGAGGCATTAAACGGCTATGAAGTAAGCGGGAGAAGTGTATTTTCTGTGCAAGAAACGCTCAGAGAACTGCGGCAGCCTTTAGTTGATAGTCAAGGACTCGATATGCTGGCAGCTGCCCTGTTTCAATTGTTTGGCCAGACGAATATTCAAGTCGTTGAACGTCATACGGGGCTGACTTTGCCGGATTACACCGAAGCAGGCTACGCAGCAAGTGTGTCGGCTCAATCGATGGATCTTAAAGTATACAACCCTAACTACTATGATTACGTATTGCAAACTAGCTACGATAACAGTCAACTATCAATTGAGTTAATTGGAAAATCATTTATCCATGATTATCAGCTGTTACTAGAGCAGCAAGAGGAAATCGCTCCGCGTACAATCGTTCAATTCTCACCTGACCGCCACATTGGGGATAAAGAGGTCATAAGTGAGGGCGCACCAGGATATTCTGTTCATGTGTATCACATCGAACGCTCGCTAGAAGGCGACGTCATCATGAAAAAGAAAATCGGCATTGATTACTACCCGCCTCAGCACAAAATTGAAGAGTGGAGTTTACAAGAAACGCCTGTTGATGAAGAGCCGGTTGAGAACAGTAACCCAGCTATTCCGTCGTCTGTCATATACCCATTACCGCCAGGAGGAGATGCAGTCATAACACCTGTACCGCCGGGAGATAATGGTTCGGGTGAGCCATACCCGCCATCTGATAGACCAAGCAGCGGAAATGAGGGTGGAAATGGGTCTGAGAATAACAATGGAAATGGAAATGGAAATGGAAATAGCAATGGGAACAGCGGTGGAAGCGGGATTGAAAATGGAAATGGAAACGATACAAACAAAACCCCGGGGCAGTCTGATAACGGAACTTCCCACGATGGGAATGGTGAGTCGGAGAAGCCTAAAGTGAAGGGTGAAGAATAGAGGTGAAGAGAGATGGCTCGGGTACGTAAACGGATAGGGGATTTATTAGTGGATGCCGGCATTTTAACAAGCGAGCAGTTAAAGCAGGCGCTTGGGAGTAAGAAGCCAGGGCAGAAATTAGGTGATGCCCTTTTAGAATTAAATTATATATCAGAATCACAGCTGATTGAAGCACTTGAGGTTCAGCTTGGCATCAAACATGTCAGCCTTTTTCGTTACCCAATTGATACATCATTGATGAAAATGGTGCCAAAAGAATTTGCGATGAGAAATCAATTGATCCCGCTAAAAAAAGAAGGAAACATGATGTATGTCGCGATGGTCGATCCGATGGACTACTATGCGATAGATGATCTGAGAATGTCGACAGGGTTTCAAATTGAGGCGGCTATTGCGACAAAAGATGAGGTTGAACAAGCGATCGAACGCCATTATCAATTAGACGATGCATTTTTGCAGGCGGAACTCGATGAAAAGGATCTAGAGGCGCTTGCAAATGCGAATCCGGCTGATGCAGATGAGGAAGATGCTCCGGTCATAAAGCTCGTTAATCAAATTTTACAAGCGGGTCTCGTTCAAAAAGCGAGTGATATTCATATTGATCCAATGGAGAAGAAAATAGTCATTCGCTACCGTGTGGACGGGGTGTTAAAAACAGAGCGGGTGTATCCAAAACGGATTCAAAATTCACTTGTAGCCCGTTTGAAAATCATGGCGAATTTAAATATTACAGAAGTCCGCCTCCCGCAAGACGGCCGGATTAAAACATCAATACAAATGACACCGATTGATTTGCGGATCTCAACGCTGCCTACCGTTTACGGAGAAAAGGTCGTGATCCGGATTTTAGACCTTGGCAGTACGCTGAATAAGCTGTCACAACTCGGCTTTAATAAAATTAATCATCAACGGTTCCTTAAAATGATTGAACAGCCGTCGGGTCTTATTTTAATTACGGGTCCTACTGGGTCTGGTAAATCATCTACACTGTATGCAGCACTTAACCACGTACACTCAGAGCAAGTGAATATTATTACGATTGAAGACCCGGTTGAATATCAAATTGAGGGCATCAATCAAGTGCAGGTGAACGCTCAAGTAGGGCTGACATTTGCTGCCGGCCTGCGATCGGTATTAAGGCAAGACCCTAATATCGTTATGGTTGGGGAAATCCGTGATACGGAAACCGCTGAAATAGCAATCCGAGCTTCTCTGACGGGACATCTCGTATTAAGCACACTTCATACAAACAGCGCGATTGCAACGATTCCTCGTCTGATTGATATGGGGATCGAGCCGTATTTAGTCGTCTCTTCGTTATCTGGTATTGTAGCGCAGCGTCTTGTGAGAAAAATATGTCCGCTGTGTGCAGAAGAATTTGAGCCGACAGAAATGGAGCGGAATTTGTTTGAAAAACGCGGCATCAAACCTTCTAAAGTAAAAAGAGGGAGCGGCTGTCCGTCTTGTAATGCGACAGGCTATAAAGGAAGACTGGCAATTCAGGAAGTATTAATGGTAACCGATGATATTCGTCAAATGATGATGAACAACAAATCAATGAGCACGATCCGTGATTATGCAATGAAACAAGGGATGATCTTCTTAATAGATGATGGTTTGTTCAAAGTAAAGCAGGGGTTAACGACAATCGAAGAAGTACTGCGTGTGGCAATGGATGAGTAAAGGAGAGATATGAGGAGTGATAAGATGAAAGAAAAGCTGGAATCTTTACTAATTGAAGCGTTTGAAATGGGTGCCTCAGACATTCACCTGACGGTTGGGGTGCCGCCTGTCATCCGTATAAACGGGGAACTTGCTCATCACGGAGAAACCGTGTTAAAGCCGGCTGACACGGAGGGAATGGCACGTGCGATTTTATCGGAAAATCTGTGGAAGGTGTTCCAAAAGCGGGGAGAGCTTGACTTCTCACACGGCATTCCGAAAGTGTCGCGTTTTCGTGTGAATGCCTACTTCCAGCGCTCCTGTGTATGTCTTGCGATCCGAGTTGTGCCGACGAAAATTCCTACACTCGATGATCTTTCGATGCCTGAAGTGTTAAAAGAGATTGCCCAAAAACCTCAAGGACTAGTGCTTGTAACAGGTCCGACCGGTAGCGGGAAGTCGACCACTCTGGCTGCAATGATTAATGAGATCAATGAACAATCAAATAAACATATTATTACGCTTGAGGACCCGATTGAGTATTTACATAAGCATAAACGCTCGATTATAAATCAGCGTGAAGTGGGATTTGATACGCAAAACTTTGCAAACGGGCTAAGAGGCTGCTTAAGGCAGGACCCTGATATTATTTTAGTAGGGGAAATGCGTGATTTAGAGACAATCTCGATTGCAATCACGGCAGCAGAAACAGGACATCTTGTATTAGGGACATTGCATACAACGGATGCCCCGGCAACGATTGACCGTGTAATCGATGTGTTCCCGCCAGAGCAGCAGCCGCAAGTCCGCATTCAGCTAGCTTCCGTCTTAGGAGCCGTTATCTCTCAGCGGTTATTTAAAACAGCAGATGGAAAAGGAAGACGAGCGGCAACGGAAATCCTAGTGAATAATGCAGCTGTGAAAAACCTTATCCGCAACGAGAAAATCCACCAAATACCCAGCGTGATGCAGACGAGCCGTGCAAGCGGGATGCATACGCTTGAGATGTCAATTAAAGAATTAGTCGACTCAGGTGCGGTGGAGTATGAAACAGTTAGCGCGTACGTAAGTGAAAGTGGGATGTAAATGGGCGTTTATAAATATTCAGGACGTGACCGGCGAGGACATGTGAAGAAAGGAAAAGTGAAGGCTCCTTCAGAAAAGCAGGCTCGTCTCATCCTGAGAGAAGACGGGGTAGCTGTGAGAGAGCTGAATGAATCCAAAAGTATTCTCGATATGGAAATCGAGCTAGGTGCGGGCGGAGTGCGCTCACAAGATTTTGTGATTTATTTAAGGCAGTTTGCGACGCTGTTAAAAGCGGGGATCTCAGTGGTTGATGCTACTGTAATCTTGCGTGAGCAGACGTCTTCTAAAAAACTTAAAGCAGCCCTACATGATGTAGAGGACGAATTACGTGCGGGGAATCCGTTTTCACAAGCGGCTGAAAATCAAAAGAAAGTGTTCCCGCCGTTATTTGTAAATATGGCCAAAGCAGGCGAGCTTGGCGGTAATTTAGATGATATCCTAGAGCGGCTTGCGAGCTATTATGAGAAACAGCATAAAACAAAACAGAAAGTGATGTCTGCAATGTCGTACCCGATTGTGGTCGGTTTTGTGGCGATCATCATTGTGATCTTTCTATTATCCTATGTCGTCCCAACATTTGCTGATATGTTCGCAAGCTTTAATGCCGAGCTGCCGATGATTACAGTGCTTGTGCTTCAGGCAGGAGAGATATTCAGCAGACTATGGTGGCTTCTGCCGCTGGCCGTTATTTTAGTTATCGTGCTGTTGAAAATCGTGAATGACCGAGCGGAGCTTAGGTATTATCGCGATCTGTTTATTCTGCGGATGCCGATTTTCGGAAAGCTGCTGCAAAAAGCAGCGCTCGCGCGAATGACAAGAACATTAAGCTCGCTGTTTTCAAGCTCTGTGCCGATATTGCAGTCTGTCTCAATTGTAGAGAGGATTGCTGGAAACGAAGTAATTGCCCGAGTGATCCGCGAATCTCGTAATTCATTAGAACGAGGGGAATCGATTGCAGAACCGATGCATAAGCATTGGGTATTCCCTCCTTTAGTGACGCAAATGATTGCAGTCGGTGAAAAAACAGGGTCACTAGATACGATGCTTGATAAAGTAGCAGATTTCTATGATTCAGAAGTAGAAGCGGGAACAGACCAAATTAAAGCATTAATAGAGCCAGTTATGATTGTCATTTTGGCAGCTGTGGTCGGTGTAATTGTCGCAGCGATAGCAATTCCGATGTTTGAAATATTTGATGCGGTTGGATAGAAAATTTTGCTAGACAAATGAAGGATTTGCCAGTATGATTTCTGTAGAACCAATCTACTAGACATTTATACTTATAAAAGTATACGAATTTCATATGGAACGTGATGAAAAGCTATCTGTACATGGGCACTTGGGTAGTTTGGAGCAGCTAGTGCAACCGGCCAATTTTGTCATGACTACATGCAGGATTGGTTTTTTCTATGTTGCAGAGAGTTACTGAAGACGCGTGAACAGATGAAAAATGAAAAACGGAGGATACGAAGATGATGAAAAGATGGTTGAAACAGACGAAGAATGAAAAAGGCTTAACGTTGGTTGAGCTGTTGGCTGTTGTTGTGATTTTAGGAATTATTGCTGCGATTGCAGTGCCGAGTATTGGAAATATTATTGAGAATAGTAAGAAGGACTCAGCAATATCAAATGCCCAACAAGTGTTGAATGCTGCAAGGTTGTATTCAGCAGGTGGTGGTAATATTGATAGTAGTATTACTTATAATTCTACAACTAATGGAGCTATTGCAGAATATCATGAAGAACTTGTTAACCCTTGGGGGGAGGGGGAAGTAACTTATACTGTTGGTTTTGAGAACAATACTCCAAACATTGCAATGACTTATTCTGGTGGAAAATGTAATATAGGGACTGAAGGAAGTACTTTTGAGGGTCTTAGCTCCCAAGATCTCAGTAGCGACTCTAGAGATAATATTTGTAAAGATGATGAATAATATCAAAAGCCTATCCCCTCGATAGGCTTTTTCACTACACAAATTCAGAAAATCCTTACACCTTAGGAGGCCTTGATGGTTGATTGGTTGTTTATTGGTTATTTATTTGTCTTCGGCCTGACGTTTGGGTCCTTTTTTAATGTGGTTGGGCTGCGTGTGCCGGCGGGGGAATCGATTGTCGCCCCGCGCTCGCATTGTACAACCTGTGACCGTGATTTATCAACGCGGGAGCTGATCCCTGTTTTTTCTTATCTATTTCAAAAGGGGAAGTGCCGCGGCTGTGGAACGAAAATTTCTCCGCTTTACCCGATTGTAGAACTCGTGACCGGGTTGTCGTTCAGCGGGGCTTACGTGTTGCTTGGCTGGTCGTATGAATTAATTGTGGCTCTTTTACTTATTTCGCTCCTTGCTATTATTTTTGTCAGCGATATCCGCTACATGTTAATTCCAGATAAAATCCTATTATTTTTTACGCCGCTCTTCCTGCTTTTACGTTTGGCGGTAGCACCGCTTGATCCATGGTGGTCTAGTCTTGTGGGGGCGGCTGTTGGATTTGGGTTGCTGCTCCTTATTGCGGTGATCAGCAGAGGCGGAATGGGTGGCGGAGACATTAAGCTGTTTGCTGTGCTTGGACTTGTTCTTGGCTGGCATGATGTGCTGCTTGCCTTTTTCTTTTCATGCTTATATGGAACAATCATTGCTGGTATCGGGATGGCAGCTGGAAAAGTAAAACGCAAAAAGCCGATTCCATTTGGCCCTTTTATCGTACTAGGAGCACTAACGGCATATTTTTATGGAAATTCTCTAGTCCAATGGTACATAGGTCTATTCTTATAGTAAACTACGTATAAGAAGTTATTTTTAAAGAGAAATGGTGAATAAAAGATGAACCTTTTTCAACAACCGAACCAAAAGCGGCATGCCTTTATTATTAAAGATCATGTTATTCGATATATAGGAAGCAAGCAGCCAGATCTCTTGCAAATCTCTCAAATAAAAGAGCGCTACTTGCCTGTTGGGATTGTCGTTAACGGCCAAATTGAAGACATGACGACCTTTGTGACGATTTTGGCTGAATGTGTGGAGGAATGGAAGCTTAAAAGACAACGGATACAATTTTGCCTGCCGCAGCAGCATACGATTATTCGCACCCACTTTATCGATGGGACAATTCCCGATGAAGAAGTGAAAGGGCAGCTTTATTTAGATTTAGGAGAGAGCCTTTTGCTGCCGTTTGATGATCCGATTTTTGACTTTAAAGTAATTGGGATGCGTGACGGTCAAAAGGAAGTACTGCTCTTTGCTTCGAGAGAATCCGTTCTTAATCAATACATAGATGCCTTTTCTGAAGTCCATTTGAAACCGAATGCAGCTGATCTTTCAACGCTTTCAGCTTACCGATTGTTTTTTGAAAATGGACAAGTTGAGACGGGAGCCTATGTTATTCAAGTGCAGATTGACGCAATGGTCACAACGATTACTATTTTTAAAGGTCATCATCCTTTATTTTTAAGCACGATTCTCTCAGAACTTGACCAGGAAGGCTGGTCTTTAACAGGTGAAGGGGATGTGACCCGTCTAGCATGGACAAAGGAAGAGGAAGAAATGGAAGAAGCCATTGAAGAATGTGTCCGTGAAGTAGAAAAAGTAATGAATTTCTATCAGTTTAATGTGTTAAAAGGCGAGGGAGAAATGGGCCAAATGCTGCTTTGTGGCGATCATCCTTATCTCTCTCAATTTGAGGCAGCGTTTAGTGATCGGCTCATGCTTGAAATTACTGGCTTGTCTGAGCAAACGAAAAATGATGCGCCGGTAAGGTACTATGATGCCCAAGGCCTTGTGTTGAAAAAAGAGGTGTATCGTTAATGCTCGTTGAAGTAAATTTATTACCCGAAAAGCCTAAAAAAAATTATACGAGTATTTTATATGCAGGGGCCTTTTTATTTCTATTGCTTTTAGCGGTGTTAACGACGTTCTTATTCCAGCGCCATCTGACACAAGAGGTGCAGGTGGTAAATGACCAAGTCTACAACGTTCAGCTGGAGTCTGCTCAAATAAGGCAGGAGCTGACAGGGCTTGAATGGACAGATGCTAAGCAGATTGAGACGGCAGCTGCCGCTGTTGAGGGGCAGATCATCCCCGCATCCTCTGTCGCGAGCTACATCGTATCTCTATTGCCTGAGCGCGGTTTCATTCAATATTTCACTTACACACAGCCGCATTCCATTCTAGTGGGTGTGCATTTTGATAGATTAGAAGAAATTGCCCAGTACCATGAAGCTTTAGAGAGCAGTTCACTTACAACATCAGTACGACTCTCTGTCATTGACAGCCATGAAATGCTGGACGATGAGCAGCATGATATAAACTTTGATGAAGTGAAATCACGGTACCTTGCAAGCTTTGAATTAACTTTAGACCGAGATGAAGGTCGATCTTTAGGTGATGAACAATGAGAGAAATACGGCTGGATAAACGAATATGGATTTCTCTTTGCAGTTTGCTGTTAATCGGCTTTCTTATCTGGCTGTTTTTTAGTTTTATCCGTCCTGTGCAGCTAGAAAAAGAAGCGGCCCTGGTGGAGCTTGAATATGAACAGGCGCAGTTAGCTGGCGTGATTGAAGAGGCAGAAGAGGAACCGTTAGAAGTGATTGAATCCTCGATGATGGTGCAGCGTAAGCTTCCGGTGCGTCCGCTTGTTGACCAGCTATTATTGACCTTTGCGAGAGCAGAAGGAATTGCTGATGCTTATATCCTCTCTATCGACATACAAGATGAAGCAGAAGGAGTCTGGTTTGGCGAGACGGGGGAGACATCTATTGAGGTTGAGCAGGGGATTGCACAAGATAATGAGCCAGAAGAGTTAGAGGACTTGATTGAGGTTGAGGAGGAAGAAGAACCTGTACCATCAGCACCTCCTGCAGCTGCCTCGTCAGTAGAAGGGCTGGAAGTGATTCGTTTTGTGCTTCGCGTTCGAACAAATGAATATGCAGGGCTAGCACGATTTGCTGAAGAACTAGATCGTAATGATCGATTAATGAGCATTGATTCGATTACGTATGCAGCCCCAAGTGAGCGAGTGTTAGTCGAAGATGAGCAGGAAGCGCTTGAATTTTTGATGACGGTATCGGCTTTTTATTATCCATTAGATGAGCCTGATTTAGAGCAAGAACTTCCGCAAGTTGATTATCAAAGACCGGCTAATAAGAGTTCGCCATTATACAACCAGTAGACGAAGACATCCTTTTCTTCGTCTCTTTTTTTAGTTAGTTTATTCTAGTTTTTCTATTCTCTCGTTCTATCATTTCACCTCCGTTAATAGACTAGGAGTAAGAACATGTTGAAAGGAGCAGGTGCTGTATGGAGAGGGACAAGCGCACCATATCAATTCGCTTGAACAACAAAGAACAAGAATACAAAGAACATGAATACGATCTGCATGAAGAAGAACAAGAATACAAAAGCCAAGACCGAGTGTTTAATGAAGCAGAACAAGAAATTACGGCGGCTAGGGAGGAACGGCATGAAGAAGAGCTAGAGGATGCCCCGATACCCAAGCCTGATAATGTGATTGATTTTACCGAGCGGCAAACAGAGCGAGAGAAGGGGAAAGGTCCTTTTTGGGATGATGGAAACCGTGAAAGCGGACCGAAGCTTCCGGTCAATCGAAAAAAGAAATCACAGCGTTCGTTTACGTTTTCACTTCCCTCGCTGCCTAATTTTTCTTCGCTGAAATCATTTTCACTCATACCTATAGCCATTATATTATCTGCCATTATTGTCGGGGTTAGTTTCGGAGTCGTTGTGTTAAATGTCTTTACAGGGGGAGGGGAGAATGCAGCGGTAAGTGAGCCCATTCAACAAGCGAGTCCTGAGGCAGCACCTGCTTTCCAAGCGATAGACGGCGGTTTGCCCTCTTTAAGTGTAGAAGTGATTCAAGGAGGAGCATTCTCCACAGTTGAAAAGGGGCAAGAAATGGTGTCAGTGTTTCACAACAGCGGACTAGCTGCTGTGTTAACAGATACGACAGATCCTCTTTATTTGTTTGTTGGACTAGGGGCTGACAGGGGAGATACAACGTCGCTTGCTGCCATTCTAGAAAACGAAGGTAAAGAAACGTATTTAAAATCTTATCAAGTCAGCGGAGAAGGGTTAGCTGCTGCTAGTGAGAATTCAGCGGCATGGTATACCGATGCCTTATCTATCTTTAACAGCATGCTGACCCTCACGACAAACAGCCTTGCAAAAGGTTCTGGTATTTCAGATGCGGACATTCAAGCTGTTACAATGGAGCTGACGGCTCTTCATGAAGGAAGAGAAGAGGCGCTTGCAGAAATTCCTGAGGCGGCGCAAGCATCGACATTGCTGCTTGGTACCGAGCTTGATTCATCGCTAGGACATCTCGCTGGTTTTATCAATTCAAACGACCAAAAAGAATTATGGAAGGCTCAGCAGTCGTTGCTGCGTGTATTACTGGCATACGAGCAGGTCGTAGAATTTTATTAAGATCATTCAGCCTGAAAAGAAGACTCTCACTTCTTTTTAGGCTTTTTCGTTTGAATGTTCTGAATTCGATTGTGGTTATTAGGATTATTTGGTATTCTGTACATAACCTTGTACAATGAAGAAAAACATTGTTGAGGTGACCCTTCATGAAACCCTTTATTTTAGCCTCCGGTTCCCCAAGGCGCAAAGAGCTTCTTAAGCAGGCTCGTTATACATTTTCCATTCAAACAAGTGATGTAGATGAAACCGTAAATCCCCAGTTAACCCCAAGTGAAGTTGTTTGTGAACTCGCACGTAAAAAAGCTGAAGCTGTGGCAATAAATTATCCTGATGCGGTTGTGTTAGGTTCAGATACAGTCGTAGTGTGTAATGATCAGATTTTAGGTAAACCTAGTGACGCCGCGGATGCAAAAGCGATGCTCACTTCCTTATCTGACCGCGATCATTCCGTTCTGACAGGTGTAGCTATTTGTGAAAAGGGAGAAGTGACGACGTTTTTTGAAGAAACCGTTGTTCATTTTTATCCATTATCTGAAGAAGATATCGACCAATATATCGAAACAGGTGAACCCTTTGATAAAGCAGGAGGATATGGAATCCAAGGATTCGGTGCCTATTTAGTGCATTCGATTTCAGGAGACTACAATACAGTTGTCGGTCTGCCTTTAGCGAAAACGATGAGAGAACTCAAGCGCTTCAATATTCACCCTAATATTGATTCACCCTAATATTGATAATAAACGAACTGATCTTTGACAACCCCATACTCTTCTATACCGAAAGGAGAAAGACATGACGCTGCCCACCCTCCTCATTAGAGATCTTCCTACCCATCAAAGACCAAGAGAGAGAATGCTTAAAGAAGGCGCCAATGTATTAACCAATCAAGAGCTTCTCGCGATCCTTCTTCGAAATGGGACAAAAAAAGAGTCTGCCCTGCAGCTTGCCGGCAAAATGTTAGATTCGTTTGACGGACTGACTTTATTGCGGACAGCGACAATCGAAGAATTATGTCATATAAATGGAATTGGAACAGCGAAAGCAGTAGAGATCCAAGCAGTGATGGAACTCGGCAGACGGATCCACGCAGTCCCGACTGAAGAAAAATATGTGATACGTTCTCCTGAGGATGTGTCCAATTTTGTCATGGAAGATATGCGATTTTTAACGCAAGAGCATTTTATCGCTCTCTATTTGAATACGAAAAACCGTGTCATTCATCGTCATACCTTATTCATTGGCAGTCTGAACGCGAGTATTGTACACCCCAGAGAAGTGTTTAAAGAAGCGTTAAGACGCTCTGCTGCCTCAATCATTTGTTTGCATAATCATCCCTCAGGCGACCCCACTCCAAGCCTTGAAGATATAGAAGTGACTAAGCGGCTGAATGAAGCAGGCAAGGTATTAGGTGTCGAATTATTAGATCACGTCATTATCGGCGATCGCAAATTCATTAGTTTAAAAGAGCAGGGCCATATCATTTAGAAATAGATCATAGGTAGTTAAGGGTCTCATCAAGGGTAGATAGCCCTTTTGGTAGAAGTTCACGTGTTTCACATTATTTTAAAATGAAACAAAAGGTGGAAATTTTGTGTCGGGGAACTTAAGGCTATTTTTTTTGAGAAATGTTCGATATAATATTTGAGAAATGTTCGATATAATAAAGGTTATGATTTCAGATCAGTCTGAAGGGAGATACATAGATGTTTGGTGGGTTTTCAAAAGATATTGGAATTGATTTAGGAACAGCTAATACACTTGTTTATGTTAAAGGGAAAGGCATCGTAGTGCGTGAGCCGTCAGTGGTTGCATTACGTACAGATACAGGTTCAATTGAAGCAGTAGGAAATGATGCAAAGAATATGATTGGTCGTACTCCAGGAAATATTGTGGCTGTGCGTCCGATGAAAGACGGCGTTATCGCAGATTTTGATACAACAGCTACAATGATTAAGTATTTTATTCGCCAAACAGTTAAGAATCGTTCAGTTTTCACTCGTAAGCCTTCAGTGATGGTTTGTGTACCAACAGGGATTACAGCGGTTGAGAAACGCGCGGTAGAAGATGCAACCAAACAAGCGGGCGCAAAAGAGGCTTATACACTTGAAGAGCCGTTTGCAGCAGCGATTGGGGCAGATCTTCCTGTATGGGAGCCGACCGGGAGCATGGTTGTTGATATTGGCGGCGGTACAACTGAAGTAGCCATTATTTCACTTGGCGGAATTGTTACGAGCCAATCAATCCGTGTGGCTGGTGATGAGATGGATGATGCAATCATTCAGTATGTGAAAAAGAGATACAATTTGATGATTGGTGAACGTACAGCTGAGACGTTAAAGATGGAAATTGGAACAGCAGGAGCACCAGAAGGCGTAGATGATATGGATATCCGCGGACGTGATCTTGTCTCAGGACTTCCTAAGACCATCTCTGTAACAGCAGAAGAAATTTCCAAAGCTCTTGAAGATACAGTTACGACGATTGTAGAATCAGTGAAAAATACGCTTGAGCAATCACCGCCTGAGCTTGCAGCTGATATTATCGACCGCGGAATTGTACTAACAGGCGGCGGAGCTTTATTACGCAATCTTGACCGCGTATTAAGCGATGAAACAAACATGCCGGTAATCGTAGCTGAAAATCCGCTAGATTGTGTGGCCATCGGAACAGGCAGGGCGCTTGAAAATCTACATTTATTCCGTTCAAAAGCTGGGATAACGTCTCGTTCTGATAGAAAATCGTAAGTAGGTGTCTAGCATGCCATCCTTTTTCTCAAACAAAAAATTAATTATTCTTCTTGTCAGCATTATCATTTTGATGGCGCTGATTGGTTATTCGCTTTCTGATCGTGAGAATACAACACGGCCAGAGCAGTTTATGAGAGATACGGTTGGATGGGTGCAGTCTATGTTCTCAAAACCCGCACATTCTGTCGCGGGTTTCTTTGAGAGCGTATCTGATATTCGCAGCGTGTATGAAGAAAATAAACTTCTCAAATCACGTCTTGAAGAATACGCCCAAATCTCCGTAGAACGTAATTTACTTCGCGATGAGAATGAAACCTTGCGCGAAATGATCAACCTTGAAGAAAGTTTAAGTGATTACTTAATGAGACCAGCCGTTGTGATTCACCGTAATCCTGACCGCTGGAATGATTTTATTGCCATCAACCGCGGAAGCCAGCATGGCATTGAACCGAATATGGCGCTCGTTGATTCTCAAGGCGGCTTAATTGGTAAAGTGAAACGGACAAGTCAATTTAGTTCATTTGTGCAATTATTATCTGATAATGACAGGACCAACCGAGTCTCAGCGAAAATTGTCGGTGATCAAGCATTAAATGGTTTCATTGAAGGCTATGACGAGGATCGTGGTCTCCTCATTATGCGGAAGCTCGATATTGAGGCCGAGATCGAAGAAGAGCAAATGGTTACAACCTCTGGACTTGGGGGAGTGTACCCTGAAGGTTTATTAATCGGTGAAGTGGTTGAGGTAGAGCCGGATGAATACGGCTTGACTCAAAATGCCTATATTAAACCTACAGCAGATTACTATTCATTAAATTATGTTTACGTAATCGAGCGTACGAGTACCTCTGTTGATCCAGAGATATTAGAGGAGGATCAGTAGTGAGCCGTGCCTATCTTCCCACACTTTTATTGCTTGCTCTAGTCATTGAAGGAAGTTTATATCCATTTTTCATGCCGGAAAGATACGGTTCTGACCTCATCATGGTTCCGAGATTTCTTGTTGTACTGCTTGTGTTTATCGGGATCTTTACAGGAAGAAGCACAAGCTTAGTTTATGCGCTGTGCTTTGGGGTTATATATGATGTAGTGTATACCGAACTTTTAGGTGTGTATGTGTTTGGGTTTGCTGTTGTTGGTTACGTCTTTGCTTTGTCTTATAAGCAGATCCAAGATAGTATTCTCGTGCCAATTCTTCTTGCCCTTGTCGCTGTGGCATTATTTGATTATTATCAATATGGATTGTTTCGTTTAATCGGCATTACAGATATGGGCGGCCAAGCCTTTGTGTTTGACCGGCTTTTGCCTACCCTGCTTTTAAACGGAGCTTTAGCCATTGTGGTGCTCTATCCGGTGAAGAAACTTTGCATACATGTTCAGCATAACTCGAGGCTTCGTGA
This sequence comes from Alkalihalophilus pseudofirmus, assembly GCF_029094545.1. Classification (NCBI taxonomy): domain Bacteria; kingdom Bacillati; phylum Bacillota; class Bacilli; order Caryophanales; family Bacillaceae; genus Alkalihalophilus; species Alkalihalophilus pseudofirmus. The sequence continues at coordinate 3,099,016 of NZ_CP117835.1, read as the reverse complement.
GCGTTAAGGCTCTAAATCGACAAAAACAAAAAAATATTAACAGAGTTCTAGTTAGGAAAGAGGGATTAGCCCCTTACATGTTGAATAAAACTATCAATCACCGATTTGAGCCTTTTTACTCATGTTCCTACTTGTTGAATAATTTGGTTGAACGAATGGGTCGAAGTAGACGGTCGAACGAATGAATGGAAACGACAGAAATCGATGCGAGATTCTTCCGATATTTTAGTAGTAAATAGATTTGAGACAGGCTTTAATGCGTGTGTGTCTGAGGTGAACGTTGAATGACGCAGAAAAAACAACATGTTACGATAAAAGGAACGAAAGATGGTCTGAACTTTTTATTAGATGACCGCTGTTCCTATGAAAGTTTACTAGAGGAACTGAAAGAAAAGCTTTCAACAAAGCATTACCAAGGATCAGATGAACCTGATGTGATGGTCAATGTGAAAGTAGGACATCGGTATTTAACAGAAGATCAAGCCGAAGAAATATCAAGCATTATAACGGAAGGCCGAAACCTGGCTATTGAAGAAATCCATTCAGATGTATTAACGAAAGCGGAAGCTGAGCTGTTAAGGCAGGAATCACAAGTCGTCACCCTTACAAAAATGGTTCGTTCCGGACAAGTTCTAAAAGTCCGAGGCGACCTTTTGTTAATTGGAGATGTGAACCCGAGCGGGACTGTGATGGCGACAGGAAATGTGTATATAATGGGTGCTCTAAAAGGAGTGGCTCATGCAGGTTTTGAAGGAGATACGAAAGCAGTTGTTGCAGCAGCACTTATGAGTCCCACGCAACTCAGGATTGCCGATCAGATTCACCAGTTTGATGAGGGTGACAAAGGAGTGGCAATGGCGAGTGCTTATCTTGATAGCGAGGCCGAGAGTTTTAAGCTTGAGAGAGTTCAAGACTTGATGCGTCAGCGTCCTAATCTTCAAAAGAATGATTCACAAATTATTGATGGATGAAGCGTGGTATAGAAAGGGGTCATGAGCATGGGAGAAGCAATAGTCATTACAAGTGGTAAAGGTGGCGTTGGAAAAACAACAACCTCTGCCAACATCGGTACTTCCCTTGCGCTTAATGGTAAGAAAGTTTGTCTTATTGATACTGATATCGGACTCAGAAACCTTGATGTGGTGATGGGGCTTGAAAACCGAATCATTTATGATTTAGTTGATGTCGTTGAAGGCCGCTGTAAACTGAAGCAAGCGTTAATTAAGGACAAGCGTTTTGAATGTTTATATTTGCTTCCAGCAGCTCAAACAAAAGATAAGCTTTCAGTTGAACCTGAACAAATGAAAGAAATCGTAAACGAATTAAAACAAGAATACGATTATGTATTAATTGATTGTCCGGCAGGGATTGAACAAGGATTTAAAAATGCAGTAGCCGGAGCAGACAAAGCAATTGTTGTTACCACTCCTGAGGTTTCTGCAGTTCGTGATGCCGATCGTATTATTGGACTTTTAGAACAAGAAGAGATTGAAGCTCCTAAGCTAGTTGTAAATAGAATCCGCGGGCATATGATGAAAAACGGAGAAATGCTTGATGTGGATGAAATTTCTTCGATTTTAGCAATTGATTTAATTGGAATCGTTGTAGATGATGAAGATGTCATCAAATACTCCAATAAAGGAGAACCGATCGCCTTACATACTGGAAGTAAAGCATCTATTGCATACCGCAATATTGCTAGACGAATTTTAGGTGAAGCTGTTCCGTTAATGTCTTTAGAAGAGGAAAAGGGACTCTTTGCAAAAATTAAACAATTTTTTGGCGTTCGTTAAACCACCTGTTCTCGGGTGGTTTTTTCTTGCTTATCTTTATGTTTAATCACTTCAACAAAGGGTATTCTATCTCTAGAGTTAAACTAGAAGGAGTGATTATGTTGGGTAAGAAGATTGCAGTAGTTGTCACAGACTTATTTGAGGATGTTGAATACACAGATCCGGTTCATGCTTTTAAGGAAGCAGGACATGACATTGTAACGGTTGAAAAAGAATCAGGCAATAAAGTAACAGGCAAAAATGATGATGAAACTGTAACAATTGATAAAGGAATTGACGATGTTTCTCCAGGTGACTTTGATGCCCTCTTTATTCCAGGAGGCTTCTCACCTGATATTTTACGCGGTGATGACCGTTTTGTTCAATTTGCTAAATCGTTTGTAGATGATGGCAAGCCTGTTATGGCGATCTGTCATGGTCCGCAGTTACTCATAACAGCAGAAGTATTGAAAGACAGAGATGTGACTGGATTCAAGTCCATTCATGTAGATTTGAAAAATGCAGGAGCGAAACTGCATGATGAGGAAGTAGTCGTTTGCGGCGGTAACTTAGTCACAAGCCGAACGCCAGATGACCTTCCAGCATTTAACCGAGAATCATTAAAGGTATTAGGATAAAAAGATGCCCCCATTTTATTGGGGGCATTCGTTCTGTTAAGCGCGGTGATAGTCACCATTTTTACCGCCGCTCTTGTGGCTTAAGTACGTTTGGCCGATCACCATTCCTTTATCTAATGCTTTACACATGTCATAAACGGTAAGAGCCGTAGCACTGGCAGCTGTTAATGCTTCCATTTCTACTCCCGTTTTCCCTTTTGTCTTCACCTCAGCTTCGATCTTGAGCACCCATTTTTGTTCTTGCTGTTCCCATGAAAAGCGGATGTTGATGCCAGTAAGGGAGAGTGGGTGGCACATCGGGATCCATTGTGACGTGTTTTTAGCCGCCATAATACCAGCCACTTGGGCAACAGAGAGAACATCACCTTTTCCAATCTTTCCTTCCTCAATCTTTTGATGAATCTCATTTGTTACTTCAATGCTTGTATGAGCAATGGCTGTTCTTGTTGTTTCTTGTTTATCAGAAATATCAACCATTTTGGCGCGTCCTTGTTCATTAAAATGGGTCAGTTCACTCATCCTAGTTCATCGCTCCTTTTTAACCTGCTTTCCCGTCATTTGAGGGGATTGCCTTTTGTTGTTGGATATCTGTGTTATCATAATGGAAAAGTTATTTTTTTGTCAATTTAGGGGGAATCAACATGTCAGTAGAACAACATAAGAAAGAAGCGCCAGCTGAAGTGCGTTGTATGATTTTAACGGTTTCAGATACTAAGTCGTATGATACAGATAAAAGCGGAACGTTAATCCGTGAAATGTTAGAAGAGGGCGGACATAGTGTAACAGAGTACCAGATTGTACGTGACGAGTACAGCCAAATCCAGCATTGGTTAAAGATTGCAGCGAGCCGTGCTGATATTGATGCCATTTTAATTAACGGCGGTACAGGGATCGCATTGCGTGATACTACGTATGAAGCCGTTCGTGACAGTTTGGATAAAGAAATGCCTGGGTTTGGAGAAGTGTTCCGTTATTTAAGCTTTGTCGAAGATATTGGAACAGCAGCTATTTTAAGCCGCGCGATTGCTGGTGTCAGAGATGGAAAAGCTATCTTTTCAATGCCAGGATCACCAGGTGCGGTGAAGCTTGCAATGGACAGAATCATTGTGCCAGAGCTTGGCCATGTGATGAGAGAGATTTTAAAAGATCGTTAATAGTAACGATACAGACGAGGCCGCAACGATGATTTGCGGCCTTATTCCGCTTTAATAAAACTATTTTCTTTTGTATAATAAAAGGAATTTCTTATGTGTAAAAAAGAGAGTCCTGTTGATAAAAAGATAGAAAGATAGAAAGATAGCGAGGTGTTTTATTTGGTAGAAAGAAGAAAGCCGATCGCAGTTTCTGAAGCGGTTACACGAGTGATGAAGTACATAAAAGAAGGAAGAGTAGAGATGATATCCATTGATGAGTGTGATGGATACTATTTAGCGGAAGAAATAAAGGCAGATCATGATGTGCCGCCTTTTGACAAATCTCCATATGATGGATTTGCCATCCGTGCCGAAGATACGGTTTCTGCAACAAGAGAACACCCTGTCATTTTAGAAGTAATTGAAGAAATAGGGGCAGGGTCGGTTGCTTCCAAAACCTTGAAAGAGGGAGAAGCCATCCGGATTATGACAGGCGCTCAAATTCCAGCTGCTGCAGATGCGGTGGTGCAGTTTGAGTTAACAAGAGAGTTTAAAGAAGCTGAGCGGGATTTTATAGAAATTAAGCGTTCGTTCCTAGCAGGGGATAATGTGTCAAAGCAAGGTGAAGATACGACCAAAGGATCTAAATTAGTTTCAAAAGGAGCTAAAATCACACCCGGGGTCAAGGCGCTGCTTGCAACGTTTGGATATGCAAAGGTACCAGTGTATCAGAAACCCAAAGTGGGAATCTTTGCGACAGGAACAGAACTGCTTGATGTGGGTGATGAACTTGTACCTGGAAAGATCCGTAACAGCAATGCCTATATGACCGCCGGACAGCTTAAAAAAGCGGGAGCAGAGCCTGTTTATTTTGGGAAGCTGGTAGATGATTTTGATCAATGCTATGAAGCATTAAGCAATGCCGTCGATCAAGTTGATTTTTTAATCACAACTGGCGGAGTATCTGTAGGCGATTATGATTATCTGCCTGCCATTTATGAGAAGTTAGGAGCAGAGGTGTTATTTAATAAGGTTGGGATGAGGCCAGGTAGTGTGACAACGGTCGCGGCACTTGGCGATAAACTGTTGTTCGGTTTATCGGGCAACCCGTCGGCATGCTATGTCGGCTTTGAGCTTTTTGTTCGTCCGATCCTTCTATCTAGCTTCAGCCATGACAAGCCTCATCTGCAAAAAGAGCGAGCAGTGTTGGACGCAGACTTTCCTAAACCAAACCCGTTTACCCGTTTTGTCCGCAGCAGGGTAAGCATTAAAGAAGGGCGTCTTCACGTGATTCCTACCGGTCTTGATAAATCAGGTTCTGTTACCTCGCTTAGTGATGCCAATGCTTTGATCGTACTGCCGGGCGGGACAAGAGGATTTACAACTGGAATGAATGTTGAGGTGCTCTTATTAGATGGTGAGGGAAGCAAGTGGCCGTGGGAGTAAATTCTATCATTCAAGTGGTAGGGTATAAAAACAGCGGAAAAACAACGTTAATCGAGAAAGTCATTGCTGACCTAGCTGAAAGAGGTTTGAGGATAGGAACAATCAAGCACCACGGACATGCGACCAAGCTTGTATCTTTAGATTCTGGCACAGACTCATGGAAACATCGTCAAGCTGGTGCGGCTGCAAGTCTCGTCATGAATGAAGATGGTGCTCTGCAATTGCAGGCGGCCCAAGAACAAAAGCCATCACTAGATCAACTGCTCACAATGTATCAAACTCTTGATCTTGATGGAGTCCTTGTGGAAGGGTTTAAGCAAGAAGATTACCCAAAACTAATCATTGTAAAAGAAGAGAGTGATCTTAAGCTAGTCGATACATTAAAACAGGTAGAAGCAATTGTGACTGCCTTGCCAATAAAGAGAGTGGACTTGCCGGTGTTTCATTTAAATGATGCCGCACGGATTAGTGAATGGATTATAACGCGTTGGGAGAAGAAATAATGGAGAATTTATACGAGATTACAAGAGATCCAATTAGTATAGAAGCAATTGTGAAAAAGGTAGAACATCCTCATGCAGGTGCGATTAATACATTCATCGGCACGGTTCGAGAGCTTACACATGGAAAGCGTACGATTTATTTGGCCTATGAAGCGTATGAGTCAATGGCAATTAAAAAGCTTGCCCAAATTGGGGAGGAAATTAAAAAAAAGTGGCCGGATACAAGAGTAGCCATCACTCATCGGATCGGGCAGCTTGAAATTAGTGAAATAGCTGTTGTGATTGCGGTCTCTACTCCTCACCGTAACGATTCCTATGAAGCGAGCCGTTATGCGATTGAGCGCATTAAAGAGATTGTGCCGATCTGGAAGAAGGAGCATTGGGAAGACGGGGAAAAATGGATGGGCGATCAGCTTGAAAAAGTAGCCTATCCAACTGGTAAACCACCTAAAGGAGACGAATGATGATTACGTTATTATTATTTGCTGAGTTAGCTGAGCGTCTGAACACAAAAGAAATGCAAATCGATGCTTCAGGAAAAACGCTTAAAGAAGTGAAAGAAATGGTAAAAGAGAAGCACGCGGGAATTGAGCATGTGATTGATCAATCGATGGTTGCTGTAAACGAAGAGTATGCAGAAGATACTGAAGTCCTTAAAGACGGTGATGTGATTGCATTTATTCCTCCAGTTAGCGGCGGATGAAAATGGATAGAAATAAAAGCAAGGTTTCTAAACTCAGAAACCTTGCTTTTTTGTTAGCTGCGATGCTGCTCATAGGTAGAGGCTTTTGTAAGAGATTTTAGCCATGTTACCTGTTCTGCGGTTAATGGATTTGTTTCTACTGCGCGCACATTATCCTCAATTTGTTCGATACTGCTAGCCCCGCATACGACAGCGGCAACAGTTGGGTGCGCCAGACAGTAATGCAAAGCAAGCTCAGACAATGGGCGTTTGAATTCATCATGAAATGAAAGTTTATCGAGCACCACTTTTAATTCCTCAAATGTGTAGTCCAGATAACCATCTTTTTGGATTTTTTCTCCTGCGGCGCTTAGAGGTTTTTTGGCTAATAATCCTTTAGCGAGCGGCCCTCTTGCGACAACAGAGGTTTGGTGGTCATCTAATAGAGAAAACCACTCCTCAGCGCGGCGGTCAAGCAAGCTGTACTGCATCATCACACTTTCTACATTCGAACGTTTCACATATTCTTTAATCACATTAGGTCTAATCGAAGAGATTCCGTAATGGCGGATTACCCCTTCTTGTTTCAATTCTTCAAACGCTTCAATGGTCTCGTCAATCGGGTCTTCAATGGTTCCGCCGTGAAGCTGATAGAGGTCAATGTAATCTGTTTGCAGACGGGTTAAACTGTCTTTCACGGCTGATTTAATATGCTTTTTAGAAGGATCCCATTCCCAGCCTTCCCTGTCCCTCTCAAACCGATTGCCAGCTTTCGTTGCAAGGATCAGATCATTTCTACGGTGCTTAATGGCATTGCCGACAAATTGTTCGTTTAATCCTTTATCATAAAGGTCGGCTGTATCAAAATAATTGATACCAGCATCTAGGGCCGCATCGATAATTTGAGTGGCATAATTTTGGTCTGTTCCAAGCGACATACAGCCAAGTCCTATTTCACTTACTTCTAAATCTGTTGTTCCTATTTTTCTTTTTTTCAACACATATCTCTCCTTTAATCTAGTTTTGCTTCTGGCCAGTCTTCTGGTTTGTTGACATTGTGAAACGCTTCCGGATCGAATGAAGAATCAGCTGCTAAGTAGGTATCTGCCGCTTCTAGCAAGGCTCCTACTTTATATATTTCTTGATCTAGCAGCTGGCTGATCGTATGCTGCAGACTTTTATGGTAGAGACCGATTAATGGCTGTTTTCGTCCTTCTATAATCGGAATAATGGCTTGTGAAGTTGTTTCCTGTTGTATCTTAATCAGCTTTTTATAGACATCTGTATGTATATAAGGTGTATCACAAGGAGCTGTTACATACCACTCAGCATCTTTTGTACTCATTGCTGTGTATAATCCGGCTAATGGTCCTAACCCTTGATATTTAGGGTGGTCTAGAACAACGGATGTTTTTGTCTTGGCTTTAATGTCTTTTAAGATAGCAGGATGGCAGATAATGAGCTGTTCTTCAGTTAGGTCCTTCAATGCGTCTAAACTATGCATGAAAAATGGCTTGCTCTGATAGTGTGCTAGGGCTTTTTGGCGCCCATATCTTCTTGACTGTCCTCCAGCCAAAACAACTCCAAGGTATTTTCTCTCCATAAGAACCCTCCTTATTTCCTATTCCCAATTCTGTCATATCAAAAACGGACAAGTCATATAGTTATTGTAACAAGTTAAAGGTAAAGGTGGAATGAGGGATGTCTAAGCAGCTGAATAAAGTCAAAAAGCGTTTAGAGTCAAGGAGAAGAGAGATACAGGGGAATGTAAAACAAAGAGAAAGAACCGCTCCGATGCTTGTTCATAAGCATGAGGATGCAAGAGAAGAGCCTGATTTTTACGTCGAACCAGGATCGTTTAAAAGTACTCCGCCATTAAAGAAGGGACAAGATCATTTCTTAATCCGGGCTATGCTCTCTGTCTGCATCTTTCTTATCATTGCCATCATGTTTAAAACAGGAGCTCCTCAATTTGAAGGAGTCAGACAGTTTGTGAAAGGTTCGTATGAACAAGAATTTCAATTTGCTGCTGTGGCCAATTGGTATGAAAATCAATTTGGACGGCCGCTGGCTCTATTGCCAGAGCCAAGAGATGTGGCGTTAGGTGACGTAAATGAAGAGGAACCGGAAGCGGAGATGGTCTATGCCGTACCAGCATCCGGCCAGATTAGTGAAGGCTTTGAACAGAATGGACGAGGCGTCTATATTGAAACAGGCGCTAATACAAGTATAGAAGCGGCAAAGGGCGGCTATGTAATTACTGTAGGCGGCATCGATGATGAGGAGATTGGCAAGGCTGTTGTCGTGCAGCATTATGATGGAACCGAATCAATCTATGGGCTGTTAAATGACATTCATGTAAATATGTATGACCACATTCAAGCCGGCCATGAGATTGGCACGGTATCAACTAATGAGGAAGGGAGAGGAGTCTATTACTTTGCTTTAAAACAGGGAGATCAGTACATTGATCCTAGTGATGTGATTTCATTTGAGTAGTCTATGGTATCTGCTCTCTAAAATGAAGATCAATCCCTTCTTCTGGGTCGTGCTTGGAGGAGGGGTAATCACTGGATATTTTCGTGAAGTGCTTCTCGTTTTTGCAATCGTGTTTATACATGAAATGGGTCATGCGATAGCAGCTCATTCGTTTAAGTGGAGGATTCACAAAATTGAGCTGCTCCCTTTTGGCGGAGTAGCGGAGGTGGAAGACAGCGGGAACCGGCCGATAAAAGAAGAGTTGATTGTCATTCTCGCAGGGCCGCTTCAGCATGTTTGGATGATTGGATTATCTTATATCCTGCTTTATCTGGACGTATGGTCGCAGTCTACACATGAATTATTTGTTTGGCATAACCTCACCATTTTGCTCGTTAATTTAGCTCCTATCTTGCCGCTTGATGGAGGAAGGTTCATTCAATTGCTGTACATGAAGTATTTCTCTTATCATATGGCATTAATAAGATCGTGGTCTGCCTCTTGTGCAGTGTTGGGAGTGGTTACGATCTTTAGTGCAGCGCTATTTCCCTTTCATTTAAATTTATGGGTCGTATTAAGCTTTCTGATGATCGTTCATTATCTGGAGTGGAAGCAGAGGCATTATCGAATGATGCGATTTTTAATTGGAAGACCTAAAACCGAAAAGGTTCCAAAAAAGAAAATCAAATCTGTGGCTGTATCAGGACAGCTCTCCCTCTTTGACGGAATCAAAAAAATGTATAGAGGATATATTCATGAATTTCACTATCTTGATCCTGCGACGAAAAAGAGGGTCACGGTTTGCGAGGCACAAGTGTTGGATGCCCTTATTCAAAAAAAACAGTGGCAGATAACATTTGCTGAGCTGGCATCAAGGTAAGAGAAGCGGCTGAATGCTGACCGCTTCTCTTTGTTGTACAGTTATTAGTTCTTTGGATTAGTTGTGTAATCGAAAGACTGCATAAAAGGCTGTGATAAGGTACAATAAAAGGGACGGAATTGGACGTAAGGAGGGTGGCCTGTGAATCGAAAAATCTATTTTAATACAGCGACAAGAGAACGCCGCGCTGCAATAGTGGAGAATGGGCAGGTAGTGGAGTTACTAGTAGAGCGCCCTGCAGAAAATCGAATTGTAGGTAATGTATACATAGGCAGAGTCGTTAATGTTCTGCCAGGCATGCAGGCAGCATTTGTCGATATCGGGCGCGAAAAAAATGGCTTCCTCTATCGGGATGATCTTCTAAGTTTTCATTTATCAGAAGAAGCGGAAGATGTGAAAAAACAACGGAATATTACAGAATTTGTGACAAAAGGGCAAGAACTTTTAGTTCAAGTCACAAAGGAAGGATTCGGGCAAAAAGGACCTCGTTTATCAGGAGTAGTCTCAATGCCTGGTAAATACACTGTGTATATGCCAGAAGGCGGGTATGTTGGAGTGTCCCGCCGTATGGGGACAGAAGAAGAGAGAGAGCGGCTGCGCAGGATTGGAGAAGATCTTCTTAAGGAAAACGAAGGAATGATTATCCGAACAGTTTGCGAAGACGCGAAGCCGGAGGTGATCGAGCAAGATCTTCATTTTCTCCGAACGAGCTGGGAGAGTGTGTGGCAGGAGGTAAAAGAAAAGAGGGCTCCTGCTTTAATTCATCAGGGCTCGAGTTTAATTGAGAAAATGATGCTTGATTTTTCTTTGAATCAAATTGATGAGATCGTAATTGATGATGCTGATGACTACCAGACGTTGAAAGCTCTCCTTGCTCCCTACTCTGATGTTCATGAAAAAGTAAGGCTCTATCATGACAAAGAAAATATCTTCTCGGTATTTGGAATAGATAAAGAGCTAGATAAGGCGTTAAGAAGGCAGATATGGCTGAAAAACGGGGCCTACCTCATCGTTGATCAAACGGAGGCGTTAACAGTCATTGATGTGAATACCGGCAAGTTCACGGGGAAAACGGATCTTCAAGATACGGTGCGGAAAACCAACCTAGAAGCAGCTAAGGAAATTGCAAGACAGCTTAGACTTAGGGATACTTCAGGTATTATTATTATTGACTTTATTGATATGAAACGAGAAGAAGATCGTGAATATGTGTTAGAAGCTTTTAAACGAGGGCTGAAGCAGGATCGGACGAAGACGAATGTGGTAGGCTTAACAGGACTTGGGCTTGTTGAGATGACGCGGAAAAAAGTGCGTCAAAGCTTGCAGGCAAGTCTTTCAAAAGCATGTCCAACTTGTAAGGAGCAGGGATCTGTTTTATCAGATGAGGCACAGGCTTATAAAATTGAACGCTTAATATGGGAGTACCGCGGAATGGACCATGAAGCCATTCTGATTGAACTTCCTTCTGCCGTGTCTGCTGTTCTGGCTGGGCCAAAAGGGGAATTATTAAAGCAGCTTGAAGAAGCGACAGGCTTTAGGATCTTACTTATGCCGAATAAGCACATGCCAGAAGAAGCCTTTGCGATTCGCTTTATGGGAGACTTAGAAGAAGCAGCAAGCCAGCTTGAACGGTTAAAACAGAAAAAAGGGTAAATAAAAGGTTCAACCGTAAAGTTGCGATTGACACCCTGAATTTTTATGTGATAAAATAGCTTTTGTTAGTTATTTGGTCGCACCCAAACAACTACAACCGCGCAGATTAGGTTTTTAAAAGGCATAGCCCTTACCTATAATGGCGAGTCTGAGTATATGAGGAGGTGCAGGTATGTACGCAATTATTGAAACTGGTGGTAAACAAATCAAGGTTCAAGAAGGTCAAGAAATCTACATCGAGAAATTAGATGCTGAAGCTGGTGATGTTGTTAGCTTTGACAAAGTACTTATGATCGGTGGTAACGATGTAAAGGTCGGTGCTCCTTTAGTAGAGGGCGCAACTGTTTCGGCTAAAGTTGAAAAACACGGTCGTCAAAAGAAAATCATCGTTTACAAGATGAAGGCTAAGAAGAACTATCGTCGTAAGCAAGGTCATCGTCAACCTTACACTAAAGTAGTTATCGACAAGATCAACGCTTAAGGTATAGAGATGATCACTGTTCTTATTGAACGTAATGCTAATCAACAGATTGATTCTTTTACGATGAGTGGACATGCTGACTCCGGTCCGTATGGTCATGACCTCGTTTGCGCTGGCGCTTCAGCTGTTTCTTTTGGAGCGGTCAATGCGATTGCTGCCCTGTGCAGTGTAGAGCTTGATATCCAAATGGAAGAGGAAGGCGGGTTTCTCCGCTGCGGTGTTCCAACTGGTTTGGATAACGCCACATATGAGAAAGTTCAGCTCCTCCTTGAAGGGATGATTGTATCTCTTCAATCGATGGCTGAAGAATACAGCGAGTATATTGAAATAAAGTAAATATCCAGGAGGTGAATTCCATGTTAAAAATGAACCTTCAATTTTTCGCATCGAAAAAAGGGGTAGGTAGTACAAAGAACGGACGTGACTCACGTTCTAAGCGTCTTGGTGCTAAACGTGCTGACGGTCAAACCGTAACAGGCGGATCTATCCTAGTTCGTCAACGCGGTACACGTGTTTACCCTGGTACAAACGTTGGTAAAGGCGGCGACGATACTCTTTTCGCGAAAGTAGACGGCGTTGTTAAATACGAGCGTGTAGGACGCGATCGCAAACAAGTGAGCGTATACCCTGCATAATTGTAAAGAAAACTCTCAGTTAGTATAACTAATTGAGGGTTTTTTTGTTGTGTTTAAAAGTTATTATTTGCTATAAAAGGGTAAAGTTTTATTTGGTCACGTTATAAACAGCTCAACATTCAAAGGTTTTTTGGGCAGTATAGAAGGTATAGAATGTTGTAAATAAGAGGATAGAGAGCACCTTTACAATTCCTTTACAAAATCTTAATAATAATATCGTTTACTTCTTTATAAAAGTTTCTTACTATGGTCAAGGGATGAGTTATTGATGACAACTTCAGACAACAACTAAAGGGGATGTAGTAATGGATTTACAAGAACTGTTGTTTATGTTCTTTGGAGGACTAGGTATTTTCCTTTTCGGGATTAAGTACTTAGGGGATGGCCTTCAAAAGGTCGCTGGAGACGGCCTGAGAGATCTACTTGACCGTTTTACAACAAATCCAATTATGGGTGTGTTTGCGGGTATTTTTGTTACGATTTTACTTCAAACAAGTACAGGGACGACTGTACTGACGATCGGGCTTGTTAATGCCGGTTTTATGACCTTAAAGCAAGCAATTGGGGTCATTATTGGAGCGAATATTGGTACAACAGCTACGGCGTTTATTATCGGGATTAAAATTTCGGCATACGCACTTCCAATCATCGCAGTAGGTACATTCTTAATATTCTTCTTTAAGAATCATAAGGTTAATAATTTTGGACAAGTATTTTTTGGCTTTGGTGCCCTATTCTTAGGACTTAATTTAATGGGCGATGGTCTGAAGCCGCTTCGTGACCTTCAAGCATTTGCAGACTTAACAGTCAGCATGAGTGAAAACCCATTACTAGGGGTTCTTATTGGTACAATTTTCACGGTAGCTGTACAAAGTTCATCAGCAGCTATTGGTTTATTACAAACATTATTTGCTCAAGGGGCAATGGATTTAAATGCAGCTCTTCCTGTTTTATTCGGTGATAATATTGGTACAACAATAACAGCAGTACTTGCCTCAATTGGTGCTTCGATTGCTGCGAAACGTGCAGCCTTAACACATGTTATTTTTAACGTCATTGGTACGGTCTTAGTATTAATTTTGTTAGTACCATTCACAAGGCTCGTTGAATATTTCCAGAGCAGCTTAAATCTTAACCCTGAAATGACTATTGCGTTTGCACACGGTATATTCAACGTTTCAAATACATTAATTCAGCTTCCTTTTATTGCAGTTCTAGCTTGGATAGTTATTAAATTAATCCCAGGTCAAGATTCAGCAATTGCATACAAAGCAGTTCACTTAGAAGAACGGTTCATTAGGCAATCTCCTTCTATTGCTCTTGGCCAAGGGAAAAAAGAAGTATTACGTATGGCAGAGCTGTCTGAAAAGGGAATTGAAGAGGTTGGTCAGTATTTTAAAACGCAAGGGAAAAAGCACAGAGAGCTTATTCCTCAATATGAAGATGCGATTAACAATTTAGATAAAAAGATTACGGATTATCTAATTCAAGTCTCTTCTCATTCACTAACAGATGAAGATTCAAAAACTCACTCTACATTAATGAACACGATCCGTGACCTAGAGCGTATTGGTGATCATATGGAGAACATTATGGAGCTTGTTGAATATCAAATTACGAATAAAGTGAAATTCTCAGATTCAGCCGTTGCTGATCTAGATGAGATGTTTGACCTGACATTATCTACTTTAAGACAAGCTGTTAAAGCATTAGAAACAGACGATATTGAAGAAGCGAAATCTGTTTTACTGAAAGAAGAACAAATTGATAAGATGGAACGTGACCTTCGTAAGAAACATATCATTCGTTTAAATGAAAATAGATGTACAGGTGCTGCTGGTGTTATTTATGTTGATATGGTAAGTAACCTAGAGCGTGTCGGTGACCACGCAGTGAATATTGCAGAAGTGGTTATTGGAGAAGAATAATCGAACGTGAAAATCCAACCGATAAATCGATCAGTCAAAACATGGCTGGTCGATTTTTTTATGGGTAGAAGTTATTCTCTAAAGCATGTATAGTTTAAGTATTCAAACTTTTCGGTATCCGAAACAAGGAGTGACTAAGCATGAAAGCATATGTTGGAGCGACGATAATAACTGGAACAGGTGAAGTATTAGAGAAAGCAGCCTTATTAGTTAATGAAGGAAAAGTAGTAGATGCGGGAGAGAGGATTGATCTTCCTGAAGAAGCCGAAGTCATTGATATGGAAGGGAAGTACATAACTCCTGGTTTAATTGATGTCCATACACATATTGGCGTATTTGAAGAAGGGATTGGGCCTGCAGGACATGATTTTAATGAAACATCTGCTGCCACGACGCCGCATGTAAGAGCGATTGACGGTATAAATCCATTCGATCAAGGGTTCCTAGATGCACGTGCAGCAGGGGTTACAACTGTTCAGATTATGCCTGGCAGTGCGAATGTCATCGGCGGTGAAATGTCAATCTTAAAAACAGCTGGAACGATCACAGATGAGATGATCGTTAAATCTCCATCAGGTATGAAAGCAGCCTTCGGTGAGAATCCAAAACGAGTCCATGGAGGAAAAGGGAAGGAGCCGATGACTCGTATGGGTGTAGCTGCAATTTTTCGCAGTCAGCTGATGAAGGCTCAGGATTATGTAAAGGAGCAAAAGGAAGGCACCCTAAAACGGCGCGACCTTGGAATGGAGCAATTAGCTAAAGTCATAAAAAAGGAAATTCCGCTCCGGATTCATGCGCATAGATCTGATGATATTGTAACCATCCTTCGTTTAATAAAAGAGTTTGAAGTAGAGGCAACTATAGAACACTGCACAGAGGGACATCTTATTGCAGAATATCTTTCAAATCATCCAATCCGTGTTTCAGTTGGGCCGACAATGACCTCTCGTACAAAGGTAGAGTTGAATGATAAAGGATGGCATACCCTGATTGAGCTTGAGAAACACGGGGTCCCTTTTGCGATTACAACGGATCATCCTGTTGTAACGATTGAGCATCTTATTACATCTGCTCATACTGCAGTGAAAAACGGGTTGTCTGAGCAATCTGCCTTAAAAGCAATTATGATAAGAGCAGCAGAGCATCTAGGGATTGCCGATCGTGTAGGATCACTTGAACCAGGCAAGGATGCTGACTTTGTTATTTGGTCTCATCATCCATTTAATGTTCATGCTAATGTGATGCAAACCTTTATTAATGGAAAGACTGTGTACGGAGAGTTATAAATAGAAAGAAAGCGAGGAGTGCTGATGAACATTACAGTCGTTGGGTATTGGCATGCTTATCCTGAAAGAGGCGAAGCGACGTCTGGGTATTTACTAGAACATGGCAGCACAAAGTTGTTACTCGACTGTGGCAGCGGAGTCGTCTCCAACGTGCAAAAATACATAGATCTTAATGATTTAAATGGTGTTGTGCTTTCGCATTATCATCATGATCATTTCGCCGATATCGGTCCGCTTCAGTATGCCCAGATTGTAAACAAGACAATGGGAAAGCGGAAGAAGGATTTTACGATATATGCCCATCAAGAAGATACAGCTTCTTTCAATAAATTAGCGTATAAAGATCTTGTAAAATCAGTAGCATATAACGAGAGAGCACCGCTTAAAATTGGGCCTTTCACGTTCAACTTTTTCAAGACGCAGCATCCTGTTCCGTGCTATGCGACGAAAATAACATGTGAGGGAAAACAGATTGTTTATACCGCTGATTCTAGTTATTTTGCAGGGTTAGCTGACTTTGCAAACGGATGTGACTTAGTCATTACAGAATGCAGCGGCTACAGCGGGGATCATGTAGGACAATATGGTCATATGAACAGTGAAGATGCAGCGAAGTTAGCTGTCAATTCAGGTATAGAAAAGATCATTCTCTCCCACCTTCCTCATCATGGGGATCATGAGCAATTAAAGCGGGAGGTAGAAGAGAGGTTTAACGGGATTGTTCTATTAGCAAAATCAGGGCTTGTGCTTGAATTGTAAAAAGAGGCTGGGACATAATAAAAGTAAGTAACCGAAATCCCGAATAAAGCGATAAATGAGTGGATGAAATAGACGTAGACTCCTGCAGGATGTAAAAGCCAAAGGTGAGACCCCGCAGTGCCATAGCACGAGGAGGCTCACCGGCTTCCTGCGGAAAGCGAAGTCTATTTCAGGAACGGCTTATGTCCACATCTATCATTATTCGGATTTTCATTTAGTTAAATTACTTTTTGTCCCAGCCTCATTTTTCTTCCGCTTGTGCAGAATGATTTATTTCTTTAATTTCAATTTTGCAGCATGATGAGGATTTTTTGGGCTGCTGTTTTTGGTTGAGTGTTTTTATTATTTTTTTCCACATAAGATCACCCCCTATATAAAGTAAAATACAAAGCCTGAGATGGTTGACATACTAAGCACCGATAAGACAAAAGCAACAATAAGCTGCTTTTTAAATATGGACTTTAGTAAAACAAGTTCTGGTAAGCTTGCACCTGCAGAGCTGATCATCATTGCCATGACAGGGCCGATTGCCATTCCATTCATGATAAGAATGTGAGAGAGCGGAATCATACTTGAGAGTCTAATATATAAAGGGATGCCGACTATTGCAGCAAGTGGGATAAGCCACCAAGCATCGCCGCCGAAATAGTTGCTGATAAATTCAGCTGGCACCAGACCATGTATGACAGCTCCGATAGCCGCACCAATTAATAAATACGGATAAACGGTTTTCATTAACTGCCATGTCTCCATCCAAGCAGCCTTAAAAGAAAATGCTTTATTCGATTGTTCATATCCACTCATCATCACTTGTTTGACATAACGTTCACATCCAAGCTTTTCAAGCAACAGTCCAATCATTAATGAAAGAGTTGACGTAATAAGGATATAAATTATCGTTACTTTCCAGCCCATAATGACAGTCATAATGGAAAGAATCGTAGGATCAAGAACAGGGGAAGCAAATAAGAAAACCATCACTACACCGAAGCGGACATTATTCTTAAGAAGATTAATAATGACGGGTATAGTGGAACATGAACAGAATGGAGTTATAAAAGCAAAGAATAGAGCAATGACACTTGCCAAAATAGGATGGGACTGCTTGAGTTTGCTTTCAATTCGTTCGTAAGGTATGTAGGATTGAAGGAAGTTTAGCAAAAATGAGACACCGATAAACAACACTGTTAACTGTAGAGCAATCATACTAAAGCTGATCATTGTTTCTTTCATTTGAATCCCTCTTTTATATCAAATTTTTTTGATTAATAGGCTATGATACATCAAAATAAATTGATGTAAACTGTAATTAGTAGTCCCAGCTAATAATATTATTCAGCTGGGCGGAGCAAGCAGCATAACTCTTCTGATAATAAATGATTGATCACATCTGATTTAATACTGTAATAATTCCAGGTGCCTCTTTTCTCTTTTGTAATGATGTCTGCATCAAGTAAGATTTTTAAATGATAAGACAGCTTAGATTGGGTAAGATTAAGAATGTCAGTTAAATCACATACACATGAAGCGCCTTGTTGGCAGAGAATAGACAATAAATGTAATCGTTTTTGATCAGCTAATGCTTTGAACTGCTTTTCATACAACGTAAAGTCTGGCTTTTCTACAGAAGCAGCTAAGGGAATAGTTAACTTCATGAATCTTGCCTCCTTATTATTAAATCAAAATAAGTTGATTTATTTGTATGTTACTACCTAATTTCACTAAATGCAACCAATAAATCAAAAAAAGTTGATATAATAATTTTTCATCTATACTGAATGTATGTTAAGTTAATGTAAAGAATATGATTATCACTTGCGTATATAAGTATATGCTTATATACTGAATTTGTACTTAAGAAAGGGCTGAGAGATATGGAAGAAACAAAGTCTTTCATTGAAGTAGAAGAAGCTGCTAAAGTTCTTAAGCTTTTAGGAGATAAAACACGTCTTTCGATGATGGCGCTTATGGAAGAGGATGAATGCTGTGTATGTGAATTTGTCGAACTATTTAACATGAGTCAGCCTTCAGTGAGCCAGCATTTACGAAAATTAAGGGATGTAGGGCTCGTTGTGGAAGAAAGACGCGGCCAATGGATTTTCTTTAGGGTAAACCCTGACCACTTGGCGTACCCTATGGTCAAAAGTTTACTACAACACCTGCCTAGTCAGCAGGTTAAATTAATTGAACTAGAACAACGCGGGTTACGAGTGTGTTGTGATTAAAAAAGTAATAGATAAAAAAGAGAGTGGGGGAAACAATGACATCTGTGATATTAGCATCACTGATTTTCGTGTTCACGCTTGTTCTCGTCATCTGGCAGCCGAAAGGTTTGTCTATCGGCTGGTCAGCAACAATTGGAGCGATCTTAGCTTTAATCGTTGGAGTGGTTGATTTTGGCGATGTCGTGACGGTAACAGGAATTGTGTGGAATGCAACATTAACATTCGTTGCCATTATTATCATTTCATTAATATTAGACGAAATTGGTTTCTTTGAATGGTCGGCCTTACATATGGCCAGGTTTGCAAATGGTAATGGTTTAAAAATGTTCATATATGTCTCATTACTAGGAGCAGTTGTTGCCGCATTGTTTGCAAATGACGGTGCTGCCTTAATTTTAACACCCATCGTATTAGCGATGGTCAGGGCGCTGCGTTTTAAAGAAGCGATGGTGCTTCCATTTATTATGGCAAGCGGATTTATCGCAGATACGACAAGTTTGCCGCTGCTCGTAAGTAACCTCGTTAATATTGTATCTGCTGACTTTTTCGGAATTGGATTTGTTGAATATGCAACAAGAATGATTGTGCCGAACTTCTTTGCACTTGGGGCAAGTATTCTTGTATTGTATCTATTCTTTAGAAAAGACATTCCACTAAAATATGATATGTCTCAATTAAAGGCGCCTGTTGAAGCAATTAAAGATCAGAAGCTGTTTAAGCTTTCATGGTATATCTTGGCTGTCCTTTTAATTGGGTACTTCGTAAGTGAATTTATTCACTTGCCAGTCTCATTTGTAGCTATGCCGATCGCCATTATTTTCTATATTATTTTCCGGATCATGAGTGCAGACAATCCAAGTTTAAGCTCAGCAGGCATAATTAAAGGTGCTCCGTGGGCGATCGTTGTTTTCTCCATCGGTATGTATGTCGTTGTATACAGCTTACGAAATGTTGGATTAACAGATGTTCTAGCTGGATTTATCCAAATGACAGCTGATCAAGGATTATTTGTTGGAACGATCTCGATGGGCTTTATCGCGGCCATTCTTTCATCGATTATGAATAATATGCCGACGGTGATGATCAATGCTTTGGCGATTGCAGACACGAATACAACAGGTATCATGCGTGAGGCATTAATCTATGCTAATGTGATCGGCTCTGATTTAGGTCCTAAAATTACGCCGATAGGCTCCCTTGCGACACTGCTATGGCTGCATGTCCTTTCGAAAAAAGGAATGAAGATTTCATGGGGCTACTACTTTAAAGTCGGTATTATCTTAACTGTGCCAACACTATTTATTACCTTAGTCGGACTATACCTCTGGCTAATTATTATCTTGTAGCTTAAAGCTGCACATACATTACTACTACTATAAACAAAGGGGTTTTAAACATGTCAAAACCAATTATTTACTTCTTATGTACAGGAAACTCTTGCCGCAGCCAAATGGCAGAAGGCTGGGGAAAGCATTACCTTAGTGATAAATATGAAGTGTACTCAGCTGGAATTGAAGC
This sequence comes from Alkalihalophilus pseudofirmus, assembly GCF_029094545.1. NCBI lineage: Bacteria > Bacillati > Bacillota > Bacilli > Caryophanales > Bacillaceae > Alkalihalophilus > Alkalihalophilus pseudofirmus. The sequence goes on along the minus strand of NZ_CP117835.1, from coordinate 3,078,999 downwards.
ACATGGCGTCAATCCAAATGCAGTGAAGGCGATGAAAGAAGTAGATGTGGACATTACAAATCAAACATCTGATACGATTGATCAAGAGATCTTAAAGAAAGCAGACCTTGTAGTGACATTATGCGGTCATGCAGCAGACGTTTGTCCGGCTACACCGCCAAATAAAGAGCGTGTACATTGGGGCTTTGATGACCCTGCAAAAGCAGAAGGAACAGAAAAAGAAAAATGGGCATTCTTCCAACGTGTTCGTGATGAAATTGGCGACCGTATTAAAACATTCGCTGAAACAGGTAAATAAACAAGTTCGAAGGGTCGACTGAAATGGTCTGACCCTTTTCCTACACATGAGAATAAAGGAGATGACTGTAATGGCTAAGATTCGAATTTATGACCCTGCACTATGTTGTCCAACCGGAGTATGTGGACCAAGTGTAGATCCTGAGTTAACAAGAATTGCAACCGCACTTTTTATGCTGGAAAAAAAGGGAGCAGATGTTGCCCGCTATAACCTAGGAAGTGAACCGCAAGCTTTTATTGATGAGAAAAATGTAAATCAGCTTCTTAATGATAAAGGAACGGAGGCTCTTCCTGTTGTCGTTGTCGATGATAAAGTTGAATTAACAGGTAAGTATCCTACTAACGAGCAGCTGGCAAAATGGACTGGAATAAGCGTGCAAGAGCTGACCAAAGAGCCTAAAAAAATGAAAGGAATTGAGTTATTATAATGACACAATTTCAATCAACCTCTCGTCGATTTAACCCAGTAAAAGAAGAGCTGACTCCTTATTTATTTTTTACAGGTAAAGGGGGAGTGGGGAAGACTTCTACAGCTTGTGCGACAGCTGTTGCCTTAGCTGATCAGGGGAAGAAAGTGCTCTTGGTTAGTACAGATCCTGCCTCTAACCTGCAAGATGTCTTTGAACAGGAAATTGGCTATCACGAAACGAAAATCGATGAACTTCCTAACGTTACAGCGATTAACTTAGATCCCGAGGAAGCAGCTGCTGCTTATCGAAATAAAATGATTGGGCCGTTTCGAGATAAGCTGCCAGCACCAGTGATTGCTCAAATGGAAGAGCAGTTATCGGGTGCATGTACTGTAGAAATTGCCGCATTTGATGAATTTGCTACGATCCTGACAAATCCGGAACGAACAAATGAGTATGATCATATTGTTTTTGATACGGCACCGACCGGACATACTCTTCGTCTCTTACAGCTGCCAACCGCTTGGTCTGGCTTTTTAGATACAAGCACTCATGGAGCTTCATGTCTTGGTCCATTATCAGGGTTAGCTGAGAAGAAGGCACTTTATGAACATACAGTTAAAGCCCTATCAGATGCAGCGAAAACAACACTTATTTTAGTGGCAAGACCAGAACCGTCTACACTTAAAGAGGCAGACCGTGCATCAGGAGAGCTGAAGGAGCTCGGCCTTGTTAATCAATGGCTGCTTATAAATGGGAAAATGCAATCCTATGTAAATGAGGATCTGACATCAACTGCGTTTTATAAGCGCCAAGAAAAAGCCCTACAATCAATGCCTGCAAAATTACAAGAAACAAAGCAATATGAGCTGCCGTATGTCCCTTATCAGCTGACGGGAATAGAGTCGCTGCGATCTCTATTTAATGAGCTGCCTAAAAGCAATGCGCGATTGGTGCCTCGTGCAGACGTTCAGGCTGATTCTCTTTCAGTCCTGATTAATGACCTTCTGAAAAAAGAGCAAGGAGTTATTTTAACAATGGGAAAAGGTGGAGTCGGTAAAACGACGGTCGCTGCCGCCGTTGCAGCAGGCCTTGCAAACAAGGGGCATAAAGTGAAATTAACAACGACAGATCCGGCTGCGCATGTAAGTGATTTATTCTCTAAAAAAGAGGATCAGCTTATAACGATCAGCAGAATTGACCCGAAAGCCGAAGTAGAGGCGTATAAACAGGAAGTGTTGTCTGCATCTAGGGAACATTTAGATGAAAATGGACTTGCCTATTTAGAGGAAGATTTAAACTCGCCATGTACAGAAGAAATTGCTGTCTTTAGAGCATTTGCTGATGTAGTGGAAGAAGCCGATGATGCGTTTGTTGTCATTGATACGGCACCAACCGGCCACACGCTGCTCTTGCTAGATGCTGCACATTCCTATCATAAGGAAATGGAACGAAGTACAGGGGAAGTGCCTGAATCGGTAAAGAAGTTACTTCCAAGACTGCGAAATCCAAAAGAGACAGATGTACTTGTCGTCACCTTGCCAGAAGCCACGCCGGTATTTGAGGCATCAAGGCTGCAAGAGGATCTTATTCGCGCTGACATTACACCGAGCTGGTGGGTGATTAACCAAAGTTTTGCGAGCACGAATACAATTGACCCAATTTTATCTGAGCGAGCACAAAGTGAGATAAAATGGATCAATGAAGTTATGACCACTCATGCAAAACAAACCGTGGTTATTCCTTGGCAGGCTGAAGCCATTAAGGGAAGAAAGCAGCTAACTTCTTTATAGAAAATTAGATTCGATGTATTGACAGAATATCTTATGTCCTGTAAAGTCTTCGTTGTAATTAAATAGTTCCTCGTTAGGTGAGGCTCCTGTGCTGGAGATACGCTGCTGCCCAAAAACGTCCAAAGACGCCAATGGGTCAACAGGAACCATCGACATAAGGTGGTTTTTAATGTAGCTGGAATGAGAATCCTATGCCGCACAGTGCTAAAGCTCTACGAATGGAGGATTTCGATAATACTGATCATCAAGTAATTGATATCTGTTATTTAGTATTGGCATCTTCTTTCGTAGGAGGTGCTTTTTGTTTTATTTTCCCTTTTTAAAGGAATAGAAAAGTGAGGTGGTGCGAAAATGGATAGTAGGATAAAGCAATCAGCCATAACAGTAAAATCAAGCAATGAAACGAATCAAGATGATCCATTTCCCCCCTCATGGGTGAAAAGGGAAGTGGGTCCCATAATAGGGGGACTACAACATGGTGAAATTAAACGAACAAAAGAGAATGACGTATGCAAAGCAAATATATGATCTATTAAAAAGTGGAGATGTTGAGCAGTTTCGTGAGTGGTTTCTTGCCCTCCACCCAACAGATCAAGCGGATATATTCATTGAGCTAGCAATTGAAGCGCGCCAAAAAGTGTATCAATTCCTATCTCCGAATGAATTTGCGGAAGTATTTGAAGGACTTGAAAAGAAAGAGCAGATGTATGTGTTTAAAGAGCTTGATCCAACTTACGGATCAGCGATGTTAAATGATATGTACGCCGATGATGTCGTAACTTTCTTATCTTTCCTGAGTGAAAAGGAAGTTACTGCCATCCTTGATTCAATGGAGGAATCAGAAGCAAGTGAAGTCCGCGAATTATTATCCTATGAGCCTGAAACTGCCGGAGCGATTATGACAAAAGAGTTTATCCGCGTCTCTGCTGTAGAAACGGTAGCTGAAGTAATCGGAAGGCTTAGAAAAGAAGCACCTGATGCGGAGACGATCTACTATTTATATGTAGTAGATGAGCGCGAGAAGCTTGTCGGCGTTGTTTCTTTAAGAGATTTAATTACTTCTGAGGAGACAGATTTAGTACAGGATGTGATGAGCCGGGAGGTTGTTTCTGTTTCGGCTAAAACTGACCAAGAGGATGTGGCCCGTTTAATAAAGAAATACGACTTCTTGGCAGCACCTGTTATTTCAAGTGAAGGAAAGCTGGTTGGGATTGTTACAGTCGATGACATCATCGATATTTTAGAAGAGGAAGCGACGGAGGACTTAGGAGAATTTTCTGCATCTAAAGGAGCGACAGATGTGGATGTGTCTTCTTTTCAAGCAGCTAAAAAGCGCGCACCTTGGATCATTTTATTGATGTTTTTTGGACTTATTACGGCTGAAGTGATCGGCCAGTTTGAAGAAACATTAGAAGCGATTGTTCTGTTGGCTGCCTTTATCCCGCTGTTAATGGACTCTGCGGGCAATACTGGTACACAGTCACTTGCTGTAGCGGTTCGTGGTCTAGCGCTTGGCACTGTTGAGCGAGATGGTGTCTGGAAGATGTTAAAGCGTGAACTTGGGACAGGTTTGATGCTTGGGTTCATCTGTATGCTTGTTATCGCAGGGATTGTGACAGTGATGCACGGTAATATGATGCTTGCATTCATAGTTGGTATCTCTATCTTTCTTACATTAAGCATCGCTACAATTATTGGTACAATTGTGCCTCTCATCATCAATAAGATGAAACTCGACCCAGCCATCGCATCTGGTCCATTTATTACAACTGTTAATGACATATTAGGATTGCTCATTTACTTCTCAATCGCAACAGCATTACTAGAGTATTTATAGAAAGTATTATTAGATCATTAGGTATGCTGAAATAAAGAAAACGACTAGTTCAAAACCGTTTGAACTAGTCGTCTTTTTTGTGCAAGAAAGCTACACTAAAGGAAACGAATGAAAAAGTCCTCCCTGCGTTAACTACATCATTCCACTCCATTCCTTGAAAAAGCACAACCTAGCGGATGAAATATGTGTAGACTCCTGCGGTTCCTAGAGCAGGGCTGAGATCCCACAGAGCTAAAGTCCGAGGAAGCTCAGCAGCTCACCGCGGAAAGCGAAGCATATTTCAGTAGCGATGACTATGCTATAACCCTTCTTTGAGACACTTAATGTTTAATAGCTTTTAAACCATTACTAAATTGCTCCCTGCGAAAAGCGAAGTTATATTTCAGAGCGGATAACACCACTTACCATTTTTTGTTTCACAATTCTCATCTAATAACCTTACGTGTCTAAGCCTCTTTTCATTTAATGAAGCATTGCCCGTTTCAATCGATTATCCTTTCTTGCAGCTGCTGTTTTGAAGAGCTGTTTCTCCTCTTCCGTTTCAGGAAGGATGCTAGCAACAGGCAAGGGTTTCTTCTGGTCATCTACAGCCACCATGGTCAAAAAGGACTTGGTCGTTAAGGTTTTCACTCCTGTTAAAAGGTTAGTAGAATGTACTTTTACGAACACTTCCATTGATGTACGGCCTGTTGAAGTAATAAATGATTCGAGCTCTAATACATCACCGACTGTAGCTGATGAGAGGAAGTCAACGGAATCGATTGAAGCTGTCACAACAACACTTCCTGCATGTTTCATCGCGGTGATCGCCGCAATTTCATCTATATAGGAAAGAACCTGTCCTCCAAAGATCGTCTTAAGGTGATTCGTGTCGGGTGGAAGAACGAGTCTTGTTTGAATTGTCCTCGAATAACTAGTAGAGTGTGATGTCGTCATTTTGAGGTCTCCACCTGTAAGCTCGTCCGTACTTCTTCAGCCGCTTCTACCATAACTTTTAAAGCATCAATCGTTTCTTCTGTTGTTCTTGTTTTTAAACCACAATCGGGATTAACCCAGAATTGTTCCGGATTAAGTACACGAAGCGCCCTCTCAAGATTTCTTTTCATTTCTATTTTACTAGGGATACGCGGACTATGAATGTCATACACCCCAAGACCGATATCCTTTTGATATTCATACCGTTCAAATGTATGAATAATTTCTCCGTGGCTCCTTGAAGCTTCGATTGAAATCACATCGGCATCAAGTGCATCAATCGTTTCAATAATTTCATCAAACTCGGAATAACACATATGAGTATGAATTTGAGTCGTAGGCTCTACGCTGCTTGTTGCGAGCCTAAATGCATAAGTAGCATTTGCTAAATAATCAGCTCTATCATCTTCTTTGAGCGGCAGTCCCTCACGCAGTGCAGGCTCATCTACTTGGATCATTTCAATACCATTTGCCTCTAGCTGACGAATTTCTTCCTGGATGGCTAAGGCAAGCTGATTAAGCATTTCTCTAAGTGATATGTCATCTCGCTCAAACGACCAATTTAAAATCGTAACGGGTCCGGTCAGCATCCCTTTCATTGGTTTTGTAGTCAATGACTTCGCATACAGAGTTTCCTTTAATGTCATCGGTTGGTCAAAAGAGATATCGGCCGCAATAATAGGTGGCTTAACACAACGAGAACCGTAAGATTGCACCCAGCCGTTTGTAGTGACTTCCATCCCATTTAAGCGTTGACCGAAAAATTCGACCATATCTGTACGTTCAAATTCCCCGTGAACAAAAACATCGAGCTGAATTTCTTCTTGAATGTTTACCCACTTTTGGATTTCTTCTTGAATAAATGTTTCATAATCGGCCTCAGACAAAGAGCCTTTTTTAAACTTTAAGCGGGCAGCTCTTACTTCTTTCGTTTGTGGAAAGCTTCCGATGGTTGTAGTAGGCAGGGGAGGAAGCTGCCACTTTTTCTTCTGTTGTTCTTTTCTTACATCAAAAGAAGTTCTTGTTGCTGTTAATTCGTTTAATTGAGAAAGCTTTCTTTGCACATCTGTATGAACTCTGCCTGTATCTTTATGAAACTCAGAGATAGCATAACTGTAAGCTCGGAGTTCATCTTTCTTCTCAGGAGATTTGAGTGCTTCACTAAGCAAGACTACTTCCTTTAGCTTTTCATCAGCAAAGGCAAGAGCGTCAACTAATTGCTCTGGCAGCGACTTCTCATTAGCCGTCGTAACAGGTACATGGAGCAATGAGCATGAAGGCTGAATGATCAATTGACTTGGCTGGATGTAGGATGTAATTTTTGCTGCTTGATCTTGTTTATCTAACAGGTTGCTTTTCCAAATGCTGCGGCCATCAATGACTCCGCATGCCAACAGCTTATCACTAGGAAACCCAGATGATCTTAATTTCTCTAGGTTGGCTCCTTTGTCGTGGACGAAATCAAGTCCGATAGCATCTACAGGTAATTGAATCACTTCTTCATAGCGTTCAACCGAGCCGTAATAGGTCTGTAAAAGCAGTTTTATCTCTGGCAGCTTCTCATTAAAGCGACTATAAACTTCTTGAAAAACCTCGATCGTAGGATGGTCGATATCTTGAACAAGAATCGGTTCATCAATTTGGATCCATTCGGCGCCCGCATCGGCTAATTCTTGGAACGCTTTGATGTAGTGAGGAATAAGTTCAGCTACCTTGTCTTTAAATTCACTGTTCGCGTATCCTTTTGATAAGGCAATCAATGTAACCGGACCTAAGATGACTGGTTTCCCTTTAATGCCCAGCTCATATTTTGCTTCATTAAATAAATCTAACAGTCTGTTATGTGTTAGTTTTGGTGCTGCGCCTTGTAATTCTGGAACAATATAGTGGTAGTTTGTGTTAAACCATTTAGTCATTTCAGAAGCAACATGTTCATCTGTTCCGCGGGCAATTGCAAAATATTGTTCCAGGGAAGCTTCTTCCATCGATTGAAACCTCTCGGGGATAAGCCCGAACATTACAGCTGTATCTAGAACTTGATCATAGTAGCTGAAATCGCCAATCGGAATAAGATCAATGCCTTTACTTCGCTGTTTCTTTAAATAGTCGATACGAAGCTGCTTCATTTCAAGTTCAAATGCCACTCTCGTTATTTTCTTTGTCCAATACTTTTCTAATACTTGTTTCCATTCTCTATTTTCCCCAATGCGTGGATAGCCTGTGTTTGATGTCACTATATTCATCTTTAAATCCCTCCAGATTGTCGTCTCTATTGTTGTGGTTAACTCAGCAAATAAAAAAACTCTCTTTCATCATTGAAAGAGAGATCACATACATAGACTTAACCTGGATGATCATAAACCATCGGCCAAAACATATCGATCACTCCTCCCTAATAAACGCGTAGGTACTAGTGCGTACAAAAGGCAGGTCTCCTGACTCAAGTTCATCGCTTGCTTATCCCTTCCCATTCAACTTAGCTAAGATCACTAAATGATGAATAGTGGCAATGATAAGCAGCTCGCTCTTACAGTGGCGCGACCGTGCCGGATTCTCACCGGACTTCCCTTTTAAGGTTTAGAAGGCAAACTCTAAACCACCTCTTGCATGTACTTATAAAATTAAATTAATCAAATACTTAGACTATATCCTAACTTAGATTATTTTATTAATCAAGAATTTTCTAAAAGAAATCTCTACCCTGATATTAGTCACATCCAATAATACTATATGCTATATTTACCCAGTCTTTACAATCACTTAATAATACATTGGTATAATTTATCTGGTATAAAAGACTTAGTTTAGGTGGGGGTTTGGTTGTGTTTAGGAATCGGTTAAAGAAGAAAAAGAGTGGTTCGAACAAACAAAAAACTGAGACAACAAGGCAAAACAGCAAGTTTTTAGAGAAGTTCTCCATGAAGAGCAGATTACTTTTTTTATTTGTTATGCTGCTAGCAGTCTCATTATCAATAGGAGGATTTACTTCTTATTTAAAAGCAAAAGAGATGACAGTCAACTCCATTGAAAACAGACTGATGCGGGAAGTAGATCTTATGGAAGTGATTGCTCAAAACCTTCAGTTCCTCTATGTGAGTGATGAAGAGTATTTTATGCAACAGCTAGAATCAAATATTAGATCACAGCAAGATAAACTTGAAGAAGACGGGATTAGTGCCGAATTCTTTTCTGTCATTAATCAAGAAGCTGTCCCGTTTCAAGTAAGTCAAGATACTTTGCCGCCTATCCCTGTTGAAGCGATAAGCAAAATGGAACAAAGAGATCAAGGAGTCATCCATGTAGAAATAGATGGATCCAAGTATTCGATTTCATTTCAGACAATAAATGAAATCGGCGGAATCTTTGCCTTAGCCGTTCCTGAAGCCTCTTATATGGGTGCGGTAGTTGACATGGCTTATTTTAATCTGCTTGTAGTTGTGATTAGTGTATTTATCTCTACCATATTCATTTTGCTTTTCGTTCGATCTATTACGAAGCCTCTTACAGATTTGCGAGAGACCATGAGAGCAGTGAGAAATGGTCAATTTAGAGAACCAGATTCAATACGAACGACGTTACCGGAAATACAGTCTCTACATAAAAGCTACCGTGCGATGATTGTACATATGCGAGAGTTATTACTTGAGTTAACAGATACCACGAAAAATTTAGCAGTAACAGGTGATAAGTTAACCTTTTCTTCAAAGGAGTCTTTAGAAGCAAGTGTTGAGCTAGTGGAGTCGATCCATGTAGTAAAAGAAGGAGCCCTGCAAACTGCTTCAAGTTCTGAGGTTAGTGTGTATCACTTTAAAGACATGAGAGAAAAGGTGAATGCTTTAACTAGTAACATGGATATGGTTGTAGACCGCTCAAAACAAATGAACGAGTCTGCCTATAAGGGTGAAAAAACGATGATGGAATTGATTTCAACGATTCAAACGTTTGAAGCAGATTTCGGCCATCTAACAACAACGATCAAGCAGGTAAGAGAGTACTCCGTTTCAATCTCACAGCTAGTTGGATTAATTCAAGGGATTGCTGAACAAACAAAGCTTCTTGCTTTAAATGCAACGATTGAAGCAGCGAGAGCTGGAGAATCTGGCAAGGGGTTTGCTGTAGTTGCTAATGAGGTGCGTAAACTTGCCGAGCAATCATCAGGGGCAGCGGTAGAAATTACACAAGCCATCGATACAATGGACACTGTCACAATTGAAGCGAATGAAGAATTTACACATATGCTAGAAAAAACGAGGATTAATCTCGGGAAGGCAAATCAATCAAGAGATTCATTTGATGAATTAATGGGAGGCATTAATGGGGTAAGCAGGACAATTAATGGGATGCAGCACAAATTAAGTGAGTTAAAAGGAATGGTACCAGAACTCGAAGCGGCAACTGTTAGTTTTGCTTCCGTATCACAAGAAACATCAGCGAGCTCTGAGGTGATGCTAGAATCTAGCAAGGAGCAGATTGAACAATTAAAATCTACACATGAGGTCGGACTGCAATTAACTAGTCTCTCACAATCTCTTTCTGATCTATTAATGAAATTTCATATAAAGTAGGCCTGTCTCTGGTCAAAAAGTCTCTCTATGTTTGTTATAGAGAGACTTTTTATGCTTTTTATCTATCAAGGTTAGGCCTATTTCACTCTATTTTTACATCGGTTTACAAAACATTTACACAGCAATCATACCTGCTTAATATTACCCAACTATACTAGCAATTGTGAGAGGGAGAACCACTTACGCAACTATTTTTCCTAGAGAAAAGGGAGGACAATGAAGTGAAGAAATTTTTAATGCTCTTAGTAATGGCAGCACTAATGGTTGTTGTCGCAGCTTGTGGCGGGGGATCTAATGAACCGGCTGAGACAGATAACCCAGGTTCAGAGGATACGACAGAAGATAATGCAGCGGAAGCAGCAGAAGATCTTGACGGAAGCGTAGTCGTTGATGGTTCAGGTACAGTTTATCCATTAATGTCAGTAGTAGCTGAAGAATACATGATTAATGAACAACCGAACGTATCAGTTGAAGTAAGCCGTTCTGGTACAAGTGCTGGTTTCGGTAAATTCTTAGTTCCAAACGGTACAGATTTTAATGATGCATCTCGTGAAATTAAAGATGAAGAGTTAGAAGAAGCAGAAGCAAATGGAATTGAAGTACAAGAATTTAAAGTAGCATTAGATGGTCTTACGTTTGTTATTCACCCTGAAAATGACTGGGCAAAAGAGCTGACTGAAGAAGAGTTAATCAGCATCTTCAGTGCTGATGGCGGCGTTACGAAGTGGTCTGATATTCGTCCTGAATTTCCAGATGAAGAAATTAAGCCAATGGGTCCAAATGAAAACCACGGAACATATGAGTTCTTCTATGAGAACATTCTTGATAAAGGTGACTTAGTAGATGGTGTTAACCTGCAGCAAGAATATTCTACATTAGTAAATCTAGTAGCAGAAGATAAAAATGCCATTGCATTCTTCGGATTTGGCTACTATGTAAATAACCAAGATCAAATTCAAGCAGTAAACGTTGATTTCGGTGAGGGTCCAGTTGAGCCATCACTTGACACAATTGCTGAAGATGGTGACTATGCACCATTCACTCGTCCGGTATTCACTTACTTAAACGTTGATATGGCTAAAGAAAAGCCGCAAGTACTAGATTTTGCTAGATACGTTGTAAACAATGTTAATGAATTTGCTGGTGAGACTGGATTTGCTCCACTGCCAGAAAGTGAAATTGAAGAGTATAACAGTTTCTTAGATGGTCTAAATTAATTTGATTGTACTGCATGGGTGGATGGGAGCTTGTGAGTTCTCATCCACTTACATGTAAAGTATATGGTTACAAGCCAAAAGGGGTGCCACGTGCAATGGATGTAAACAGCGAAATGAATAAGGGGAACGCTGTGAATGTAAGAAAAATGATTGAACAAAAAAAGAGCTCAAGAAATCTTAACAATCTCATTGAAAAAGTAATGCCAAAATTACTTTTTGTGATTGCGAGCATTTCAATCCTTACCACAGTGGGAATTTTGTATACGCTATTGAGTGAGACGTTCGAATTTTTTCAACGTGTTCCAATCGTTGATTTCTTTACAGGAACAGTATTAAGGCCGTTAAGTCAAGATCCGCAATTTGGAGTTCTGCCTTTATTAACAGGGACCATTATTTCGTCTGTCATCGCGATGTTTGTGGCGATTCCAATTGGATTAATGACAGCTATTTTCTTAAGTGAATATGCTTCAGATAAAGTAAGAAGAACATTAAAACCAATGCTAGAAATTTTAGCAGGTATTCCAACAATCGTTTATGGTTTTTTTGCTTTTACGTTTGTCACACCGATTTTAAGAGATATTATTCCAGGGCTGCAGGCAACAAATATACTAAGCCCAGGTATTGTCATGGGGATCATGATCATTCCAATGGTTGCCTCATTATCAGAGGATGCGATGAGTTCTGTGCCGCGAGCCATGCGTGAAGGGGCACTAGCATTAGGTGCGACTAGACTTGAAGTAACAGGGAAAGTCGTTATTCCTGCTGCAATCTCAGGCATTATTGCTTCATTTGTTCTTGGTATTTCACGTGCAATTGGAGAAACGATGATTGTAACGATTGCAAGTGGAAGTACCAAAAACTTTACTTTTGACATCACTCAATCGATGCAGACTATGACTGCATACATTGTTGAAGTAACTGGAGGAGATGCTCCTGCCGGTTCGACTATATATTACAGCTTATATGCTGTAGCAATGACGTTATTTGTTTTTACTTTCTTAATGAATCTTCTAGCAAGATATATCTCTCGCCGCTTTAGGGAGGAATATTAATATGAACATTGATACGACAACACAAACGAATACAACACCAAAGTACATTGATAAAGATACCGTTCAAAAACGGATGAACACGAGATTAGTAAAGAATAACTTGGCAAAAGGATTATTCTTTGTTTCAACGATGTTCGGTTTAGTAGTATTAGCGATTCTTATCTTCAGAGTGTTTTCGCAAGGGATCGGCTGGATTAATATAGACTTTTTGACTGGCCGTCTCTCAAATAATCCAGATCGAGCTGGGATTATGGGCGCTATTCTTGGTACGTTATGGTTAATGGCAGTCGTTGCTCCAGTCACGATGCTGCTTGGCGTTGGGACCGCTATTTACCTTGAAGCGTATGCAAAAAAAGGCAAGATCCATTCCTTTATTCAAGCGAATATTTCCAACCTGGCCGGGGTTCCATCAATTGTATTTGGAATTCTCGGGATGACGATTTTTGTTCGTGCACTAGATTTAGGCGGAGTTGTCCTGGCAGGGGGATTAACGATGTCCTTACTCGTTCTTCCAATTGTTGTTGTGGCGAGTCAAGAAGCAATCCGTGCTGTTCCTAATCATTTAAGCGAAGCTTCCTACGGTATGGGAGCTACAAAATGGCAGACGATCAAAAATGTCATTCTTCCAGCGGCATTACCTGGTATTTTAACCGGGGCGATTCTTTCATTATCGCGAGCGATAGGGGAAACAGCTCCGTTGATCGTTATTGGGATACCAGCACTTCTGATCCCGTTTCCAGGAGGTTTAATGGACCGATTCACCATTCTTCCTGTACAAATCTATTACTGGACAATTGATGCATCTCTTGTAGCAGAATATGCAAATCTTGCAGCTGCAACAATTATCGTCCTCTTGATTGTGTTATTTATTCTTAATTCAACAGCGATCATTATTCGAAATAAGTTTCAACAAAGGTTTTAATAGGGGGGCATTACTGATGGGGATGTTAACAGCAGAAAAGAAGGTAAATGTTGAGATTAAATCTAATTCAAGTGTCGAAACCGTTCCGGCTGACAAAAAAGTAGTGTATGATACGAAGAACTTGAATCTTTGGTATGGCAAGGATCACGCGCTTAAAAATATTAATCTAGAAGTATATGAAAAAGAAGTAACAGCAATTATCGGACCTTCTGGCTGCGGGAAATCAACCTACATTAAAACGTTAAACCGCATGGTACAGCTCGTACCGATTGTTAAAATTTCGGGTGATATTGAATACCGCGGCCAAAATATTTTAGACAAATCATTTAAAGTAGAAGACTTGCGTACAAGAGTAGGAATGGTATTTCAAAAGCCGAATCCATTTCCGAAATCAATCTATGACAATGTGGCGTACGGTCCAAGAATTCACGGGATTAAAAATAAGAAAGTATTAGATGAAATTGTTGAGCGCAGTCTTCGTGGCGCCGCGATTTGGGATGAGGTAAAAGATCGTTTAAGCGAGAATGCTTATGGGCTGTCTGGTGGTCAGCAGCAGCGTCTATGTATTGCCCGCTGTCTCGCTATTGAACCTGATGTGATTTTAATGGATGAACCGACCTCAGCACTCGATCCAAAATCGACATTAAAAGTAGAGGAATTAATCCAAGAACTGAAGAAGGAATATTCGATTGTCATTGTCACTCACAATATGCAGCAAGCAGCTCGTATCTCTGACCGAACTGCATTCTTTTTAAACGGAGAAGTTGTTGAGTATGACAAAACGGATACCATCTTCTCATATCCATCTGATAAGCGTACAGAAGACTATATTACCGGTCGATTCGGTTAAGGATGATGACATATGACGATTAGAACGTTTCACTCTCAGTTAGATTATGTGAAGCAAGAATTATTAACAATGGGAAATAAAGTAGAAGAGGTTATTGCCGAAATGAAGGAAGCTTTTGAATCTGATAATAAGGCCCAGATGGAGATGCTTATTGCAGAGGATTCAGCTATTAATCAATTAGAGCTTGATATGCATGATAAAGTCACCCTTCTTATTTCTAAGCAGCAGCCCGTAGCGACAGATTTAAGAAAATTAATTGTAGCATTGAAAATTTCAAGTGATTTAGAGCGAGTAGCAGATCTTGTTGTGGATATGGCTAAACAGTCGATCCGAATGAATAAACATAGTCTGCCAGTATATAAAGAACAGCTTCTTGCTATGCTACGAATTGCAGAAGATATGATTACTAAGTCATTAGAGGCTTATGAGAAGTCTGATATTTTAATGGCCCAAAAAATAGCGTTAACTGATGATAAGGTAGATACACAATATGGTGATTTGATTCGTGAATTATTTAAAGTAGAGGATGCAAGTGTTGAAGTGGATCAAATTACACAGCTGGCATTCATCGGACGCTATATTGAACGGATTGCTGATTACGCAACGAATATCTCGGAATGGGTTGTCTATGAAGTAAATGGCAAGCATTTTGATTTAAATTAAAGAAAGAAGTCTGTGCATGTGCACAGGCTTTTTTCGTGCAAAAAATATTGCGCCTTTTTGATGAAAAGTTTGCACCTGCAACATTTTTTGCATGCTGATCTAGAGACAAGCCTAATAATAACGCTTACTTCAGAAAGATTCATAATTGGCACAGTTTTTGCACTATAAATAGGGTGACTAGACTTAAAGGAGTGGTTATACATGTCAGTACCTTACAAACACGAACCATTTACAGATTTTACGGTAGAGGAAAACCGTAAAGAATTCCAGGCGGCTTTAAAGAAAGTTGAAGCAGAACTAGGTCAAGATTTTCCGCTTCGTATTGGCGGCGAACTTGTTTATACGGATGATAAAATCACATCAGAAAATCCTGCTAAGAAAGAACAAGTAGTAGGAAGAGTTTCAAAAGCAACAAGAGATCATGCAGAACAGGCTATGCAAGCAGCCCTGACGACATTTGAAGATTGGAAGCGCTGGGATCCTGTGGCACGTGCTGAAATTTTATTTAAAGCAGCAGCGATCATCCGCCGTCGCAAACATGAATTTTCCGCATATCTTGTATATGAGGCAGGTAAGCCTTGGAATGAGGCAGATGCAGATACAGCAGAGGCGATTGACTTCTTAGAGTATTATGGCCGCCAAATGATTGAACTTAAAAATGGCATCCCTGTCTTAAGCCGTGTCGGCGAGAACAATCAGTACGGATATATTCCATTAGGTGTGGCTGTTGTTATTTCACCTTGGAACTTTGCTTTTGCGATTATGGCAGGAACAACAGTTGCAGCAGCAGTAACAGGAAACACAGTTCTTCTTAAGCCGGCTAGTACAACCCCTGTAGTCGCTGCGAAATTTATGGAAGTGCTTGAAGAAGCGGGAATGCCTGCAGGTGTCATCAACTACATTCCAGGAAGCGGATCTGAAATTGGTGACTACATCGTCGATCACCCGAAAACTCGTATGATCAGCTTTACTGGTTCACGTGAAGTAGGAGAACGTATTTATCAGCGTGCTGCAAAAGTAAATAAAGGACAGTATTGGTTGAAGCGTGTAGTTGCTGAGATGGGTGGAAAAGACACGATCGTTGTAGATAAAGATGCTGATCTAGATCTTGCTGCAAAATCGATTGTCGCTTCTGCATTCGGATTCTCAGGTCAAAAATGTTCAGCATGCTCACGTGCAGTCATTGTTGAAGATGTATATGATGAGGTTCTTGAAAAATCGATTGCCCTTACAAAGGAATTATCAGTTGGTGAAACAATTAACGATACAAATATGGGGCCGGTAAATGATCAAGCGGCATTTGATAAAATTATGAGCTACATTGAGATCGGCAAGGAAGAGGGCCGTATTGTAGCAGGTGGAACAGGTGACTCTTCTAAAGGTTACTTTATCCAGCCAACCATTGTGGCTGATGTGGCAGCAGATGCCCGCCTGATGCAAGAAGAGATTTTCGGACCGGTTGTTGCTTTCTCTAAAGCAAAGGACTTTGATGAGGCTCTAGACATTGCTAATAACACGGAATATGGATTAACAGGCGCTGTTATTACGCGCAACCGCCAGCATATTGAAAAGGCAAAAACAGATTTCCATGTAGGAAATATGTATATTAACCGCGGTTGTACAGGTGCAATTGTCGGCTACCACCCATTTGGCGGATTTAACATGTCTGGTACGGACTCTAAAGCAGGCGGTCCAGACTATTTACAGCTTTTCTTACAAGCAAAGACGATTTCTGAGTCGTTATAAAATGATACAGTGAGTGCACGGCAGGCTTTGCCGTGCCTCCTACCTTATGAATATGAAGAATGGAGATGTGGTTAGCATGGTACTTAAACCCATGTTTCTGTATTTGTCAAAAAATAAAGTGCTAAACCGTGGAGCTAAGCGTTGGGGACTTAAGATGGGGGCAAAGCAGGTTATCGCGGGGGTAACAATTAATGATGCAATGATTGCAGTGAGAGAACTTAATGATAAAGGGCTCGTAGCAACAGTCGACCATGTAGGTGAATTTATTACAACACGTGAGGAAGCATTAGAATCTGCAGATTATTGTTTGCAAACTTTGAAAGCGATTTCAGAGACGGGCGTGAAATGCAATTTATCATTAAAGCTCACTCAGCTAGGTCTTGATGTAGAGCGAGAGCTTTGCTATCAGAATATGAGAAAAATCGTAGGGAAGGCAGAGGAGCTAGGAAATTTTGTTCGTATTGATATGGAAGATTCTGCTCATTGTCAGCAAACGCTTGATTTATTAAACGAGCTGCGCGAAGAATTTCCACATTCAGTAGGAACGGTCATTCAAGCCTATCTATACCGTGCAAGCCAAGATGTCACTGATCTTCAAGGTGTGAACTTAAGGCTTGTAAAAGGAGCTTACAAAGAACCTAGTCAAATTGCTATTCAAGACAAAAAAGAGATTGATGACAACTACCTAGCAATCATTAAGCAGCACTTGCTTAGCGGCAGTTATACAGCAATCGCAACTCATGACCATATGATTATTGATAAGGTGAAAACGTTTTGTGCAGAAGAGGGGATCCCTAAGACGCAATTTGAATTCCAGATGCTCTACGGGTTCAGAAAAGAACTGCAGGAGACGATTGCAAAAGAAGGATATACGATGCGTGTTTATGTTCCTTATGGGACGGATTGGTATGGCTATTACATGAGACGTCTGGCAGAAAGACCGCAGAACGTCAGCTTCGTCTTACGAGGTCTATTATCTAAATAAAGAGCGACTATCGAATAGTCGCTCTAGTATTTATAAATCCTCTTCAGATAACGTCATTTTCTTTAATCGGTACTGAAGGTTTTGGCGGCTGATTCCAAGCGCTTTAGCTGCTTGGGAGATGTTGCCTTTATGCACCGTTAAAGCCTGTTTAATATAGTAATTTTCTACTTCGGCAAGATGTTCTTTAAGCGGCTTGTGTAAGAATGTTTCCTTAGGTTCACTCACATGCTCGGCTTTACCTTCTGTGGGATCTGTTTGTGCGGTGAACCTTCTTCTAATATGCATAGGCAAATGATAAAGCTCCATTTGACGCTCTGTTGACATAATGTTCATGGCTGATTCAATCACATGCTCTAATTCACGTACGTTGCCAGGCCATTCATACTGCTCAAATAATTCAAGAACATCTGCTGAAATCCAATCAACCTGCATTTGAAATCGTTTATTAAATTTCGCTAAAAAATGTTCGACCAGTAAGGGGATATCCCCGTATCGATCTTTAAGCGGCGGGATGTACAAGGAGACGACACCGAGCCTGTAAAACAGGTCTTTTCTGAGGCGGCCGTTTGATACGGCTTCAAATGGATCTTCATTCATCGTGGAGATGATCCGCACATCAACCGGAGTATCTTTCGTATCGCCAACCCGTCTAATGGTTTTCTCTTGAATTGCTCGTAATAACTTTGCCTGCAGAGGCAGGTTTAATGAATTGATTTCATCTAAAAGAAGGGTTCCACCTTCTGCTTGCTCAAATAAGCCAGGGTGTTCAACGGCTCCTGTAAAAGCACCTTTCTTTGTACCGAATAAAATACCTTCAATAAGATTATCAGGAAGGGCTGCGCAGTTTTGAGAAATAAACGGACCTCCAGCCCGTTCACTGCCATTATGGATGCTTTGAGCAAAAATTTCTTTGCCAGTGCCGGTCTCGCCAGTTAACAGAACAGAAGAACTCGTCCGCGTCGCACGCTTTGCTTCGTGAATGATTTGTGAGATTGCTTCACTCTGGCCGATAATCTTAGAGAACGTATAGCGGGTTTGATCGGATTTGTGCAATTGATCTTTCATTAATACTTCTAGACGGGTGATATCTTTTGATAACTCAAACGCACCAATGATCTCCCCGTCCTTATCTTTAAGAGGGTGAGTGTCATTCACAGCGGTTATTGGAAACCCTTTATTATTGTAATATTGCTGCTTAATATTATAGGAATGCTGACCTTTATGTAATGCTTGCAGGAGCGTGCTGGTTTGCTCTTCTTTAAAGAGAAACACATCTAATAAATTTTTATGTAATACCTCATGCGGGGGCATAGACTCAATTTCTGTCATTTTCTTATTGTACATAATGGTTTCCCCATGAGAATTAACGATATGAACACCGACATCAATGGTATCTAACACTTGTGTAAGAATGTCTACAGTTTGCTCTAGTTGTTTTGGACTAACACGGTTCATATGGCACCTCCTACTGTAAGTATATGAAAGGCAGGACAAAAGTGCAAAAAAATTTGCAGAAAAGCGCAAACTTTTTAGTATTGTTTGCACCTGTTTAGCTGTGGAATGAGGAGATACCCCCTTACTATCACCTTTACGATATTGGCATTAATCTTGCATTTAGTTTTATAGAGACATTGCGAAATTTTGAGAGGAGATGTGTATCATGACAAAAACATTAACTATTATTGAAAAAACAGAGCAATTTGGGGCGAAAAATTATCACCCGCTTCCGATCGTTATTTCAAAAGCAGAAGGAGTTTGGGTAGAAGATCCAGAAGGTAATCGTTATATCGATATGCTTAGTGCCTATTCTGCGGTAAATCAAGGACATCGCCATCCGAAGATCATTCAAGCACTGAAGGATCAAGCGGACCGTATTACATTAACTTCACGTGCATTTCACAATGATCAATTAGCTCCTTTTTATGAGAAAGTAGCGAGCCTTACGAATAAAGAGATGGTCCTTCCGATGAATACTGGGGCCGAGGCTGTTGAGACAGCTGTGAAAACAGCACGCCGCTGGGCTTATGATGTGAAAGGTGTGGCAGATAACCAAGCAGAAATAATTGTTTGTGAAAACAACTTCCATGGCCGTACAATGACAGCTGTTTCGCTATCTTCAAGTGATGCTTACAAGCGTGGATTCGGTCCGATGCTGCCAGGAATTAAAATTATTCCTTATGGTGATGCGAATGCTTTAAGAGAAGCGATCACACCAAATACGGCTGCTTTCTTAGTTGAGCCGATTCAAGGAGAAGCAGGAATTATCATTCCTCCAGATGGCTTCTTAAAAGAAGTGCGCAAGATTTGTACGGAACAAAATGTATTATTTATTGCAGATGAAATACAATCAGGTCTAGCTCGTTCTGGTAAACTATTTGCATGTGACTGGGAAGAAGTAGAGCCTGATATGTATATTTTAGGAAAAGCACTAGGCGGCGGAGTAATGCCTATCTCTGTCGTGTGTGCAAATCGTGATGTATTAGGTGTATTTGAGCCAGGCTCACATGGATCAACATTTGGCGGAAATCCCCTTGCTTGTGCCGTTTCTATTGCAGCGCTAGAAGTAATCGAAGAAGAAAATCTTGTGAAACGTTCTCATGACCTTGGAGAGTATGTGATGGAGGAACTTCGTAAAATTCCTCATGCTGATATAAAAGAAATTCGCGGCCGAGGGTTATTTATTGGAATCGAACTTCATGTCCCTGCTCGTGAGTATTGTGAGAAGCTGAAAGAACTTGGATTATTATGCAAAGAGACACATGAGAACGTGATTCGTCTTGCACCGCCGCTTATTATTTCAGAAGAAGATTTAGAGTTTGCTTTATCTAAGATTAAGCAAGTATTTGCATAAGTTCAGGCTAAAAGCAGGGTGATACATTCACTCTGCTTCTACATACATACTAGGAAAATAGGAAAAAGGGGCGTTTTTTATGCAGCATTTAAAAATTGGTGTCATTGGAGTACCTATGGATTTAGGACAAAACCGACGTGGGGTTGATATGGGACCAAGTGCGATACGATATGCAGGGCTCATTTCAAGACTTGAAGCTTTAGGGCATGAAGTGAAAGACTTTGGTGATATTACCATTGAGCGAAGAACAGAAGAAGAAGTCTCCCCTGGACTTAAAAACCTATCCCAAGTAATAAAAGCAAATGACCTTTTACGTATGAAGGTAGAAGCGATCGAAGAGGAAGGGTATTATCCTCTTGTTTTAGGCGGTGACCATAGTATTGCCATCGGTACACTTGCAGGAGTGACAAAAGAGCGCAAAAATCTGGGCGTGATCTGGTATGATGCTCATGGAGATTTAAATACGAGTGAAACCTCTCCTTCTGGCAACATCCACGGCATGCCCCTTGCGGTAAGTTTAGGATTGGGTGATGAGTCTCTTACTTCTATTGGAGGGTTTGCTCCTAAAATTAAGCCTGAGCATATTGTTATTATCGGCGCCCGTTCATTAGATGAGGGGGAGAAGGAATTAATTAAAGAAAAAGGGATTAAGATTTTTACAATGCATGAAATTGACCGAATCGGTATGACAAGAGTTATGGAAGAGGCCATCGAGTATGTGAAGACGAATACGGACGGTGTTCATTTAAGCCTCGATTTAGACGGGCTTGATCCAAACGATGCCCCTGGTGTGGGTACACCTGTACTTGGCGGTATTTCGTACAGAGAAAGTCACCTTGCAATGGAAATGCTTGCTGAGGCTGGCATTTTGACGTCTACTGAATTCGTAGAAGTAAATCCCATTTTAGATGAGCGTAATAAAACAGCAGAAGTGGCCGTTGCCTTAATGGGTTCATTATTCGGTGAGAAGCTTCTATAAAGGAAGGAGGAGAGAGTGATGAGCTCTCTCCTTTGGGTTTTCGGTCATCTTATGGCAATTCAGCAAACATTCTTTAGTTTTATGAGGAATTCTTTTTCATTCTTTCTTTTTTAGATTATAATGGGAACGAGTGATGGAAGGAAAAGAGGT
Source organism: Alkalihalophilus pseudofirmus (assembly GCF_029094545.1). Classification (NCBI taxonomy): domain Bacteria; kingdom Bacillati; phylum Bacillota; class Bacilli; order Caryophanales; family Bacillaceae; genus Alkalihalophilus; species Alkalihalophilus pseudofirmus. The sequence goes on along the minus strand of NZ_CP117835.1, from coordinate 3,057,707 downwards.
GAATAGGATGTATACTGCGCTTTATCAATCTCATATCGGTTCTTGGGCCATTTTAGTTATACTGTTTTTTATCTGTTATTTCTTAATGAAATCAGGTAAAGCAAAAGGTGCAAAAATCGTACATATGGTTCTACGTTTGTTCTATATTATTATGCTTGTTACAGGAATCGGCATGCTGATCAATTTAGGTTTCCCGCTTATGTATGTAGTGAAGGGAGCACTTGCCTTTTTCTTAATTTATGCAATGGAAATGATCCTTGTTCGCACAAAGAAGGGAACACTTGGTTCACAAGCGACAATGTACTGGGCGATTCTAATTATTACCCTTGTATTAGTTGTCCTTCTTGGGTATGGAGTTATTTCATTTTAATCAAAAAAACACACAGTCAGCTCAGACTGTGTGTTTTTTGATGTGCAAATTAATGATAGGACTTTTGATCAGCAACAACCTGATCGATCAACTGATTAATGCTCCCAATGCATTGAGTTACCTCTGGCAGATGATAGAAGGTGCTCGTAATCTCTAAATCATTTATTTGATTATCTGGAGAATAGAGATAGATGCGCTTTTCTAGGCTGATTGCCATGCCAAGTTCAATATGAGTTCCTTTTCCTCCTGGCAGCAAAACAATGACAAGGTCTGCCTCTCTCACACCATCTCTTTCATGCTGGCCAATCGCGATTAGGTCCTCTTTTGTTTTGGCGCGGCCGTTTTTCGTCCAATCATATGTATGAATGAAACCTTCCTTTCTTAACTGTTCACTAACATGCTGAACGGCTGCGCTATTACTGAAACTTGAAGCAACATAAAACTTCATAGATTCCCTCCTTAACCCATTTTTTCTATTATTCTACCACGTAAATACCTGCCTGAGACTACAGGATCAACAGGATGAATGGTAAACTGTTAAAAGGATTGTATACAGGCAGGAGTGTTACGTATGGAATGGATGTTAAAGACATTTAATGAGCTGACAATTAATGAACTATATGAACTGGTTCAATTACGAATTGATGTATTTGTTGTAGAACAAAATTGCCCCTATAAAGAGCTTGATAATAAAGATCAAGCTGCGCTTCACTTATTAGGCTACGTAGATGGCCGTCTTACAGCATACAGTCGTTTGTTTAAGCCCGGTGATTCCTACGGCGAAGAAGCTTCAATCGGGAGAGTAATTATACGCCGGGATGCGCGTTCTTTTGGATATGGAAAAGAGCTGCTGATGCAATCGATCACTCGCTTAGAACAGCTTGCAGAGGGCGCTAATATTAAAATACAAGCTCAAGAGTACCTGCATCGCTTTTATCAGTCGTTCGGTTTTCATTCGATCTCTGACGTATATGATGAAGACGGTATTCCACATATTGATATGATTCGATCTGTCGGCCATAGAGAGGAGTGAAGTGAACGTGCTACTAATTAAACAAACGTCTTTTAAAGATGTTGCTAAGATTGACCGTTTAAAAGAAGCTTGTGCGAAACAGCAGGAGGAGAAAGGTTCGGTATTCTATCTCTTGCCATCAGGGAGCTGGCTTAAAGAAGCTAGGAAAAGACAGCCTGGTGTTCGCTATACGACATTTGATGATCTGGCGGCGTTTATTGTTAATGAGGCAGAAGGGGAGCCTATTTACCTCGATGAACATGAACGAGCGTTATTTTTCCAAAATATGATGAAAACAGATGAAAGATACCGTTCATTTAATCAAAATCAAAGCAAGGTCCGTGGACTTGCTGATACGTATGGACAAATCAAACGTCTAGGGCTGGAGTTAGAAGATGCTCCTCGGTCTCTAGAAGAGTTTATGCCGCTCTTTAAGCAATATGAAGAGCAAACGGTTCATAACCAAAAAATGTACGACCCTGAGAATACCGTATTAAGAGCAATAGAGCTTCTGGACAATCAAAAGCCACGTGTAGCCAGCGTATATATTGATGGCTTCATTGATTTTGGTCCGCTGCAATTTATTCTGCTAAAAGCGCTTGTGTCGGCTGGAATACCGGTTACGATCTATCTCCCGATGGACCTTACGTTTGCCATCATTCAACAAACGCTAAACGAATTAACAGCGTTAGGGTTTCGGATGCATGCTGAAACAGATCTTCCCGCTGAAACAGCAGAGGATGTTGATGTGATCGCTGCAAGCACGAAAAATGAAGAGATACGTGCTGTTTTAGAAGAGATTAGAATGTCGTCACTTTCGTATGAGGAAACAGGTATTATCATGGTAGATGAAAAAGATGGAGCTTCTATGCTTCGATATTATGCCGAACAATATGAGGTTCCTTTAAGTGTGCCGATAAAAAAATCACTTGATTTCTCCATATCCTTTCAATTTATTCATAAGCTGCTTACCTGGGATTATTCTAAAACTAATCGTTTTGAGCTATTGCCATTAATCGATCAAATCTTTAGTCTTCATGGCTTAAAAGGAATAGATTATGTAAAGGGGAAAGAAGCATTCCTAGCTACAGGTGACATCATTCATCAAGAATCAAGAGAACTCTATCAAAGGATTAAAGAGTTCAATTGGCGAAAGTCCTCAAGCTTCTACCATTATTTAAAACAGCTGAGTCAAGCTGTTACCCACCTTGGATTAGATGGGAAATGGAGACAGAGGCAAGGTCAGGAAACTAGAACAAGTGAATTAAAAGACATCGTATATGAACTTAAGACCATCGAACGACTGACTGAATTAGTGAGTGATTATGCCGAAAAGCTCGAAGCAAAACATTTAACTGATCTTCATATGACACTTGATGTATTTGCTGATTGGGTATTAGAGCTTGCAAAAAGAACAGAGTTGTTTACAGCCAGAGGCTCAAGAAGGGGTATTCAAGTTCATACATGGCGTGATATTGGACTATTCGAAGGAAAGAAAATGTATGTCATTGGAATGAATGAAGGAGCCTTTCCTGCTGTTCATCAGCTTGGCGGATATGTTCATGAAAAAGATTTATATAATCTTCCTGTTGAAGGAGCACTCCCGACGCAAGAGCATTTTAGACACAAGCAGCAAGCTTATTTTGGGCAATTACTGCTTGCAGCGAAATCGATAGTATGTACGTACACAAAAGGGCTTGACCCCAATCACTCGCATCTTCCTTCCCCGTTTATCGAACAATGGCTGCAAAAGGATGGAAGAGAGTGCACGTTTGAAGCTAGAATGAAGCATTCAATAAGCTTTTCAAAAGAAGACCAAATAGAAAAGACCGCCTATCATATGGGGCTTGGCATGAAGGTTTTAGAACCGGCCGCTGAACTCGTACAACTTTCAGAAAGGCATCAGTACTTAAGTGAGGGCGAGGAGAAGCTAGAAGAAGCTCATCAAGATTCCCTTATGAAGAATACTGTATCAATTACAGAGCTTGAAAGTTACGCCAGATGTCCATTCAAACATGGATTAGAGAGGGTGCTTCAGGTAAGGGAAGGACAAAGTATTCAAGAACGGATCTCTCCCATCGATATCGGCCAGATGATTCATACGTTGATTGAGTCAATTTACAAAGAGCTCAATTTGATTGGGGTTCGGTTTGGCGAGTGTACAGAGGAAATAAAAAGTGAGGTTCCAGTTCTTTTGAAAGAGAAATTTGAAGAGTTATGGGAGCAAATTGAATCAACCGCCTTTGAGATCTCCAGGCTTGATTTACTTCTTGAGAAAGAAAAGTGGTGGCGGAAGATCAACAGGTGGTGGCAGGCAGAGCGAAAACATTTTTGGGACAATCCACATCTTAGTGAAATGAAGATTCATTCGCTTGAAACATCCCTTCGTTTAGAACTTGAATTAAATGAAGGTACAACGCTTCATTTGACAGGTAAAGTTGATCGTGTTGATCTTGATCAGGAAGGGTTCACGATTTATGACTATAAAACAGGGTTTGCACATGTGAAGCTTGAAGAGGAAGTGCGAAGCGGGCTAAAGCTTCAATTGCCGCTGTATGCTAGAGCGCTAAAAGAACAATTAAGCACAACTGATGCTGCCCTTCGTGCTCACGGTGCCTCGTATATTTCACTGCGAGAGCCGGAGAAGCGTGCAGGGAATGGTATTTGGCGTTCAGATCAAATTGGAAAAAGCTCTAAATTCCTTGTTCATCACTCTTGCAAAAACAAAGAGGATGATCTTGGAGGGGATGAATTTATGGAAGTCTACGAATTAAGAAACAAAGTGCATTCCTTATGGAAGGGCACGCATACGGAATTTTCAGTAAGACCGCTCGATTGTTCGTCTTATTGTCCCTACAAATCTGTCTGTCGAGTGACAGAAGATCAAAAGGAGGGGCTTTAATAAATGGAATTTAATAAAGCACAAACATCCGCCATCACCAATGAGCAATCTCTTGTGGTCATCGCTGCAGGGGCAGGTTCTGGTAAGACGCGCGTATTAACAGAGCGGATCATGTACTTGCTCGAAAAAGCATTTCATGAGCCTTCCTCATGTATAGCCGCTACGATCGAAGAAGTTGCAGCGATTACCTTTACTGAAAAAGCAGCTCGCGAAATGAAGGATCGAGTTCGCAAACGTATTAGTGAGAAAGAGGCTTTAGCACAGACGGAAGCAGAGGCAGCGTTTTGGAGGGAACAAAAAGAACTAGTGGAAAGAGCTCATATCTCCACTTTTCATAGCTTTTGTCAGCAGCTGCTAGGTCAGTATGCGATGGCCGCAAAGCTCCCCCCTAAAATACGAATTATTGATGAGGTGGAAGCAAAGCAGTTAAAAAGAGATGTCTTAAAAAAGCATCTGCAGGATGTTGAATTTACAGCTTCAGCGAAAGAGTTTTTTTCTTATATGAGCAAAGATCAATTTATCTCTACGATGGAAGACATTCATGCTTCTATATCAGAGCTCGTGATAGGAGAAGATGCTGTACTTCAATTGCAAGCGGACGACATGCTTCATTCTCAAGTGGAAGCCGTGAAAGAAAAGCAAATAAAGACAGTTGAAGCTTTCCATAAGGCTGCACTTGATCTGATCCCTCAATTTCCACCGGCAGAAGGGTTAACTAAAGCTCAAGCCGGACATGTTGAGAGACTTCAAGAAGCTTTTTTATCGCCGCCTTCCCCGTCTGGTCCGAATGAGTATATGGATTGGCTGATCGGAGTAATGCCTAAACGTACTGATAAAAAGTGGAAAGAAGCGATCCCAGCCCTATTTCAGCTGTTTGAAGAGCACTGGAAGCCATTAAAGGATGACTGGAAGGCGGTTGGTGGAGAAGTGGAGATAGATGAAACCACCAGCTTGCTTTTAGGGCGTTTTATTGATTTACTGCGCGACTTTCATCTTGCTTATAAGAGAGAAAAGGAGCTTAGGGGAGTAGTGGATTTTAGTGATCTCCAGCAAAAGGCGGTATCGCTCCTAGAAAATAAGGAGATACAAGAGGCTTGTCAAAAGCAGTTTCGCCATATGCTTGTAGATGAATTCCAAGATACGAACCGTCTGCAGCTTGAGATGCTTGAGCGGATTAATCCTTCCTACCGCTTCATTGTCGGTGACACGAAACAATCGATCTATCGTTTCCGCGGGGCGAATGTAAGATTGATGAATGAGCTTGAACAAGATGCTGTCGAACAAGAAAATGCCGAAGCCATTGAAATGAATATCAATTATCGAACGTGTAAACCGATTATTGATGGAGTGAATGCCTTATTCCAATGTGCAATGACTGATCACATTACAGAAAACTACCAAACCCGTTATGCAGCTCTAAGTGCCAATAGAGAGGCAGAACAACCTGATCAAAAGCAAATGGAATTACTGCTTTTTAACAAGGAAGAAACAGAAGAGGAAGCGGACCCGTACGAAGCGCTCGCTCACCGGATCAATGAAATGATCGCATCACAACAGCCGCATGTCTTTAAAGGGGAGAGCTGGCAAGCACCAGCATTCAAAGACATGGCGGTCCTTATACCCGCTCGTACAGATTTATTAAAGCTCGAGCGTGCGTTTAGTAAGCAAAACATTCCCTATACAGTGTATGGTGGTATTGGATTTTATGAGCGGCAGGAAATCATTGATTTCATTACCCTGTTGCGATGGATGAACAGGCCGTTTGAAGATGTGTATGTATTATCTCTATTAAGAAGCCCGCTTATTGGCCTTACGATGAATGATTTTGTCACGATTGCAAAACAAAAAGAAGCGACACAAAGCTTTGCAGATTATCTGTATCAACTATCTGAATCAATGCCTCAAACGGGTCTAGCTGATTCAAGTGATCTGCCCGCTCAACAAATTTTGGATTCTGCCCTTAAACTGAAGGAATGGCTCCTGAACTATGTACCATTCTCTATTAAAGGATCCCCTGGTGAAACCTTTGATAGGATGATCAAAGAAACAGGGCTTGTGCATAGTTTGCTTATCCAATCAAACGGCCTCCAAAAGGTGAAAAATGTAGAAAAATTAATTCAGATGATTGAGCAATCACACTTAAGAAGCTTAGAGGAGATTATTCATTTTATTGATGAGAGAATGGCTTTAAATGATAAAGAGGGCGAAGCGGAAATGGAACGCACAGAGGGAGACGCGGTCAATATTATGACGATCCATGCCTCAAAGGGATTGGAGTTTCCCATTGTGTATCTGCCGCAATTAGAGCGTTCTGTACAAGGAGATAAGGGTTCGGTTCGGTTTGATGCGAAGCTGGGTATTGTCTGGAGCTTAGAAGAAGAGACAGATAACCTTGAGGCCCGACCTAAAAAGCTTGTCACCCCTGGCTTTGAACTTGTTAAGGAGGCGGCAGGTCTTGAGTCAGAAGAAGAGTCCAAACGACTGTTTTATGTGGCAGCGACACGTGCAAAAGATTACTTAGTTATGATTGGGAACGGGGATGGCGCAAAAAAATCCTGGCTTCACCTTATTGAAGAGGCAAGAGACTGTGGGCCATTAGAAGACTATATAACGGTCGTAAATGAGATCTCTGAGCAGCTCCCGCATCATGCAGAGAACCATTTGTATAAGGGAACGGAGCTAGCGGCGAAAAAAGAAGTTCTCTATCCTCTGTCAGTGTCTGAGATCATGACGTTTATTCATCAACCTGAAGAATACTATGAGAAGTATGTCTTAGGAGTAAATGAGTCTCGCCGCTTAAGAAGTGATGCGGATGCCGATCAAGAAAAAAGAGAGCAGCAAGTAGACCCTGCAGTTGTTGGGACGCTCGTTCACAGGGCTTGTGAACTAAGGGATCATGGCTTTGGAGCCCAAGAAGCAATCACAGAAGCGATGAACTATGTGGATGAGCTTAATGACACAGCTTCTGTTAAAGAATCCTATGAACAAGAAGTGACTGAATTAATGGAAACATACAGTGAAGCTCAGCAAACGGAACTCGGTACTCCTGTTGAAAATGAATGGTCATTTGCAACAGAAATTGCCGGCGCTGAGGTCATTGGAGAGATCGATAAAGTCGTCGAAAGAGACGGCTGCTTGCATATTATTGATTTTAAAACGAATCGAATTAAGCGGTCAGGCAGTGAGTGGCTTGCAGTATATGATGTCCAGTTATACCTTTACAAAATGGCTTATGAACAGGAGACAGGACACACCATTTCTACCATGTCTCTCTATGTGTTAAGAGATAAAGAAAAACCTCTGCACACCATTCATGTAGAAAAAGAAAAAGAAGTATCAATTAAAAAAGCGATTCAAAGATTGGTTTATTTACGTAAAACAAATGCAAATCTTACAGACTATTTACTATAACGGAAAGCGGACAAGCTGCTGGCTTGTCCGCTTTTTCTATACAATCCGTTTTCTAATCATCGCACTTAACGAGTCAATGATCGTGACGACCACAACGATAACGACAAGAATCATTCCAACTTCGTCCCAGTTACGATTTTGTGTAGCGATCGTAATTAATGTTCCAATACCGCCGGCTCCAATAATACCTAAAATCGTCGAAGCACGAACATCAATTTCAAATCGGTAAATCGCATACGATAAGAATTCAGGAATAATTTGCGGAATAATCCCGTAGAAGAGGACTTGAAGCTTATTTGCCCCATTAGCTTCAAGAGCTTCGACTACATTCATATCAATTGATTCAATGACTTCACAATACAATTTGCCAAGCATTCCGATCGAACCAATTGCAATCGCTAAAACCCCTGCAAAAGGAGAGGGGCCGATTGCAGCAACAAACATTAACGCAAGAACCAGCTCCGGAAAGGCACGAATGGCGTCTAGCAGCCATTTTGAAAAGGTATTTAATAGTTTGTTTTTAACCATATTACTCGCAGCAAAAAAACCAAAGGGAATGGCTAATATGGCTGCAAGCAGAGTTCCGGTATAGGCCATCTGCAGCGTTTGCCACATCAGCTCCATTACTTTTCCAAAAGCGGACCAATCGGGTGAGAACAGCTGGGGGATCACCCGGCTGAAATTGTCAATCGAACGCTCGCTGAATACCCGAGTCCATCTAATATCAATTCCTATAAAGGTCCATAAATATACAGCGATCACTGTTGCTGTAATAAGACTAAATCCAATCCATTGTTTCTTCGTTCTTTGTTTCTTAAGTGTCAGCTTATGTTCCATTAGACAAGTCTCTCCCTTATTTTATTACTGATGTAATCAATGATGACAACAGCAATAAAGATGATGAGAATAATCGTCATCACACGCGGGTAATTGAAGAAGCTTACTTGCTGTTGAAGAAGCAGCCCCACACCGCCAGCCCCGACAAATCCGAGAACGACAGAGGCCCTCACATTAACTTCAAATACATACAAACCAAATGAAACAAACTGAGGCAGTACTTGCGGCATGACCGCATACCAGATCACTTGCAGCGTGTTCCCTCCTGATGCGCGAATGGCTTCAAGCGGATTGGTGTCTATAGCTTCAATCGTTTCATACATTAACTTTGCTAAAATCCCTAATGAGAATATAAAAAGGGCCATAATTCCGGGGAAGACCCCTACACCAAAAATCCCTACAAAAATAACTGCTAATAGAATATCCGGGATTGTACGCAAAACATTCATGATAAAGCGGACAGGCTGGTGAACCCATTTACTAGGAAACAAGTTGGCAGCAGATAAAAGAAAAATAGGAATGCTTGCGAGCGCTGCAAAAGTGGTTGCGATGATCGCCATTTGAATAGTCTCAGCAAGGTATTCCCACACTTGCGGAGCATAACTCCAATTGGGAGGGAAGAGGTCCTTTGCCACTCGCTCAAATCCTGACCAGCCGTCAATAAAATCGATAAGAGATGATTCTGTTGCAATTGAGGTATAAATATATAAACCAATAATAGCAAGGAGAATAACCGACATTTGACGTTTGACTTTTACAGAATAGAGCGCAATAGATGTTCTGTTATTCGTTTCATTATTTATTCCGTTACTCATCATCTTGACCTCCTACAAGGTCATCCTCTCTGATCTTTCGTCCATATATCTCTTCAAAAGTTTCTTCCGTTACTTCACTCGCAGGCCCATCAAACACAACTTCACCAGCACGCATCCCGATAATGCGGTCAGCATACTCCATCGCCATATCTATAAAATGTAAATTAACGATCGTTGTAATCTTGTCTTCTTGGTTTACTTTTCTAAGATACGTCATTACCTGATGCGATGTCGGGGGATCAAGACTAGCTACCGGTTCGTCGGCGAGAATGATTTTTGGCTGCTGCGTAAGAACCCTGGCGATCGCTACGCGCTGCTGCTGGCCGCCGCTAAGTTGATCGGCGCGCTGGTGCATTTTTTCAGCGATATTCACACGTTTTAGGCTGCGATGAGCGAGCGCAAGATCTTCTTGAGAATAAAGGCTTAATAAACTTTTGAGAGTTCCCGTATGACCGAGGCGGCCTGAAATGACATTTTTCATCACCGTTGATCGTTTGACGAGATTGTAGTTTTGAAAGATCATCCCTACTTTTGTGCGAAGTTCACGAAGCTTTCTCTGATTAAATGAAAGAATATTTTCATCATCTATAAGCAGCTCCCCCTCAGTTGGTGTAACAAGGCGGTTCATACTGCGGATGAGAGTCGATTTTCCCGCACCGGATAATCCAACAATGACGACAAACTCTCCTTCATTGATTTTGAGATTAATATTTTTTAAGCCTTGTGTACCATTTGGATAAACAAGAGATGTCTGTTTAAATTCAATCATGATAGTACCCCTTCCTGATGTAAGCCTGGCAAATAAAAAGGAGGAGAATCATTCCTCCCCCTTCGTCATGTTAAAGGTTATTTGTGAACCTTGTTAATCTAAAGAAATTGCTCCATCATCTTTGAACTTTTCATAGGTGCTGCGGACCACATCGTAGTCGCTGTCAGCTGCTTCATCAATGCCTGTCCAGTTATAAACTTCATCCATAATCGTAAGCATTTCTTCGTCGTCATTGAAAGATAAGAAAGCGGCACGAATCTGCTCGATAAAGTCAGCCGGCATGTTTGTGTTAGCGCTGATCGTGTCATTAGGAATATCAGCTGTGAAATCAAGCTGCACTAACTCATCCATTGCTTCAGGATAATCGCCCTCAATCGCTGTACGTGCATCTTCAAATGTAGTGGCAACATCAGCATCGCCTTCAAGAACCATAATCATGGCATTGTCATGTGAACCAGCTTGGATTAAATCGCTGAAATAATCTTCTACAGCTTCTACACCATACTCATCCATTAACTGAGCAGCAGGGAATAAGTAGCCGCTTGTTGAAACGTTATCTGGGAAGGCCCATACTTTGCCTTCAAGATCTTCGATTGATTCGATGCCAGAATCTGCACGAACAGTATATTGTGCTCGGTATGTAGAAGAACCGTGGCGAACAGATTTTAGAATAGCTTCAACGTTGTCATAACGCTCGGTTGCAAGAACATAACCGAAAGCTGGGATAAAGCCGATATGAACACGATCATTTCCCATTGCTTCAACTAATGCTGTATAGTTCGTCATTACTTGTCCCGATACTGGGATTCCTAATTCCTCAGAAAGACGATCAGCTAGCGGTGCTACTGTGTCAGCAATCTTGTCTGAATCTTGTGATGGTACAAAGCCCATAATCAGTTCATCAGGCAGGCCTTCAGCAGCTCCTGCATCCTCTTCAACTTCTGTATCTTCCTCTTGTGGCTCTGGATCTTGGGTTGCTGTTGTTTCCTCATTACTCTCCCCACAAGCAGCGAGCATTAATGCGAGCAGCATCATAAGTAAAGCAGTCATCACTTTTTTCATTTCTTTTCCCCACCTCGTATGTATTTGTTTGTCTTACAGCTGTGATTATGGAGGATAGACAATGACAAATCTACACATTGTGCCGTATTTTTACACATTGTTTATAATCGCTTTACAAATTTACATCTTTAACAATATCTTTAAGTTTTTTGTAGAAAACTGTAAAAGAACAGCGTGTGATTAATGTTACGATGACTATATGTGTTTAATTTTTTTGAAAGGAGAATGTCTGTGCTAGAACGGTATGATTTGATTATTTTTGATTTAGACGGAACGTTATATGAGGGTGGGGAGCATTTTGAGTATTATGCAAATCACTTAAAACAAAAAGTAAAAGAGGATCAGCAAAAAGAGTTTGCTTCTGATTACGAGAAGATGAAAGAAGGGGAGCACCCCGTTACGATTGGGAAAGCCTATGATGTAGAGAAGGATCTTGTTTTAACAATCGACCCTATGACTCTCCTTGTGACGGAGGCCTTGAGATGGGATGGCTCTCTTTTATCAGAACAAGAAACACGGGATCTTTATCAAGAAAACCTTAATTTTGATTTTGAGTCGATGATTGCGATAGGAGATGGCTGGTGGCTTCCTTTTGTATGTGCGAAGCATTACGGAGTAGAAGATTGTTATTCAAGTTATGTAGCAACAAAAGAATTTATGGTGACTGATGCCTTCACTCTCGATCCGCTGCCGGGGTTAAAAGAATCACTTGAAAGACTTGCCGCTACAACCTCGGTCGTTCTTGTGACAAATAGCGATATCGATGACGTCAATCGTCTATTACATGAACTGCAATTAACAGATATGTTCAAAGAAGTGATTCCGTCGGCTAAAAAGCCAGTTGAGACGAGCCGGTTGTTTACGAAGCTGCTTGCCGATTATCAGGTTGAACCAAATCGCACGGTATCAATCGGTGATAATTACATCAATGATGTGGCTCCCGCTGTTTTACTAGGCATGGATGGCTTGTACATACACCCGGATGCGCCCCCTTCTTTTCATAAGAATGTAAAAGTCATCTCATCTGTTGTCGATTGTTTTCACTGAAGCTGACCTGTTGGTTGGCTTTTTTTAGTGAGTTCTGATCATGGTATAATGAAGTATATAATGAATGGAAAAGATTTCTAAGGAAAGAGTGGATAACGCGATGAAATTCGATGAAACACAAGCCGGGTTCTCCGATTTAGAAAAAGAATATATGTCTTTATTTGAACACAGCCCCTATCTGCTGCTGGTGATTAATGCAGCAGGTGAATGTGTGAGGGTAAATGAAGCAGGGCTACATATGAATGAGTGGACACGTAAGGAAATTATCAATCAAAAAATTGAACATCTGACCGATATATATGATGAGAAGGCGTGGGATGAGGTGATGAGCGGGAACGTATCCCACTCGGAGAAGGCTGGTAGTGTTGATTACACTCACTCTTATGTATATACCTGGATTCCAACCATCATTGAGCATAAGGCGGCAGGGGCAGTTGTTCTCGGAATGAAAAAATCAGCAGCTGAGTGCAGCGAACAACAAGATGAAGTCTATCGTCTCGCAAACGAAGACCCATTGACGAACCTTCCGAATAGACGCTGTTTTATGAACTATCTAGAAAATAAATTACTTCATGCTGCTGGAAGCAAGGAGAAACTAGCCGTTCTGTTTATCGATCTAGATCGTTTTAAATATGTTAATGATACGCTTGGTCATCTATTTGGAGACCGGGTACTCAAACATATTGCTGAACGCTTGCAAGCTCATCTCCCTGAGAAATCTATGATCGCTCGTCTTGGGGGAGATGAATTTGTGGTAGTAATGACAGATGTGAAGGAAAAAGAAGAGCCTGTTTCATTAACAGAAGATCTCTTAACGATTATTCGTGAACCTCTGATTATGGATGGATTTGAATTTACCTTAACAGGCAGTGTAGGGATTGCATTGTCTCCTGAAAATGGAATCGATGCAGAAGCTTTGCTTACTTCAGCGGATGCTGCCATGTACCGTGCTAAGGCTAAGGGGTCGGATCGGCTGGAAGTTTATAATCGCGATGTGTATCAAGAGTTCTCAAGGTATTTTCATGTGGAGAATGATTTGAGGAAAGCAATTGACCGAGGAGAATTTGACCTCTATTATCAACCACAATTCTGTTTAGAATCAGGGGATGTTTGTGGTGAAGAGGTGCTTGTCAGATGGAAGCACCCAATAGAAGGAACGATTAGCCCTGGTGAGTTTATCTCGATTGCAGAAGAAACCGGTCTTATTATTCCAATTGGAGAATGGATTTTAAGAGAAGCATGCCGGCAGAAAGCTAAGTGGATTAATGAAGGCTACCCTAAAGTACCGATGTCAGTCAATCTTTCTTTGAAACAATTCCTCCAACACAATATTGTTCATACCATCGAAAAGATCTTAAAAGAAACAAAACTGCCTCCAGAATATTTGGATTTAGAGATTACAGAAAGTGTAACCGTTGATTTAGATCGAACGCTGGATATATTAAACCAATTAATTAAAGTTGGGGTCAGGATCAGTTTAGATGATTTTGGGACTGGATACAGCTCTTTGCAGTATGTAGGGCAGCTGCCCGTCCATGAATTGAAAATTGATCAGTCATTTGTCAAGAAGATCGGGAAGGGGAAAGAAGGAGAAGCCATTATATCAATGATCATTCATCTAGGCCGTTCCCTGGAGTTAAAGGTTATTGCAGAAGGAGTGGAGACAAAAGAGCAGCTTGATTTCTTACAAAAACAAGGCTGTGATCTTGTTCAGGGCTATTATTATGCGAAGCCGCTTTCCACAGAGGAATATGAACAATATTTAAGGTATAAAGACCTATGTTGATGGAATATCACCTTAAAGGATAAAACCGCAGCTTCCAGGAGTTTTTTACCGTAATGCCTTTTGTGAGGCAGTATATCCCCTTTATCTACAAGGATGAGTCTTGAAATCGGAGAGAAAAGATATTCAATTTTTACTATGAATAAATACTCATGTTTTAGGAAAATGTGCTATGATAAAAGAAATAGCAGTCGGCAGGTTCCTCTTAACATGAAGGACTAAGTGACCATTGAGGTGAACAAGAGCTTGATGAATTCAGAGTATTTAGATGTGTTTCTTGATGAGAGTCAAGAACATTTACAATCGATCAACGACCATTTACTAAAATTAGAACAAACTCCGGATGATCTATCCATTGTCGGTGAGGTCTTTCGTTCTGCTCATACACTTAAAGGAATGGCAGCAACAATGGGTTTTGAAGATTTAGCACACTTAACTCATAACATGGAAAATGTACTCGACCTTATTCGCAATCAAAAATTAAGTGTTACGTCCGAAGTGATGGATGTCGTTTTTTTGGCAGTAGATGACCTTGAAGCGATGGTACAAGACATTGCTTCTGGCGGAGAGGGCAAGCGTGATGTTTCTGCCGTTGTTTCAAAGCTTGAGGCAATTGAGAAGGGTGAGAGCCTAGAAGCAGCATCCCTTGCGGAAAAAGAAACGGCAGCGGCCGCAGCAACTCCAGCTGCTGCTAATGTTCAGCTGACTGAAGTGTATGATGAGTTTGAAAGAACCGTGCTCGAGCAGTCTTTTGAACAAGGGTATTATGCCTATCAGATTGAAGTAACATTAGATGAACAAGCGATGTTAAAAGCAGCGCGGGTATTCATGGTGTTTGAAGTATTAGAGCAGGTTGGGGAAGTCATTAAATCAACTCCAAGTGCTGATCAATTAGAAGAAGAGAAGTTTGATGAGACATTTATGGTAACGCTTGTCTCAAAGGTTGAAGCTGAGGAAATAAAGCAGCGTATATTAAAAGTTTCAGAGATTACGAATGTTGTAGTCCAGCCGGTTGAAAAAGCTGACTTGACGAGTAAAGAAGAAATGCTCGCAGACGGTGAGAAAAGCACCAGCTCTGAACCGACAGAGCAAGCAGCACCGTCTAAACAACCAACCGATAAAAAGAGCCCGGCAAGAAAAGAAGCAGGAGTTCAAACTAAAGCTGAAACTAAAAAAGCAGGACATGAATCAAATAAGACGATTCGAGTGAATATTGAACGTCTTGACGTTCTAATGAATTTATTTGAAGAGCTTGTGATCGACCGAGGAAGACTAGAGCAAATAGCTAGTGAATTAAAGAATAATGAACTTAATGAAACGGTTGAGAGAATGTCACGAATCTCTGGAGATTTGCAAGAGATCATTCTAAATATGAGAATGATGCCTGTTGAGCAAGTTTTTAACCGATTTCCTCGTATGGTTCGCAGCTTGTCAAAAGACTTAAACAAGAAAGTGAACCTTGAGATTGTTGGTGCCGATACAGAGCTTGATCGAACAATTATTGATGAAATCGGCGATCCATTAGTTCATCTGTTGCGAAATTCAATCGATCATGGAATTGAAACGCCTGATGTTCGTTTGGCTAATGGAAAGTCTGAAGAGGGTACGGTTAAATTAAAGGCCTACCATAGCGGAAATAATGTGTTTATTGAAATTGAAGATGATGGAGCCGGGATTGATCGTCAAAAAATCTTAAATAAAGCTTTATCTAATGGAGTGGTAACAGAAGAAGAGGCAGAAAAGATGACAGATCAGCAGGTCTTTGGACTGTTATTCTCCTCTGGATTTAGTACAGCTGAGAAAATAACAGATGTGTCAGGCCGAGGCGTGGGTCTTGATGTTGTTCGTAATACATTTGAATCATTAGGCGGCATCGTCACGGTTAATTCCGTACTTGGCAGAGGTTCTATTTTCTCTATTCAACTACCGCTTACGCTATCTATTATTGATGTCATGTTAGTAGAAGTACAAGAAGAGAAATACGCTATTCCGTTATCCTCTATTGTTGAAACAGCCATTGTTAATAAGCAGGATGTTTACAGCGCTCACAATCAAAAAGTGATTGATTTCCGCGGTAAAGTGGTCCCGCTTGTGTTCTTAAAAGATATATTTGAAGTTCCTGGTGAGTCGCAAACGGAAGACTTTTATTCACTTGTTATCATTAATAAAGGTGATAAAGTAGCAGGGCTTGTCGTTGATTCATTAATTGGACAGCACGATATCGTACTAAAATCTCTAGGAAACTATCTGACAAACGTGTTTGCCATTTCAGGAGCTACGATTTTAGGAAATGGCCAAGTGGCTCTTATTGTAGATACCAACGCATTAATTAAGTAATGAACGAGTGAGGGGGCCTTCGTGTGTCTAATGAAACAGCTGCGAGAACAGAAATGAAAGTCATTGTTTTTCAATTAAAAGACGAGGAATATGCCATCGAAGTAGATTATATTCAATCGATTGAACGGATGCAGCCCGTCACTAGAATTCCAAGCACATATCCCTTTGTCACCGGTGTAATGAATTTAAGAGGTGTTATTACACCAATTATTAACCTTAGAAAGCGATTTGGCATTGAAGAAAAAGGGTTAGATGAAGCGACGAGAATTCTTGTGATCCAAAAAGGTTACATTGAGATTGGTTTTATCGTTGATGGGGCAAACGATGTCATTGATATTCCAGTTGATAAAATAGAGCCGACCCCTGAAGTGGTCGGCGGCGTTGAAGCTGAATACTTACGAGGTGTAGTCAAGCTTAATAAGCGTTTATTTACGCTCTTAAACTTGGAAAAAGTGATACAAGAATCGTAATGAAAGAAATAAATACATAGAGCAAAGGTGAAGAGGTGATTTAGATGGCGTCTGTATTAATTGTAGATGATGCGGCATTTATGCGAATGATGATTAAAGATATCTTATCTAAGAATGGGTTTGAGATTGCTGGAGAAGCGGCTAATGGAGCAGAAGCAGTCAATCAATATAAAGAATTAAAGCCCGATTTAGTCACAATGGATATTACTATGCCTGAAATGGATGGAATTGAAGCTCTTAAAGCGATTAGAGAGACAGATTCTTCTGCAAAAGTGATTATGTGTTCTGCAATGGGACAGCAATCAATGGTGATTGATGCCATTCAGTCTGGTGCAAAAGACTTTATTGTTAAGCCATTTCAAGCAGACCGTGTGCTAGAATCCATTAATAAAGTGTTAGGATAAACGTCAAAAAGAAATCATAGCCAAGTGCCATGATTTCTTTTTTTCTTGTATAATTAATGATTGTAATGAATCAAGCTTTGATATAGACAGGCGAAAAAAGGGTAGGGAGATTGAAATGAGGACGGTATTATTTACGATTTGTTTGATGTTGCTGCTGAGTGGATGCAGTGAGATAAGTCAAACCTCTGAAGAAAAAACGGTAAAGGAGATTGGCGAAAAAGAACTGATCGTAACGTTTCTAGACGTAGATCAAGGAGATGCAACGTTATTGCAAACGAAAGACTCGACGGTTTTAATTGATGCAGGCAGACATGACAGGGATGAAGTGGTCTCTCTTCTTAAAGAGGCGGGGGTTACTGAACTTGACTTGTTTGTTGGAACTCACCCACATGCTGATCATATCGGCCAAGTGGCTCAAGTACTAGCTGAATTTCCCGTCACAGAAGTGTGGATGTCTGGTGACGATCATACGACTAGAACGTTTGAAAGAGCGATTCAGGCTATTGCAGATTCGGGCGCTGACTATTATGAGCCGCGAGCAGGTGAAGAGTTTGAAATTGGTTCTTTAACGGTTGAAGTGATTAATCCCACTGAATTAACAGGTGATTTTCATGAAGGAGCTATTGGGCTTCGAATGGTGCATGGTGAGATAGCGTGGCTGTTTATGGCTGATATTGAAAAAGAAATTGAGTTGGAATTAGTGGATAATGGAGTGAACCTTCAGGCCGATGTTATCAAGTTAGGGCATCATGGCTCTTCTACCTCAAGCGAGGAGGCGTTCTTACGTAAGGTGGATCCAATGTATGCCGTTTACTCTGCAGGAGCAGATAATGAATATGGTCACCCTCACCGGGAAGTGATCGAGAGAATTGATAAATTAAATCTTGAGTGGTATGGAACAGATCTTCATGGGTCGATTCAAATGATCAGTGACGGCAGCAGTATATCAATACATACGGAAAATAATCAGCAGTCTGCTCTAAATGAGGACGGACCTAGTGACAGCTGTATAAATATAAATGAAGCTTCTATAAACGAGTTAACAATGATTGTTCATATCGGAGAAGAAAGAGCCCAGCAGCTTATAGACATGCGACCTATTACAAATTTGAACGAATTAACAGATATTAATGGAATTGGTGATGGGAGACTCTCTGAGATTATAGAAGAAGAGCTAGCTTGTTTGAAGAACTAACTGCTGATTGTATAGGAGGGATAAAATGATTGCTGTACTTGATCGCATTGTAGATAACAAAGCAGCTGTGCTGCTTGTTGGTGAAAGCGAAAAAGAATACACTATACCACTAAGTGATCTACCGCCTGATGTATGTGAAGGAGATTCCTTTGAAGTAGAAGTAAACATGCAAGGTGAGAGGGAGCATGCACGTCTGGTCATTAATAAGCATATGAAAAAAGAAGAGCGAATTTCCGAATCTCCTGTCACTGATATGCTTAAGCAGCTAAAAGCGAATCAAAAAAGCCGTTTTAAGAAAAAATAAACCTAAAAAAGCAGGAAGGTGAGTCACTTTGCGTGATTCACTTTCTTTTTTGTCAGGAGAGTAAGAGGGGGGTTTTTAATTAAGAAGGCTTTCTAAATGTAGTAAAGCAGGATGTAACATAATCATGCACTTGGTTTTTTAAATGAGCATTTAAAACCCTAGTCACTCCTTCATATCCTTTATGACGGTAGTAATATTCACTAAATAACCCCTCTTGTTTTCTGCTGTCAATGGTAATGTGATGGGCATGCAAATAAGTCTTCATCGCTTTTAGTTCTTTACTGATATGATCAAGAACGGATTTAGTTAGTTCGAGATAAGGGTGAGCTAATTTTAAATTAGCCTGCTCTAGGTACGAAAAGTCGCGTTCAAGAACTTGCCTGGCTACTAAAAGTAAAATATAGTGATGAAGGGCTTGATGCTCGTCACTAGTCAGCTTCGCCATCATCTTCATCCTCCTCATACGAACTTATGTTCTTATTATATGCAAAAGGCCTTAAAAAAACAACTAGTTAATAATGGAAAAAGCAAACTAATTAAAAATGAATGAATTAAAAATAAACTAATTAAAACTGAACTCTTTTGCACAGCTCCTGCATGATAACGTTGAATCGATTATGATATAGTGTAAACGAAAACATTAATCTTAAAAGATTGGTAATAGAGAAAAAGCAATACATAAACGAAGGGAGCTGCTAGTATGACTGATGGTGAACCATTTAACCAAGATTTAAAAAAAGAGCTTGAGGCAACATTCTTTATTAAGATAAATCAATTAAACAAAGAAGCGGATTCATATTATAAGTTAAATGAACTTCAAAAAGAAGCGGTAATGAAGGAGGTCATGAAAGAGCGAACAGCAGCATGCAAAGGGCTTGATGAAAGAGCAGGCGGCGCGAATATGATGAAGTGGGTCGCTTATTTATGTACAGCACATCAATACACCGTATCTCATTATGACTCCTGGCTTGACTATGAAGATCTGGCCTTCTATGTAAAAGGAGATGAAGTTGGCTTTTCCTTAATTAAAGCCGACTGCACTAAGCTTCCTGAAGGTGATCGAGAAAAAGTGTTAACTGAGAAGTATAAAGCATTATTTGACCGTCTTCGTCCGGTAATAGAAATGGTTGCCCTTACCTCGACTTTACCTATTCAGCAGGCTTTTGGGCTTCTATGTAATCCATTCTATAAGCAGCAAGAGGCGTGGATGGTGACCGCTGATGATGAGAGAAAGAAACAAATAAATGACGATCTGCACACGTTAAGAGAGGTCGACTGCGAGGTTTCGGCTTAAAAAGAAATCCATATGATGTAACCTTTCGCTATGTGGACAGCTGGTGGGAGCCCATAGAGCCGGTTAGAGTAAAAGCAGCGTGCTGCATGAGTTATGTGAAGGAGGGCGGCAAGAAGTGCTATGCATGTCCTAAACTAACGAAAGAAGAACGGAAAGCCCGCGGCGAAGAAATAAAAAGAGAAAAATCAATGTAATTTTAACGACAGACAGGCAGGCTTAGAAATAAAGCTGCCTGTTTTTTAGTAGTTTTAGGCAGGTTAAAGAGGATAATTTTTTCACAAGAAAGATGTGTGAATGGTTTGAAAATAGCAGTGAAGGGTATAGTAGAACAAAGAGAAAGCTAAGGAGGGATACGCAATGAATAATCACTTTGCGATGGATAACAACGTTTACCGACAATTAGAAATTATTAAGTCACTTCAAAAACGTACAGAATCAACAGTCCAGTCTCTTTACGCCCAGGCCGTTCTTGAATATTCAATGTACCACTTTAAGAAATCTCAATTACTGATTTCAATCGATCAAGCACTAGAGTCCGGAGATCGAGAAGCGTTCTCTGCTCATTCCCTAGCATATAAAGAGCACATCGAAAATCATAAAAATGGGAAAATGATTATAGAAAATGGATATGAGCTTCACCTCACATTTGAATAGTTTACACTTGAAAAAGCATCTGCTCATACATACGATGCTTTTTCAAGCTGTCAGCCGCTATGTGCAGCTATTATTCTTTCTGCGCCTCTTCTAGCTCCGGATATATTTCTAGCAACTGGTCCTAAGGATAATTCTGCTAGTGCCCCTAAGACAAAAAGATTTTCACTCCATTCTAGCGTATGATCATCTACAATTGGATAGCCGCAAGTATGACAAGTTAAATGCTCTTCTTCTATCGTTTGGGTGAGCCAGTCCATACCAGGTGGATTAGGGTGAAAGCCTGTAGCTAAAATTACTTTGTCGCCGTACCAAGAAGTGCCATCTTGAAAGGTCAAATGAATACGCCCATCATAATACGTTTCAGCTATTTCATTCACTATCGACTGCACTAGACCTTCTGATTCAGCCCTTCTTAGCATAGTGCGCAGCTCAGCCGGAAGCGAACCGCGGTTTCTAGCCTGTTTAATCAGCGATCTTCTTTGATCGTATGATTTTTTCTTCAAGAAATGCCGCATATATTTTGGTCCGAGCCATCCTGGATGTGAATCAAACTGCTTTACTCGAAATGGATGTCTAGTCAAAAGGGTTACCGGGTTTTTTAACTCACTACTTAATTTTAATGCGGTTTGAACACCGCTGATTCCCCCTCCTGCTACTAATACTTGATCTTCTTCGGAGGTTATGCACTTGGTCTGATCAAATATATGCTCGATTTTCGCTCCTTCTTCTTTTAAGCTATAGGCAAAATCTGGCCAAATAGGCTGTTCACCTACTCCTATAGCAAGAACAACATGTCTGCTTGTTATCACCTCCCCGCTCTCTAATTGAATCATCCAGAAATCCGTATTCTTCTTTAAGCCGTTTACACGCCCCTGAACCCAGCTTTGCTTAATTTGATGATCTTTAATTAGATGTTCACAATGCTCGTTGAATAATGAGAGCTTTGGCCGGTCATAAGGAGGAACAAAAGCTTGTTGCTTATGTAGATTTTTTTTCTTCGCAAAGGCCTCTAGTCCAAATGGTTCTGGCTGCAAATGATGAATAGAAGGAGAGCGCAAATAAGACATCCCCACTTTTTTCGTACAATGTTTCCACATCGCTAAAGGTTCTTCGTGCGGGTCGATAATGGTTAGCTGCTCAATCGGAACATATTTTTTAGCCAAGAGGTAGCTGGCTAACGTAATCCCTTGAATACCGCCACCGATAATTACCCAATCTTGCATAACGGACACCCCTTTCAAAACGTAATAATTACGATTTAATTTCTAATCTTACAGAAAAATGATTGATTTGCCAAGCATAAAATGATAAAGTTTAAATCGTAATTATTACGTATTAGGGTGTGAGTGAGAATGAATAAACTGCCTGTAACGGTGTTAAGCGGCTATTTAGGAGCAGGGAAAACAACGATTTTAAATCATATACTACATAATAGAGATGGACTTAAAGTAGCTGTTATTGTAAATGATTTGAGTGAGGTAAATATTGATGCATCCATGGTGAAGAGTGGCGGAGGGGTTTCGCGGGTCGATGAAAAACTAGTGGAAATGTCGAATGGCTGTATTTGCTGTACATTAAGAGAAGACTTGCTCGTTGAAGTCGAAAGACTGGCAAACGAAGGAAAGTACGACTACATTCTGATCGAATCTACAGGAATCGGCGAACCTATGCCAGTTGCTCAAACATTTTCCTATGCAGACGAAGCAAGCGGTATTGATCTAACAACAGTTTGTCGCTTAGATACAATGGTTACAGTTGTTGATGCCTATCGCTTCTGGCATGACTATGAATCAGGAGAATCATTGCTTGATCGAGGACAAGCCGTCAATGATGAAGATGAACGTGAAATAGTTGACCTTTTAATTGATCAAATTGAATTTTGTGATGTCTTGCTATTAAATAAGTGTGATCTAGTAAGCAATGAAGAGATAGATGAGATGGAGCAAGTGCTGCGTACGTTACAGCCTCAAGCAAAGTTCTTAAGGATTTCAGAAGGAAAAGTAGATCCAGAAAATATTTTAAATACTGGTCTGTTTGATTTTGAGAAATCCAGTCAATCTGCTGGCTGGTTAAAAGAGCTTCAAACAGAACATACTCCAGAAACAGAGGAATACGGTATATCAAGCTTTGTCTATAGAAGGCGTAAACCATTTCATCCTGAAAGACTTATGAATGCTATCCAAGATTGGCCAAGTATGATCGTGCGTGCTAAAGGGATCGCCTGGATTGCGACAAGAAATAATATTGCCGCTCTATTAAGCCAGGCAGGGCCATCTATGGTATTTGAACCTGCCGGGTTATGGGTGGATGCTATGAACGATGCGGATAAAGCAATCATCCTTGAAGAAGAGCCTGAGATTCGTGAGCGGTGGGATAAGGAACATGGAGATCGAATGACTGAGTTAGTATTTATAGGTCTTGAATTGGATCGAAAGGAAATAGAAGCGTATTTTGATCAATGCTTAGTAACAGAGGAAGAAATGAACCAAGACTGGACAACATTTAACGACCCCATTCCAGCATGGACAGATGTTGTTGAAGTGCAATCATGAAGTGCAAACATGAAGTCCAATCGTTTTAAAGAAACAAACGGCAGTTTATCATTGCCGTTTGTTTTTTTAGGTTTCAAAATGTGTAATGAGGGAACAAACAACATAAGAACAAATGATAACAAAGGAGTGAAACTGTATGTGGACAATCCTCATTATTATTTTAATACTATGGCTGTTGGGCTTTAGCTTTGAGATAGCCGGAAACCTAATTCACATTTTATTAGTGATTGCACTTATTGTCTTTATCGTTCGCATGTTAACGGGTAGAAGGGCTTAGCGGTCCTATCGTAGGCAGAAAAAGAGAGAAGTGGGCTGTTTTTACAGCAGCCACTTCTCTCTAATCTACGCTTAATCGTTTGTTAAATGATTGTATGCATTAAGCAAAATTGGCTCAGACTGTACATATACTTTAAACAAATAATGAAGAGCTGCATCTTCATTCATTGGCTTTACATGCAAGTTACTCTCTAACAGGTCCCTATAGGCGGACATTAAAAAGCGATCATGCTCGATTAATTTTTTCATACGATTGGCTTGAAATTCCATTGTCGATCTAGCCTCCTTACGAACACCCTCTTCTCATTATCATATGAGATTGAAAAAAGATACGTGCCCTCCCTACATATAAAAAATAAACGTTTTAATAAAAATCATGATGAAAAGGTGAGAATGATGAAGCAAAAAGGATGCCAAACAGAATATGACACGTTAAAAACCGTCTTACTTTGTGAACCAGACTATATGAAAATAGAAGAAGCGATTAATGATACACAAGAGCATTACAAAGAAGAGAATATTAACGTTGAAAAAGCGAAAAGACAGCACGAAGCACTTGTTTCAACATTAAAGAGAGAGCAGATCGATGTCCATTTACTTCCCGCAAGAAAAGATTATCCAGAACAGGTCTTCACAAGAGATATTGGTTTCACAATTGATGATACGATTTATGTAGGAGCGTTGAAAAGAACGATTCGTCAAGGCGAGGAGAAAGTTTTAAAACAATTCCTAGAAGATCATGAGTACTCCTATACAGAGGTAGAAGGAGGAACGATTGAAGGTGGTGACGTCATAATAGATGGAAGCCACATTTATGTTGGGGACAGCAGCCGTACATCAAGGCTGACCGTCGACCAGCTCAGAGCTGCTCACCCGAATCATGAGATCCACTTAATAAAGTTTGATGAGAAGTATCTTCATCTAGATTGTGTATTTAATCCCCTTTCCAATGATACGGCATTAATTTACCCGGAGGCAATTGATGATGAGGCGGTGAGATTGTTAGAGGAACGATATCAATTAATTGAAGTATCAGAAGAAGAACAATTTACTTTAGCGACAAACGTATTGAGTATAGGCAATAAAAAAGTGATTGCCTTGCCCCTTAATAAAGAGACAAATGCTAAAATCAAAGAATCAGGATTCGAGATTATTGAAGTGGATTTATCTGAAATAATTAAATCAGGAGGAGCATTTCGCTGTGTGACGCTGCCTCTTTACCGAAAATAATGTATGTAGAAAAAACCGCTATTTCCTCGGAAATAGCGGTTTTTTAGAGTGAATAAAAATAAAATTGCAAGCGATTACAGAAACAATATTGACAATAGTCGGAACGTTTCGTACAATTTTGTTAACAGACTGACCAGTCGGTCGAAAATAACAGAGAGAGGTGAAGTGAACGAGATGAGTGTTAAGCCGACAAAGGATCGGATTATTGAAGCTGCTTTATTATTGTTTGAAGAACAAGGGTTCCATGCTGTAACTGTTGATAAGATTGTGAAAGAAAGCGGGACCTCAAAAGGTGGATTTTATCATAACTTCAGGTCTAAAGATGAACTCTTATATACGATCCATGACTCGTTTATTACATACATCTTAACCAAAGCAGAAGATGCATACACACGCTATAATACACCAGCAGAAAGGCTGTACGAGACCGTAAAGTCCTTTGTTATGATGTTTGAATTATATCGTCCTCACGTAACGGTTTTTTACCAAGAGTCCCTATATTTGAGCTCAGATTACTTTCAAACGATCAAAGTTAAGCGTGATCGTTATAAAAAAATGATGTTTAGAGTGGTAGAAGAAGGCATTCAGCAAGGAGAATTTAGAAAAGAAATACCAGTTCCAATTACATCTATGGCCATTTTTGGAATGACGAACTGGACGTACAAGTGGTATAAGGATACAGGTAAATATTCAATAAATGATATTGCCTTAATTTATGCTGACTTAGTAATGCACTCTGTTTTAACGCCAGAAGCACTGCAAAAACCTGAAAATCAACGGTTCTTTTTGAAACCGGATTCATTGAACTGTTAAATAGAATTGTTAAACAAAATTGTTAAATAAAATTGTTGAATAAGCAAAGGAGATGACCAACATGTATAAAGTGAGTGAAATCAAAGAACTTATCCGTGCGCTTGACCGTTCTAATTTATCAGAAGTAACCGTAAAAGGAGAAGGAAAGGAACAGATCACTCTTAAAAAGAACAGCGGAGTACAGCTAGTTGATGCTGCCGAGCCTGTTACAGCAACCGCCCCAGAAGCACAGTCTGCTGCCAAAACAGTACCTGCCGCGCCGCCGGTAAAAGAAGAAACACCAGTAAAAGAGGAAGCATCTGCACCGAAAGATGCTGCAAAAGAAGATGTAGAACACATCCTTTCACCAATGGTAGGTACGTTCTATTCATCCCCATCGCCTGATTCTAAGCCATATGTAGAAGTAGGGGCTGAAGTGAAAGAGGGGGAAGTGGTTTGTATTGTCGAAGCGATGAAGCTTATGAATGAGCTGGAAGCAGAAATGAACGGTAAAATTGTTGATATTTTAGTAGAAAACGGGGAGCTTGTTGAATACGGTCAGCCGTTGTTCGCACTTCAATCTAAGTAAATCAATCTAAATAAATCAATCTAAATCAATCTAAATAAATCAAACCTAAGTAAACGTAAGTCAATCTATTAAGTAAGAGATCGTTCAACCATAGGAATAGGAAGGAAGATGACGTATGGATATGCTTGATCGTATCAATGAGTTAGAAGAGCGAAGAGAAAAAGTGAAGCTAGGCGGCGGTGAAGCAAGGATTGATGCCCAGCATGATCGCGGCAAAATGACAGCAAGAGAACGTATTGACCTATTAGTAGATGAAGGGACATTTGTTGAATTAAATCCTTTTATTGAACATAGAGGCCTCGATTACGGATCTGCAGAAGCGCCGGGTGAAGGAGTTGTCACTGGGTACGGTAAAGTAGACGGACGCTTAATCTTCTTGTTTGCCCAGGACTTCACTGTATTTGGAGGAGCCCTTGGTGAGATGCATGCTAGAAAAATTGCTAAGGTAATGGATCTTGCAGCTGAAAACGGTGCGCCTATTATTGGGTTAAATGACTCAGGCGGAGCACGTATTCAAGAGGGAGTGCTTTCACTTGATGGGTACGGTCATATCTTCTACCGTAATGCGATTTACTCAGGTGTAGTACCTCAAATTTCCGTTATTATGGGACCTTGTGCAGGAGGAGCAGTTTATTCTCCAGCAATTACTGACTTTGTTTTTATGGTGGAGAAAACGAGCCAAATGTTTATTACCGGTCCAAAGGTCATTGAAAGTGTAACTGGTGCAAAGATTAATAGCGAGAATCTTGGGGGAGCTAAAGTTCATTCAAGTGTGAGCGGAAATGCACATTTCACGTCTCCTTCTGAAGAGCAGGTTTTAAAGGATGTTAGAAAGCTTATTTCATTCTTGCCGCAAAATCATGAAGAGCGTACACCAGTCAAAAAGCCAGTGAACACTAAACCTCTTGATGAGAGAATTGAAGAATTAATTGATATTGTACCTGTAGATGGAACAAAAGTGTATGATGTTCGTCACGTGATCGAAAAAATTGTAGATGATGAAGATTTCTTAGAAGTTCAGCCTAAGTTTGCTAAAAATATTGTATGCGGCTTTGCTCGTATTGAAGGAGAGACCGTAGGAATTGTTGCAAACAACCCGAAAATGATGGCGGGCGGGTTAGATATTGATTCTTCTGATAAATGCTCACGTTTTATCCGTTTTTGTGACTGCTACAACATCCCTCTCATCACATTTGAAGATGTAAGTGGGTTTATTCCAGGAGTACAGCAAGAGCACGGAGGCATTATCAGGCATGGGGCAAAAATCTTATATGCCTATTCAGAAGCGACTGTACCTAAAATTACGGTCATTTTAAGAAAAGCATTTGGAGGCGCTTATGTTGCTTTAAATAGTAAAGCGATCGGAGCCGATGTTGTGTATGCATGGCCAAATGCTGAAATTGCTGTTATGGGTCCTGAAGGCGCAGCTAATATTATTTTTGCCAAAGAAATTAATGAAAGCGATGACCCAGAAGCGACTCGAGCGGCTAAAATTGCTGACTACCGCGAACGTTTTGCCAATCCATATGTTGCAGCCAGCAATGGAATGGTAGATGACGTCATCGATCCACGAGATACACGTAAGAGTCTAGCGCAAGCATTAGATATGCTGCGTAATAAGAAGAAAGAACTTCCAAAGAAAAAGCATGGGAATATTCCTCTATAAATCGATTAGATCAGACCTAAGAAGAGAAGGGAGTGAGCAGGTGAGCCTCAAGTAGGCTCCCGGAACGCTATGAAGCCTAAGGACCTGGATAAGTTTAGCGAATTTCCGATACCAACATATGAAGAATGGCGGCAAGCAGCCGAACGTTCCTTAAAGGGTGCTCCATTTGAAAAGAAACTTTTAACACATCTTTATGAGGGCATTACGACTGAGCCAATGTATCAAGAAAAAGATGTAGAAAGCCTAGCTACTCTATCTGAGCAGCCCGGACAGTTCCCTTTTACGAGAGGTACTGAGCATAAACGAGATAAATGGAGAGTCAGTCAAGAGTTGAGCGGTGCCACTCCAGAGGTCTTAAATGAACATGCTCTTAATGATCTGGCAAGAGGTCAAAATGTACTTCATCTAGTGCTTGATGAAGCAGCAAAAGGCAATCCCAAAAAAGATGATGATCGTGGAGTGAAAGTAGAATCAGCTGCAGATTTTCAACTGATTTTTGAAGGGATCGATGTAGAAAAGTACCCGATGCATCTATATACGGGTGCTCTATTAAGTCCGGTGTTGTCTACAGTAGCTGCTTCTATTGATGAAGGAAAATTATGTGGAATCATTGCTTGTGATCCTTTAAGTGAATTAGCTAAGCAAGGTGAGCTTTCATTCAGTCTATCAGCAAGCTATGACGATATGGCGGAAGCGAGTAAGTGGGTCATCGATAAGCAAAAAGACATCCGTACGGTTCTAGTGCAGAGTGATGCCTATCATAACGGGGGAGCATCGGCTGCGGATGAGTTGGCATGCGCTCTTTCAACAGGTGTGGAGTATGTGTCAGAGTTAATGAATCGAGGGCTCTCAGCAGATCAAGCCGGAAGTGCGATGGCTTTTTCATTTTCGATTGGAAGCCAGTCATTTGTAGAGATAGCTAAGATTAGAAGCGCCCGTTTATTATGGGCAGCGATTATGAAAGCGTTCGGAGCAAGCGAAGAAGGATCTAAAATGTTTATCCATGCCCGGACATCTGCTTTTACAAAAGCAAAGCTTGATCCTTATGTGAATATGCTGCGTGGGACAAGTGAGGCATTTAGTGCAGCGGTAGCAGGAGCAGACAGCATTCAAGTAAGCCCGTTTGATGAGCCGATTCAGCCGTCTACTTCATTTTCCAGAAGAATTGCAAGGAACACTTCCTTAATTCTTATGGAAGAGAGTCATCTTGCAGCTACTCAGGATGCATCAGGCGGTGCATGGTATGTGGAGCACTTAACAGATGAGATAGCTAAAAAAGCATGGCAGAAATTCCAAGAGATTGAAGCGTGCGGAGGGATGTCTCAAGCATTAGCTGAAGGTCTGCCTCAGGCTTGGATTAATGAGACATGGGAAGCAAGGCTTGAGGATGTTGAAACAAGAAAGCAAACAGTAGTTGGAGTAAACCAGTATGCTAATTTAGATGAAGCGTTGCTTCACGAAAATAAAGAGGCCGCAGAATGGGCCATTGATCGCACAAGAACGGCAGAAAAGTCACTTGAGGTACAGCCTGCTTCTTTTGATGAATGGTTACATGCTGCAAAAGAGGGATATTCACTGTCTGCCATGTATAAGGTGATAGTTGAAGACAGCAATGAGCAGGCTAGAATTTCCGAGCCGGTTGAATCTAGAAGACTATCTATGCCGTATGAGCAGATGAGAGATTTGAGTAAGCAGTTTGAACAGAAAAAAGGGGAGCGTGCATCTGCTGTATTAATCGGAATCGGGCCTTTAGCAAAATATAAGCCTCGAGCTGATTTTGCTGCGGGATACTTTAGAGCAGGAGGCTTTGAAGTAGAATCACCATTTAATGCAGACTCCATTAAAAATAGTGCAAGCGACTTAGCAAAAGAACATGTCTTTGTTATATGCGGCACCGATGAAGATTTGAAAGAGCATGCACCTGCTCTAATTAGCGAGCTGAAACAGATGATTTCTCATGATGTACGCATTTATATAACGGGGAAACAAAAAGATGAAGCAGCAGCCCTCTTAAATGAAGCAGGAGCAACGGAGTATATACACATGAGGGCCAATCATTATGAGCAGCTGATGAATCTATGGAATTGGAGGGCCAGACAATGACAAAACCATCCTTTGAAAAGATGGCGTTTCCTGTATTTGACGGCCAGTCTGTAACAGAGAGTCAAGTGGAACAAACGGTTGACACAATCGAAACGATGGAGAAGATTGCAGTTAAATCTAGCTACTCCAAAGATGATACACAGGGAATGAAGCATTTAAATTATGTGGCGGGACTTGCCCCGTTCTTTCGCGGACCTTACCCAGCTATGTATAAAACAAGACCTTGGACGGTTAGACAGTATGCCGGGTTCTCAACAGCAGAGGAAAGTAATGCGTTTTATCGCAGAAACCTAGCAGCCGGCCAAAAAGGATTGTCGATTGCTTTTGATTTAGCTACCCACCGTGGTTATGACAGTGACCATGAACGAGTAGTTGGAGATGTTGGTAAAGCAGGCGTTGCCGTAGATTCTATTCTTGATATGAAAATATTATTTGATGGGATCCCGCTTGATCAGATGTCTGTTTCTATGACGATGAACGGGGCTGTACTGCCGATCTTGGCATTCTACATTGTTGCAGCAGAAGAGCAGGGCGTTAAGCCAGAACAGCTGACCGGTACAATTCAAAATGATATCTTGAAGGAGTATATGGTACGTAACACGTATATTTACCCTCCAGAAGCTTCTATGAAAGCAATTGCTGATATCTTTGAATATACTTCAAAGTACATGCCGAAATTTAATAGTATTAGTATCTCCGGTTATCATATGCAGGAAGCTGGTGCGACAGCGGATATCGAGCTTGCCTATACACTAGCTGATGGTCTTGAGTATGTAAGAACGGGTATAAAAGCAGGGCTTGATATTGATTCATTTGCGCCTAGGCTGTCCTTTTTCTGGGCAATCGGCATGAATTATTATATGGAAGTGGCGAAAATGCGTGCAGCTCGTTTAATTTGGGCGAAACTGATTAAGCCGTTTAATCCTAAAAATGATAAGTCACTTGCGCTTCGCACCCACTCACAAACATCAGGATGGAGCTTAACGGAGCAAGATCCATATAATAATGTTGTGCGTACTTGCATTGAAGCGATGGCAGCCTCAATGGGGCATACGCAATCCCTTCATACGAACGCATTAGATGAAGCCATTGCCCTACCTACGGATTTCTCTGCAAGGATCGCTCGTAATACTCAGCTTTACTTACAAGATGAAACCGGTTTAACTAACGTCCTTGATCCGTGGGGAGGTTCTTATTATGTAGAGTCTCTTACTGCTGAGCTTCTAGAAAAGGCATGGGCTCATATTGAGGAGATTGAAGAGCTTGGCGGGATGGCTAAGGCAATCGAAACAGGGCTTCCGAAAATGCGAATTGAAGAAGCTGCGGCTAGAAGGCAGGCGCATATTGATTCAAAGAAAGAAACAATCATTGGGGTAAATACTTATCGTCTGGACGCAGAAGAGCCGTTAGATATTTTAAATATCGATAATACAGTCGTTCGCGAAGCGCAAATCCGCCGTTTAGAAAAGCTGCGTGCACAGCGTGATGAAGCGAAAGTAGAAGCCGCTTTAGCTGCAATCACCAAAGCTGCAGAAACAGGTGAAGGAAATCTGTTAGAATTAGCAGTAGATGCTGCTCGTGCACGTGCTAGTTTAGGTGAGATTTCTATGGCTTATGAGAAAGTAGTAGGCAGACATAAAGCGGTCATCCGATCAATTAGCGGGGTGTACCGTTCTGAGTTTGGAGAGAATGAAGAGATGGAAAATATCCGCAAATTAACGGATGAATTTGAACAAGCAGAAGGACGCAGACCGAGAATTATGATTGCAAAAATGGGTCAAGATGGTCATGATCGCGGAGCAAAAGTGATTTCTACCGCATTTGCTGATATGGGGTTTGATGTTGATATCGGGCCATTGTTCCAGACACCAGCAGAAGCCGCTCTGCAAGCAGTAGAAAATGATGTCCATGTGATTGGAATGAGTTCCCTTGCTGCTGGTCATAAGACGCTATTGCCACAAGTAGTAGAAGAATTAAAGAAACATGGACGTGAAGATATTTTAGTGATTATAGGCGGAGTTATTCCTGCTCAAGACTATGAATTCTTAAAAGAAAACGGAGCGGCAGCCATTTTTGGCCCTGGTACAGTGATCCCGGTTGCAGCAGCGCAGATTCTTGAAGAATTAAAAGAGCGGCTCGGCTTAGAAGAAGAAGTGGAGTAACACTTCTTCTTTCTTTTTAGATTTAGTTTTTTCGTTCGAAAAGGGAGGAGAAAAGGTATGGCACAGCCCCCTAAAAGAAAGCAGTTAACAGTTGATGAGTATGTAAAGGGTGTAAAAGAGCAAAATCGAGCCGTCTTGGCAAGAGCGATCACCCTAGTGGAGAGCAATGCAAAGAAACATTTGAAATTAGCTCAGGATGTCTTAACAGAGTTAATGCCTCATACAGGAAACTCTATTCGGATTGGCTTTTCAGGTGTGCCAGGAGCAGGAAAAAGCACCCTGATTGAAGCATTCGGAATGATGCTCTGTGAGAGGGGGCATAAGGTAGCGGTATTAGCCGTAGACCCTTCTAGCACTCTAACTGGAGGCAGTATTTTAGGTGATAAAACTCGAATGGAGCAATTATCGCGCCACCCTAATGCCTATGTCAGACCTTCCCCTGCAGGTGGCACTCTTGGCGGGGTAGCTAGAAAGACCCGCGAAACGCTTCTTTTATGTGAGGCGGCAGGCTATGATGTGATTATTGTAGAGACTGTCGGCGTTGGTCAAAGCGAAGTAGCCGTCCGTTCAATGGTAGACTTCTTTCTTGTATTAATGCTGACTGGAGCAGGAGATGAGCTCCAAGGAATGAAAAAAGGGATTATGGAAATGGCCGATGCGATGTTTATTAATAAAGCGGATGGACCTAATAAACAAGCAGCACTACAAGCCAGGGTGGAATTGAATCGAATGCTTCACCTGCTGCCGCCGATCACAGAAGGATGGGCAACGAAGGCCTACACTGTTTCTGCTTTGACAGGTGAGGGTGTCGATCATATCTGGTCTGTTATAAAAGAACATAAAGAGCATATGGAAGAGAATGACCTTTTCTTAAAAAGAAGAAATGAACAAGCTCTCCGGTGGTTTAAAGATTTGATTGAGGAGCAAGTACTTGCACAGTTTTATGAACAGGAGATAATTAAAAGCCGCCTTCCTGAAATGCAGCACCAAGTCTTATCAGGTGAGGCTTCAGCTACTAAAGCAGCTTTAGAGCTGTTAGAAATGACAAAAAAATAGCCTCATCAGGGAGCAGTAATTAAAAAGTGAAAGCTATGTTTAAAAAACATGGCTTTTTCTAGTGCATCATACATGTCAAAACGGAATAAACATATTACAATAGTAATAGTTTGAAATGACTATAAAGGTGGTATAGTACTTACAATATACATTAGAGGAGGAGTTCGTTTGAACAGTTGCACCAGATGTGGTCATATTCCTGATCTTCCAGATAAAGGCCAGTTGCTTGTGAGAGTGAAGGAAGAACATAAGATGATGAAGCTCATTACGAGAATACAGCATGAGAAGTTTACATACATAGTAAATGAAAATGATATCTTTTATATCGAGTATGCTGGAAAAGAAGAGCTGCTTCAATTGATAGAGCAGCTAGATGCAGAGTTACTTTCAAGTGAAGAAGTGCAAGCGACATATTCAGCATACGGGGAGGAACATTTTGCCCGATTTATACCCTATGTCCAGTTAAGAGAACGGATTATGCAGTGGCCTCTAGTCAAAGTTATTAACGAAGGGCTATTTACCCAGCATATTCAGCCTGTCATCAAATTACAAACGAATGACGTGTACGGGTATGAATTTCTAGTCAGGCCTACACCGCCTCATCTATCATTTAATCCAGGCAGTCTGTTTTCTTTCTCTCAAAAAGCAGGTTTACAATCTATTCTAGACAGCCAAGCACGGATCTCATCAATTGAAATCAGCGCAAAATTGTTAGAAAATGGGATGAAACGATTTATTAATTTTCTGCCTTCTTCAATCTATGATCCTGCTCACTGTCTGAAGAGCACGTTAAAAGCAGTAGAATGTCATCAAGTTCGTCCGGAAGATTTAGTGTTTGAAGTGGTGGAGACAGAAAAAATTCATGATGTAAACCATTTGAAAAAGATTTTTACGGTTTATCAAAGTGAGGGAATTCATGTGGCTCTAGATGATTTAGGAGCTGGTTTCGCAACAGTTGAAGTGTTAAAAGAGCTTAAGCCTAATTTTGCCAAGATTGATCGTGCTATTATCGATTACTGTGATCAAAATGAAACCAAGCAGGCTAAAATCAAAGAAATAGTCAGTGTGGCAGACGCGTACGGCATTACATTACTTGCAGAAGGAATCGAAAGGAAGGAAGAGGCAGAGTTCTGTTTGGACTTAAACATTCCGCTTGCTCAGGGGTACTATTTTGGTCGGCCTCAAAAAAATCCTGTTACAAATGTATACCCATATGCAAATTAAAACCCGCAGAGCTCTGCGGGTTTTCTTTAATCATTATTCTTTAATGTTTTTACATGTAAAGCCTTGCTTCTCAAGCATTTGGGCAATAGACGTATAGTAAGGTTTCTCGTAAAAGCTTGAAACCCGCTCGGTCCACGAGGTAGATTGGGCTCCGTTCGTCCGCTTATGCATGTATGCACTCATAGACTGATCATATGATTCAATCAATGCCGCTACATTTGTTTGGTAGCTTTCCTCATGATAGATCGCTTCTTTTGGGAGACGAGGTTTTAAGCCGGGGTCTTCACTAGGATACCCTACGCATAAGCCTGCAATAGGGATAACATGCTTTGGCAGTTCTAGCAATTCAATCACCTCAAGCGGATTTTTGCGGATGCCTCCGATCGGCACGGTGCCAAGATCAAGAGATTCAGCAGCAGTAATGGCATTTGACATAGCTAGTCCAACATCTGTGGCACCTACTAGAAGGGCATCGACATCATCGATTGCTTCAAGCGTTTTACCATGCACCTCTCCTGCTAGCTGAGCTCTATAAAAATCGGCACAGAAGATGAGAAAAACAGGTGCTTCTGCAACGTAGGCTTGATTGCCAACTAACTCAGACAAGCGTTTCTTTCTTTGATCGTCAAAAACAGCAACAATCGATACTTGCTGGCCATTAATCCATGAAGGGGCAGCTTGTGAAGCTTTAATAACCGCATCTAATTTTACTGGTTCTACTTTTTTTGAAGTGTAAGAACGATAGGAACGATGATTTAACTGAGTGTTAATAATTGTATTCATTTTATCTGCCTCCTGAACGAATAAGTTAATCGTTTCATTATTACACAAATAAACAGCTAACCCAAATCAAACGCAATCAAACGCAATCAAACGCAAAAACCAATGCCTTTAGGACATTGGTTTTTACAGTGTTTTTAAAGTGAGTTTAACGTACGGCCATTGATTTGAGAGGTGCTGTATATAATAAGCTTTTTTCGACCTTAGGATTGAAATAGGCAATTAACAGCTCTTCAGTCCCTTCAATTGTGCCATCCTCTTGGTACGATTTCAATGAGAATGGCAGAACTTCGATCATTGTATGCTTGTGAAGTTCTTTTTCATTCAACTTAAATGAACTGAACTCTTCGCTTACTTGCTCGGGTGCTTCTGCTAAGCGGCGTAAAATAGCACTTTGCTGTTCTTTAGATAAAGAAAAGCCCCACCATGTTTTACGAGGTTTATGCTTATGGTTTTTAAAGTAATCAATCATCATGAGCCCTTTAATAAAATCGAGGTTAGCCGTCGATCTCGCTTCTAAAAACTGATAAAGACGTGTAAATAAGTCTTCTAATTGATGGCCGATTCTAGACCAGCCTTTTGATTCCCAGAAATCACCAAACTCTTGAAAGAAATCAAAAGGAGAGTCGAACACTTTTTCCACAAGGTATTCAATTGTTGTATCCATCCGGTGGGCATTCCAATACTTCTCTAATACATCTTCTACTCGTTTAATACGTACAATATCAGAAAACGGAAGAATATTATTGCTTAAAATCTCATATGGAGCATGGTTCATATACACATAATTATGGTCATCGGCACGAAGACGAAGGCCGGTACCTCTTAGCATCTTTAAGAAACCTAGCTGCAGTTCCTCGGCACGAAGAGCAAATACATCATTAAATGTATTCCTAAATGAGTTATAATCTTCTTCAGGAAGGCCAGCAATTAAGTCTAGATGCTGATCAATTTTGCCGCCTTCTTTAACCATCGTCACAGTACGAGTGAGTTTTTGGAAGTTTTGACGGCGCTGTACAAGTTCATTTGTCGCATCATTTGTTGACTGAACACCGATCTCAAAACGGAAAATGCCTTTAGGAGCATGTTCGTTTAAAAAGGATAATACTTCCGGACGCATAATATCTGCGGTGATTTCAAATTGAAAGACGCAGCCTTGATGGTTATCAATTAAGAATTGGAAGATTTCTAGCGCATAGTCTCTTTTTATATTAAACGTGCGGTCTACAAATTTGATCAGCTTAGCCCCGTTTTCAATCAAGTACAATAAATCACTTTTTACTCGATCTATATCAATATATCGTACGCCCACTTCAATAGAAGATAAACAGAATTGACAGCTGTACGGGCATCCGCGGCTTGTTTCAAAATAGGTCACTCGTTTGGACAACCCGTCTAAATCTTCATCAAAGCGATAAGGGGTAGGAACCTCATCTAGCTTTAACTTCGGACGGGGAGCATTAATGATCACTTCTTCCCCTTTACGATAAGCAAGGCCAAAGACCATATGATACTTAGCTGTTGTTGATAATTCTTCAAGCAGCTGTTTAAAGGTCTCTTCCCCTTCACCAACGACAACAAAGTCTGCATCAGGGGTCATCTCCAGCCATTCTTTTGTGTCATAAGAAACTTCTGGTCCGCCTAATACGATTTTTACTTCAGGCATGACCTTTTTAAGCATTTCAATGACTTTAAGTGTTTCTTCTATGTTCCAAATGTAACAGCTGAAGCCGATCACGTCTGGTTTACGCTCAAACAAATCAGAAACAATATTCATGACAGGATCTTTTATCGTATATTCAACCATTTCAATTGGAAATTCAGGTTCTGCATAAGCTTTTAAACATCTAAGTGCCAAACAAGTGTGGATATATTTGGCATTCAACGTCGTAACGACGGTTTTCATTGGTTTATCCCTCAATTCTCTGTTTTCCTTACGTACTGTATGATACCATACGACTAGGCATGTTGCGAAATAATCATGAGAGTGGAGTCATTTTTAAACGATTGAATTGGACAAGCGTAATTGCAAGCATTATACATAAGGAGACACCAGGATGAATGCACCCAAACTAGTTATATTTCTCCTAGCGGCCTTGCTTCTATTGAGCCCAAGCGCAAGAGCAGAAGAAGCAATCAGGATCGCATATGACCCTAATTTGCCCCCCCTTCATATGTTAGAGGGAAATCAGCATGAGGGTTTTCTAATTGATTTGATGGAGGAGTTAAATCAATATCTCGGAAAAGAACTCATTTATGAGCTGATGACACAAGAAGAAGCCTATCATGCTCTTGAAAGTCAAGAGGTTGATATCGTCTTATCTGCTTCTTTTCATGAGCAGCGAACAGCGACGATGAATTATACAGATTCAGTACTCAACACATCTGTCGGTCTTGTAGTCGCGGAAGCCGATGAAACGATCGAGGGGATTTCGCAGCTGACAAATGTGAAAACAGCACTGCAAAAAGAGACAACAGAATATGAATTCCTGCGAACAATTAGACGGATACAATATCATGTGACAAGCAATCAAAGAACAGCGATGCAATTATTATTAATGGGACGTGCGGATGCTTTTGTTGGAAATGTCTTAACCGCTGATTATCTGCTTAAAGAAAGCGGCACGGACACTGAATTCCGAATTGTCGGAAATTACCTTCTGCCGATTGATTATGCTATGGCTGTTCAAAGAGAACGGCCTGATTTAGTCGATGAATTAAACCGAGCAATCAGAACCGTCAAACAAAACGGAACGTATGCCGAAATACATGAACAGTGGTTTGGGAATGAAAACCTCTTA
Source organism: Alkalihalophilus pseudofirmus (assembly GCF_029094545.1). Taxonomy (NCBI): domain Bacteria; kingdom Bacillati; phylum Bacillota; class Bacilli; order Caryophanales; family Bacillaceae; genus Alkalihalophilus; species Alkalihalophilus pseudofirmus. The sequence continues at coordinate 3,019,810 of NZ_CP117835.1, read as the reverse complement.
ACCGACCGTTTATGGCTTGCAGTAAAAGTAACCGTCGGACTGCTTCTCGCTGTATTAATCATTACGTTTTTAGCGATAAGGTGGAATAGAAGGCTCCAAGCAGAAGTAGATAAAAAAACACATGTCTTAAAAGACTTAAATAAAACATTGCAAGAGCAAATTACTCAGACGAAAAATAGTGATGAGTACCAACGTCAAATATTAGACAGCTCACCAAGGGGAATTGTGACAGTGAATGAAGAGGGTATGATTACTTCTCTTAATTCAAAAGCTTTAAATATTGCAGGAGAAGATAAGAGTATTCTAACCAAATCGTATCAATCAGTAGAACTTATATCACAGTTGTTACAAGCGGCCTTTCATCAAGTATTTGAAAAGCAGGAATCCATTCTTGGAAAAGAGACAACATGGAGACGGCAGGATGGCCGGGTCTATTATTTACGTTATTATATTTACCCCTTATTTAATATTCAGCGAGAAATGATAGGGGTCATTGTAACGTTTGAAGATATAACAGAAGAGCGGCAGATGAGACTACAAGTGTTTGAACAAGAAAAAAGCCAGGCATTAAGCAGAGTAGTGGCCGGTATCGCCCATGAAATCAGAAACCCGCTCACTTCTATAAAAACATTTGCAGAACTGATTCCAAAAAAGCTTCATAACGAACGATTTCAAAGGGAGATCTCGACATATGTTCCTAAAGAAATTGATCGAGTAAATCAGTTAATTGAAGGATTAATCGACTATGCTCGCCCAAGAGACCATGAAAAAGAGTCTGTCCAGTTGACAGACCTAGTGAGGGATTGCGCCATTCTTTTTGAGCGGACGTTGCTTAATAAAGGAATTAAGTTACGTCAAGATTTACAAGAAGAGCAATTTATTTATGCAAATGCGAATCAAGTTAAGCAAGTAATCATGAACTTAATCATTAACGGAATCGACGCGATAGAAGATGTAGAAGACAAAAGAAAAGAAAAAAGAGATGGGGAGCTTGGCTTACGTTTGTTTGCTAAAGGGTGTGATGTAGTCTTTATGATTGAAGATAACGGAATAGGGATGACAGAAGATGAGACACAGAAAGTTTTAGAGCCTTTTTATACAACTAAATCAAAAGGAACAGGGCTTGGCTTAGCCATTGCACACCAGTATGTGCATGAGAATGAAGGCAGTTTATTAATTGAAAGCAAAGAAGGTATTGGGACAAAGGTAACATTACAGTTTAGGAGCGATAATTCATGAAAAAAATCGTAATCATTGATGATGAAGCATCGATTTGTTCGTCACTGACATTTGCCCTTGAAGATGATTATCACGTAGAGGCTATGACCGACCCGGAGGAGGGAAAAAAGAGGATAGACTCTATTCTCCCTGATTTAGTTTTGCTGGATTTGAAAATTGGCGCAGTGGACGGGTTAAAAGTTTTAGAAGAGATCAAAGGCATGCATCCATCGATAGTAGTGATTATGATTACAGCATATGGCACTATTTCTTCATCTGTTGAAGCGCTTCAAAAGGGAGCATATTCGTATCTAACGAAGCCAATCAATATGGATGAATTACAAACGGTCATAAAGCAAGCGCTTCATTTTAAATATTTGCATGAGCAAGTGGAGCAATTAAGCAATGAACTTGAAAAGAAGTACCGATATGAGGAGTTAATTGGCCAAAGTGATGGTATGCAGCAAGTGTTCAAATTAATTGATAAGGTAAGAAATGTGGACTCTAATGTGCTGATAACAGGAGAAAGCGGGACAGGAAAAGAGCTTGTCGCCCGTGCGATTCATTATTCAGGGAAGCGAAAGCAGCAGCACTTAGAAACGGTAAACTGTGCAGCTATCCCAGAGCATCTCTTAGAAAGTGAACTGTTTGGTTATGAGAAAGGGGCATTCACAGGAGCTGTCTCGAGCAAAGATGGGAAATTTCAACTGGCAAATGGCGGGACGATCTTTCTAGATGAAATTGGGGACATGCCTCTTGCTCTGCAAGCAAAGCTGCTTCGTGTATTACAGCGGAGGGAAGTAACAAAGCTTGGTTCAAATTCCACTCAATCATTAGACGTAAGAGTGATTGCTGCTACGAATAAAGATTTAGAGGAAGCAGTGAGAGAGGGAGAGTTTAGAGAAGATCTTTATTTCAGGCTCCATGTCATCCCGATCCATCTTCCGCCCCTAAGAGAAAGAAAGGAAGATCTGCAGCTGCTTATCTCTCATTTAATTAAATCATTTAATAAAGAGATGAACACAGAAGTAAGCGGAATTTCAAAAGAGGCATACCAAATCCTCTCTTCTTATTCATATCCCGGCAACATACGAGAACTTGCCAATATTTTAGAGTCTTCGATGGTATTTGCAAGCGGATCAACGATTGAAGTAGAGGATTTGCCGCTTCATTTAAGGTCTGCTAAACCACAGGTTAAATCAGGTGATGGTGATCTTTCTGTATTTGTTGGACTGACTTTAAAAGAACTAGAACGGCAATTTATCCTTGAGACGTTAGAATACAACGACGGGCACCGCAAAAAAACGGCTGAAATGCTGCAAATAAGTGAAAGAAGCCTAAGGGATAAACTTAAACAATATGCCTCTACTACGACATAAAAACCGGCAAAAAATGCTTCATCGGCATTTTTTGCCGGTTTTTTACGTGTGTGTATTCAAGAAAACACTGAAAGCGCTAACAAATTGTCTATTTTAAAAATTGGCACACTTATTGCATTATAGTTAAGTGTACAAAACAAAATGGGGGGATTATTTATGAAGAAATTTATAGCGAGCTTATCAATGGCATCTTTACTAGTTCTTGCCGCATGTGGGGGAGACGATGCAAATACAGATAACGGAGCTGAAGATAATGGTGCAGATGCTGGTGAGCAGGCAGAAGGAGCAGACCTTAGCGATTTATTCGTAACGGTTGCTACTGGCGGTACATCTGGTGTGTATTATCCGATTGGAGGAGCGATCTCAACAATCCTAGAGTCAGAGCTTGGAATTGATTCTTCTGTACAAGCAACGGGAGCTTCTGTAGAGAACATTAACTTAATTGATACCGGCCGTGCTGAACTTGCTATTACAATGGCTGATTCGGTCTTACAAGCATATGAAGGCAGCGGCGAGTTTGAAGGGAAAGATCCGATTGAATCAATGGCTGGATTAGCTGCTCTATATCCAAACTTTGTTCAAGTGGTCACAACAGAAGATTCTGGTATTGAAAGTGTCGAAGATCTTCGCGGGAAGAGTGTTGGAGTAGGGGCACCAAACTCTGGAGTTGAGCTGAACGCACGCATGGTGCTTGAGGCACATGGGATGAGCTATGACGATATTAACGAAGACTACCTGTCATACAGCGAAGCGATTGATCAAATTAAAAACGGAATGATCGATGCAGCGTTTGTAACAAGCGGTGTACCGAACGCAACTGTAATTGACTTAGATACAACTCATAATGCGAAGATTATTCCAATTGAAGGCGAAGCAATGGAATATTTAGAAGAGAACTACCCGTTCTTCTCTGCTGAATCCATTCCTGCAGGATCTTATGATAATGAAGAAGATATTCCTACAGCAGCGATTACAAACTTGTTAATTATGTCCACTGAGATCTCTGAAGAGGCTGGTTATGAAATCACAAAAACTCTTTTTGAGAACTTAGATCAAATTCAAGGTTCTCATAATGCAGCACAAGAAATTACATTAGAAACAGTAGATGTTGGTATGCCGATTCCATTCCACCCAGGTGCGGAGCGCTATCTTAAAGAAGTTGGTGCGATTGAATAAGTAAGAGTTAAATAAATTAGTCTAAGCGCCTGTTCAATAGAAAGAGAACAGTGCGCTTAGATCATTTGTTAGGTGATAAAATGAAAAACCTCGTTCTGGCAATCATACTTGTTTTTTTGTTCACGGCTTGTTCTCATCAAGAATATACGGGATCAGTGCAGATTCAGCGTACGGATAATGTGTTAATTGAGATTCCTGACATGGAGCCTGGGGATGAAGTGACAGTGAAATGGATTCATTCTGTAGAGAAAACCCCATGGGAAGAAACATATGAGCTGCAGGAAGATGGCACTCTACGTTTGATTGAAGCCATTTTTTATTCATTTGGAGCAGGAGTACCGCACGAAAAAGGAAGTATGAGTGTAGAAGAAGGAAAAGTTGTCAGTCGGGATATGGAAGAAGAAACAATCGAAGCGTTTCGCTGGATTCACTCGCATGATGCAAAGTTTGAGGTGTATGTCAACGACGAGTTATCTATTGAGGCAGAGGAGCTGCCTCATCACGAAGCGTTAGAGTTAATCTTTAAGTGAGGTGATCAAAATGGATAAACAACAAAATCCACAACCAGAAGAATTAACAAAAGAACAAGCAGAACTGCTTGAAAAATATGATGCTGAATCAAGGTTCCGTACATTTAAAAGTAAGTCGATTGCTATCATTGTTTCTCTTTTAGCGATATCATTATCCGTTTATCATATGTATACTTCTTACTTTGGTACACCTGTAACGCTGCAGCATCGCTCATTGCATGTGGCGGCAATATTAGCTTTAGTTTTCCTGCTTTATCCGCCATTTAAAAAATCAAGCCGCCAAACCTTGCCGTGGTATGATTTTCTATTTACGCTGATGGCGTTCTCGACGACGATTTATATTTTTATTGATTACGTTGGGATTGTAAACCGTGGCGGACTGCCTAACAACCTAGACCTCCTGTTTGGAGGGATTCTAGTCGTTCTAGTTCTTGAAGCAGCAAGACGTGTGACTGGCTGGGGGCTTCCGGTACTTGCTATTCTATTCTTTCTTTATGGACTCTTTGGAAGAGAGCTCTCAGGTATTTTCCGTCATAGAGGGTACACATGGGATGAACTCGTGAATTTCATGTACGTAACGACTGAAGGAATTTACGGCACAGCAATTGGCGTATCAGCTACGTATATTTTCTTGTTCATTTTATTCGGTGCATTTTTATCAAAATCAGGGATGGGACAGTTTTTTAATGATATGGCGCTTGCAATTGCTGGCCAAACAAGAGGAGGACCGGCAAAAGTAGCGGTTATTGCCAGTGGATTCCTTGGAAGTATTAATGGTGCTGCGGTCGCAAACGTGGTAACAACAGGATCATTTACGATCCCGTTAATGAAAAAAATCGGCTACCATCGTAACTTTGCTGGAGCGGTAGAGGCTGCGGCCTCTGTAGGGGGGCAAATCCTGCCTCCAATTATGGGTGCTGCTGCGTTCATTATGGCAGAGATGCTTGGTATTCCATATAGTCAAATCGCCCTTGCAGCTTTGCTGCCGGCGCTATTATTCTATTTAGGCATCATTGTACAGATCCATTTACGTGCCACAAAAGAAGGCTTAAGAGGAATATCGAAAGAAAATCTTCCTCAAGTAATGGCTGTTTTAAAAGAAAGAGGACATTTATTAATTCCGTTATTTTTCCTTTTATACATGTTGTTCTTTAGCGGACGTACAATTATTTATTCAGCATTCTTAACGATTCTTGTAACGATTGTCGTAGCAATGCTTAGAAAAACAACAAGAATGAGCATAAAAGATATTGTTGATGCACTTGAGTCAGGGGCAAGAACTGCGGTTGGTGTGGCTGTAGCCTGTGCGACTGTTGGTATTGTCGTAGGGGTAGCAACGATGACTGGATTTGGTCTAAAGCTAGCTAATGGAATTGTAACACTTGGAGGCGACAGTTTATTACTAACCCTCATATTCACAATGATTGCATGTATTGTTCTTGGGATGGGTCTCCCTAGTATTCCAACGTATATTATTACAGCGACAATGGCAGCGCCTGCTCTTATCTCATATGGAATCGAGCCGCTTGTTGCTCATTTATTTGTGTTCTACTTTGGTTTATTTGCAAATATTACACCTCCTGTTGCGCTTGCTGCCTTTGCGGCCGCGGGGATATCAGGCGGCGATCAGATGCGGACTGGTTTTGTCTCAATGAAACTTGCGATCGCCGGGTTTATTGTTCCGTTTATGTTTGTTTACAATGACTCACTATTGTTAATTAATACGACCTTTGCTGAAGGAGCTGCGGTGGCAGTTACAGCCATTTTAGGCGTCGTAATGCTTGGTACTGCTGCTGAAGGGTACTTGTTCAGGTCGATTCACTGGGTGCTGCGGATTGTTCTGTTTGCCGGTGCAATTCTGTTTATGAATCCAAATATGGTGCAAGACATCATCGGTCTTGCAATCATCTTAGTTGTCGTATTATGGCAGTGGAGAAAATCAAAGAAAACACCAGAGACAGCACCTGGCCTAACTGCATAAAGGGAGGATAAGAAGAAATGAATACTGATTTAAAAGGGAAATCTGTTATTGTACTCGCCTCTAGTAAAGGCTTAGGAAAAGCCGCTGCGAAACTGTATGTAGAAGAGGGGGCACAGGTCTTACTCTCTAGCAGAAGTGAAAGCGAGCTTGAGAATGCGGCCCTTGAAATAGAAGAAGAGACAGGGACAAAGCCTGCTCATGTTGTCTGTGATATTAGGAATGCTGATGAAATTAAGAAATTGGTCGAGACAGCGACGGCTCTTCATGGCGGGGTTGATGTGTTAGTTAATAATGCTGGCGGCCCTCCTGCAGGTGGATTTGATGCGTTCGGTGATGAGGAGTGGCAAGGAGCGTTTGAACTTAACCTGTTAAGCTTTGTGCGAGCGATACGTGCAGTGCTTCCTTCGATGCGAGAACGCGGAGCAGGTCGTATTGTAAACATTGCTTCTTCATCGATCAAAGAGCCTGTAGAAGGGTTGATCTTATCGAATACGTTTAGAACGGCCATTGTAGGCATGTCAAAAACGTTAGCAAAAGAACTTGGCGGGGAAAATATTTTGATTAATACCGTAGGACCAGGAAGAATTGCAACAGATCGCGTTGAGGCCTTAGACCATATCAGAGCAGCTAAGCTTGGTCTTAGTTATGATGAGGCTAAAGAGCAATTAATGGATGCAATTCCGATGGGAAGATACGGAACACCTGAAGAGTTTGCACGGACGATTGTCTTCTTAGGATCCTTTGCAAACACCTATGTAACAGGCCAGTCCATTGTAGTGGACGGGGGAGCAACAAAAGCGTATTAAATAACGTAAAAAGCTTGAGAATTTATTATTCTCAAGCTTTTTTATTATGGAGAGGAAATAGGTGTACTTAAGTGAAATGTCCAGATAAGGTCGTCTAATTTAGGACGTTGAAGCTTTAGATTGAATGGCTCGCTTATAGGTTGAGTAAATTCATACGTGCCATGTAATAGATTAGTCGTTTCCTCAACATTCGTTGTTTGAAAGGCAGGATAAATCGTTTCATCATCAATCAGCAGCGTCACTTCTAAGCCCTTCATTTCATGTACATCAGAAGCAATCAAATTCAGCGTATGCTGCTTGACCTCAAGGGAGATAATCTTAAAATCATTATGCTCAATATGGTTTGATTGGTGGCTCAACTCTTTAAATGTAATATTTCTGTTGTGATAAAGCGGCTTTGCATATAAGGGAACATGTAATACGTGTGCAGTTTCTTCTAGTCCGGGAGTATAAAACTGCCTAATAAGAATTTGATCAGGTTCAAGGGAGTGAGCAGAAGCTGTGTAATCGAAGGTGTAAATCGATGCTGCTTCATGCTTTGTATCTAGTGATGTGGTGATAACCTTATCCATCGCATAGTTGAAATCTGTTCTAACATCATAGGAAGGATGAAGAGAAGTGACGATCACATCTACAAAGAAGCCAGCTTGATTGTCTTGCACAGCTGATGTTATATCCACTAATTCTACTTTTAAATGACTATTTTCTACGGTGGCTTCAGAAGAGAGATCTTCCTCTTTATTGCTTTCGCATCCAGCGATAACTATCAGGAACATTAAGAAATAGCTTACCAATAAACTTTGACGTCTCATACAAACTACACCTCTATTATCTATACCCGTTAAATCATACTAACTCGTTCTATTCTAGCATGATGCAGTTTTCTGCTTAAATGAAAATTTCATTATTTTTTAGAAAAAAAGAGTGTTAATTTTGAAAAGGAATAACTATAATGAAATATATATTTCATTTTAATATATCGTGAAATAAATACTTCTTTTTAGGAGAGTGACAAAAGATGAGTATGACATCTTCTGTTGATGAAGGATATCGGTATAGGGAAAGAACCCTTAAGTCTCAATCGTTTATGAATGAGGCCTCGGAATACATGCCGGGCGGAGTGACAGCGAACATCAAATATTTCACGCCTCATCCAATCGTGATGAATAAAGCAAAAGGAGCTTATGTGTACGATGTAGATGGGAATGAATATGTAGATTATCTGCTATCTTACGGAGCTCTCAAACTTGGTCATGGTCATGAAGCTATTACAAAAGCAATAGGTGATCAATTAGAAGAGCAGGGTACATGCTTGTTTGGCACACCTCATCATTACGAGGTTGAGATGGCTAAGCAAATTAAACAGCTATATCCCAGTATGGAGAACATTCGTTATACAAATTCAGGTACAGAAGCGACTCTTTTAGCACTGCGTCTAGCGAGGGCTTATACAGGTAAAGAGGGAATTGCAAAGTTTGAAGGGCATTATCATGGTGGATTTGACGAAGTGCTGGTCAGTGTAAATCCATCCCTAGAACAAGCCGGTCCAGAGCAGGAACCAAACTCCGTGTTAGAATCAAAAGGGATGAGTGAACGCCACAAAAACACAACGATTACACTGCCTTTTAATGACCTTGCAAGCTGCGAGGAAATCTTAAGAAAGAAACATCAGGAAATAGGAGCGGTCATTATTGAACCTCTGCAAGGCGGATTTATTAGAGCCAGCCAATCGTTTATTGAAGGTATGCGTCAATTAACGAAAGAGTTCGGGATATTGTTCATTTTTGATGAAGTGAAAACAGGATTCAGGGTAGCCTTAGGCGGTGCGCAGGAATTATATGAGGTGCAGCCAGACCTTACAACCCTTGGAAAAGTCATTGGCGGTGGATTTCCGGTAGGTATTGTAGGAGGCCGAAAAGAAATCATGAATATCACTTCACCATCTCATTCAGCTGACGTATTTGATATTAGTCAAAGTCAAACTTCTAATGCTTCAGACGTGTTATTCCACAGCGGAACCTATAATGGGCATCCAACGATCTTAGCTTGCGGTCTTGCTACATTAGAAGTGTTAAAAAAGGAAACGTCTGATGTATGCAATCTGACAAGTGAGTTGAAAACGGAGCTAGAACATTTATTTAAACAGTATTCGATCCCAATGCTCGCAGTCGGCGAAGGGTCTATATTCAATATTGTAATAACAGATAAAAAGAATATTTCTCATTACCGTGATCTACAGGCAAGTGATTTTAAACTTCGTAAGAAAATGGATCTGCGCCTTCTGCTTGAAGGCATCTATACAAAGCCCCTGAATCGTTACAGCGTATCAACAGCACATACAGCTGTTGAAGTGGAAAAGACGATTGAAGCGTTTAGGAGGGTGCTAAACGATTTATAACTAAGGAGTTCATAATGATAAAAAATGAAGTATATCAACGCATGGTTGACAAGCAAGGGGAGATGAGCAAGTCTCAAAAAAAGATTGCAGCCTATTTATTAAAACATACAGAAACAGCCCCTTTTCTAACAGCTTCTAAACTAGCTAAATTAACGGAAGTAGGAGAGGCGACAGTTGTAAGATTTGCTGTATCACTAGGCTTTAGCGGCTATCCTGAATTACAAAAAGAGATGCAGAATGCCTTGCAAATGAAGATGACATCTGCTGAAATGTTTGCTCAAACAATTCCAGATCATAATGAAAAACAGAACTTGCTCACCGAGATGGTTAAAGATGATATCACCAATCTTCAGTTAACACTCAATCAAATAGATCACACAGCTTTCAATAAGGCGGCAGAAGAAATTGTAAAAGCGAATCGAATCTATATCCTTGCCTATAGGAGTGCTGTTAGTCTAGGCAAATTCTTAAGCTTCTACCTTGATCTCGTTTTGCAGAATACGGAATTAATTGAGCATGCTGACGGGATGAGCGAACATTTACTTGATATTAAAGAAGGGGATTTGGTCATTGCTTTTGGGTTTGCCAGATATACAAAGAGAACAGTAGATGCGTTGAAGTATGTAAAGGAAAAAGATGTGAAGACAATTGTGATAACGGACCATCCGCTGTCACCGCTTGCTCCTTATGGGACCATAACCCTTCATACATCTACAGAAATCAATTCCTTTATTGATTCGTTTACAGCTCCGATGAGTGTGATTAATGCCCTGCTTACGGCGGTAACGAGAAGTGAGCATGTCAAAGTTGAAAAGAGGCTTCAAGAGCTTGAAGAACTATGGGAAGCATTTGATGTATTTTACGATTAAGAAGGCCTGACCTAAATATAAAAAAGAGGCTTGCACATGGCAAGCCTCAATTAAGATATTAAGAAGTAGCTAATCCTTTATCTGAGTCGTTTTTACGATTGCGTAAGATGTGAAGAGCAGCAATCACTACAAAAACTCCTAAACCAGATAGAGAAATGACTAAGTTATTTGGATAAATCAGTGCAAGACCAGATGCAAATAATAAAATACGCTCGATCATATATGGTTTTGCAACAAAGTAGTTCATTAATGAAGCACTCACAGCAGCCATTCCTAACAGAGCGGTAATAAGCGCCGGTACTAATGTAGCAAATGTCCAATCCTGAAGTAATAAAACAGGATTTGAAACAAAGGCATAAGGAATGATAAATGCTGCGATTGCAAGCTTAAAGGCGGTCACACCGGCTTTCATTGGATTGGCCTTCGCTATACCGGCTCCGGCATAGGCGGCCAGACAAACAGGCGGCGTAATATCAGCTACAATTCCAAAGTAGAATACAAAGAAGTGAGCTGCAATAATTGGAACATCAAAAGCGACAAGAGCAGGTGCAGCCATTGAAGCTGTAACTACGTAGTTCGCTGTTGTTGGAAGTCCCATACCTAATAAAATACAAGCAATCATTGTAAAGAATAGAACTAGGAAGAATACACCGCCGGCAAGATCAATAATTCCACCGGCAATCTTTCCGCCAAGACCAGTCATCGTCACGATACCAGCAATAATACCAGCTGACGCACAGGCAGCAATAACTGGCAGGGCAACACGCGCCCCTTGCTCAAGAGCATCAAGAATGTCACGAGGTCCCATTCTTGTATCTTTGCGGAACAAACTTACAAAGAATGCAGCCCCAATTCCCCAAAGGGCAGCTGTTGTTGCTGTGAAGCCCAGATAAAGCATAACGATAATCGTAATAAGCGGTGCAAGTAAATCTAATCGCTTAGCAATGCCTCCAAACGTAGGAAGCTGATCTTTAGGAAGACCTAGAATTCCTTGTTTTTTGGCTTCGAAATGTGTACCCATAAACACACCAGCGAAATAAAGTAATGCAGGGATAATAGCTATTAAGATAATTTCGCGGTAAGGAACGCCTGTATTACTTGCCATGATGAAGGCTGCAGCTCCCATGATCGGCGGCATGATTTGACCACCTGTTGAAGCAGAAGCTTCCGCGGCAGCTGAGAATTCTGGTTTAAACCCGGCGCGTTTCATCATAGGGATCGTAAATGATCCCGAACTAACTGTATTGGCAACAGATGATCCTGTTACCATACCTTGCAGTCCACTAGCTGTAACGGCAGCTTTTGCTGTACCGCCGGTCATTCGTCCAGTTGCACCAAATGCAAGGTCATTAAAGAATTTTCCGATTCCTGTTTTCGTTAACATGACTCCAAAGAAGAGGAAGAGGAAAATAAATGTAGATGAAATTCGTATCGGTGTACCAAAAATGGCTTCAGTGTTAAAGAACATACTTGTCATTAATCGATCGAAAGTAAAGCCTGAGTGCTGAAAGGCTCTAATTGGAAAAACATTCCCTAAATACCCATATAGCAGGGCGATTAATGCAATAATGACAATTGGCAGACCTACAGCTCGTCTTGTTGCTTCAAGCACTAAGGCAACACCGAGTGTGGCAACAATAATATCTAGATCAGAATAGCCTAAGATCGTTACCTGATTACTTGTTAAACGGCTGTATTCAAAGACGATATAGAAATTGACCGCAAGTGCAAGCAAGGCCAAAATTCCATCATACCAAGGTACTCCACGCTTTTTTAAGAATGATCGTTTAGCCGGATATAGGATGAAAATAAGAGAAAGTCCCCCAGCTAAATGGATTGCGCCTTGAATTAAAGTTACATAAGGACCGCGAAAAGACGTGTAGAGCTGAAAGATTGTTAAGGAGATGGCTAGAATCGTAACAATCCACGCCCACTTTTGTAAGTCGGTACGATAGGCTGATTCTTTATCGTACTTAGCGAGCAGGTCTTGATTTTTATCAGTTGTTTCTGTCATATATCTTTCACCACCTAGAAAAAATTGAAATCTCGAAGAAAAAGTACGCGTCAATCAAGTCGATGGTTGACTTCATGGTTGACTTGATTTATGACAAAACGTACAACACGGCATTCACGTATTTCGGTAAAATCAATTATCTGTTTACATATTCTTTTACTTTAAACAGACCAGTCGTTTCTCTAGAGCATCGTATCGTGCTTACCCTTTCTTCGGGCTTCATTCTAGAAGTCGAGCCTTCTTTATGTGAAGTTGGGTTTAATTAAATTAAAAGCAACGTCCACGTGTCGTGAGCAGGCTGTGAGGTCAGTGCTGATAACGCCGAAAATCCGTTCGTTCCATTATTTTCAAAAAATGATTTGTACCTAAAAAGGGACTGAACAGATTGGATGCCCAGTCCCTATGTTATCCATCTTATTAGTTAATAATGCCTTGTTCTTTGAAGTACTTTTCTGCACCAGGGTGGAATGGTAGACCATCAGAACCATTTAAGATGTTCTCAGGATCTAAGTGCACACCTTGTGGGTGAGAAATGCTGTCAACGTTCTCGTAAAGACCTTTTACAATCTCATAACCAAGGTCTTCGCTGATTTGGTTTGTAGAACCAACAAGAATCGCATAAGCAGTAATCGCATCAACTGGACCATCTAAAAATTCATACGTATCAGCAGGAATTTCTAAGTGTCCGTAGTCACTGTTATCAAGAATTGTTTGAAGCGCTTCACCTTCAACAGGAAGTAATACTACATCACGTTGGAAAGCAAGTTCTTCAATGTTACTAGCAGGCAGACCAAGTAAACCGAATGAAGCATCTAACTGACCATCTTGAAGACGGGCAGCAGCGTCACCAAAACCTTCTTCAAAAGCTTGATAATCACCATCTTCTAAACCGTAAGCACTAAGAATTAATTTAGCAGCAGCTTGTGTACCACTACCTGCAGGTCCAATCGCTACACGCTTGCCTTCAAGGTCAGCAATTGAAGTGATTCCAGTGTTTTCAGTCGTAACAACTTGCATAACCTCTGGGTAGATATGACCCATAAATCCAAAGTTCTCTACAGCAGCACCTTCAAAATCAGCTTCACCGTTAAGAGCTTCTAGAGCAGGGATGTGTACAGTCATACCAAGCTGCATCGTTCCTTGATAAATTCCTCCAAGGTTTTCAACAGATGCACCAGATGCTACTGCACTTACATTAAAGTCTTCGAAATCAACATTGTCATTCATGACATTAGCCATCTCTTGACCTAATGGATAGTACGTACCACCTGTACTACCTGTTCCCATTTGCAAGTCTGTTTTGAAATCTTCGTCCCCGCCAGCATTATCAGAGCCGCCACAGGCACCAAGAAGCATTCCTACAGAAAGCAATGCAGCTGATAAAAAAGCAAATTTCTTTTTCATCGAATTTCCCCCTTATATATGTAGTTATCAGTATGAAGGCGTGTTCATACCACATTATCATTTAATCAAAAATCTAAAAGAATGTCAAAGTGTAACGCGAAATCTCTTTGTCATGTAAACTAACAATGTGAAAACAAAGAAAAAAAAAGAAGCTGCCTTCATAGACAGCCTCAAGATGATTTATTCCATTGTTGGAATATTTTCTGTATTTTCAGCTTCAATGGCAACGCTTGTATCAATGTGGCCGAACATTTCAGGATGTTCTTCACCATCAATTAATACCTTCGTTTGATTAAAGCCGAATTGTTTCATTGTAAGAGCAATTTGCTGCATAAGCATAGCTTCTGTACCAGAGCCAAGCTGAGCATCTAATAGTGCAGAAGAGAAAGATACGTGAGCTGTACCTTCATGCTCTTCAACAGATTGGACTTCTACGTTGCTAGGGATGAGAGAAACAAGATTAGCATGTTCTGGTCCTTCTACCCAAGCTTCGAATGTCGCTTTAAAAAGCTCTTCATCTGTTGCTTCAATAGAACGTTCTTCTTTATAAATATCCATTACCTGATCATCTGCAAAGAATAGATATACTGGAGTAGCTGTTGCTTCTTCAACAGCAGGTGTTTCATCCGTCTCAACAGACTCTGAATCTTCAGCGGCTGTTTCCTCTTCTACACCATGTTCCTCTTCGACTGGTTCTTCAGTTGATTCTTCCTCCGTACTTTCGTCAGCAGCAGGCTCTTCTTCTACTTCAGTTTCTTCTTCAACAGTATCTGCATTTTCCTCAGTTTCGATATTTCCAGTCGATTCATTTGAATCGATGGCGTTCTCCCCTTGGCCGCATGCTGCTAAAAAGATAACAAGTAGTAATGCAGCTAGCATTAGTGTGACTTTTTTCATTGTAGGTCCTCCTATTCAAGCCAATCAATTAATATCTTACAAGGTTAATAGAGAAAGCTTCCTCATATGGTAAGACAACCCTGTAATTAAAGTTTACAACATCGCCGTTCATTTTCAAATCATTAATTAAGACTCAAACTTTAGACCTATGCAAGTTGATCTTCTTTAGAATGACGCACAAAGGACATTTCTCTCCAATGACCTTGACGCCAGCGCCATAACATTAACAGGCCCCTCAGCCATTCATCCGCAATAAAACCTATCCACACTCCAACCAGTCCAAGACCCATGTGTACCCCAAAGAAGTAAGCAACAGGGATACTTACTCCCCACATCGATAAAATCCCAAGGTACACAGGAAACTTAACATCTCCAGCCGCTCGTAAACAATTGATGACAACGAGATTGAAGGCTCTTCCTGGCTCTAAAATGATCGTTAGAAGTAAGAGGGTTGCTCCCGCTGTGATAATCTGTTCGTTATTTGTGAATATTGAGAGAAGAGGGCGGCTTGAAAAGTAAACGATCACAGCCATCGAGGTTGAAACCGCAATCGCAATCTTTAAGCTTCTAATACATCGCTCGTATGCCTCGTCTAACTTTTTTGCCCCTACTTGATGGCCAATGATTATTTGAGTTCCTTGTCCTATAGCAATCGCAAATAACAAAATAAACATCATAATGTTTTGTGTATACACTTTTGTTGTCAGGGCTTCTGTACCCATCATTACGATAAAAAAGGTAATCACAAGTTGTGAGCCATTATAAGAAAGATGTTCACCTGCTGACGGAATTCCGATCTTAAGTAAACTTTTTAATTCGTATGAAGGGAAAGAACGACGCATAAAAGAAAAAGGCAGACGCCCTTTTAGTCGGTAAAACAGGACAAATGCAATAACGATTAACCCCAAAGTTCGACTAATTGTAGTTGAAATCGCTACCCCTGTAACCCCTAGAACCGGGATCCCGAACGGTCCGAAAATAAATAAATAATTTCCTATTACGTTTAAAATGTTCATACCTATCGTAATGTACATCACATCTTTAGTGAACTGATGACTTCTAAGCACTGCTCCAATCGTCATAAGAACTGATTGAATAAATGAAAAGCCGCCGACAATTTGTAAATAGAGAGTTGCTTCTTTTAAAAGTTCCTCTGGAAGCCCCATCATAAGAAGGATGGCGGGCCCTGCAGCGAATAATAGCAGACTTAAAAATAAGCCGAAGATAAAGTTCCCTATAATCGAAACGGTTGCTACTCTGCCGGCATCTTCGTCTTGATTTGCTCCTAAATGCTGAGCGACGAGTACACTCGTTCCTGTGGCTATAAAGCCGAACATGACGATGATCACCATCAGAAGCTGATTTGAAACCCCAACCGCTGCAACCGCATCATCAGAGTACTGGCTAAGCATTAACGTATCGGCGTTACCCATCAGCATATGTAGAAGAATTTCAATGAAGATCGGCCATGTGAGAGCGAAGAGGGTGGCATTACGTGCTGTTTTTGCTTTCTTGGTCATATGACATCCCACCTATATGGACTAGGGTATTTTTGGAATGAAATAACAAAGCAAGAAGAACGGGAAGAAACCGTTCTTCTTGCTGCTGCCTCATTCCTTTTAAAGCTTCTTTAAAACAATGGCTTGTTTAGAGCCTATCCTGATTTTAGCAGATGGCTCCATAACCTGCTCAGAAAATAATTCCTTCATTGGCAGGTTAATAAACTCATCAGGCAACTCGAATTCATGAGATTCTCTTTCTGCATTTATGATAAATAACAGCTGCTCATTCTTTGTGACCTTTATATAGGAGAGGAGCGGGGAGGTAAGGTTTGTTGAAACAAACGTTAAATCACCTCTCGTGCCAAAGGCTTCAGACTGAGTACGAAGTTGAATGAGCTGTTGTACATATTTGAATAATGGTTGGTTTTGCTTCTCTTCATCCCAAACCATGCATTCTCTGCACCCAGGGTCAGCACCGCCAGTCATCCCGATCTCATCTCCGTAGTAAATACAAGGCGTTCCAGGCAGAGAAAATTGGAGTAACAACTGAAGCTTAACCAGATCTTCATCGTTGGCTGAGAGCGTTAATATTCTTGGTGTATCATGACTTCCCAATAAATTAAAAGCAACTTCTTGAACAGAACGAGGATACATATGCAGTAATTTTGTCAGCTGTTCAATGAACGCTTTATTATTAATTGAATGTTTTCCTGCAAAGTCAATAATGGCGTTAGTCACAGGATAGTTCATTACTGCGTCAAATTGGTCTCCTAGAAGCCAAGGCATTGAATCATGCCAAATCTCTCCTAATATATACGCATCAGGTTTTATATCTTTTACTACTTTCCTGAACTCTCTCCAAAAGGAATGATCAATTTCATTTGCAACGTCTAAACGCCAGCCGTCAATATCAAATTCACGAATCCAATAAGCAGCTACGTTTAGCAGGTATTCTTTCACCTCTGGATGTTCTGTATTTAACTTAGGCATTGTTGGAACAAAAGCAAACGCATCATAATTTGGACGTAAGTCACCATCAGCTTCTTCTATTTTTGTGATGGGAAACTCATGAATATGAAACCATTCACGGTAGTTCGAATCCTTCCCATTTTTTAAGACGTCTTGAAAAGGTTCAAAATAGTAGCCTGAGTGATTAAATACAGCATCTAACATGACTCGAATTCCTCTAGCATGACAAGCTTTGACAAAGTGTTTAAACGTGTCCTTAGTACCAAATTGCGGATCAATTTCCATGTAGTCAATCGTGTCATACTTGTGATTGGAATGGGCTTTAAAAATCGGAGTGAGGTAGATGCCGCTAATTCCTAATTGTGATAGATAATCTAGATGATTCTCAATTCCTACAAGATCGCCGCCAAAGAAATTTGTCGGTGTAGGAGACGTGCTTCCCCAAGGCAAGGTGCCGTCTGGGTTAAGAGACTTATCACCATTAGCAAATCTTTCAGGGAAGATCTGATACCAGACTGTGTCTTTAACCCATTCTGGAGGCGCGAAAACGTCAACCTCATTTAAAAAAGGAAAACAAAAGTAAAATCCAGCATCAGCTGGTGAATCCTCATAAAACCCTCGTTCTGTATACGTTAAACACTCATTCTTTGAATGAAGGCGAAATCCGTATCTTAAGCGGCGAAAAGGAGGAGAGACTTCTTTAAACCAATAATCAAAAAGCTCATCACTTCCTGTTTTCATCATCTTTTCGGCTTGAAACAGCCAACCTGCCTCGTTATCCCATTCATATGGATCTCCGTATAGGAGTTCGACATCTTCTACATCATCTTTTTTTGTCTTTAAACGAATATGTAAATCTTTTTCATTATAAGCATAAGCGAATTCGTTTTTTGGACGGTGATAAATGGCTTCCTTTTGCATCCAACCCCTCCTTAATAATTAAAACCTCTAACTAATCTAAGTCTATGTATATGATTGTATACTGTCACGTTAAGAATGCAAACGTTTGTCATTGCGTTTTTTTACGAAATAAAAAATATGTGAAAACGGTTGCTTAAATCTATGACTCTATGTATAATTGCCTATAAAGATAGATGAAAGCGATTGCATATTTTTTTGTCGGATTGTGCAAACGATTGCTCTAATTATGGCATAAAGGTTGTGAAGAAGTGATGAGCAAACAATGGTGGAAAGAAAGTGTGATTTACCAAATATACCCCCGCAGCTTTGCTGACAGCAATGGTGATGGGATTGGCGACTTAAATGGAATAATTAGTAAGCTTGATTATCTAGAATGGTTAGGGATTGATGTGATCTGGCTAAGTCCTGTCTATGATTCTCCTAATGATGATAACGGGTACGATATTCGTGATTATTACGGAATTATGAAGGAATTTGGGACAATGGACGACTGGGAATTGATGCTAAGTGAAGTCCATAAACGCGGGATGAAGTTAATTATGGACTTAGTCATTAATCACTCGAGTGACGAATGTGAGTGGTTTGTAAAGTCAGCTTCATCAAAAACAAGCCCGTATCGGGATTACTACATATGGCGCCCAGGTAATGGTGGTCAAGAACCTAATAATTGGGAATCTCATTTCAGCGGGTCTGCATGGAAGTATCACGAAGAAACGGATGAGTATTTCCTGCACCTATTTTCAAAAAAACAGCCTGATTTCAATTGGGAGAATGAAGCGTTACGTAGTGAACTATACAAGATGATGACTTGGTGGCTCGATAAAGGGATTGATGGCTTTAGGATGGATGTCATCAATATGATCTCTAAAGCAGAGGGGCTCCCTGATGCAGCTGAAGTAAGAGACACGCCGTATCAGCCGGCAGGCGATCTATTTCTAAATGGTCCGCGTGTTCATGAATATATAAAGGAAATGAATGAACAAGTGTTATCGAAATACGATGTCATGACGGTCGGTGAGACACCGGGAGTCACGCCAGACGATGCAGCATTATTTACCGGAGAAGATCGCAATGAATTAAATATGGTTTTTCAATTTGATCACATGGATGTGGATTCAGGACCTGGAGGTAAATGGGATATTCAACCATGGACCTTAAGTGAGCTTAGAAGAATTTTAGACGGCTGGCAGCTGGGACTTGAAGGGCGTGGTTGGAACAGTTTGTATCTGAATAACCATGATCAACCGAGAATGGTTTCAAGGTTCGGAGATGATAAAGAGTACCGTGGGAAATCTGCAAAAATGTTAGCAACCCTGCTGCACACACTGCAAGGCACTCCTTACATTTACCAAGGCGAAGAAATCGGCATGACGAACGTGGAATTTGATTCGATCGATGATTATCGCGATATTGAGACCCTTAACATGTATAAAGAAGCAACAGAAGAAAGAGGACTATCACATGATGAGGTCATGAGACGGATCTATATTAAGGGTCGTGACAATGCGAGAACACCTATGCAGTGGAACCAAACAAAACATGCAGGCTTCACAACGGGGGAGCCTTGGCTGGCTGTCAATCAGAATTATGAAGAAATTAATGTAGAGGAAGCTAAGACAGACAAAAACTCAGTCCTTCATTATTACAAAAAACTGATTGCACTAAGAAAAGAGAATCCAATCATGATTTATGGTGCGTATAGGCCATTAGATGAAAATAAAGAGGCTGTATACAGTTATGAAAGAG